>NZ_CAKE01000001.1 GCF_000296835.1 Lactobacillus hominis DSM 23910 = CRBIP 24.179 | reverse complement strand
ATTCTAAAACGAGTAAGTTCTACTTTAGTCATCACTAATTATCTTCTTTCCATGCACATATTTTCTTTTGGCATTAATCGCCATTTTCTTAACAATATCTTCACCAAGATCACTACCAAGCATTTCAGATATTCCTAATAGAAAAATGGCTACATCTGCTAATTCTTCATTGATATTTTCTTGATCTTCTTTAAGCCAAGCTTGAAACAGTTCATTTACCTCGCCATACAACAAAAGAAGTTCAAACTTAACATCACTAGTATTAAAATTATGTTTTTTCTTGTTCTCAATAACTGCTTTTTGTAATTGTTTAGTATCAATAATCATAATTTCGAACCTTAATATTCACTATTAAATTTTTTCTCTACTACTTCCTTCACATTAGGACCAAGCAATGAAATAGAATTTAACTTTACATATATATCCTGCAATAATGACTTCAAATTATTAAATCGATAGTATTCTAACAATTCATCTGAATAAGGATTAAAAGCAAATGATTTTATCCAATTAACAAAACTATCAGAGTTAATTTTGTTTTCTTTAATACCATTTACAAAAACATCGGCTAAACGATATTCTTCCCCGTCAATAAAACGTCTATCAACTTTATTCAACATTTCTTTAACCGCTAATAAAAAAGCATTGACCATTTTTTGATCAAAATTATCACAAAGTATGCTATCTGCTAATGCATCTGAGCAATGTGCTATTGCATGCACCCAACCATATTTTTTTGAAAAACCAGTAAAATCGCGTTCATTAGCCAAATACTTGATTAAATCTTCAAATACTTGTTGCTCTTCATTCTTATTTAAAACCTGATAATAACGAGAATATTTATCATTATTTGTCCGAATAATTAAATCCCATAATAAACATGTAAAAGATCTAGTTAACGTTGCTACTTTCTTTTCGTTAATTCGATAATATAGAAGATTCTTCTTCTGAAGTTGATTAATCAAATATTTAACTTGGTCAAAAGTAAATTTTTCTTCAAAAAAGCTACTTCCAAAACTATTGCAAACTAAATTATCACGAATTTTGCTTTCAGGATTTCCGATATTATCAAGTAGCCACTCTACCTCTTCGTCAGAATATGTCGCTTGTGGATCTTTAAGTTTCATCCTGATTTTTTCTATATCCATACTTATTTCATCTCCATAGTATCCTGCGAAAACTCTACTGGATACTCATCAGACCACTTTTCAACCACAGTTTTTACTACTTTAAAACCATATTTTTCATACAATGCTTTGGCTGCCAAGTTGTCAGTAAAAACTTCTAGCTTTATCGGTCTTTCTAATCGCTTTAAAGCAAACTCTATTAATTTCTTCCCGACTCCATGATTTTGAAAAGTTGGATCTACATATAAAAACGATAATTCATGTGGTCGCAACCCAACGAATCCGACTATTTTTTCTTCTTTAGTGGCCATATAAATTTTGCATTTTAACAAATACCCTAAATATGGGGCATCCCTCAATTGGATAAACACTTGCTCCATATTAGCTGTCTTTAATTCCTGCAGTCGTGCCCTATCCATCACATGACACAATTGATCGAAATCAGAATTTTCATACTTTCTAATAAGCATTAGATATTAAAAGTCACTCCTAGTAAAATAAGCAGTACAATTGCCCAAACAAATCCTACAATCAAACCCAAAATCCAGGCCAGCCATTTTTTCATCTTTTGACTTAATAACATTGAGACCAAAACAAACACTGCACTTTCAGAGATAACTACTGGATAAGTAACCCAAGATTTTAAATTAAAAATTGGCAAAAGAAAACTAATAATTGTTGAAATAATAACTATAATAATCGGTACTCTTATAGAAGTATTTTCATTAAATGAAACTACAAAACCAATAATAATTGCAATAAATAAAGGTGAAATATTAACAAACGACATTACATTTTCTTGCATATACACTTCCTCCAATTTCTTTTATCAAAATAATATCTAATACTATTTTAATTTTCAACAAAATATGCTATATTATTTTCATCAAAGAAGAAACGACTTAAATGAAGTCACTTTGATGGGGTCTAGAAAGGTATATTTATGTCATTAAAGTTTGCTAACAAAAATAAGCTAGCACTTTATGTCTTTTTAGCCTGCATAAGTGCTTGTGGTAATGTCGTTATCGCTTATGTCACGAAGATTATGCTTAACAGCGCGCAATATCATCGTGGCTCATTAAAACAATTAATTAAAATGCCTTACTAGGAGCAATTATTTTAATTGTGATCATGTTTTTGAACTTTGGATATCGCTATTTACGCTATGACATTATTCGCGATATCAATCTTGAATTAAAAAATAAAACAGTCACTTACTTAGTCAATCAACAATCCGACTCGCAAAAAGAAGGTCTTAACCTAATGACCAACGATCTAAAGCAAATCGAATCACTGAAGATTGCCAATGAATTGATGATTATTTCAGAAGCTGCCGCTTTTATAATCTCGATTTTTGTGGGTTTACTTAATTCATGGATTTTAACTTTAATTTTTGTAATCGCAACTATTAGTCCGGGCTTTATTCAGAAACTATTTGTCAAAGATATTCAAAATAAAGCTGCCGTCTGGGAAAATAAAAATGCTGATTATACGCAAGCAGTCACTGATGCCATCAATGGTTCTAAAACCGCAATGCTCTATGATGTTCAGATTCCAGTTATTTCTTATGTAGTTAAACAAGCCAAACAAATGGAAAATGCATTACGCAGTCTTAATTATACTCAAGGTGCTATTTCTACATTGATTATTACTCTTGCTGACATTTTCAGCTTTATTATTCCATTCTTAATAGGTGCCATTTTAATGTTTAATGGTCAAATTGGTGCTGGTACTTTAGTAATGATCGTGCAACTATCCAACGACTTCATTAATCCAATCACTATGATTTTAGATCAACTAAATCAGATTCGATCTACTAAGCCTATTTGGGATAAAGTTCAAAAAGCAATCAATTTTAATAATAAAAATGAAAATGCTACTAATCTATCATTTAATCAATTATCAGTTGAGAAATTAACATATACGGTTGGTGATAAAACTATCCTAAAGAACGTAAACTTCACTGTTAATGCTAATGAAAAAGTCCTTTTAATGGCGCCAAGTGGCTTTGGAAAAACAACTTTACTCCGTCTATTAGTTGGTCAATTAAAACCAACTAGTGGCTCTATTATAATTAACCAACAAAATGTAACCGGTAATTCGCAAAAATCGCATGATTACTTTGGATACATTAATCAAAAGCCATTCATGTTTGACCGCAGCCTGCATTTTAACTTAACCTTAGGTAAAAAATATTCAGAAGAAGATTTAAATGAAGCAATTAAATTAGCTGGTCTAACAGAATTAGTCAAAGAAAAGGGACTTGATTACCAGGTGGGACAAAACGGTAATAATCTTTCTGGTGGTCAAATTCAAAGAATCGAAATTGCCAGATCTATTTTGGCAAAACGTCCAATTTTGCTAGCTGATGAAGCAACAAGCGCTTTAGACAATGAACTATCATTACAGATACATCAAGTTTTACTCAAAAATTCAAATTTTGCAGTAATTGAAGTTGCTCATAAAATCTCACAACAAGAAAAAGAAATGTTTGACAGAATTATTGACTTGAGCAAATAAAAAACATTGGTCCAGTATCAGGATCAATGTTTTTTACTATCTGCAATTATTTTCTAACAACTTTATAACGATTTGATCTATCTTCAGGCTTTCCATCATCAGCAGGATAACCAATTGGTAAAAGTACAGAAGTTTCATAGCCATCATCCATTCCTAATTCTTTTTGAATTTCAGGGAATTTATTCAGTACACTTACTCCACCCATTACGTAAACAGAGGCCAGCCCCAATTCAAAAGCTTCAACCATCACATTTTCCGCAGCTGCAGAAGCATCTCTTTCACCAAATTGGCTATCTTTTTTAGTATTGATCATAAAAATAAGTGGTGCATTATAACAAGAATTGTTAGTATTATCTTCAATTTTTTTAAGAAGTTCTGGATCCGTAATTACGCTCAACTCCATAACTTCAGTTTGATGCAGCGCACAAGGTGCAGCTTGAAAAGCATCAATTAGCTTTTGAATCTTTTCGTCATCAATTTTTTCACTAGTATATTCTCTAACAGCTCTTCTTTTAAAAATTGCGTTCATTTTCTACTCCTTAAATGAATATTTTTAATAAATCGCTTTCACAAATTTATTCTATTATACTTATATTTAATAAGCAATTCATTGCAGAAAAACTCGGCTTTCAAAAGAAAGCTCAAATTAGAAAAGTACGATATTACGACTCTATGAAATATGGGATATTAAGGGATGAGTGGAAAAATATCTGTAGAAATTAAAAAGATTAAAAGTAATCAATAAATAACCAAAATAAAAGACCGCGTAAAATGCGGCCTTTTATTTTGCTATGTACTCCATTTTAATTCAGCGGAATCAATTCTAGCTTTATTATTGCTTTACAAAAACACCTTGATTACTCTGCTTTAATACTTCAACTCTATCTAACAAATTAGCAGCTCTTAAATTAGCAATAAATTGCTCAGTCTTTTCGTGCTTAATAATTGTCATCACAGTTGAACCAGCTCCACTTAGATATGTAGCCCAACTTTCACAGCGATGCGCAATTTCTCTAATCTGCGTTAATTCGGGAACCAATTTTTGACGATATGGTTCGTGAAATTCATCAGATTCAATTAATTTTTTAGCAGTTTCATAATCTTGTAAAGCTAAGCTAGCAGTTAAAGTCCCTAAAATACTACTTGCATGTGTAGCTTTTTTTAATGGCAAAGTTTTTGGCAAAACCTCTCTTGACGACTTTGTACTTAATTCATAGTTCGGAATATACGCCACAAAATCAAATGGAAGATCTGGCAACTGTTGATAATAATATTGCTCTTGCACACGACTAGCTACAACCATTCCACCCAAAATTGCTGGCATTACATTATCTGGATGACCTTCAATCTTTGCCGCTATTCTACATTTATCTTGCTGGTTTAAATTTAGGCTAGCTATTTGATTAGCTAATTCAATTCCTGCAACAATTGCAGTTGAACTACTTCCTAAACCGCGACTCAAAGGAATTTCACTTTTAACTTTTAAATAGTGTGACTTTAGGGTTGGAACAATTTTTAAGGCAGTTTTTACAATTAAATTATTTTCATCATGACTTATCTCAGCCATTTGATGATCAACAAACCACTTATCGCTTTCTTCTAAAACATCTAATTCTAAAAACATTGTCAATGCCGTTCCCAAACAATCAAATCCTGGCCCCATATTGGCTGAGGTTGCTGGAACAAAAATTTTCATTTTTAGCCTCAATATACTTCATACATACAATAAACTTTAATATTTTTCTTTTTTAATTCAGCAAATAGCTTCTCTTTTTGAGTAGCAGTAATATTTCCTGTTAAATAATAAACATAGTCATAACTAATAAAAATATCTGCTTCTTCAATTTGATATTGCGACATAATTTCAGCTACATCATTTTGACAAGCCTTCTCAACTTTAAACCAATATTGTCTAATAAAAATATCTTTAACTGTTGGCATCTCACAATTCCAAGCAGTATCAAAAATAGGTTCGGATTTAACTGCCGCTACAAGATCATTGATGACGCTGTTAGCTGTTGGTAATTTACCAGCCCCTGGTCCATAATAAAACGAACTACCAATTGCGTAACTTTTTATTTCTATAGCATTAAACTCATTATTTGTTTTAGCTAGCATATTGTCGTTGGATACTAACATTGGCACTACAAGTGCATTATAAGTATTATTTTTAGCTTCTAGTTTTGCAATAAGTTTTAAAGTATAGTCGAATTTTTCAACTGCTGTTAAATCTTCCTGGGTTACTTCAGTAATGCCTACTACCCTTATTTGATCAAGTGACAAATTAATACCAAATGCCAACCATCCTAAAATAATAAGCTTATAAGCAGCATCTTTACCACTAACATCATTAGCCGGATTTGCTTCTGCAAAACCCAATTTCTGCGCTTGACTTAAAGCTTGTCCGTATGACCAACCGTTATCGGCCATCTGAGTAAGAATATAGTTACTGGTTCCATTAATAATTCCAGCAATCTGGCTAATCTGATCTCCAACATAATTTTGATCAAGAATTCTTAAAATCGGGATACCGCCAGCAACACTTGCTTCATAAAATAACTTTCCAGAATATTTATTAGCAAGTTTCATTAATTCAAGACCATAACTTGCCATTAAATCTTTATTGGCTGTAATTACAGTACGTCCTTGTTTTAAAAGTTCTGATATATATTCTTTTGTGGGATGGATTCCTCCCATAACTTCAATAACTATTTGAAGGTCTTTATTTTCAATAATCTCATCAAAATTTGTAGTTAAATTTAAATTAGGATAAGCTTTTTGATACTTCGCTATATCTCTAACTAAAATTCTGGATATTTTAAAATCAGTATCTGAAATCTGTCCTATTTTTTCTTGATCATGTTTTAAAATATCAAGTACACCAGATCCAACAGTTCCCAATCCAAGCATTGCAACTTCAATAGTTTTCATCTAAGTGGCCTCTTTAATAATTTTTTTATTTTTGATTGTATCATAGTCACTTAACAGGTTACAATGATAAGAACAGACATTTCATTTTCTATGATACAAGGAGTTAATTTATGAAATACCGTAGTACACGTGCTAACTTAAATTATCAACTAGATGCACCAACAGCGATAATCCAAGGTCTATCTCCCGAAGGTGGTCTTTTTGTTCCAGTTGCTTTTCCTCACCCTATTTTTGATTTAAATAAATTTAAAAACCTATCCTACCAAGAAATGGCAAAAAAGATTCTAGCTACTTTCTTTGACGATTTTTCAAATGAACAACTTGCTGGAATTGTTGATCAATCCTATGACAAGCAATGGGATACTCAAGAAATTGTCAAAATTGTAAATCATGCAGATAATTTTTATTTAGAACTCTTTCATGGCCCTACCTTGGCTTTTAAAGATATTGCCTTACAAGTTCTTCCTCGTTTAATGAATAAAGCGATCAATATTAAGCAAGTTGATTCTGATATTATCATCTTAACGGCCACTTCAGGTGACACAGGCGGAGCTGCCATGAGTGGCTTTAAAGGACAAGATCACACTCATGTTATCGTTTTTTATCCTTATGGCGGTGTAAGTCCCGTACAATTAAGACAAATGCTTGCTCTTAAAGGCAATAATTTAACTGCAATTGCTATCAAAGGAAACTTTGATGACGCACAAAGCAATGTCAAAAAGATTTTTAATAATCATGAATTAGTTGAGAAATTAAATTTAAACAAATTACAGTTTTCTTCAGCAAATTCAATGAATATTGGAAGATTAATTCCGCAAATTGTCTATTACTTTTATAGCTATGTTCAATTATTCAAAAAATGCAACATCCGATCTGGGCAGAAAATAAATTTCAGCGTCCCCACCGGAAACTTTGGGGATATTCTAGCAGGTTATTATGCTAAAAAATTAGGTTTACCAATCAATAAACTGATTTGTGCATCTGACCAAAATAATGTACTAACTGATTTTTTCAAAACTGGTACTTATGATCGTCGACGTAAATTTTATTTAACTAATTCTCCAGCGATGGATATTTTGGTTTCAAGCAATTTAGAACGACTTTTATTTGATCTTTATGATGAAGATTCTAATGAACTTGCCAAATTAATGAATAACCTGAATGCCAATGGAAAATATACAGTAAATTCTACTGTAAAAGAAAAATTAGATCAGATTTTTGCGGCCGGTTTTGCTTCTGAAAAAGAAGTTGAAGATGAAATTAAGCGTATCTATGATAAAGATCGTTATACAATAGATCCTCATACAGCTGTTGCATCATTTGTGACTAAGCAGTATCAAAAAAACACTCATGATAAAACGCCAACTATAATTGTGTCAACTGCAAGTCCATATAAATTCCCTGAAACAGTCTTTCATGCTCTTACTGAAAAAGAAGTTAAGCAGAAAGGAATCCCTGCTATCCAAGAATTGAATAATTATTTAAAAGAAGATTTTCAGGGCAATGTACATAACTTAATTCAAAATGGTAATTATCAAGAACAAATAATTGAAGCTAATCAGATGAAAGATACTTTATTGAATATCTTAAACCTCTAAAAAAGATGAGTTTTTAAAACTCATCTTTTTTAAAACCAATTATTAGCAACTAATTTTTCAGCAATTTGAACTGTATTTCCAGCAGCACCTTTTAATAAATTATCAGCTACCACCCACATATTAAAAGCACCAGGTGTTTCTAAGTCTGGTCTAATTCGTCCAACGAATGTATCGTTACTACCTACAGCATTTAGAGGTTGTGGGTATTCCTGCTTTCTAAAATCATTTTGTACTTGAACTCCAGGAAAATCTTTTAATACTTTCTCTAAATCGGCCACAGTGACATTTTTATTCCCTAATTCAAAATAGACGCTTTCCCCATGCGAAATCTCAACTGGAACACGTACACAAGTAGCAGTTACTTTAATATCAGATGCATTCATATCATTAAGTAGAATTTTCTTAGTTTCATGAATCATTTTCCATTCCTCATGACTATAGCCATCATCTTCAAAGACATCGATTTGAGGCAATAAATTAAAAGCTAATGGATAATGTTTTTTATCACTAGATGTGGGTAAAATTTTAGCTTCTTTTCTAATATCTTTACCTGCCATATAATCCTTAGCTTCTTTAAACAATTCTTCTAAAGCCGCATGTCCTGCTCCAGAGGCAGCTTGATATGTAGATACAATTACGCGCTTTAAGCCAAAACTATCCATCATTGGTTTTAGAGCCATTACCATCTGAATCGTTAAGCAGTTTGGATTAGCAATAATACCATGATGATGTTTAATTTCTTCTCCATTAACTTCTGGTACAATCAAGGGCACTTCAGGATTCATTCTAAAAGCGCTGGTATTATCTATACAGACACTACCTCTTTTAACAGCTTCTGGTAAAAACTTTTTTGAAACTGCACCACCAGCTGAAGACAGCACTATATCAACACCTGAAAAAGAATTCGGTGTAGTTTCTTCAACTTCTACATCTTGATCATTAAATTTCAACTTTTTTCCTGCTGATCTTTTAGATGCCAAAAATTTTACTTTTTTAACTGGAATAGTCGATTGTTCTAATTGCTTAATTATTCGCTGTCCAACTAAGCCAGTTGCGCCTAAGATAGCTACTGTAAATTCTTTTTTCATAATCTACCCTCATTTCGTTTATTTGTAGGTTATAATGATGCATAATATAAGTCAACTAAAATTTTCTAGAGAGGATATTAATTTTTATGAAAGTAGTTAAATTTGGTGGTAGTTCTGTAGCCTCAGGGCCCAAAATTGCTCAAGTAATCAATATTTTAAAAAGCGATGATAAGCGTCAAGTCGTAGTTGTATCTGCGCCTGGAAAAAGAAATAAGGCAGATACAAAAGTTACCGATCTTTTAATTAAGTATGCCAATCTTACTCTAGAAAAACAAAACTATAGCGAAATCCAGACACGAATCTTTGAACGTTACGCAGAAATTGGAGAGCATTTTAATTTAACTGTTCAAGATCTTGACGAAATAAAGACATTAATTAATGCCCTTCCAAATCAAGCTTATCCTAATCGCGATTACTTATTGGCTTCTTTTAAGGCCCACGGAGAACTGCTTAACGCCAAACTTTTAACTCTTATCATGAAAAGTCAAGGCTTCAAAGCTCGTCTTGTTACGCCAAGACAAGCTGGTTTAATTGTCACAGGCACTCCTAATGATGCCACAGTCAACCCGGAAACTTATGTAAATCTTCGCAATTTAATAATTGATCCAGATGAAAAAATAATCTTCCCAGGTTTTTATGGCATTGCCCCTTCAGGTAATATTGCAACTTTTTCACGCGGTGGATCAGATATTACGGGAGCGATTTTAGCAAGAGGCTTTAATGCTGGGCTATATGAAAACTTCACTGATGTTGATGCTATTTTTTCAGCCAATCCAGCAATAGTTTCTAATCCTGAACCAATCAGTAAAATGACCTACCGTGAAATGCGCGAACTTTCTTATGCTGGCTTTTCAGTTTTTCATGACGAAGCTTTAATACCTGCTATTCAAGCGCAAATCCCCGTTAATGTAAAAAACACTCAGCATCCTGAAAAACCAGGAACAATGATTGTACCTGAAACTAACTTCAAAGCTCAGCATACAATTACTGGAATTGCGGGAGGAAAAAATTTCTCTGCTCTTTACTTACACAAATATTTGCTTAATAAAGGAGCCGGATTTACCTTAAAAATTTTACAAATTCTAGATCATCATAAAGTTGCCTATGAACATATGCCATCAGGAATTGACGATATCACCATTATTTTTAAAAAGGAGGATCTTAATGCAGAATTGATTGATCAAATTTGCAATGAAATCCAGCTTTCTCTTAATCCCGACCAGATGCAGTGGATTGATGACTATGCAATCACAATGGTTGTTGGCGAAGGAATGCAAGATAAGTTAAGTCTTTGTGCAAGTATCCTTTATCCATTAGGTCAAAAAAACATCTCAATTAAAATGATTAACCAAGGTGCATCTCAAATTTCAATTATGATTGGTACAAGACGACAAGACTCTGAAGAAGTGATTCGAACTATTTATAAAACATTTTTTAAGTAAAACTTCTTAAAAATAAGAACGAAAAACAGTTGCTAAGGTATTTCTAACCTTATTAATTCAGCAATCTTATCAGTATCAGCTTCATTAAGTGCAGCAATTAGTCCATCATTGCTCAAAGGATAATCAATTAATTGACCATGCTGATAAGCATAGCATTGCAAAAACAACCGTGTACTTCTACCATTCCCCTCTCTAAAAGGATGCATATAATTAATCAAATCCATCAATTCAGCGTAATCTTTTGTTTCAAGATTGCGTTTTTTTCTTTGCATCAAAAGTATATGATCTATATCTTCTTGAGCATAGCTAAAACGGCTGTAGTCAAAAAAGACAGTATTTCCTTTAGCAAAATTACCCGGACGCAATTTTCCAGCCCAATCATATAATGGCGAAAACAAAAATTCATGGATCTTATTTAAATCATTAATTGAGTTTATTTTGAGTCTTTGATCTAACAGAAAAATTTCTCTTTGAGCCGTAATTTCAAATTCTTTTTGCGCTAATTGCGCTTTATCTTTAATCCCCAATTTATTAATTAAAGTTCCATTGTCATAAAGCGTTTCTGAAATCCAATCACTCATTATTTTCTCCAAAAATTTTGTTAAAATCAGTTTCTAAGCTTGAATCTTTTATCTGGGATTTTTCAACTAATTGACTAATTTCAGATTGTGTTGGATTCCAACCTTCCAGATGATTATTTTGCACGGCAAAGCGGACTTTTTGAAAGAGTATTTTATCTAGTATTTTTACTCCTTGAATTACTTGATTTTTACTGTCAATTTTTAGTTTATTTACCAATTTCAGTACCTACTTTAGGATTATTTTCTTCTATTATAATTCAACTCATAATGCTATAATAAAAACAATTTTTAAATAGGAGATGCAAATTTAAGTGTTTAACAATGATCACTTAGCGTTAAGCTTACGGTTAAATTTCTTTCTTTTAACCGTCAAGCTCTACTTAAGGCTCAACCCCGAATTTTCTGAAGGTTTGGGGTTTGTTAACTAAAATTAAATAGATAACTTTTCCCTAACTTTCAGAAATACGCGTCAAAGTATTAAGAAAAGGAACGGGAAAATGTTTAAAAAATTAATTGCAAAAAATAATTCAAATGTTGCTAATCTTCTAGCTGGCCGAATAGCCACAAATATTGCTGATTCACTATTTTATATGACGATTCTTTGGTATTTTAAAGTACACTTTCATTCGCCTATCGTCTTATCCTTAGTATTTATAGCCGATTCAACAATTGACATGATGGCTTTTGTTTTCGGCCCACTAATAGATCGTATCTATATTAAGCGTTTACTTCAATATGTGACTGCTTTTCAAATCTTATTCAGTTTTATTACAGTTGGATTTTTCTTAAATAAAAATGAGCAAAATATTTTTATTATTGTCGGACTAATTATCACATATATTTTTTCAACAATTGGTTCAACTCTTATTTATCCAAGCGAAGAAAAAATCCTACCAGTAATTACTGATCGCAATCAACTAATCAAGATCAACGGAATCTTTCAAATGACCTACCAGACATTAGACTTATTTTTAGATTCTCTAGCAACCTTATTGATCACATATTTATCAATTAATAATACAATGGTCATATCAGCTTTAATTTTTGCAATAGCACTGGCATTTTATAGTAAGCTTTTTTTGCCAAAGAAGTTATTTAAGCAAACATCCGATTACTTTGCTGACAATTATTTGAAAGATCTTATAACTGGCTGGAAAACGCTAAAAAATGAAGATCGAATTTTGGCTCTTATCTTGCCATTTGCTATCACAAATTTGTTTTACGGTATTGCTTCGGTTGGTTTACCGTATTTTGCTAGCAATTTTATTTCTAAAAATGCAAGTGGCTATGGAATGATTGAATTCGCTTGCTCTCTTGGTGGAATTTTAAGAAGTATTATCATCCAGCATTTTAATTTTGGAAAAGAAAAATTAGAGGAATTCGTAACTTTATCTTTATTACTTGCTGGTATTTCAGTTATTCTGCAAGCGATTTTAGCCAAGCTCTTATTCAGCTGGATTTTAATCTTATTTGTATCAAGTTCCGTCTGGATTAGTATGATGAATATTAATTTTAAGGTGCTAGTTCAAGAAAGTTTTGATTCTCAAATTTTAGGTCGTATTGAAACAATTAACACTAGTATCATTAATTGTATGATTCCTTTAGGCTCATTTCTAGGCGGAATTATTGTCCAGCATTACAGCGCAACTGAAGCTATTTTAATGCAAGGAATTGCTGAAGTAATCACAGCATTCTTTTACTTTTTGATTTTTATAAAGAATAGATAAATCAAAAGGCATCCCTTTTAACACATAAAGGGATGCCTTTTCTCATATCAAAAATTTAAATTTCATGTATTAATTGCAAATACTTTGCCGGAATCCATTGTCTCTGATTACCTAGACGATAATGCAATTGTCCATTAATAATCTTTTTAGCAAAAACTTTCCAATAAGTTTTTGTCGATAAGTATTGATTTACATAATGACCTTGTACATCAACTAATCTTATTTTCCAAGTTGGATGATTAGTTAAGACTGGAATATATCCAATTGCAGATACTTTAGTTTCATCTTGTGCAGAAACTACAAATTGGCTAGGAATCCAAGCATCACTTCCAGCAATTTGATAAAATTCTCGCCCATCGATCATCTTATGTCCGCTTATCTTAATTACTTGATCTGTATCTAAAAATTGATTTAGGTATCTACCATTTTGGTCTAATAAGCGAATCTTCCAATTTTTGTTTTGATGAATTACTGGTAAATACACAGATCTCTCTTGTACCTTTTCAGTCAAGTGGTCAACAACTGGTTGAGTTTCTTCGGCTTGAGTATTTTTACTTTCTTGTTCTTGCCCTTGAGCGATTAATTCAGCTGCCTTTTCGACAGAAACATATTCTTCTCTGTCTAACACTGGAGCTTTGATTAAATTGCCAGCAGCTGTTTGATGTTTAAAATAATCTACAAACAAATCCGTATCTACACCAACATCAGCTACCTTTTTTGCACCCTTTAATTCTTTAGTAGAATCAACAAGATAATTGCTAGTAATTACACGATAAGTCTTATTTAAATCAAGCTTATTTCCATGGCTATCATACATTACAGCAACCTTGTGACTTTGATGAGGATCCGCATTATCAGTATAGACATACTTCATTCCACTAACTAAATAGTATCTTTCACCAGTGCCTATATATTGGGAATTAAGTAAAGTTTCAATTTGCTTACCAGTTAATTCAAAAACTTGAATTTGATTGTTAAATGGTTGTACAGCTTGAGCTGATTTCCATTTAATCGTACCGTCGCTTTCAACTTTTAAATTGCTCCTGACGCCACCACCATTAGTTATAGCAAAATCAGCTGCAATTCCCATGCGATGTGCTTCAGAAAGTTGCGCATCAACTACTAAGTCACCTATACTACTTTCTCGACTAGCATTAATCGTTGTGGTAATATCTTGAGCACTAGCTGCTTTCCCAACTGAAGCTTCAGTAATTTTAGCAGTTCTTTGTTGGGCATCTTTAATAATTGCAGCTACTTTAGGATCTGCCTGAGTTTGGGGATCATCTTTTTCTGACATAACTGGATAAACATGAGTTACCAAACTACCTCTAACAAAATCATCAGTTTTAGGATCGATATAGCCAATAGCGTCATCATAAGCCATTGAGAACTTATCCGCTTGAACAATCTTCGTATGTCCTACAGTGCCGTTTGCATATTGATGAGAATGCGCTGCAATATACAAGTCAACTGAGTTATTTGGTGCAATGCGATATAATTTTTGCAAAATATCTACTGCGTCGCCACTCGTTTTTCCTTTATATGTTGAAACTGCTGTATGAGCTAAAACCACAATTGCATGTACGCCTTGATCTTGCAAAATTTTATCATATTTTGCAATCGAGTCAGCTTCATCTAAGACAGTATAATCTTTAATATTTTTAGCAAAAGTCAGCTTATCTAAATCAGTTGTTTCAATTCCAATGAAACCAACTTTAACTTTTTTGCCATTATCGTTAATTTCTTTAATTAGATAAGGTTTCCAGCCAAAAGGTACTTGACCGTCAGATTTATTTACTAAATTTGATACAACAATTTGTAGACCAGAATTTTCATGAGGATAATCTTGTTCAACTTGATTGTATTTTCCCTTTTCTGGAGCATTTCCAACAACAATTCTGTGAAACTCATCTAATCCTTCATCAAATTCGTGATTTCCTAAAGTACCAATGTTTATTCCCATTGCTTTGAGTGATTTCATCGTTGGCTCATCTTGAAGCAATGAAGAAGTTGCGGGAGATGCTCCCACCATATCTCCTGCTTCTACACGAAACGTAGTACCATTAGGATTTTTAGTTTTAAAATCATTTTCTGCATTATTCAAATAACTAGCTAAACGTGCAGCGTTACCTGCATCTTGATACATCTTATGACCCACGAATGCTCTAGAAGTAGTATCAATGTTTCCATGTAAATCATTGATGCCTAAAAATTGAACAGGAACATCATCTTTATAATTTGCTGGGTCTTTCCAATAATCATTGTTCGGCTTTGACTGTCGATCTTGGTTTGTATATACCTTAACAGAGCTCGAGTTTTGAAGACTTGCGTTGTTTTCCTGTACTGAATCAGCATGAACAATATTTTGATTACTAGTTAGAAATAATCCTAATAATGCCGATGAAGCAAGACTAATTACAACACGACTTAGATGACGACGATGGTTATTTTGCATTATTATCTCCTTTTTGATCCCATCAAACGACTAATACGCTTAATCGATAATTTTAGTATAAATCTAAATAATTATAATGCAATAATAAATTTTGTTCGTATTTAAGTAAAATAATAAATAAAAATATTTTTCTAAATTATCTTTTCTTTTCTAATCAAATAGTAGATAATATCATCAAATTCAATTTATTGGAGGGACTATTATGACATATCTTATCGTTGGAATTATTATCGCACTTGTCATTGTTTATATTTTGTGCCGTTTACGTATCGTACCACAAAATTATGTTGGTTTAGTTGAAACTTTAGGTAAATATTCACGCACTGTCAAAGCAGGCCTTGTTTTTATTTGGCCGATTTTTCAAAGTTTGAGAAAAGTGAGTCTTGCTCTTCAACCACTCGAGATTTCTAAATACCGTATTATCACTAAAGACAATGCTGAAATTACTACGAGCCTGACCCTTAATTATCTAGTAACTGATGCTTACAAGTATTTCTATAACAACACTGATTCGGTGGAATCGATGGTCCAATTAATTCGTGGACACTTGCGTGACATCATTGGTCGTATGGAGTTAAACGAAGCACTTGGTTCAACTAGTGAAATCAACGCCCAACTTTCTGCGGCAATCGGCGATTTAACTGATATCTACGGTATTCGTGTTGTCCGTGTTAACGTTGACGAGTTGCTCCCTAGTCCAGAAATTCAAAAGGCAATGGATAAGCAATTAACCGCCGATCGTGAAAAGACTGCTGCTATTGCTCGCGCTGAAGGTGAAGCAAGAAATATTGAATTAACTACTAAAGCAAAAAACGACGCTCTAGTTGCTACTGCTAAGGCAAACGCCGAAGCTGTCAGAACGCAGGCCGACGCTGATTCTTATCGAATCGATAAACTACAAGAAGCATTAAACAATGCGGGCGATGGTTACTTCAAAAACCAAAGCCTTGATAGTTTTAATCATTTAGCTCAAGGACCTAACAACTTAATTGTCGTTGATAAAGATGATATTACAGATTTAGGTAAAATCCCAGCTGTTAAAAAAGTTTGGGACCAAAGTAATAATTAATTCGAGATACGAAAAAAGATTAACTTCAAATGTACTGAAGTTAATCTTTTTCTTTTACCCTAAAAACTTATATTTACTTAACTACTTTATTTATCATCTTGTTTTTGCAGATAAAGATTTTCAACTTTAGAAATTTTAATATCCGGCAAAATAATCTGTAAAATATGACGACAGAACTTCTTATCTTCCATCACCCAGCCAAAAACTTCATCTTCAGTAAAACCGAACCATGGAGTATTTATTTGCGGCTTCATGTAATACCTCGTTTGATAAATAATTGAGAAATTTATTCTCTATAACTAAGTACACGAAAAGTCGCCTTTTTTATTTTTTAAATAAAAAATCGAGCAAAAATGCTCGATTTTAGTAATTAATTTTACCAATATTGATTGGTCAAGGTTTGGACTTTTTGCTTAGCAATCATATAGTAACCAACGGCAGCAATTGACCAACCCCAAATTAAGTGACCGAAAAATTCTGAAAAGTGTTCCGCAAATGGCATTTGCCAAGGAGCTGGAGTAGTTCCAAGGATTGGCATTAAGGATAAGTGCCATACTACCCAGATCAAAAATCCATAGAAAGCACCTTGCCAAAGACCAGCCCATGAAGTCTTCTTAAACTGCACCATGTAAATCAAAAGCCATGCAAAAAAATATTGAAAAGCTAAAATGCAAGATCAATGCAACCCAGAATACTTTTTGATTAGTGTTGTAGATTACATAAGCATGAGTAAAATCATAAGAAGCTCCCATTTGTTGAAGCATACGTTGTGGTGGGTTTACCACATCTCTTTGCAAAGTTCTAGGTGGTAAAATCTTCTCCCAGCCGATCTTAACCATTCCTGAAATCATACCAGCAATGAAACCGACCCAGACACTTTTACCAAAAACGTGCCATGACGATGCTTTCTTCGAAAAATCCATTTTGTAACTTCCCTCTTTTTCTAAAACTAAAGATTGGTATAAAATTTTGAAAGTAAATGTCAAATCTTTTCGAAGAAAAGCAAAAAGACGAGCTTCAACTCGTCTTTCGTCGTTATGTTTAGTTTATTCCATAAATTATTGTAACATAAATAGGATTAATTTCATCTAATAAAGCCCATATATTTTGATATTATCTGGAATTTAGCTTTTTAGCCAATAATTCTAGTGGACTTAATGTTTTATTTTCATCATTTAATTGCGATTCGAACCAGTCAGACTTGACCGCAGCCCTAATTTTCACACGTATCTCCATTAACTGCTTCTTAGATTCGGTCTTTTCTTGTAAAAATTGCGTCAAAATTCGGTTTGAAATTTTATTCTCATTTTCACTAGCCAACTTTTTTAATTCATCAAGCCAGAGTTTATGAGATTTCAAAAATTCTATACCTTCGGCTTCGTTTTCATTATTGGCTTCTTGCTGGGCTTGCTTTTTAGCTTCAAGTTCTTTCATTTCTTGTTTATAATTCAGCGCATCATAGCCCAAGTCACTTTCATAGCTATTGCCTTCATGACACTCAATTGGTAATGTCTTAATTTGACTTTCTTGCCATTTCTTAAAAGCATCCATAAAAAATGGCACTAATGGTCTTTTTTGCACTTTATAAAAATCATAATTCAAATTCATAATCATCCCAATGAGTGCTGTATGATCTTTAGGAATTGGTAAAGTCTCGCGCTGATTCTGTAAAATTACCTTACTTGGATAAGTTAATTTATAATCAACCACTGAAGTTGAACCGTAGCCTTTCGTATATTGAGCGACGCGTCCATTAAATTGAATAATATCGCCTGGCTCAAGCAAACCTAAATCGGAAAAACTCTTTGTCAAATTAAGCCATAAATGGTCTGTCACTCCAGTTGGCTTACTAGGATCATCGATAATTTCAACATTACGAACAACCATAGTCGGACTATAAAGTACGCCCTTAATCGGATCATGAAATCTCTTATACCCGTATTTACCAAATTGAGCTCTAAAAGTATGTCTTTCATCGCTACCAAGATTGCTTAAAACTCTGCGCATAAATCTTACCTCTATTTTTCTTAGAAATAATCATAAAACGAAACTTCTCCCTTAACAAAATCATTAGGTACTTTATGATATTGCTTAACAAAATTCAATTCTACTGCTTGTTTCAAAGTTAAATATCCTAACAAGACTTTAGTCCAGTTAGTTAAAGATGCCGCATAATCTGGTTGAGCATTACTTTTTCCTACCCAAATTTTATTATTTTGTTTAGTTAGTTTCCAGATGCCATTATTTTCTTCAATAATCTCATCCCCGCTGATTTTAATAACTAAATTTTCTTCATTAATTAGCTGCATGCTTTGCAAAACCTGCTTCATATTAATAATTCTAGTCATCATAAACTTGCTTTAAAGTTTCTTGATCATTGTTTAATAGCATCTTTGTTCACCTGCTTTAGAAATCTATTAGCGTAAGTTTACAATCAAATCTTCTGATTAGAAATAATTCTCTCATGCTCTTTAATATTGTCAATCGTTTTGTTATCTTGCGCAATTAATAACAAAAATAATGCTTCAATCATCGTGAATGCAGCTACTCGTGAAAAATAGTATTGACTCTGCAAAACACTCTGTCTAACCGCAGTGCGCAAGTGAAAATCTGACTTCAAAGCGATTGGCGAATCATCCCGATTAGTTATCGAAATAATTTTCATACCTTTCTTTTTAGCCTGCTTAATCTGTTTCAAAAGCCCTGCAGCTTCTCCAGAATTTGAAATCAGCAATAAACAATCCTGCTTACCCAAATTCATCGTTTGAGCAATGGCTGTTTCAACGCTTCCTCCAGAATCCATGGCAAAAATACCGATTTGGTTAAATTTAAATACCGCATCTGAAGCAACTGGATATGTATCTCCTTCCGCGCTAACTTGTACAACTCGACTATTTTTGAGCAACTTCAAAACTTGCTTCAATTCTTCATTAGAAACATTTTCTAAAGTTGCTTTAACTTCGCTAATTTTGTTAGCTGCTATTTTTTTTAGGGCAGAACTCAAATTGTCTTGCCCAATTTCTTGTAGCGAGACGCTTTTTTCTTCATTCGAAGTTTGAGCCAATTTTATTTTTAAATCATGAAAGCCAATCAATCCCAAATTATGGCAAAAACGCGTCACGGACGCATCGCTTACCTGCGCTTTTTTAGCAAGTTGAGATATTGAATAATTAACCACTGCAGCTGGTTCATTCAAAATTACCTGCGCTATTTTTTGATCACTGGCTGATAAAGTTGGTAATTTACTATAAAGATCATCAATAATTCCTGCCATAATTTTCTCCTTTGCTTATAGAATAAGTATATCATTTTGTAAAATATTTTCATAAAAATTCGATCTGTGTAATTTTATTTATTGATATAAAATTATTTTCATCCTAATATTATTTATGTAAATTATTTTATCATTTATACAAACTGTGAAAACATTTTTAAAGGTGGTTTTATGACAACAATTAGTTCATTAGCTTTTTCAAAAATAGAACCTAATTCTATTGTCAGCTTAGGCGGAGGAAGTAATGTTTTTAACTTAGTTAAAGAAATTGCAACTCATCCAGAATATAATCTCAATCTCTACTCTCCTTCTGAGCTGACAATTATTAAATGTAAAGAATTGGGACTTCAAGTTAAGCCAATTCAAGAAGTTGACGAGATAGATATTGCATTTGATGGCTGCGACAGCGTCAATTATCAGCTAAATGCATTAAAGAGCAAAGGCGGAATTCATTATTTTGAAAAATTGGCTGCGCAAAAAAGCGGTCAATATATCCTACTTTTACCCAAAAAGCGAATTGTTCCTACTCTATCAAATAAAATTCAGCTTTGCTCAGAAGTTGCTTTTGACAGTAGAATTCAAATTTTAAATCTATGCAAAAAAATGAATTTAAAGGCTGAAATTCGTTTAGATCAAGCAATTTCTGATTATGCTTATACCAAAAACGGCAACTTATTAATTGATGTCTATAGTCAAGATTGGAAAAATATTTCTGATATTGATCAAATATTATGCAGTCAAAATGGCGTACTTTCTACGTCGTATTTTAAAAATCTGGTAACAAGTTTAATTACGATGCAAGATGATAATGCTATTGAAATAAAGAAAGGTGATTTAAAATGAAAAAATACAATTGGGGAATTATTGGTACGGGCTGGATTGCACATGATATGGCTGATGCTTTAAACGCAGTCAACGGTGAAATTTATGCGGTAGCTAATCCTAATGAAGAATCTTTAAAGCAATTTACCAAAGAAAAGCATGTTCAAAAATTCTACACCAATCCTGATGAAATGATCAATGATCCAAACGTGGATATTGTTTATATCGCTACTCCTCATACTTTCCACTATGAATACATCAAAAAAGCTTTAAATGCTGGAAAACATGTCTTTGCGGAAAAAGCAATCACCGTAAATGCACGTCAATTCGATGAAGTAGAAAAATTAGCTCAAGAAAAAGGCTTAATTTTAACTGAAGGATTTACTCTTTATCACATGCCAATTTATAAAAAGGTGCTAGATTTGATTAAAGCCGGAAAATTAGGTCAAATCAAAATGATCCAGGTTAACTTTGGTTCGCTAAAAGATTACGACCCAAATAACCGGTTCTTTAACAAAGATTTAGCTGGTGGCGCATTACTTGATATCGGTGGCTACGCAACTGCATTTGCTAGAACCTTCTTAGACGAAGCACCAGAGAGTATTTTAACTACTGTTAAATTCTTTGAAACTGGCGTTGACGAACAATCTGGAATCATTTTGAAAAATACTAAAGACCAAATGGCAGTTATGGCCCTCTCCATGCGAGCAAAACAACCTAAACGTGGTGTTGTTTCTGGAACTAAAGGATATGTCGAAATTAACCAATATCCTAGAGCTACACAAACTGAAATTACCTACACTGCTAGTGCACATGAAGAAACGCACGAAACTATCACTGCTGGCGATAGTTCTAAAGCTTTGGAATATGAAGTTCGTGATATGCAGCGCTATGTTGAACAAGGACACGATGAAGGTCAATTAGAAATGTCGCATGATGTTGCCCATATCTTAACCAGCGTAAGAACTTCCTGGGGTATGAAATATCCATTTGATGAAGAAAAATAAGCATTTTAAAAGGATCAACCTAATTAGGCTGATCCTTTATTCGTCACCAAGTTTATAATTTACTCTAAAATAGCTACGCAAATCTTGCACCAAGTAAAATGCAATCACAAATAAAATCGTTTCCGGCCAATTGTGAGTTACAAAGTTATTTACGCAATAAACCACTCCTAACAAAAGTGCCGTAAGAAAGGCTAAACCACCAATGACACTATTTCTACCGTATTGCGCCATCAATTCTCTAATCGACAAGACATTATCAAACTCACGACGCAAGATTTTGTAGCCTTTTTGGTTTCTCATAATCCAAGCATAAGTGAAAAACAAGGCACCTAAGCCGATGATCCCAGCTCCGAGAAAATTCTGAGATCTAATATAGATTATTCCACCAATCAAGAATAATATTTCAGCAATAATATAAGACAAGATAAATCGCTTTTTCAATAATTGAAATTGTCGATTGCTAATCTTCATTAAGTCATTCCTTCTTTAAAATAATTCATCGCGTGCAGCATCTAAGAGATGTTCGCTGATATTTTCATCAAAAAATACTGGCAAATCATGATCAAAATTATAGGCTAGTTTTCTTTGCATTAATTCTTCTTTAGTAACCCAAATTAACTTGCCTTCTTCAGAAGATTTAACTTCTCCTGAAAATTCACTTGCCTTGTAAAAAAAGACGATATAGCGATGGTCTTCATGATCGTAAAATTGCTTTACTCCAACCAGACGTGGATTTTTGATTGTTAAATTGGTCTCTTCTTTTATCTCGCGGACAACTGAATCGTGAAAAGACTCGTGATCTTCAACATGACCGCCTGGAAAAGTTAAACCAGGCCAGACCGGGTCTTTACGATCAATCGCTAAAATGCGACCGTCTTGTTCGATCATGCACATGTTTGTCAAAGTTACGGGTTCAGTTCTGCTCATTGATTTTGCCTTCTTTTGTAATACGTTTTATCCATGTTAAAGGAAAATACTGCATTTGTCTAGATTGGATCAGCATGTTTTGTGAATTATTTAGATATATTACTTATTATTTTTCAAAAGGTTGATTTCTCTTCGTAATTCAGCATTTTGCGTTTTAATTTTATCCAGCTCGTCAATTATCTTATCTAGCTTTTCTTGTTGAATTGAATCTTGATCATCATTATTTTTAACAAAATAAGTCGTAATTGAACTCGTCAGCATCCCAATAACACCAATTCCTACTAACATTAAAATTAAAGCCACAATTTTTCCAACCAAAGTATGGGGAGAAATATCACCATATCCTACTGTTGTGGCAGTAGCTATAGCCCACCAAAAAGATTGACCTAGAGATGCATCTTCAGTAATCGAATATGCTCCAGCTCCGATGATTAATAAAGCTAAACTCAAATATATCCAGTAAATTAATCCATTTGTATGGAGAAACTTTTTAAGTTTTCCGGCAAGTCCTACTAACCTAAATAATCGTAGCAAACGAACCAAACGAGCGGCTCTGGAAATCCGCGCAATTCTAAAGAAAGCAAATAAACCACTGACTGGAATGATAGATAAAAGATCAAAAATGTTTTCTTTGAAGAAAGTTTTTTTATTTTTTGCAAGAGTAAATCTTACAAAATAATCAATCGTAAAAATTACTAAAATACTATTATCAACCCACATCCAGATTCCAGAATTGATATTTAACACTTTTGCATAATCTAAAACAACTATAATTATTGAAAAAACGGCTAAAATTGCCATACTCCAATCATATATAATCTGCTTTTTCATATTTTGCTCCTTGTAGTCGATCTTTTACCATTTTACACTAAGCAAATCTATTCTTACATTTCTTATAAAAATTATCTCAAATTAGCTATTCACTTCGTTTGTAATCAAATTATTTGTATAATGAAGTTAGAATTTACAGTAACTCAGTAAAGGATTGAAATTTATGACACTTCAAATAAATACAACAGCTACTTCCATTAATTGGCCCTTAGGTCAAGAACTTTCTGACCAAGATATTATTAATCAACTCGGCTTAACCGTTACTCAAAATGGACAAAACATTTTAACTGACCATGTCAGTATCAATAAAAAAGCAGTAAATCCAAACACTGCAGGCGTTTATACGATCGTAATTACTGCTGTTGGCGCAAATAATGAATATGCTACTAAACAAGTTCAAGCTTGGGTCAGAGCGGAAAATCAACAAATTCAAAATCAAGCACCGCAAAAACAAATTAATCGCCAGCCAGTAAGTCCGCAACCTAAGAAAAAGAAGAAAACTATCTGGATTATTATCGGCGTCATCGTCTTGGTGTTCTTAATTTTCTTTGGCATTTCAGCGTGCCAAGCCCATAACGATGAAGTTCAAAATCAGCAAGCTCAAACTAATGCCTTAAATAATACTAATGATAAGCTAGATGATTTATCTCAGCAAAATAAACAGCTGCAAAAACAAACAAATGATTTGAAAGATGCGGTAAATCAGTACAAAGAAAATAATGATAAGCAACAATTGCAAAGCCAGCTTGATAATCTAAAACAGCAAAACCAAGAATTAAAAAATAATGCTTCTAATAATCAAGCTTTGCAAAATCAAATTAATCAATTGGGTTCAACCATTGACTCAATTAAAAATAATCCAAGTCAGGCTGATTCTGCAATTAATGAGATGAAAAATAATCAAAATCAATTTTTACAAAGTTTGCAAAATACTTTCCAAAAGATGATTAATGATATTGAACAATTATTTGGCAGATAAAAAATGCTAGTCGTAACTGACTAGCATTTTTTATTGAGAGTTTTATCTTGCTATTTTTCAATTTATCTAGCTTAGTGCGATCAGATAATGGCTTTAAGCTACGTGGTAATTTATCTTCAGCGAACTTATCAATAATTTCTTGGTCTAAGATTGCATAAACCTTTTCTTGACGAATAATGGCATTGCCATCGTTTTAAAAGATGTTTTGCCGTATTTAGACAAAAGTAAGAAGTTTAATATTATGGATTTACCTGAAGATAAATTAAATCTTGATGTCGGTCTTTCAATTCATCAAGATAGTTCTGATTTAGTTAAAGAAATTAAAATTAAAATGACTAATCTGATTTTTAAAAAGAAAAATTAAAAGCCTAATATTAAACTAGACTTTTAGCTACATTTTTCTAAACTATTATTAATTGTAAATATATCCATCTTTGGGATAGAAAGTTGTTATTCTAGGATTTTTAAACGTGGAAGTTAATCCGCTTATAGAAGCTATATTCTTAAAACCCATTTTTTTAGCAAGATAGGCATCTTTTTTATTAGTGAGCTTACATAATCCAACTAAGATGTTTTGTAATTTCTTAAAATTATATTTTTCATTCACTGAATACATTAGATCAATTAAAATTAAAATAACTACAGCGAGCTTATGGGGATAATTATCTCCATTCATATTGAGATACTGTTTATATCTTGCTGGAATTTTGGGCATAGTTTTTAATGAAATATCAACCAAATCTCCATTATGACAACAGATATTTCGAATCAAATTCAATAATTCTAAATCATTAATCAATTTATTTACGTCTTGATGAAAAAAGTGTTTACTAATAATCTGTTTATTCTGAGGTTTCATCAGTTTAACCAAATAAATACTCTGACCAAAAGTTAAAGTATTCACTGATAGCCAAATGGGTGGGAAAACTTCAAATTCCCTACTGCTTTCAAACTTTTGAATATCAATATAATTTGATTTCCGAACTTGTTTCTGCAATTGAGACAAGAATTTTAGTTCCTCATTTTTTAATTTATATTTATTAATACTAGACCCTATATGCCTGTTATAACCTCTAGTTTGGCACCAATATTCAAATGTCAAATATAAATATGGGTCGTCTCGTCCAAGAATATAAGATATTTCATTATTTAATGCCGTTTCAATATCGCTTATTGATTGAAATATCGCTTGTTTAAGCTGTTGATCTCTATAATATCTTTTTACCAAATTATTATATGTAATCTTCTGATATTTATTTTCTTCTTTATTCCAAAAAGGAATTGCATATTGCTTTAATTTATAATACCCAAGTACCTTTAAAGTTTTAATCTGTTTATTAAAATCAGAGTTTGTAGGGTCAATTCCTTCTACTCCCCTCTGCTTAAACAAAAGAAGCTGTTCTTCATATGAAAGATGTTGTTCCATATTAATTTCTCCATAAAAAAACCTCCGCTGATGGATAAATCCGTCATTGCGAAGGTATGATCTAATTAATATTATACATATCTTTTTAATTATGTCTAGAATTTTTATTTTTTAATCAAAAATAAAAAGAACTGATACAAAAAATCAGTTCTTTTTAAATGAGAGAATCCTAAAAACTTTTTACTAAATTACTTTTTATCTTTCAATCGACATTGCACTAACATGGCGATTCCACCACATTGGCAATTCTTGCACCATCTTAGTGAATGCTTGTCCTCTGTGAGAAACGCTGTTTTTCTCGGCAATTGACATTTCACCTAAAGTTTTACCCAATTCTGGCACCATGAATAATGGATCATAACCATAGTTTTGTTCGCCGTGCGGATAAGTCATAATCTCGCCTTTGATCGTGCCTGCACTAATTAAATCATCATCGCTATCTGGCCAAGAAATAACTAATGCTGTATAAAGCTGCGCATTTCTTTTTGCACTTGCAACCCCGCCCATTGCTGCCAAGAGCTTAGCGTTATTTCTTGCATCATTATGAGCTTGACCAGCATATCTATAAGAAAATACACCAGGTGCTCCATTTAGATGATCAACACAAAGTCCGGAACTTTCTGCCAAAGTTGGCATCCCCGAAAATTGCGCATATTTATGAGCCTTGTCTTTTGCATTATCTAAAAATGTCGTTTCATTTTCGACAAATTCTGGTACATTATCAAAATCATTTAAAGAAACTAATTCAATATCAGTATCAAATTCATCTAAAATATCTTGTACTTCTGCCACTTTATTGTTGTTATAAGTTGCGTATAATAACTTTTCCATTGCTTAATTCTCCTTAAATTACCATGTATAATCTTCGCTTGAAATTAATCCGCGTCCAGTGGCCTTATCAAGCAAAATTCTCTGTTCATAATGAGCCACGTTGCGCTTGGTGGTCTTAACCATATCTGGATTTACTGAAACATAATCGATACCCTGTTTTACCAAAAATTGAGTAAACTCTGGATATTCTGATGGTGCTTGGCCGCAAATTGAAACTGTCTTGCCATCTTTATGAGCTGTCTTAATCAAGTGAGCTATTGCACGTTTAACTGCTAGATTTCTTTCGTCAAATAAGTTAGAAACAGTATCATTATTGCGATCACACCCCAAAATAAGCATCGTGAGGTCGTTTGAACCAATTGAATAGCCATCGACATATTGGTTAAATTGATCGGCCAAAATGATATTTGATGGAATTTCTGCCATCATATAAATCTTGAAGTCTTCATTTCTAACTAGGCCATTTTCTGCCATTAATTCCGTGACTTTCTTAGCTTCTTGAACAGTCCGGCAAAATGGAATCATCACGTTCAAGTTCTTTAAGCCATATTCATTACGAACTTTCTTAACTGCTTGCAGCTCTAGCTTAAAGGCTTCAATATATTTTGGATCATAATACCGCGATGCTCCCCGCCAGCCAAGTAAGTCCGCTGGTTCGTGCGGTTCATATTTTTCTCCGCCCTTTAGATTGCGGTATTCGCCTGACTTAAAATCAGAAAAACGCAAAACTACTGGTCGTGGTTCCATTGCCCGGGCTACTTTGGCAATCCCATTAGCAAGTTCGTTGACGACGCGTTCTGGATGCCCTGTTTCAATAAGATATAAGGGATGCTGGTGAATATAAGTTGTCCATAAAAATTCTTCGCGCATCAAGCCAATTCCATCGGCTGGCAAATCTGCATATTTTGCAGCTAATTCAGGATCGCCTAAATTCATCATGACGCCTGTTGCTGTTGGGGCAAAATATTCTTTTACCGGCGTTTGAGCAGGCTTTTCATCTTTGGGTTGAACCAAATCTTGTATTAGACCGTCATAAACTACGCCGTCTTTTGCATCAACAGTTACTGTTTGACCATTTTCTAAAACCGAAGTTGCTTTAACTCCACGGCTAGCTGTACCTACTAAACATGGAATTTGCATTTCACGAGATACTATTGCAGCGTGACAAGTCATCCCACCGTTATTAGTGATAATTGCAGTAGCTTTTTTCATAGCTGGAACCCAATCAGGTGAAGTCATCAAGGTAACTAAGATCTCGCCTTTTTGAAATTGATCAATATCTTTTGGATCGTCAATCACATGAACTTTGCCAGAAACCAAGCCAGGACTTGCAGGAAGACCACGCAGGATAACTTTTGCATCGCTGGATGTGACATTATCTTGCTCAGATTCTTTCGCTTTGTCATTATCTTCATTTTTAGCTTTATTTTTTTGTGACCAAACGGTTTCAGGCCGTGCTTGCACAAGCCACAACTTATCATTTTGATCTAACGACCACTCCATATCCATATAGCAGCCGTAATGTTTTTCAATTTGTTTAGCGTAATTAGCTAATGCTAGAATTTGTTCATCACTTAAGGCAGGCATCTTAGCGCGACTTGATGAAACATCTTTTTGCTCGACGCCACCATCTGGCAGACGCACTAATTCAATATTTTTATTATTGATTGTCTTTTTAACAATTTTCATCGTCTTTTTATCGACGACATAATTGTCTGGTGTTACCGTTCCTTGAACAATATATTCTCCTAAACCCCAAGATCCTTCAATCATGACCTTGGTATCGTCGCCAGTAGCAACATTAACGGTGAACATAACGCCGGCTGCTTTAGAAAAGGCCATCATTTGAACGGCAGCAGCTAAGGCGACTTTTTCTTGTGGGAAGTGCTTTTTAATCCGGTAATATGTAGCGCGATCAGTAAATAACGAAGCGTAACACTCCTTAACTTTTTGAATGACTTCTTTACGGCCATGGACGTTTAAGTAAGTATCTTGCTGGCCTGCAAACGATGCATCTGGTAAATCTTCGGCAGTTGCACTTGAACGCACAGCCACAAAAGGTTCATTAACGTGCATTTTGATTGCGAGTTCATCATAAGCATCGCCAATATAGCGAGCTAAATCAGCTGGCATATTGCTATCAACAATAATACGACGAATCTTTTTACAAACACTATGCAATTCGTCAGAATTTTCAATATCTTTTAAACCAGCTAATAATTCATTAACGCGCTTGTTGCAGCCGGTCGCTTCCATAAAGTAGCGATAAGCATTTGCCGTAGTTGAAAAGCCATAAGGAACTGGAACGTCGGTACCCGAAGTTAATTCCCCAAGCGATGAGGCTTTTCCACCAACTAGAGCAACATCATTACGCTTTAAATCGTCAAACCAAAGCACGTATGCTTTATTCTTTAAAACCATTATTCATTCTCCTAGTAACTATACCATTTTTGTGTATACGCTTTCATACACTACATGTATATATTTACTCATTTGTGAAATAAAGTCAACCAAAATGTATTCATCAATTCTATAAATTACCTATATTGCGGTGTTATTTAACCTGATTTATCAAAGCTAAAAGCAATAAATTGTGAAATAAAAAAAGATGATTTATTTTTCAATAAATCATCTTTAAACTAGACCAATTTTTGATATTTAATTATTTCATAGTCATATTTATTTTTTTCATCGCGTTGATAAAATTCTCGATCAATAACCTTAAATTTATTCATGTCAATCTGGCTAGCCTTGACATCGCCTTTAAATGTAGAATCAATCTGCGTCACAATTAATTCATCGGCCAAATCCATAAATTGATCAAAGATTGTCCTGCCACCAATCACATAAACATCATCGTTTATTTCTTGCACGGCATTCTTTAATTCGGCTAAGTCGGTAAAAATCTTTACTTGGGGATTATCTTTAATTTGATCATATTTTTCGGGATGATGGGTTAAAACATAATGCTTTCTTTTAGGTAAAACTTTAGGTAGGCTCGTAAAAGTCTTACTCCCCATCACCATGACATGACCTAAAGTTTCTTTCTTAAAATGCTGTAAATCGGCTGGCAAATACCACGCAATCTTGCCCTGATAGCCGATATTGCGCTGCAAATCTTGCGCCCAAATCATCTTAATCATTGGACTGCTCCTAAACTGCAACGGGTGCATGCAAAGCACCAGCATGCTTGTAATCTATTAACTTAATATCTTTCATAGTAAATTCATCAATCGTCTTTTTATCTGGATTAAGCCATAGCTTTGGTGCATCAAGTGGCTTACGAGAAAGCTGTTTTTTCACTTGTTCAAAGTGATTTTGATAAATATGAGCATCGCCTAAAGTATGGACGAATTCGCCGACTTCAAGTCCAGTTTCGCGTGCAATTAAATGTATTAATAAAGAATAGCTAGCAACATTGAATGGCACGCCTAAAAACATATCGCCTGAGCGTTGGTATAACTGGCAGCTAAGTTTACTATTATTTACATAAAATTGAAACAGTACGTGGCACGGAGGAAGGACAGAATTTGGTACATCTTCCGGATTCCAAGCCGTCACAATGAGTCTACGCGAATAAGGTGTCTTTTTAATTTGGTCAATCACATTTTGAATTTGATCAATAAAACCACCATCGCGTTTTTGCCAATGACGCCATTGCACACCATAAACATCTCCTAAATTACCGTATTTTTGAGCAAAAGAGTCATCATTTAAAATGCAATCGTCGAATTTTTTTAGCTCTTTTTGATAAATTTCATTAAATTCGGGATCACTAGATGCGCGAAGACCAAAGTCGGTCATATCAGGTCCTTGATATTCTGGACTAGTCACCCAATTTTTAAAAGCCCATTCATCCCAAATATGGTTGTTGTGTTCTAGTAAAAACTTAATGTTAGTATCGCCATGTAAAAACCAAAGCAATTCACTCTTAATTAAACCAAATGGAACCTTCTTAGTAGTTAAAACCGGAAATCCTTGACTCAAATCAAAACGCATTTGCGCACCGAAAATACTGCGTGTTCCCACGCCAGTGCGGTCCTGCTTATCATGTCCTTGCGTCATAATCGTATTTAATAAATCTAAATAAGGTTGTTCAAGTATCATAATTTTCCTCCAGCAAAAAAGCTATAAAAATAACCTAACATAGATTAGCGAGCTTGGTAAATACAAAACTAATTTTGTAAAAATTTAGTTATGTTAAAATAGGTTGATTACTGTTAAAGGAGTTTTATAGAAAATGCTAGTGCTAACTTGGGACATGGTTCGTAGAATCGTTGAAATTTTATGGATTATTAACGTCATCTTCGCTGTCTGGACCGTCTTTCGCTCGCATCGCGATATCGCTTCGACTTGGGCATGGTTACTCGTCTTAATCGGTCTGCCCTATATCGGCTTTATTTTGTATTTACTTGTAGGAAGACAGTTGTCGCATGATAAGATTTTCATTATCAAGCAGGAACAAGAAAAGATTCGCGATCACTTTTTAAAGCAGCAAAGACAAATGCTAGATGCGCACGACTTGTTGCCAAGCCTGGATCAAAACATGCGCAGTCGGCGACTAGTTGAGCTAAATTTGAATAACGATGATGCAATTTTAACGATTGATAATAGCGTTGAAACTTTTATCGATGGACCGAAGTTATTTGATAATCTGATTGATAATATTAATCAGGCAAAAGATACAATTAATATTGAATTTTATACTTTTTATGCAGATAGCTTAGGCAAGCGAGTTTTGGCAGCTTTAGAAAAAGCAGCACAGCGTAAAGTTAATGTCCGTGTTTTGTATGATACTAGTGGTTCGCACGGAACAAAACCTAGCTTTTTTAATAAGTTGCGTGAATTAGGCGGTTTGGCTCAACCATTTATTTCTGACTCATCCAATCACTGGTACACTACCCCTCGCTATAACTATCATTTACACAGAAAATTAGTGATCATTGACCATAAGATCGGCTATATCGGTGGTTTCAATATCGGCGACCAGTATGTTGATCAAAGCAAAAAATTTGGTCACTGGCGCGATACTCATTTAAGAGTCGTTGGACAATCAGCTGCCATGATGGAAGTGCGCTTTACGATGGATTGGAATACTTCTTGTCGTAAGTCGCATGTTGCGCAAATCGACATCGATGACGAAATTAAGAACTTCAAACTCGACTGGGATCGTAAAGATCCTAACTCTGTAGCAATGCAAATTGTAGCCTCGGGTCCTGACAATGCAAATTTAGCAATTCAACGCGGTTATGAAGAAATCATCGCCCAGGCGCAAAAATACGTCTACATTCAAACGCCTTACTTGATTCCTGGTGATCCAATTTTAGAAAGTCTAGTCATTGCCTCAAAAAGCGGCGTAGACGTACGAATCATGATTCCATGTATGGCAGACCATCCTTTTGTCTATCGGGCAACAGAGTATTATGCTAAGTACTTAACTAAGCAAGGCCTCAAGATCTATAAATATGACAGTGGCTTTATTCATGCCAAGACTATGGTTTCTGGATCAGATATTGCTTCAGTTGGATCAGCCAACCAAGACTTTAGATCATACCGATTGAACTTTGAAGTTAATGCCTTTTGTTATAGTCCGCAATTAACAAAAGAATTAAAAGAAATATTTGAAAAAGATATTGAAGAATCAACTTTGCTGACAAATGAATACTTTGACCAGCAATCAAAATGGCGCAAATTTAAGCAATACTTCTCAAGATTGCTCTCGCCTATTCTTTAATCGAACATATAGACAAAAAAGCCATCCCACAAGGGAGGACTTTTTTAGTTTGCACTAAAATTGATTAGTGGCGTTTTATTCCGACTAATTCTACTTCAGTTGATCAGAAGCACAAGTAATTTAGTGTTCTATGCTAATAACGCCAATTTCATCTTGGAAATCAATTTCTTCTTAAATCTCTTAATTCTAATCCGGGGAATGTTATTTTCAGCGACAATCTGCGTAATTGTTTTTCCTGCTAAAAAATGCTCAAACAAGATTAATAATTCTTCTTGTGTCATCTTAGCAATTTCTTGTTTTAATATAATTAGATTCTGCCAGTCATAATCATTGCGATACAGGTTAAAAGCATCATCTAGCTCGCTACAACGTTCTTCGTGCTTTTTAATCTTACGCAGTTCATCTATCGTCTTCCAGATAATCTTCCTAAAAGCGAGCTTATCTATTTCCTTAGCAGGTTTACTTTTTCCATATTTATCAAGTAATTCCGCATACAGCATAATGCCATCTTGCATTATGTCTTCATAATATACGTAATTGCGTCGCACATTACTTACCTTTAATGCGCCAGCTACTAATTTTTTGTTTTCCCATGCTTTGATAAAGCTTTCTTGACTAATCATTATTGTGACCTCGTAATTAAATGTCACAAGCGCTTGTGCAAGTAATAAATTATCAAGTTTTATTCTTCAAAAAAATCCAAGCTTAAACATTAATCAATACCTGATATAACAGCATCTCTTTTCTAGTTTAAAAAATAAAATGCTGGCTTACCAGCTTTTTCACATATTCAAGCTTGGATACAAAAAAGCTAGTTCTTGTCGAACTAGCCTACATAATTGAAAGTTTGCGTTCTGCTTTACGCTTAATATGGTTAAAATCATCCATATTAAATTCCATCCCTAAATCACTAAACATTGCTTTACCAAAATTTTCATAGCAAGCATGTCGCATTTGATCAACGAGTTCTTTTAACAGATGCTCATCATCTTTAACAATATCTTTTTTAATTAAGTAGTCTTCATTAGTGAGTAGCGTCTTTTCTTGACTTATTTTTCCGCATTCATGAATATGCCAGCCATGCTGAGCAATTGTGTTTTCGATTAACTTGCTCATTACCCAATTATGGGTAATTGCTTCATTGAGCCTTTTGGCAAAGTGCTTTTGTCCATGCTCAAAAACGAATTGATATTGGACGCCATGAATCTTTTTGCTTGTTAAAACTACGCTGCAAGCTTTACATTTATAATCCACCATCTGATGTAGTCCCACCCAGTCGCTACTTTTATCACAGTATCCATTGATTGAAGCAAAAGCATACTGCCATAATGACACACCATGGTGAAACTTAATATTGAGAATTTGGTTGATCATCTTTTGCAAAGATACATTAGCCAGTAACTGATGATTAAACATATGATGTAACATACGTTTGGGCGTTTTTTTACTCAGGATAAAGCCTTTTTTAGCATCGATAATAAAGCTTGCATATTTGCCATTTAATAACTGACCTTCAAAATTGTAAACGGCAATGACATCTTTATTAAAGCGATAATTTGAATCTTCATGAACGTACTTAATGAAGCTGCGTTGTTTTAGATATTCAGTGATTTTTTCTTTACTTAAGACACGATACTTTTTTGCTTTGGGAAGGTTATTAGTAAGCAGATGCAAATTAAATCTTTTATTCATCCCTTCTCTCTTTCTAGATTTAGCAGCATATGTTTTTGCTTATTTGTCTGCTTATTGTTTATTGTTTTGTTTTATTTTATTTGTAAGCAAGATCTTATCACATCTACACAGGAAAATTAACCCCAAAATGCAAAAAAAGCCCAGCTATCTAGCATTTAACTAAGTAGCTGGGCTGAATAAATTTATCATTAAGCTCCGTGATATTGAACTAATGAATAAATATCTGTATCAGGGAATTTTTCTCTACCCTTTAAGTCAGGTAATTCAATGTAAAATGCAGCACCAACAACTTCGCCGCCAAGTCTTTCGACCAATTCCTTAGTGGCATGCAAAGTTCCAGCAGTAGCCATCAAGTCATCGCAGATGACAACTTTTTGACCGGGCTTGATTGCATCTTTGTGCATTTCCAAAACATTTGAGCCATATTCCAAGTCATATGAAGCACTTTCTACTTCTCTAGGTAACTTATGCGGCTTACGAGCTGGAACAAAGCCAACTCCCAATTCTGTAGCCACTGGGCATCCTACGATAAAGCCACGTGCTTCTGGTCCTACGATTACTTCAGCATCGCGACTTTTAGCGTATTCAGCTAATTTATGAGTAGCTTGTCTGTATAAGTCACCATCTTGCAAGATTGGAGTGATATCTCTAAATACAATCCCCTTGTTAGGAAAATCTTGTACGCTTGCAATGTACTTCTTAAAATCAATAGCCATGAAAAGTATTCCTCCATTTGACCTTTTCAAAAATAACGGTTAATCCGTTTGACTGTTATATTTTACCAGAAAAAGCCCGTAAAATCATTGATTTAGAGTTTTTTTCTAAATTGAGCAGCATAATTAATCAATTGATTCGACGGCATTGTCTTCAATTGTCTAACAAATTTCAATTCAGCACTTATTTTTTGCAAGTACTTAGAATTATTCAGAGGCTGATTTTGCGGATTTTCAACTGGTTTTAAGTGTCCGTCTTGATACCGCACAAATTTTAATTCAAAAAACACTCGCAAAATAAAGAGCACACTTTGATAATCTAAGCCAAGATATGGTGCAACGCTTTGGTAATCCTCTGGTCGCAAATTAGGATGAGTATAAATATATTTGAGTGTTTTGGCAAAATAAGTTTTATTAGGAATATTTTGCACTGGCAATTCATCAACCAAAAAACGCAAATATAGTTGATTATAGCTATTTTCAAAAGCATTCACTAATTGCTTAGAATCACTTGGCGTGTCTAATAAAACAATGCTCTCATTTTGGCTATCATAGCCATCAACTAAGCCAATACGACTTTCATCGATACCCAAGTTATTGACAGCCCAAGAGCGGTTTTTCTCATTAAAGAGCAAATACTTGTCGGCAAAGCCCATCACGTAATTTTCTTGACGCATATCAAAAATTCGTGATGGAACTGCCAGCCTTGGTGCTGCAAAACTAATTCCTTCGATCATTGCCTGCAAGCTGACACGTTTTTGCCAGCGATTAGCTGAAAGCGTCACAAACAATTGATCAATAAAAGGCATCAAATTTTGATTCAAAAACGGCTTGTTAAAACCAACGACATCGAGCTTCTTATTATTTTTAGAAACGTCGAATTTAACGTGGGTCTTGTCTTTGCCGATTTTATAAAAGTGTTCGATTTGTGGCTCAGAAATTGAAAAAATAGGCTGTTCATTATCAGTACCAAAAGGTCCCACATGCTCAATTTCTTCTAAAATGCCAGTTCCCACTTCATCAAAGTCTAATTCCAAATCATAGTATTTTTTCTCTAAATTAGTTTCGACCTTAAAGCTCTTTTCAAAGGCTTGACGTAAATTTTCTAAGTTATCTTCTTCTAAAGATAAGCCGCAAGCAAAATCATGGCCACCAAATTGCGTGAGTAATTCATCTTTCATCGGCTCCAAAGCATTAAATAAATTAACTCCTTCAATTGAACGTCCTGATCCTTTAAGTTGACCATTTTCCCCTTTTGTCAAAATTATCGTCGGCTTATGTGTATGTTCGACGACTTTATTTGCTACTAAGCCTAATACTCCTTCGTGAAAATCAGGATTATAAATGACCAAAGTATTACGCTGACCCCAGCCATTGTCTTTGACGCTTTTAAGACAGTCTTGATAAACGCTTGCTGTCAAATCTTTGCGCTCTTCGTTCAAACTTTCGATTTTTTCAGCTAAAGCTTGAGCTTGCTGCTCATCGTCTGTTAAAAGTAAATCAACTGCTAATTCCGCATTATCTAAGCGACCTACTGCATTAAGCCGCGGAGCAATATTAAAGCCAATATCTGTTTCATTGATAGAGCCTAAATTAAGTCCAGCTAATTTTATTAAAGCGCGTAAGCCTGGGCGCTGCGTTTGATTAAGCATCTCAAGACCACGTTTTACAATAACGTGACCCTCGCCAGAAACCTTCACCATATCGCCAATTGTCCCAATCATCGCCAATTCTAGCATGTCAGACATTGGGTCTTGCATTAATGCACGTGCAATCGTATAAGCCACACCAGCTCCACAATAGTCATCAAAGGGATATTTTTGTCCTGGATAATTGCAGTGTACAATGGCGTAACTATCAGGTTTTTGGTCTTGGAAAGTATGGTGATCAGTTACAATGGTATCAACGCCATTTTTTTTAGCATAGGCCACTTCATCAATTCCAGTTACGCCATTATCGACAGTAATGATTAATTTAGTACCATCAGCCACAATATCTTTATAACGATCTAGGCTTGGCCCATAGCCATCTTTAAAACGATTGGGAATAAAGAAATGAACGTCGGCGCCTAATATTTGGAGCGTTTCAACCATAATGGTCGTTGCCGTAATTCCATCAGCATCGTAGTCACCATAAATAGTAATTTTTTCGCCATTATCAATTGCTTGGTTGATACGATCAATTGCTTTATCCATGTCATGCATCAAAAATGGATCCGCCAGATTTTCTTCAGTTGCATCAAACCAAAATGATAAATCCTTAGCGGTATTTATTCCGCGTAACGAAAACAACTTAGCCTGCAAGGGGCTAAGTTGAAATTGATCAATTAAATCTTGTGATAAAGGACTTGCTTGTCTTTGTTTCCATTCCATTATTTTAATTTAAACACCTGTAAATTTTTGTCCGTAGCTTTTTCAGTCTTGATTAAATTACCACGCACTGCCCAGCGGTTAACACCACCATCGGCACAAGTAATTAGTGTAACGATATTTTGTTTAGTGTTATTAACTAGCCAAACTGCAGTTGGATCGACTTTTTTCTTCATGTAAATCTTGTAAACATAGATTTTCTTTAGATTGGTTAAGTAGACTTTCTGTCCAACTTGCGCATTTTCTAAAGGAGAAAATAATACGCCCTTAGCCGTCATATAGTGGCCAGCTAAAGGATAATTACCCGTACCCATCACTTGGTCAGCACGCATGGTGCCACCACCAGTCGACATTGCATCGTTACTTAGCCCTTTCATAATGGGTAGATACATCTTCACGCTAGGAATGGCGATTGCGCCAATGGCATCAGCTGTATTTTTAACACGAGATTTGGTAACTTGGCTAAAGTCAATTTCTTGCACTTTAGAAAAATCAAACATCCCTTTTTTCTTTTCGTTTTTTTCGATAGTGCTTTTATCAAGCTTTTTCAAGGCACTGGTTTGATTTTGACGAACCATATAATCACGAATCTGACTATTAAAGATCATCCCTAAGCCAATAATTAGCAAAACGACTGCTGCAACTCTAAGCCAAGTAACTTTAGCTGGAGTTTTTTTCTTATTTTTTTTATTTTCTGGCATAGTTAAATACTACTTTCCTTTGATATCGTCGTCATTCATCTTCAAAACTGCCATAAATGCATCTTGCGGAACGTCTACCCGACCAACTGCCTTCATGCGCTTTTTACCGCGTTTCTGCTTTTCAAGTAGTTTTGCACGACGGTCAGGATCCCCTGTATGGATCTTCCAAGTAACATCTTTACGATATGGCTTAATCGTTGCACGAGAAATAATCTTGGCACCAATAGCACCCTGAATATCAACTTCAAAGTTTTGACGTGGGATTAACTTCTTGAGCATCGAAGTCATCTGACGAGCACGAACTTGGGCTTCATCACGGTGAGCAATAAAGCTCAAGGCATCGATTGGCTCTTTATTAAGTAACATATCAATCTTAACTAAGTCAGTTGCACGATAGCCAATGATTTCATAATCAAGAGAAGCATAACCTTTAGTTGAAGACTTCAAATCATCAAAGAAATCAAAAATAATTTCAGCTAGCGGCATCTTGTAAATGACATTAACACGATACTTATCAAGATAATCCATGGTTTGGAATTCGCCGCGTTTTCTTTGGCACAACTCCATAACCGGTCCAACGTAATCATTAGGCACCATAATTTCAGCCTTAACATAAGGCTCTTGGACTTCTTGGTATTCACCTGCATCAGGCAATTCAGCCGGATTTTCGATTAACTTGGTCGAACCGTCATTCATGATTGCGTGATAGTCCACACTTGGTGCAGTCATGATTAAATCCATACCAAATTCTTGCTCAAGACGTTCTTGAACAACGTCCATGTGAAGCAATCCTAAAAAGCCACAACGAAAACCAAATCCAAGTGCTTGCGAGGTTTCTGGTTCAAACTCTAAAGCTGCATCGTTTAATTGCAGTTTTTGCAAAGCTTCTTTTAAATCATCGTATTTTTGGTTATCAACTGGATACATACCAGAATATACCATTGGCGGAATTTGACGATAGCCGGGAAGTGGTTTTTCAGTTGGATTTTCAGCGCTAGTAATTGTATCACCAACACGAGTTTCACGAACTGACTTAATATTAGCTGTTAAATAGCCTACATCTCCAGCAATTAACATATCTTTTTTAACGGGATGCGGACTTGAAACACCAACTTCAGTAACTTCAAATTCTTTACCTGTATTCATAATTCTGATCTTATCGCCTGGCTTTACTGTTCCTTCTTCAATGCGAACAGCTAGCACGACTCCGCGATAATCGTCATATTTTGAATCAAAGATTAAGGCCTTTAATGGTGCAGTTAAATCACCTGCTGGAGCTGGCACTTTTTTTACAATTTCTTCCAATAATTCTGGAATACCTTGACCAGTTTTTCCTGAAACTTCAACAGCATCTGAAGCATCAAGACCAATCATTTCTTCGATTTCACCCTTACACATATCTGGATCGGCAGATGGCAGGTCAATCTTATTGATAACTGGTAAAATTTCCAAATCATCATCAATTGCTAAATAAGTGTTAGCTAAAGTCTGTGCTTGTACACCTTGCGTTGCATCAACAACTAGCAAAGCTCCTTCACAAGCTGCTAGTGAACGCGACACTTCATAAGAAAAGTCGACGTGTCCTGGTGTGTCAATCAAGTGAAAAATATAAGTTTCACCATCTTTAGCATGGTACTTAACTTCAACTGAGTTTAACTTAATGGTAATTCCACGTTGACGCTCAAGTGGCATATCATCAAGCAATTGATTTTTCATTTGTCTTTCTGAAACCGTATCAGTCAATTCTAAGATACGGTCAGCAATCGTAGACTTACCATGGTCAATGTGGGCTACGATTGAAAAATTTCGGATGTGTTTTTGATAATCTTGTAATTTTTTAATATCCATATACTCACCTTTTCGCTTTCTCAATTATATCAAAGGCTTGCAGTAAGTTAAAATTCTTATTGATTATTTTACGCTAGATTAATTATTTTCTATAAGTTAAAATTAAACATTATTATTTGGAGGAATAACAATGAAACATAAAGAATCAGCTGGAGCAATTATCTGGCGTAAGAAGTTAAATAAACTTGAGTTTTTATTAAGTAAAAGCCAAGCTTATAAACAATTCCCAAGCTATTGGAGTTTTCCTAAAGGACATCTTGAAGATATAGAAACTCACCATCAAGCTGCACAAAGAGAAGTTTTTGAAGAAGTTGGTTTAAAACCAATATTCGATTTTGATTTTTCTACTAATTTTACTTACCAAGTAACTGAAAATATTGAAAAAACAGTTACTCTTTACCTTGCCAAAGCAGTTGAAGGACAAATAATTAAAGTTCAACCTAGTGAAATCAAGCAAGCAAATTGGTTTAACTATCACGATGCTTTAACATTACTTAATGATTATCCAGATTTAGTTTCCTCTTTCAAACAAGCTAATTCATATCTCTTAAATAACTAACAAAAACGCATACCTAAGGGCTAGCTAACTAGTTCCTAGATATGCGTTTTTTTATTCTCCGTTAAGTTTATCCTTCAAACGTTCAAAGAAGTTCTTTTCTTGTGGGGTAATATTACCACCACCAGCTTTAACATAATCAACTAAAGCCTCTTTTTGCTTATCGTTCATCTTTTTAGGAATAACCACATTAACGGTAGTTTCTTGATCGCCACGACCAGTGCTATTTAAGTGTGGTACACCTTGACCGCGAAGTTTGAAGTGGGTATTAGGCTGCGTACCTGCTGGAATCTTTAAAGTAACCTTGCCGTCAACAGTATCAACTTGGATTTGATCGCCTAGCGCTGCTTGAGCAAAGGAAATTGGTACTTCAGTATAAATAGTTGTCCCTCTTCTAGTAAACTTCTTACTTGGTTTAACTTTAAAGACAATATATAAGTCACCGTAAGGACCACCATTTTTACCAGCTTCACCATCGCCACTCTTACGCAATTGTTGGCCATTATCAATCCCAGCTGGAACATCAATTTCAACAGTATGACGTTTTTGAACAGTACCTTCGCCATGACAAGTTGGACAAGGGTGTTCAATAATCTGTCCTTTACCATGACACTTATCACAGGTAGTTTGCTGCCGCATCATGCCGAATGGTGTTTGACGAGAAATCGTCATTACACCAGTTCCATGACATTTATCACAGGTAATTGGATGAGTACCCTTTTCAGCACCAGATCCATGACAAGCTTCACAAACCTCGCTACGATCATAGCTAACTTGGGTCTTTTTACCTTTAATGGCATCCATAAAGTCAATTTCTAAAGTGTAATCTAAATCTTGACCTTTTTGTGGTGCAGTTGGATCAGCACGTCTACGTCCGCCACCGCCAAACAAGTCACTAAAGATATCGGTGAAATCACCAAAGCCACCATTAAAGTTAGTGTATTGAGCTCCAGATCCACCGAATCCTGCGCCGCCAAAGCCACCTTGGCCATTTACACCTGCTTGACCAAATTGATCGTATTGAGCTCTTTTTTGTTTGTCATGAAGCACTTCATAGGCTTCGTTTACTTCTTTATATTTTTCTTCAGCACCAGGTTCATGGTTTAAGTCAGGGTGATACTTTTTCGCTAATTTACGGTATGCCTTATTAATATCAGCATCGCTAGCATTTTTATCAACGCCCAGAACTTCGTAATAATCACGTTGTGCCATATAAAAGCTCCTTTAATTTACAAAAGAAAAGAACTACAAAGCGCAGTTCTTTTCTTTTTTGATCCAGTCTATTATACCTGCTTTACTTATCTGGGTCTACTTTATGAAAGTCGCCATCAACTGTTGGACCACCATCATTATTTGAGTTGTTGCTACCATCATTTTGTGGACCTTGTGGGCCTGCTTGAGGACCAGCTTGACCAGCTGCACCTTGAGCGCCACCATTTTGTTGGTAAAGTTTAACAGCTAAGTCTTGAGCAACTTTTGATAGAGCATCCTTCTTAGACTTCATTTCATCTAAGTTGTTGTCTTTTTGAGCTTTCTTTAAGTCATCCAAAGCATCTTGTACTTTCTTGACTTCATCATCGCTAACTTTACCCTTAACTTCTTTCAAAGTCTTTTCGGTAGTGAAGATCAATTGATCTACTTCGTTACGTAAATCAACTTCTTCCTTCTTCTTCTTATCTTCATCAGCGTGTTCTTCAGCTTCTTTTTGCATACGCTTGATTTCTTCATCAGATAAACCAGAAGAACTCTTAATGGTAATCTTTTGTTCCTTACCAGTACCCATATCCTTAGCAGATACGTTTACGATACCGTTTTTATCAATATCAAAGGTAACTTGAATTTGAGGAACGCCACGTGGTGCTGGTGGAATGTCAGTTAATTCAAAGCGTCCTAAAGTCTTGTCGTCAGCTGCCATTGGACGTTCACCTTGTAATACGTGAACATCTACGGCTGGTTGATTATCAGCAGCAGTTGAGAAAATTTGACTCTTTGAAGTTGGGATAGTAGTGTTTCTGTCGATTAACTTAGTGAAGACACCACCCATTGTTTCAATACCAAGTGATAATGGAGTAACATCAAGTAAAACGATATCCTTAACATCACCTGAGATAACACCGCCTTGAATAGCAGCACCCAAAGCTACGGCTTCATCAGGGTTGATTGAGTGGTCAGGTTCTTTGCCAGCCCATTTCTTAACAGCTTCTTGAACTGCAGGAATACGAGTTGAACCACCGTTTAAGATAACCTTGCTGATGTCGTTTACAGTTAAACCAGCATCTTTTAAGGCGTTATCAAATGGAATCTTAGTCTTTTCAACTAAGTCATTAGTTAATTCGTCAAACTTAGCACGAGTTAAGTCAGCTTCAAGGTGAAGTGGACCGCTTTCTCCTGCTGAGATGAATGGAAGAGAAATGTGAGTTTGAGAAACTCCTGACAAGTCTTTCTTAGCTTTTTCAGCAGCATCCTTCAAACGTTGAAGTGCCATCTTGTCCTTAGATAAGTCAATACCATTTTCATCTTTAAAGTTCTTGATTAACCAATCCATAATACGGTTATCAAAGTCATCACCACCAAGGTGAGTATCACCATTAGTTGATAATACTTGGAATACTCCGTCACCTAATTCAAGAACGGAAACATCGAAAGTACCACCACCAAGGTCGTAAACCAAGATCTTTTCGTCTGCTTCATCTTTATCTAGACCGTAAGCTAAAGCTGAAGCAGTTGGTTCGTTAACAATTCTTTGAACGTTAAGTCCAGCAATCTTACCAGCATCTTTAGTAGCTTGACGTTGTGCATCGTTAAAGTATGCAGGAACAGTAATAACTGCATCAGTAACCTTTTCACCTAAGTAGTCTTCTGAGAATTTCTTGATGTATTGCAAGATCATAGCAGAAATTTCTTGAGGAGTGTATTCCTTATCTCCCACCTTAACCTTGTATCCAGCTTCACCCATGTGACGCTTGATTGAAGTAATAGTGTTAGGGTTAGTAATTGCTTGACGCTTTGCTACTTCACCTACTTGAATTTCACCATCTTTAAATGCAACTACAGAAGGAGTAGTACGGTTACCTTCTGGATTAGTAATAATCTTTGGTTCTTTACCTTCCAATACTGCAACTGCTGAGTTAGTAGTACCTAAGTCAATACCAATAACTTTTGACATATGTAAGCTTCCTTTCTTTATTGAGCAACAACAACCATTGCTGGTCTTAATGTTCGATCTTTATATTGATATCCTTTTTGCAAAACTTGAACGACTTGGTCCTTTTGTGAATCATCTTTTGCTGCAACAGTTTGTACAGCTTGATGAACATTTGGATCAAATTTTTGGCCTTCAGCTTCAATTTCAACAATTCCATGATCCTTCATTGCCTTAACTAATGAATCCAAAGTCATTTGTACACCCTTTTTAAGTTGTTTTGAAGCTTCATCATCAGCTTTTACAGCTAAGGCTCTTTCAAGATTATCCATTGCTGGCAAAACATCCTTAGCTAAGCTTTGAGATTCATATTTAATAAGTTGGGCTCTTTCTTTCGTATAACGAGCTTGCATATTTTGAATCTCAGCTTCGCTTCTTAAATACTTATCTTCTAACGTCTTGCTAGCATCTGCTAATTCAGCAACCTTTGCCTTTAAAACCTCTAGTTGCGAATCATTTTGTTTTTCTTGAGGCTTAGTATCTTTAGCTTTCTTTTCAGCTTCTTTTGCCTCATCTGGGGTAACCTTTTGCTTTTGATCTAAATCTTTTTCATGCGGAAATTCTTCTTTACTCACAGTTAACCTCCTTTACTTAAACCTATCATAGTAATCTAGCAACTTCTTAGCTAGTTCATTTCTAAAGTACTCGAGTAAACCGATCATCTGCGAGTACGGCATGTTAGTAGGACCTAATAGAGCGAGCGTTCCTTTTCCATATTTTCCAACGCTATATTCTGCTGTAAGCAAACTGTAATTCTTCAGTAAATCTGAGGGAAGTTCAGAACCAAGCTTTACTTGAATCTGCGACTTTTGATTAAGACTTACTGCATCATGTGGGTTAAATCCCATAAGACTCGAAATTATATCATTTTGATCAATTAATTCATAAAGCGACTTGATCTTAGATACATCTTCGCTTTCATAGTTGTTAAGTAAGTTCAATTGACCATCGACATACATTTGCTCGCTAGCCGCATCTTTAACTACGTCTTGGAGTAAATCTAAAATTTCTGGTGCAGAACCGCCAGCAACTAAATGATGGGCAATATTATTAAATAGATCATCATTTAATTCGCTCAAATGCTTACCAACTAACTGATCATTAATTAAACGAACTGCTTTTTCTATCTCTTCACCGTTGCTTCCATGAGGAATAGTATAAACTTGATTCTTCACATTTCCATCATCAGTAACCAGGATTGCCATTATTTGATAACTAGATAATGGAACTACCCTAAAACCCGTAATTGCAACATCATGAGTTTCTGGACCAGCTGCAAAAGCAGTATAATTAGTCAAATCTGATAAGATTTTTGCTGCTTCTTGTACAATTTCATTTACTTGATGAAATGGTTGATCAAGTTGACAAACTATCTGATTATAAACTGATGCTGGAATTTCCACTGGATCTACTAGATGATCCAAATAATAACGGTAGCCTTTAGTTGAAGGAACTCTTCCACTGGAAGAATGAGTCTTTTCTAAAAGACCTTGTTCTTCTAAAGCAGCCATTTCATTACGAATAGTAGCGCTAGAAACCTTAATTGGTAGTTGATTCATCACGGTCTTAGAGCCAACGGGTTCGTGCGTTTGCGTAAAATCCTTAATGATGGTTTTCAAAATTAACTCTTGCCGCTGTGTCAACATTTTTATCGCCCCTTTATTAGCACTCAAGTTCTTCATGTGCTAACAATATATATGTTACCATACATTAGCAATTGTTCAAGAGGAGTGCTAATTATTTTTAGACTTTTTTATTTCTGCAAAAAAATCCGCTTTTTCGCCACCTGCTCAATAAAGTATTGATCGTGTTCAACCAGAAGCATGGCAGGTTTGACTGTTTTTAATAAGCCAATTAACTGATCTTGGTTAAAGACATCTAAATAATTAGCTGGCTCATCCCATAAGTATAAATCAGCTGGTTCAATCAGAGACTTTGCAATCGCCACTCGTTTTTGTTGCCCCATACTCATTTCTTCAATTTTTGTTGAAAAACTCTCTCTCGGAAATCCCATTTTCTTCAAATTATTAAGTAAATCTTCATAAGATAACTTTTGTTTCTGAGCAAATTCTTTTAAACTACCCGTATATTCAGTAAAGTCCTGCGGTAAATATGAAATTTTTAAGCCATTAGCTAGTTCAATTTTTCCAACAATTGTAGCATCTTTTGCCTGATCTAAAATCACTTTCAACAAAGTGGACTTACCGCAGCCGTTAGCGCCTTCTAAAGAAACTATGCCCGAGTTTCTTACAGCTAAGTTCAGATCTTCAAATAATTGTTTATCTTGAATTTTCAAATCTAAATGCTGAATTTCAAGCAAAGTATTGTGATAATTTGGTGTAAAATTCATCGTTAATTCTGGTACATCTTCGATATTTGTCATTAGGCCTTTTTTATCTTCAATCGCTTTGTCCATCCTCTTTTCTTGTACAAGTGCTTTCTTCATCATTTTTGCTGATGCATGACCAATCGCACCAGTATTTAATCTTGTACGTCGATTAAGAATATGTTTAGTTTTTCTACCAATATGTTTAGATGCCTCAATGCTATCCGACCAGTTATGAAATTGAACACTCTTTTTATTTAAGGCTTTCACTTCACCTTTAAGCTTTTCATTTTTCTGCCGATTAAAATCATCACGCTTGGACTTAGTATCTTCGTAACTTGAAAAATCACCTTGATATAGATGGATCTCTTTATTTTCAATTGCTAAAATATGGTCCGTTACTTGATTTAAGAAATCACGATCATGACTAACCACAATATAGCCATGCTCATGCTGCTTTAAATAATTTGCTACTTGCTTACGACTATTTTCATCCAAATGGTTAGTTGGCTCATCAATTAAAGGAAAATAATTTTTATCTGTAAATGATAATGCAAGTAAAACCTTTGTTTGTTCACCACCACTTAAAGTATTAAATGGCTGCCAAAGCAAGTTAGTATCGCATCCCATCAAATTTAACTCACGTTCTAATTCCCACTGCTCAAAGTTAGTCTTTTCTTGCAATTCAAAAAGAGTTATATTTTCAGGATTCTCAATTTCTATTGGAAAATAAGAAAAAGTCAATTTAGTCTGAATTTGACCCAAACCATACAGCTTGTTTCGAAGTAAGTTGAGAAACGTCGTTTTACCGCGTCCATTTCTTCCTGTAAGGCCTAGTTTCCAACTACTATCTAAGTTTAAATTTAAATTGTCAAAAATATTTTCACTGCTATCATCATAGTGAAAAGAAAGATTTGTAATTTTTATAATACTCATAAAAAGTCACCTCAAGCAAAAAAGAGCCAGTCCTTTGACAATGTGCAAAAAGACTGGCTCTTTGAAATGACTTAAAAAGTAAACAAAAAGAAGTAGACCAGTCGCACTAATTCTGTCAAAGCACACAAAAAGACCCTTAAATAATAAAAAGTCGATTAATAAAATGCTTTAAACAAAATTAGTTACGCAACGGCGCTCCTTCTTTCTACAAATTGAATTTCATATGATATTAATAATTTATCATAATTAATTATAAAAAACTAGCTTAATTTCGTTTTAATTCATAAAAATACTGCTGGACTGATTTTTGATCACGCTGCAATTGGTCTGATAATGCCTTGATACCTGAGAATTTTTGGTCTCCACGAATAAATTTATACCATTTAATCGTCATTGGCTTATCATAGGCTTCTTGATTGAAGCCAAACAAGTGCGTTTCAATGCTTAAATCTTGATTAGCAAAAGTTTCGTTATAGCCCACATTAGTCATTGAATCATACCACTTACCATCAATCTTAGTTTTTGTAGCATAAACTCCAACTTTAGGTAGAACTTTACTGCCTTCAACTTTTAAATTAGCCGTAGGAAACCCAATCTTATGACCTCTTCTAAAGCCACGTACTATAATGCCTGAAGTTTGGTATGGCTTATCTAATAAGCCCATAGCAAGTGATACATTTCCATCTTGAATGGCTTTTCTTATTTCAGTGGATCCAACTTTGATGCCAGCAAAAGTTTGCTCAGGTTCAACCACAATCTTAAAGCGATCTTTAGCAAACTTAGGTAAATTATCGATATTTGCTACATCTTTTGGACCATAAGTATAATCAAAGCCTGCAACTACTGTATCAGTATGTAGTCCAACGATAATGTCATCCACAAACTGTTGCGGAGCAAGCTTACTAAAGTTTTCATCAAAGTGGACTACTAAAAGATAGTCTACTCCTAAAGATTCCATCTTATTTTCTTTTTCAAGTTGAGTGTCTAAATAAACAAACTTCTTATCTTTCTTGTAGATTTCTTTAGGATGACGGTCGAAAGTCATCACGACTAATGGTAAGCCTTTTTCTTGTGCGATCTTCTTAGCATCTTTAATTAAGGCTTGATGACCGATATGAACGCCATCAAAAAAACCAAGTGCTAAAACAATGTTAGAATCGCAAATTTTTGTATTAAATGGATATTTTAAGGTTATAACCTTCATTTAAAAATCCTCATTACTCATTTTTTAACAACATTAAATCTGGACGATAAATGTCATCTTTTTTCTGATAAATTGCCTTGATTTTTTTATTATAACGCAAAGCAACTTTTTTATCTGGTTGATTTAATTTGATACCTGCTCCATTTTTTACCCGATTGTATTGCGCATCATTTAAATCGATAGTCTTTATATCATAAAAAAAACTATCAATTGGCTGTAGCCATTTTTCAGGATGTTCAACATTACTTTCAATATCTTCCAGCGTAACTGCTTGAGACAAGTCAAAACCTGAACTAGCTGTTCTAGTCAAGCTAGTCATAACTGCTGGACAGTCTAATTCTTGGCCTAAATCATTAACTAGAGAGCGTACGTAAGTGCCTTTAGAGCAGCGAATTGCAAAATCAAAGCTTTGCCTTTTTTCTTGTTCATCATAAACTGGATCGCCAGTTAAGCTATAGTCATAAACTTCTACTTCTCTAACTGGACGCTGCACTTCAATGTGTTGCCTTGCATATTCGTATAATCTTTTACCATTAACTCTAACTGCAGAATAAATTGGTGGCATTTGATTAATTTTTCCTGTAAGTTTTTGCATCCCAGAAATAATTTCGTCAGATGTAAATGGTACATCGACTGCTTTAGTTTCTAAAACTTCGCCATCTAAATCATAGCTATCAGTTCTTTTACCAAACATACCTGAACCAATATAGGATTTAGGCTTGGTGTGCATTAGCTCAATTAACTTAGTTGCTTGCCCAATTGCAATTGGTAAAACTCCGTTTACTTCGGGATCGAGCGTCCCAGCATGACCAATTTTTCTAATTTGCAATATTTTTCTTAATTTATAAACGCAATCGCTGGACGTCATTCCACGCGCTTTATTTAAAACTACGATTCCATTAAGCATAAAATTTCCGTTTCTACACTAAAAGACGCCATAGATGGCGTCTTTTGAATTATTTATTTTCTCTTTCTTGATCGGCTTTCTTGACTTGTCTAATCAAGTTGTCAATCTTGCTACCATAAGCAACTGAAGTATCACGTTTAAAAATCAATTCTGGAACTTTATAAACTGTTAAAGTTTGTCCAAGCAAGTGACGCATCATGCCTTTGGCTTTTTCTAAACCTTCAGCAACTTCTTTTTCTTTTTGTGCATCATCAGTTAATAAACTGTAATAAATAGTCGCATATGATAAATCATTTGTACATTCAACAGCAGTGATTGTTACATCGCTTAAACGAGGATCGCGAATATCTTTACGTAAAATCTTAGTCAATTCGCGTAAAATTTCGCCCTCAACACGACCAATTCTATGTTTCATGTCAAAACCTCCTAAGATTAGGGATCAATTATTGAGGCTTAACTTCTTGCATTTCATAAGCTTCCAATTGGTCATCAATCTTAATATCATTGAAGTTTTCGATTGTTAACCCACAATCAAATCCTTGCTTAACTTCCTTGACATCATCTTTAAATCTCTTCAAAGAAGCAACCTTACCATCATATTTAACAATTCCGTCACGAATTACACGTACACCAGAATCACGAGTAATGTAACCACTATCTACAAAGGCACCGGCAATTGTACCAACTTTAGAAACCTTCCAAGTTTCACGAACAGTCAAGTTACCAGTAACTTTTTCTTCGTAAGTCGGTTCAAGCATACCCTTCATAGCTGCTTCAACATCATCCATTGCCTTGTAAATAATGTTGTAAAGACGAATGTCAACGCCTTCGCTTTCAGCCTGACTCTTAGCAGTTGCAGTTGGACGAACATTGAATCCAATAATAAATGCATTTGAAGCACCAGCTAAAGTAACATCAGATTCATTAATAGCACCTACGCCTGCGTGAATGATGTTAACTCTTACGCCTTCAACGTTAATCTTTTCAAGAGATTGTTGCAAAGCTTCTACGGAACCTTGAACATCGGCTTTCAAGACAATGTCAACTTCCTTCATGTTCTCCTTCTTCATTGTATCAAATAAGTTATCAAGAGTAACATGTTGTACATTTTCACGTTGCTTTTCAAGAGCATTCTTAGCACGTTGTTCACCAACACTACGTGCAGTCTTTTCATCATCAAAGACAACTAACTTATCAGCCGAAGATGGAACATCGTTCAAACCAGTAATTTCTACTGGAGTAGATGGAGTAGCTTTTTTAACGCGACGTCCCTTATCGTTAGTCATAACACGTACACGTCCGAAAGTATCACCAACAACAATTGGATCACCAACTTTAAGCGTACCTTGTTGAACTAAAACGTCAGCTACAGCACCGCGTCCCTTATCAAGACGAGCTTCAATAACAGTACCAATAGCTTTTTGGTCTGGATCAGCCTTTAATTCCATCACATCTGATTGAAGCAAGATCATTTGAAGTAAGTCATCAACATTCTTACCAGTCTTAGCAGAAATCTTAACAAAGATGGTATCTCCACCCCAGTCTTCTGGAACTAAACCATACTTCATCAATTGTTCCATAACGTGATCAGGATTTGCTCCTGGCTTATCAATCTTGTTTACCGCAACAATAATTGGCACCTTAGCACTCTTAGCGTGGTCAATTGCTTCAATAGTCTGTGGCATTACACCGTCGTCAGCTGCTACAACTAAAACAACGATATCAGTGATTTCAGCACCACGAGCACGCATGTTAGAAAAGGCAGCATGTCCTGGAGTATCCAAGAAAGTAATCAAACGATCATCAAGTCTTACTTGGTAAGCACCGATCTTCTGGGTAATACCTCCAGCTTCATGTTCAGATACGTTTGTATGACGTAAACGGTCAAGCAAAGTAGTTTTACCGTGGTCAACGTGCCCCATGATAGTTACAACTGGTGGACGCTTAATTTGGTGCTTAGATTTCTTAGAAGCTTCAACTTCTTTAGTGTAAAGAGTATCAATGTCAGAAATATCTTCATGAACTTTTTCTTGAGCATCAATACCATATTCAGCTGCCAATAACTCAATTGTATCTTTATCTAAAGATTGGTTTTGGTTAGTCATAACGCCAAGCATAAAGAGCTTTTTAACGATTTCAGCTGGTTCTCTGTGAAGAAGCTTACCTAAATCTTGAGCATTCATGCCTTCTTCAAAAACAAGAGTTTCTGGCAATGGACGTTCTTTTCTTTGAGTAGGTTGCTTTTTAACTTCTTGAGTTTGGTTATTGCGCTTGTTCTTCTTATTACGACGTCTACGTGCTTTATCAGAATGTTCGCTACGTTCCCGTTCGTATTCTGGAACTTCACGCTTTTTACGACCTGGCTTGCCAAAGTCTTTCTTACGAGAAGGCTTAGCATTTTCAGGAGTGGGTTGAGCTGGAATTACTGGCTCAACTTTTTTAACTTTTGGTTTATTTCTTGCAGGTGATGGCTTAATAATCTTAGGACCAGTTGGCTTTTGGCTTGCTTCAACGCGAGCTTTAACAGCTTCAGCACCTACTGATGGAATTGATTTCTTTTCAGCTTTTTTCACTTGTTCTACTTTCTTAGTACCTTTGCTTGAATTTTGTTGTTCATGCCATTGACGACGTGAACGTTCTGTTTGAGCATCCAATTCTGAAGATTCTGCTCTTTGCTTATGTTGTAGTTGCTTTAACAGATCTCTGGCTGCAGGGCGCGAATTCTTGTTGTCATTATTTTGACGCCGACGTTCATTATTCTTTTTATTGCGATTTTGTTCTTGATCATTGCGATGATTATTCGAACGCTTTTTATTCTTTGAGAAATCTTTCTTTTTCTCATTATGACTAGGTCTTCTAATTGCGCCTACAGAAATCTTAATCTTACTCTTTTTCTTGGTTGCTTTACCAGCATTCTTATTAGATTTAAATGCTTCAACTAATTTATCAGCTTGAGCATCATCTAAGGAGGACATATGGCTCTTAACATCAAATCCTAATTCCTTTGCCTTATCTACAACGGTCTTATTATCGATGTTTAATTCTTTGGCTACTTCATAGATACGTTTTTTAGCCATCAAATCACTCTCCTTCATCTATTTTTCTAATTAACGCCTTACTAAAACCTAAATCAGTTACGGCTACTAATTTACGCTTTTTTCCTAGAGCGTGGCTTAATTCAGAACTTGTCAATTCTCTCACTAACTTAATTGCCTGATCGTGCTTGGTTAAAGAAAGAATTTTATCAGCTGTATTGTCACTTGCATCTTTAGCTAAAATGACAACTTTAGCTTGATGAGCTTTAATAGCTAGACTAACCGCATCATAGCCGCTAACAAGTTTGCCTGCTCTTTGAATCAAACCTAAAAAATTTAAAATCTTTAATTTATTATTCAAAACTATTTATCACCAAACAATTCTTTTCTTGCTTTTTGGTGATCGACATAGTCGTAAAGATCCTTGTAAAAATCTTCGGAAATTTTTGCACCGAGACTTTTTTCTAAAACACGGTTTTTTTGTGCTTCTGCAATCTTTTCTGGAATTAAAGAAACATATGCTCCGCGCCCTGACTTTTTACCAGTAGGATCAACGCTGACATTTTTATCTTTATCAATCACAATCCGCACTAATTCTTTTTTAGGTACCATTGTGTTGGTTAAAAGATCTTTACGCATTGGAATTTTTCTTTTTTTCAAAGAAAATCACCTAATTCCTATTCTTCATCCTTATCAGCATCATCGTCTAATTGAGAATCAACTGTTTCTCCGTTTGGAAAATCTTCAGTATTCTCAACTTCGCTGCTATCGTTACTTGAAGAACCATCTGCATCTTGAGCAGTTTCTTCAGTAGAATCGTCTTCATCGCCTTCGTCAACAAACTCAACTTGTGATTCAGGTTTAATATCGATCTTATAGCCAGTTAAACGTGCTGCTAAACGAACATTTTGACCCTTTTTACCAATAGCTAATGACAATTGGTAATCAGGAACGATAACTAAAGCATCTTTGCTATCGTCTTCTTCATCACCAAATTGAACTGCTATAACTTCTGCTGGATTCAAAGCATTTGCAATGTAATCAGATGGATCATCTTCATATTTAACAATATCGATGTTTTCGCCACCTAATTCGTTAACGATATTTTGAACTCTGGAACCCTTTGGTCCAACTAAAGTTCCCACTGGATCAATGTTAGGATCATTGCTCTTAACAGCAATCTTGGTGCGATCGCCTGCTTCACGCGCAATTGAAACAATTTCAACAGTTCCATCATAAACTTCAGGAACTTCTTGCTCAAAAAGACGCTTTACAAGTCCTGGTGCAGTACGTGATACAGTGATTTGAGCTCCTTTGGCATCAGAACCTACACGAGTTACCAAAACACGGATCTTATCTTGCGGATTGTAAGTTTCGCCAGGTAATTGATCATTATGTGGCATCACTGCTTCAACATTACCAATAGTCACATAAACAAAACGATTGTCTTGTCTTTCAACTGTACCAGTCACAATCTCATCTTGGTATTGTGAATATTCATCAATAATGTGATTTCTTTCAGCTTCACGAAGTCTTTGCATAATGACTTGTTTTGCTGTTTGAGCTGCAAGACGACCAAAGTTCTTTGGTGTTACCTCAAATTTGATTTCATCGCCTACTTCGTAAGCACGATTGATTTCAAGAGCATCTTTCAAGCTTACTTCCAAACGACTATCTTGAACTTCATCAACCACAGTCTTAACCGCATTAACTTTAAAGTTACCCTTCTTTTCATCAAAAACAACTTCAACGTTTTGTGCTTGATTATAGTTCTTCTTATATGCTGCAACCAAAGCTGCCTTTATTGCATCTACAATGACATCTTGTTTAATACCTTTTTCTTTTTCTAAAGTAGCAAAGGCTTCTACCATTTCTTTAGTCATAAGTTTTTGATCATCCTTTCTAAAACTCAATTGCAAATCGAGCATTAGCAATCACATTACGAGGAATTTTAATTTCTTTCGTGCGTGTCTTAACCTTAATTTCTAAAGTTATTTCATCTTCATCAAGCTGTCTTAAAAAACCTTCATAGATTTTACTGCCGTCAAGATTTTTATAAAGTCCAACATGAATGTAAGAGTCAAGCGCATTTTGCCAGTCTTTATCTTTCTTAATTGGTCTTTCCAAACCAGGAGAAGACAACTCAAGAACATAAGGATCTGGAAATGGATCTGGGTCCAATTCATCTAGTTTTTCAGAAACGATGTCACTTAATTCAGCAATCTCTTCAATATCAATACCACCTGGTCGACGATCTACGTAAATACGCAAGTAATATTGAGTCTTTTCTTTAACATATTCTACATCAACGACTTCGTCGCCTCGAGCTTGTGCTAAAGGTTCGACCAATTTAGTAACCATTTCAGTAACTTTTGACAAACTTCTTCCTCCGTAATAAAAAGAGTGAGCATTACTGCTCACTCGAATTTGCTATTCGAACTTCGTGTTTAGAATAGCATATTTCTTTAGTTTTGTAAAATATGACGCTAAAATAGCGACAATTGATTTTGATCAGGCATCCCTTCCAATACACCATTGTTTTCAAAATAGTCCATGATTGTTTGCGAAACTTTACCACGTTTTGACAAATCTTCTTTGGATAAGAATTCCTGCTCAGCTCTTGCGGCAACAATTTGCTTAGCAGCATTGTCACCTAAACCTGGTACAGCATTAAATGGAGCTAAAATGGTGTGCTCATCTAAAATCTTAAAGTCAGTAGCCTCAGATTCATTAACATCTACCATCTTAATCTTAATGCCGCGTTCCAAACATTCATTGGCAATTTCCAAAACTGTCAGAAGCGACTTATCTTTAGCGCTGACATCCATTCCTTTGTCTTGAATTTCCTTCATTGCTGCCTTAACAGTATTTTTACCGTGACTCATTGCAACTAAGTCAAATAAGTCAGCACGAACTGAAAAGTAAGCCGTGTAGTAAATAACTGGGTAGTACACTTTAAACCAAGCAATTCGTAAGGCCATCAAGATATAAGCTGTGGCGTGAGCCTTAGGAAACATGTACTTGATCTTCAAACATGAAGGAATATACCAATCTGGAATATTATCATTTTTCTTTAAAACTGCCATATCATCATCGCTTATTCCGCGTCCATGACGCACTGATTCCATTGTTGAAAAGGCAACTTCTGGTTTAACTCCCCAGTGAATCAAGTCCATCATGATGTTGTCACGACAACCAATTACGTCTTTAATCTTGCAAGTGCCGTTTTTAATTAAATCTTCAGCATTACCTAGCCATACATCGGTTCCGTGAGAAAGGCCAGAAATCTGCAATAATTCAGAAAAAGTATTTGGCTTTGTTTCTTCAAGCATTCCGCGAACAAAACGCGTACCAAATTCAGGCACGCCAAGTGTTCCAGTTTGCGATTGTATTTGCTCAGGAGTAACGCCCAAAATATCAGGACTCGCAAATAGCGACATGACTCCTGGATCATCAGGTGGAATAGTCAAAGGATCAATTCCTGACAAATCTTGCAGCATTCTAATCATCGTTGGATCATCATGTCCTAAGATATCAAACTTCAAAATATTATCATGAATTGAATGGAAGTCAAAGTGCGTTGTCAGCCAAGCAGCATTTAGATCATCTGCTGGATATTGCACCGGCGTAAAATCATAAATATCCATATCGTCTGGAACCACAACAATACCGGCCGGGTGTTGACCTGTAGTTCTTTTTACCCCACTGGCACCAGCTGCCAAACGATCAAGTTCCGCATTTCTTAAATGCAATTCATGTTCGTCTTCATAGTGCTTAACATAGCCAAATGCAGTCTTATCAGCAACTGTGGCAATTGTTCCCGCACGATAAGAATTATCTGGTCCAAACATTACTCGAATATAATTGTGAGCAACTGGTTGGTAATCTCCTGAGAAGTTCAAATCGATATCAGGAACTTTATCTCCATGAAATCCCAAGAAAGTAGCAAACGGAATATCTTGCCCATCCTTAACTAATGGCGTACCACATTTTGGACAATCCTTATCAGGCAAGTCAAAACCAGACCCGTATTCTCCATTTTCATAAAAGTGAGAATACTTACATTTTGGACAGCGATAATGTGGAGCTAACGGATTAACTTCCGTAATACCAGACATTGTAGCTACTAAACTAGAACCCACAGAACCACGAGAACCTACCAAATAGCCATCTTTATTAGACTTAGCTACCAGACGTTGAGAAATTAAGTAAATTACGGCATAACCATTAGAAATAATGGAATTTAATTCCATATCGATTCGATCCTTAACTAGTTTTGGTAAAGGCTTACCGTATAACTCATATGCCTTATTGTAAGTTAAGTCCTTCATTTCTTGATCGGCATCGGCGATATGCGGTGGATATAAACCACTCTTAATTGGTGCAATATCTTCAATTTGATCAGCTATTTTATTAGTGTTTTCGATAACTATTTCTTTTGCCACATCTTTGCCTAAAAAGTCAAAGGCATCCAGCATTTCTTGCGTTGAATAAAAGTGTAAATCTGGCAAAGATTTATTTCTATCAGGATTACCCTTTTGCGCCGCTAATAAAATCTTTCGATAAATAGCTTCATGAGGTTCAACATAGTGACTGTCGCCAGTTGCAACTACTGGTTTATTTAATTCTTTACCTAATTTATAGATATTAGAAATAATTTCATGAAGTTCATCTTCGTCACTAATTAAATGGTCATCAATCAATGTCTGATAATTAGCTGGTGGTTGGACTTCTAAAAAGTCATAAAACTTGGCTTTTTCACGAGCGTCATCATAGCCTTTTTGCATCATGGCAATAAAGACTTCGCCTTGCCAACAGCCCGAACCATAAATTAAGCCTTTATGATACTTTCTTAGTTCTGACATTGGCGTTCTTGGGACACGGTAAAAGTATTTCGTTGAAGCAACCGAGATCAACTTATACATGTTCTTTAAGCCTTCTTGGTTCAAGGCTAAAACTGTCATATGGTGCGGACGAGCTCTCTTATATACTTGACCGTATTTAGCATAATCGTTCATTTTACCAAGATCGGCTTCATGGAAACGATCATAAAAAGCATCAAGTAGCTTAAACATCAAATAACCAGTTGCTTCGGCATCTTGATTAGCTCTATGGTGGTGCTCTAAAACAACGTTATATTTTTTGGCTAATGAATCTAAAGTATGACGCGTCTGTTCTGGGTGAAGCAAGCGTGATACTTCTAGCGTATCGACAACTGGCTGGGTAATCTCATCTAATCCAGCTCGTCTTAATGCTGCATTAACAAAGCCCACATCAAATTGAACGTTGTGTCCACATAGTGGTCGATTGCCATAAAAATCTTTAAATTGCTTAATGACAACATCTTCATCGTCAGCTGCACTAACCATTTCATCAGTAATTGATGTTAAGTTAATTGTCGTATCGCTCAATGGATGGTGGGGATTGATAAACTTGTCAAAGCGCTCTAAAACTTCGCCATTCTTCATCTTAACGGCACCAATTTCAATGATAGTATCATAAACAGAAGATAAACCTGTTGTTTCAACGTCGAAAATAACGTACTCACGATCGCGATAATCCATTTCAGCTGGGTTTAAGACAAGCAATGCATGATCGTCAATTGTATTAGCTTCATAACCATACAGAATCTTCATATCTTCAGCTTTCCCAGTATGATAGGCTTCTGGGAAAGATTGCACATCGCCATGGTCAGTAATTGCAATAGCCTTTTGCCCAAATTTCTTGGCTGTTTTAATAAAATTAGTTGGAGGATCAATTGCGTCCACTTGCGACATATTAGTATGAAGGTGCAGCTCAACGCGCTTTTGTTCTCCTTCATACTTTTCTTGCCGGCCTTTATGTTCAACTAATTCCATGTTACGAATATTAAAGACTACATCATGTTGCCATTGGTCATCAGCAGCGTAGCCTTGCATACGAGCCCAAACACCTGGCTTAATTGAACTTAAATAATCAATTTCATCTTTGTCTGAAACAAACTTTTTAAAGCTAATTGAATCAGTATAATCTGTAATTTCTCCAGTCCAAATTGCTTTTCCTGATTTTAATTCTTTTAACTCAGTAGAAAAGATATTTCCTTCTAAAACTACATTGCTAGTTCCATCTTCAATATCTTTGATTTGCACAAATTGTGCTTTTTCATTAATTTTGCCTTTGCCAAATTTACTAGTGCGAGAATTGTTACTCTTCTTCGGTTTAGGTTCTGGAGGGTTCTGCTCATAAAAGGCCTGCATTGCTGATTCATGTTCAGCTTGCTGCTGCTCTAAGCTTTTAAAATTTTCATCAATTCGACTTTCATCGAGCTTAGTAGTGAATTTGATGTTGAAAAATCCATATTTTCTGAACTCTTCGTTCAAATCAGCTAAAACTTGCTCATTAATTAATCCGTTGACTACTTTATTTTGAGCAGGAATTAACCACTTATCTTTTTCAAAATACGGCGTTTGATTTTGTAAAAACTCTCTTACAACAGGCTGTAATTTCTTGGAGTTTTGAACTACATATTTCCAATAATCAGGTAAGTGTTTGGCATCTCCATCAGCTGTTTTAACTTCTAATTCCACATCAACAAATGGATTGAAGTCTTGTTCAATAGCTTTGGCCAATGCATGGTAAGTATCAAAATCTAAAGGCGTGTTAAAAAAAACGTGGATTTTCCATCTACGCTCACGAGCATACACGTCCACGTTTTCAATCTCGCCTTTTTGCAACAGCTCATTATCTGCAAAATTATCGGGAAATTTAACTTGTTTCAATAATTGTAAGAAAAGATCGTTCTTCTTAGTCACGAAAAATTATCCTAACTTTTCACTAATATAAGCTTCCAACTCGTCAACAGAAAGCTTTGCTGCCTTTTCATCAGTTGGTTGCTTAACTTCTACAATATTATCTTTGGCATCGCGTCCAATAGTAATTCTAATAGGTGCACCTACTAAGTCAGCATCATTGAATTTAACACCTGGACGTTCATTTCTATCGTCATACAAAACATCATACTTAGCAGAAAGTTCTTTTTCAAGTTTTTCAGCCAATTCAGTTTGTACATCGTCTTTCATCTTCATTTGAATTAAATGAATTGTAAATGGTGCAATTTCTTTTGGCCAAGCAACTCCACGTTCAGTTAAGTGTTGTTCTACAGCTGCTGATAACATTCTAGTTACACCGATACCGTATGAACCCATGATAACTGGTTGTGCTTTACCATTTTGATCTAAGAAATCAGCACCCATTGTCTTAGTGTAGTAAGTACCAAGCTTGAAGATGTGACCTACTTCGATAGAGGTTGTAAATTTAAGAGGTAAATGATCAACTGGATCTGGTTCGCCTTCATTTGCCACACGAATGTCAGCAAATTCGTCAACTTTGAAGTCACGATCCAAGTTTGCATTTTTATATTGGTAGTCAGTTTTATTAGCACCAACAACCACGTTGTAAAGATTCTTTACAGTTTCATCAGCAATGATCTTATCTGCCCAGTTAGCATTAATTGGACCTACGCCACCTTTAGCACTACCGGTAATTGCTTCTAAATCTTCTGCATCGGCTTCACGAACTTCATCAGCGTCTAAAATATGACCTAATTTTACTTCGTTAATTTGCTTATCACCACGAATCAAAACTAAAACTTTTTGATCGTCAGCAATATACAAAATACTCTTTACAATTCTGGTTGCAGGAACATCTAAGAACTTAGCTAACTTCTCGATTGTATCGCAATCTGGAGTAGCCACTTTATTTAATTCTTTCGGCTCTTCTGGTTCTTGCTTAAAGTTATCAATACTCTTAGCCATTTCCAAGTTAGCAGCATAAGTACCCTTTTCGTTAGTTGCAATAGTATCTTCACCAATTGCAGCTGGTGCTTGGAATTCAGTTGAGTTTTTACCCCCCATTGTGCCAGAGTCAGCAATAACTGGGTGAACAGTTACGCCAGCGCGTTTGAAGATCTTAAAGTATGCAGATTTTTGATCATCAAATTGTTCATCCAACTGTTCACGATTGGCGGCAAAACTATATCCATCAAGCATCACAAATTCACGGCCGCGCAATAAACCGAAACGAGGACGATTTTCATCACGAAACTTAGTTTGAATTTGGTATAAAGCAAGTGGCATTTGCTTGTAACTCTTTAAGTTCTTAGCAACAATCTCGGTAAAAGTTTCTTCATGTGTTGGTCCAAGTAAACTTTCACGACCATGGCGGTCATTTAACTTGAACATTTCTGCACCGTATTTCTTGTAACGGCCAGATTCTTGCCATAAAGTTGCTGGTAATAAGTGTGGCATAATCATTTCTGGAACATTAATTCTGTCCATTTCTTGCTCAATGATTCCTTCTGCCTTGCGCAATACTCGGTATCCTAAAGGCAAGTACGCATAAACTCCGGCAGTAACCTGACGAATATATCCCCCACGAATCATCAACTTATGACTTTCAGCTACTGCATCAGCAGGAGCTTCTTTCAAAGTTGGCATAAAAAATTTTGATTGTCGCATTTTTCCTCCAAAATTAAATATTAACTATTTAATAAAATATCTATAAATATCATTTCCAGTAACTGCAATAATTAACAAAAGCAGTAAAACAAAGCCGGCAACATCCACTATTGCTTCTTTGTCTTCTGGAATAGGTCTACCAATGATTAATTGAATAATGTTTAATAAAAGCTTTCCGCCATCAAGACCAGGAATTGGAATCAAGTTGACAATTCCCAAGTTGATCGAAATCATAGCTAAAAAGGCCAATAAATACGTAAATCCCATATTTGATACTTGTACAGTTTGTGAATAAATTCCGACAGGTCCAGATAATTTATTTAAACTAAAATGTCTAAACAAATTGCCAACAGCTGTAAAGATCATTCCTGTTGTTTGTACACTAGTATCCCAGCCACGAATTAATTTTTTACCAACTGAATTATCCGGCTTACCATAAAAACCCAACTGGTAGACTTTTTGACCATTAATTTTGCTAGTTTTAGGTTTTATTGAAAAATTTTTAGTCTTATTATCTCTTTCAACAGTAACTTTGACTTTCTTACCTTTTGATGCAGCTAAGTCAGTGGCTATTTGATCAAAACTATTAATTTTATGATTATCAATTGCAACTATTTTGTCGCCACTTTTGATGCCAGCTACTTGAGCTGGATCATTATGAATTGTCTGCCCTACTGTTGTAGTTGCTGGACCAACACTGACTAGCGACCAAATAAGAAACACTACAAATCCCAAAACAATGTTCATAAATGGTCCAGCAAAATTAGTTGCTAGTTTTTTACCAACGCTTGCTTCTTGAAATTGGGTATCGCGAGGAGCAATTAAGAGTTCGGTACCGTTCTTTTCAATAATAGTTGCATCATGTTCAACCTGGTAAGTAACCGGTTTATCTTCTTCACCATTTTGAAAACCACTAATTGTTAAATCATCAACCAGATCGCTTTTACTTACTTGCACAGGAATACCTTCAATCGGCATTTGCGAACCAGACGCATCAATGCGTTTAACTTTACCGTCATCATCCAATTGAACAACGACAGTGGTTCCTGGCTCGATAATAGCTGCATCATCCGGACCTGCTAATCTAACATAGCCACCTAAAGGCAACCAGCGAATAGTATAAGTTGTCTGCTTTTTCATAGTTTGAAAAAGCTTAGGTCCCATACCAATTGAAAACTCTCTAACAAGAATGCCGCATTTTTTGGCTACAATGAAGTGTCCGAATTCATGCACAAAGACTAAAATTCCGAAGACAACAAGAAAGATTAAGATTCCTTTCATCAAGCAGCTCCTATAAAATTCCCATAAATGCTACAACTGGAAGTACCAATAGCATGCTATCGAAACGGTCTAAAATCCCACCATGTCCTGGTAAAATCTTACCCGAATCTTTAACTCCATAAAAGCGTTTATAAGCAGATTCTACTAAGTCTCCCATTTGTCCAACAATTGACAAGAAGAATGCAAGTAAAATCATCAAACCCTGGTTTCTGCCAGTTGGCACTAAATAAACATAGATTGCAGAAAAGATTAAAGCACAAATTACTGCTCCAATTGAACCTTCCCAAGTTTTATTAGGACTGATTACTGGCCATAATTTATGTTTACCGATCTTTCTACCAATCATGTAAGCTCCAATATCAGTAGCCCAAACAACTACAAATACATAGCACAAAATAGCTAAGCCATGACCATCATTAACATTTCTAATAGCTGACATATAGTGAAAACCAGTTCCAATATAAAGTGCAGCTATCGTATAAACGCCCGCATCATCAAAGGTGACTCTGTTTTTAGATAGTACAGTTCTAACTAGTAAAAGCATTACGAAAATATAGAAAATGTCGTATCTATTTAAAAACTTTGGTAAGAAATTAAAGAATTCATTGGGGACAGTCATTGTCAAACCTGCAAGTAGCGTCAATATAAAGTCCCAAGAAACAATAATTTGTTTCTTCATTATAAAAATTTCACTAATAGCTATCGCTGTAAAAAGACATGTTAAAAGATCAATCCAGATACCGCCAGCTAAGACGATCGGAATAAAAAGTATTAATGCAATTACAGCAGTGATTACACGTTGTTTCATAAAATCATCTAATTACTTCTAAATATTAATATTAAACTTTACCAAAGCGTCTTTCTCGCTTCTGATAATCTGCTACCATTTGCCTTAAATCATCTGCATTAAAATCAGGCCATAACTTATCCGTAAACTCAAATTCGCTATAAGCTAATTGCCACAGCAAGAAATTAGATAAACGTTCCTCTCCCGAAGTTCTAATCAATAAATCAGGATCGTCATAAGGCTTCAAACATTCAGTTAATAAATTATCTGAAAGCATTTCTTCATCGATCTGATTTGGATTGAGTTCTCCATTTTGAACACGTTTAGCAATCTTCTTAACTGCATAAACTACTTCAGCTCGCGAGCCATAATTAAAAGCAAAATTCAAAATCATTCCTGTATTGGATGCAGTGTCAGCGATTGCCCTTTGAGTAACTTCATAAGTTTTTTCAGGAAGTTCATCGCTAAAGCCCATAATATTGACTTTGACATTATTTTCCTGAAGTTCTGGCATAAATTTATCAAAAAAATCGATTGGTAATCGCATTAAGTAATTGACCTCCTCGCTAGGACGAGCCCAATTTTCAGTTGAAAAGGCATACAAAGTTAAAACCTTGATGCCTAATCTGTTAGCTTCTAAAGCAATCTTTCTAATATTGTCCATGCCCTGTCTATGACCCATAAAGCGTGGTAAATGGCGTTTTTTGGCCCAACGGCCATTACCATCCATAATAATTGCCAGATGATTTAAAGGTTTATTATCATTACCCATTTCTACTTTTTACCTAGCCTTGAGTAATTTCTTTGCTCTTTTCATCAGCTAATTGATCTACTTTCTTAGTAGACTCATCAGTTACTTTTTGAACTTGCTTTTCTAAGCTTCTTTGTTCATCTTCAGTAATATCACCATTTTTTTCTTGGCGTTTTAAAGTATCCATAGCTTCGCGGCGCACATTTCTGATGGCAATTTTAGCTTGTTCTGCCAATTTACCTACTTGCTTAGCAATTTCTTGGCGACGTTCACCAGTCAATTGGGGAATCACAATTCTAATTACTGTACCATCATTTGCTGGAGTAATACCTAAATCGGATGCCAAAATTGCATGTTCAATATCATCTAAACTTGATTTGTCATAAGGAGTAATCATTAATACTCTTGCTTCTGGAATAGATACACTTGCCATTTGATTTAAAGGGGTTGGTGCTCCATAATATTCAACTTTAATACCATCTAATAAGCTAGCATTTGCTACACCAGCTCGAATACCACCTAAGTCTTTTTGATAAACCGCAATTGATTTATCCATGTTACTTTTTGCTTTATCAATAACTTCGTTAGCCATTATTTACCACCTTTGATTACTGTACCAATATTTTCACCTTGAATAACCTTCTTAATATTGCCAGGTTTATTTACGTTAAAGACAACTAATGGGATGTCATTATCCATTGACAATGAACTTGCAGTTCTATCCATAACCTTAAGGTTCTTAGAAATTAAATCTAATTGGGTTAATTCGGAGAACTTAGTTGCATCGGGATCAACCTTAGGGTCAGCTGAATATACTCCGTCAACACCATTTTTAGCCATTAAAATTACGTCAGCACCAATTTCTGCTGCTCTTAAAGCCGCAGTAGTATCAGTAGAAAAGTATGGGTTACCAGTTCCACCACCAAAGATAACTACTCTGCCTTTCTCAAGGTGACGCATAGCTTTACGACGAATATAAGGTTCAGCAATTTGTCTCATTTCAATAGAAGTTTGAACTCTAGTAGGAACACCTAAGTTTTCCAAACCATCTTGCAAAGCTAAACCATTCATAATAGTTGCAAGCATTCCCATATAATCTGCTTGAGCTCTTTCCATACCCATCTTAGCACCAGTTTCGCCGCGCCACATGTTACCGCCACCGCAGACAATACCGATTTCAACGCCCATGTCGTGAACAGACTTAATTTCTGCTGCTAAATGGCTAATAACTTCAGGATTAATACCAGTTCCTTGTGAGCCGGCAAGTGCTTCTCCGGATACTTTTAGAATTACACGTTTGTACTTTACTTGACTCATAATTGACCTCCTCTATAGCTTTTTCCATTTTACCATAAAGAGTGATAAATAAGGGAAAAAGAAAAAGAGTAGTATCAAAAATACTACTCTTTTTAAAAATCTTAAAAAAGATTACTTCATTTGTTCACGTACTTCAGCAGCAAAGTCTTCTTCCTTCTTTTCGATTCCTTCGCCGACTTCGTAACGTTGGAAGGCAACTAATTTAGCACCATTTTCCTTTAAGAATTGGCCAACAGTCTTGCTGTCATCCATAATGTAGTTTTGTGATAAAACTGCAAATTGCTTATCAACTTGAGTGTTATCGTCAATAAATCTTTGCATTTTACCTGGGATAATCTTGTCCCAAATCTTTTCAGGTTTGCCTTCTTCTTTAAGTTCAGCCTTGATGTCTTCTTTAGCTTTAGCTAAAACCTCATCAGTTAATTGCTTTTCTGAACCATAAACAAGGTGTGGCAACGGCTTCTTGTTAACCAAAGCACGACTTTCGTTATCTTGATCGATCTTGTGGTTCATAACAGCTAATTGTTCAGTAATGAATTCATCATCTAATTCGTCAGGTGAAATAACCTTAGGTGCCATAGCTGCAATGTGCATTGCTAAATGCTTAGCAGTAGCTGCATCTGCGCCTTCCAAAACAGTGATAACACCGATTTGTCCGCCGTTATGTTGGTAAGCACCAAATTCTTGGTCATCAGTCTTTTCTTCTAAAGCGAAACGACGTAAAACGATCTTTTCACCGATAGTAGCAGTTGCATCAACGAAAGCTTGATCTAAAGTAGAACCATCGTCCATCTTTAATTCCTTAGCTGCTTCCATATCAGCTGGTTTACCTTCAGCAATGGTCTTAGTTGCGTCATTTACTAACTTAACGAATTTATCGTTTTGAGAAACAAAGTCAGTTTCTGAGTTAACTTCAGTGATAGCTGCAACATTACCGTTAACGTAAACTCCAGTTAAACCTTCAGCTGCAACACGGTCAGCCTTCTTAGCAGCCTTAGCCATACCTTTATCGCGAAGGTATTGAACTGCCTTGTCCATGTCTCCGTCAACTTCTACCAATGCCTTTTTAGCGTCCATAACGCCAGCACCAGTACGTTCACGCAATTCCTTAACTAATTTAGCAGTAATTTGTGCCATTAATATGTCCTCCTACAGAACTAACAGTGAAAATGAATTAGTCTTGGTCTTCTGATTCTTCAGCTACTTCTTCGATTGACTTTTCGCCATCTTCACTTTCAGCAGCCTTGTCAGCTAATTCTTTTTCAACTGACTTTTCATCGTCTTGACCTTGCTTACCTTCGATAATAGCATCAGCCATAGCACCTGCGATTAAGCGGATTGCACGAATAGCGTCATCGTTTGAAGGGATGATAACATCGATAGGATCTGGATCAGTGTTAGTATCAACCATAGCAACAACTGGAATACCTAAAATGTTAGCTTCGTGAACAGCGATCTTTTCTTTCTTAGGATCAACAACGAACATAACATCTGGAATTCTTGGCATATCTTCGATACCGCCTAAGAATCTTTCAAGCTTGTCCATTTCCTTAGTTAAGACTGCAACTTCCTTCTTTGGTAATACATCGAAAGTGCCATCTTCTGACATTTGCTTTAATTGCTTTAATCTTTGTACACGGCTTTGGATAGTGCTCCAGTTAGTAAGAGTACCACCTAACCAACGTTCGTTAACGTAGTATTGACCTGCACGTGTAGCTTCTTCTTTAATAGCGTCTTGAGCTTGCTTCTTAGTACCAACAAACAAGAATACGCCACCGTCAGCAGCAACTGCCTTAGTGTAGTTGTAAGCGTCGTCTAACATCTTGATAGTCTTTTGTAAATCGATGATGTAGATTCCGTTTCTTTGAGTAAAGATGTAAGGAGCCATCTTTGGATCCCATCTTCTAGTTTGGTGACCGAAGTGGACACCTGCTTCAAGCAATTGCTTCATAGTAACAACTGACATAAATAAATTCCTCCTAATGGTTAATTCCTCTCAAGAGGTCAAATTAAAGTTAGACCGTATAGGCACCGAAACTTTAATCGCTCTTGATGTGATTTTAATGTTGTGCACTTATAAACGCACACTTTGATATTGTAGCAAGCTTTGTTTTCAAATGCAATTAAAATTTAACGTTATGCTCTTTCAAAAACTTTTCTTTCCAAGCACGACTGTGATGTTTAAACCAATACTCTCTTTTTAAAGCCAATCTTTTATCATCAAATTCTTCATAATAAATCATTTTTACTGGTCGACGGGTTTTAGTATATTTAGCACCTTTGCCAGCATTATGCATAGCTAATCGATGCTTTAGATCATTAGTAAACCCACCATAGAAACTACCATCAGCGCATTTTAAGCAGTAAAAATAATATTTATCTTGCGCTAAATGTTTTTCACGATTTTCGGGAGTTTCCTTGATTATTTCCTGGATGTTTTTTTTAAAACTGCCATCTTCATTATGCACTTCAATATCTTTTGCTAAAACTAAGCCATCGCTGCCAGTATTTTTAATAGCTTCTACTAAAACCAAATTTGCATCTTGACCTTTTTTAGCTACAAAAGGTTGGATATACTTAGGGCTTAGATCATTATTTAGACAATAATGAATAATCTCGCTTAATCTTTCTGGACGATGAATCATAAACATTTTTCCCTTCATCTTAAGCATTTGGCTAGAAACTTGAATAATTTGCTCTAAATTTATCGCAATTTCATGGCGCGCAATGGCTTTTTTTTCATCAGGATTTATTACGTGACCTTTTGGCACTTTGAAATACGGCGGATTGACAACTATCATATCGTATTTATCTTTACCTAATTTTTTAGGAGCCTGCAGAGCATTAAAATTATGAACGCTAATTCGATTTTCTAAATGATTTAATTCTACGCTGCGATTTGCTTGATCGGCAATTTCTTTTTGAATTTCAACGCAATCATAATGAGCACGGTTAAAATAAGACATGTATAAACTCACTGCGCCATTTCCACTGCACAAATCTACTATCTTATAATTATCATGGGTTTTATTTTTGGCAAAATAAGCTAAAAAAATACTATCTAACGTTACGCTAAAAGAATCTTTTGCTTGAATTATCTGTCGATCATCGCTATAGATATAGTCAATTCTCTCGTTTGGTTTTAAGACTGCCATTTAAAAACAGCTCCCTTTTATATTTTTAGTGCTGTATAATATTGTACATTAATGTTGGAGGAATATTATGTTTTATAAAATAATACGCCCTATTGCTCGCTTTATTGTTTGGGTATTAAATGGGCACTTACATGTTCACCATAAAGACCGTTTGCCGAAAGGCAATTATGTTTTGGTTGCACCACACCGAACTTGGTGGGAGCCAATTTTATTTGCCCTAGCTGCAAGTCCCATGGAATTTATGTTTATGGCAAAAAAAGAACTTTTTAAAAATCCAATTTTGCGTTTTATTTTAAAACACGCCCACGCTTTCTCGGTAGATCGCGATAATCCCGGACCTTCTGCAATAAAGATTCCAGTTAAAGGTTTGAGAAAGACTGACTTATCTTTGATCATCTTTCCATCAGGAACGAGACATTCTGATGAATTAAAAAGCGGTGCTTTCGTAATTGCCAAAATGGCAAATAAACCATTAGTTCCGGTTGTCTATCAAGGTCCTTTAACTTTTAAAGGGTTACTAAAAAGAAAACCGCTTAATGTCTGCTTTGGCGAGCCAATCACTATTCCAAGAAAAACTAAAGTTGATAAAGACACCGTCGGCCAACTATATGCCGAATTAGAAAAAGCTTGGAACAAAATCGATAAAGAACAAGATCCATCATTTAAATACATCCCTAGATAAAAGATTGTTGGAAGTCGAACAACCTTTTTTTATCGTTTCAATTTATAAGTGTTAAAATTAAGTGTCAAACTTATTTTTAAGGAGTAGAAATATAATGTTAGAAAAACCTTTATATAAAATGATGCTAAGCCATTCATTCAATATCCCGGTAAAAGTTACTTACTGGGACGGCAAATCAGAAGTTTACGGTAATGGAACGCCAGAAGTGGAGGTTATTTTTAACAAGAAGATTCCTTTCAAAGATATCACCAATAACGCTTCTCTAGCGCTCGGCGAAGCATATATGAACAAGGATCTTGAAATTAAAGGCAGCATTCAAAAATTAATTGAATCAGCCTACGAAAGTTCTGAATCATTTATGCGTGCTTCAAAATTCAGAAAGTTCTTGCCTAAACAAAAACACACTGAAAAGCAAAGTCAAGAAGACGTTCAAAGCCACTATGACATCGGTAATGATTTTTATCGTTTATGGCTAGATCCAACTATGACATATTCTTGTGCCTACTTTACTAATGGCAATACCGATGATCTAGAAGCAGCTCAAATTGCTAAAGTTCACCATATTTTACAAAAATTAAATCCAGAAAGAGGCAAAACATTGCTTGATATTGGTTGTGGCTGGGGTACTTTAATGTTAACTGCAGCAAAAGAATATGGCCTTAAAGTCACCGGCGTTACTTTAAGTAAAGAACAATACGAATTAGTAACTAAAAAAATTAATGACATGGGCTTAGAAGATCAAGCAGAAGTCTTACTTGAAGATTACCGTGAATTAGGTGATCGTCAATTTGATTACGTAACTTCTGTTGGGATGTTTGAACATGTTGGTAGCGAAAATCTGGGCGAATACTTTAAAGATGTTGCTAAATACCTTGTACCTAACGGTGTAGCCTTAATTCATGGTATTACCCGTCAGCAAGGCGGTGCCACTAATGCTTGGATTAACAAATACATTTTCCCAGGTGGCTATATTCCTGGCTTAGTTGAAATTATTTCTCGCATTGAAGAAGCCAACTTACAAATTACTGATGTGGAAATGCTTCGTCGCCACTACCAAAGAACTTTGGAAATCTGGGACAAGAACTTCAATGGTGCTCGCCCCACAATTGAAGGTTTAATGGGCGAAAGATTTACTAGAATGTGGGATATGTACTTACAAGCATGTGCTGCATCTTTCCAATCAGGAAACATTGATGTTATTCAATATTTATTGACTAAAGGACCTTCTGGCAAGAACTTGCCAATGACTCGTCAATACATGTTGACTGACAAATAATAAATTTAAAGATCAAAAAAGACCCAATGATTCAGACTGAATCATTGGGTCTTTATTTTTATTCTAATGGAAAAATCTTATCTGGGTTAATTACGCCATTTGGATCAAAGACAGTCTTAATTTTTCTTAATAAGTCAGTATAATCTTTACCATAATAGTCTTCAAACCAATCTTTTCGAGCATAACCAATGCCATGTTCGCCTGACATATTTCCATCTAAAGCCTTGGCAGTATTATATAACTCACCAATAATGTATTTACGCTTTTCATCATATTCTTCATCTGATAAATCGTCTGAGCAAAGATAAATATGAAGATTGCCATCTCCTGCATGACCAAAGTTAGGAATTCTCATGCCCGTATCTTCTTCTAATTCATCAATACGATGCAAAACATCTGGAATCTTATTAATTGGAACGCAAATATCAACTTCATCCATCTTAGGAGTAGATTTTTGAATTGCTAAAAGCAATGCTTCGCGACACTCCCAGATCTTCTTAGCTTCATCTGAGTCGGCATCCAAAACTACCGCATCATATGAATTAAATTCTTTAGTTGCAGCTAAAGCCTGCTCTAGTTCAGCTTTTAATTCGCCATCAGTAAAAGCATCTAAACCTAAAATAATAAAACCGTTGCCTTTTTCAATTGGGAAGTGTTCGTTGTAATATTTTTCCCAAAGACTGATCACTTTTCTTCCCATAAATTCAACAGTTGTTGGCACTACTCCAGAAGCCAAGATTGCTGGCACAGACTTAATTGCGCTATCTAAATCTGAGAAAGGAATAATGGCATTAATTGCCTTTTTAGGACGTGGATAAAGTCTTACAGTAACCTCGGTAACCACGCCTAGCGTACCTTCAGAGCCAATAATTAAATCTTTTAAAGAATATCCTGAAGCTGACTTAACAGCTTTAGCGCCAAATTTATATAGCTTACCATCAGTTAAAACTACAGCTAATTTTCTAATATGTTCACGCGTTACGCCATACTTGATGGCCTTCAAACCTCCAGCATTAGTGTCGACATTACCACCGATCGCTGCCCAGTGCATGGCTGGAGCTGGCATATAGGTAAATGGCTTATCTGCTAAAAATTCTTCGATATCTTTTAACCTAGCGCCCGCTTGAATTGTCATGGTCAAACTTTCAGGATCGTATTCCAAAATCTTATTCATTTTAACCATGTCTAAGCTAATTCCACCTTCGACTGTCAAATTCGCTCCCATTAAGCCAGTAGAATTGCCACGTGGCACAAGTGGAATTTGATGATCGCTAGCGTATTCAACTACTTTTTGTACTTCTTCATTAGTTACTGGTTGAATTACTAAATCTGGCACCGCTCTAACTGTTTTAAACTGATCATGATCCCAGTGACTAGTTGGTTTAGTAATAAAACGTTCCTTATCACTAATGAAAGAACTTAATTTTCCTAAATCTGTTGTATCAATTTTATGGTATATCATATTTGTACCTCAATTTCATTTTTCTATACATAATTAGTTTATGCCATATATGTAAGCGGTGTCAAAATAAAATAGAGAAAGAGCGGCCTTGCAGCCGCTCTAATATACAAATTATTTTTCATTTTTATTATTTTGTAAAGTATAAAGATTATAGTAGTAACCCTTTTTAGCCAGTAGCTGTTCATGTGTACCTTTTTCAATAATGCGTCCCTTATCTAATACAATAATTTGATCCGCATCAACAATAGTTGAAAGTCTGTGAGCAATTGCTAAAGTAGTTCTACCCTGCCTTAATTTCTTCAAGCCCTCTTGAATCAAAGTTTCAGTTTCTGTGTCAACGTTAGCCGTCGCTTCATCCAAAACTAAAATCTTAGGATCAGTAACTAAAGTTCTGGCAAATGAAATTAATTGTCGTTCTCCTTGACTTAGTTCGCTTCCACCTTCAATCACTTTGGCGTGATACTTATCAGGCATTTTTTCAATAAATTCATCAGCTTGCACAGCCTTTGCAGCTTCTTTAACTTGACTGTCGGTAATTTTATCATTGTAAAGTCTGATATTTGAAGCAATGTCGCCATAAAACATGAATGGTTCTTGCAATACCAACCCAAGTTTTTTACGAAGCTCTTCTTTAGGATATTTTTTAATATCAACGCCGTCAATTAGAATTTGTCCCTTATGAAATTCATAAAAACGCATCATAACGTTGATAATTGAACTCTTTCCAGAACCAGTGTGACCTACAATTCCTAAAGTCTCGCCAGGATTCACTGTAAAGTTAATATCATGCAGAATTTCATGTTTTCCATCATATGAAAAGCTAACATGCTTAAATTCGATTTTACCCTTAGAAATTGTTAGGCCTTTTACTGCATCTTGTTTTGGTTCATATTCGGTATTATCCAAAATAGCAAAGATTCTTTTTCCTGCAACAATACCATCTTGAAAAAGCGTCATTTGATCCATCAAAGTAGCAATCGGATTAAATAATTGTGAAATATATTGCGAGAATGCATAAACCACTCCAGCTGGTACAAAAGTTTCTTGCAATGGAAAACCAAAATACATTAAAGCCACAGCTAATGCCAGTGAATATAGCATACTCGTTAAAGGAGAAAGCAGGAGCGAATTCATTTTAATCATGTTAAAACGAGTTTGCATTAAACCGCCATTTTCGTCCTCAAATAAATCAGTCATCCGGCCTTGCTGACTGAATTGCTGAATAACAGAAACTCCTTCAATTGATTCATTTAAATTAGTATTGATTCTACTTAATTGCTCACGATAATTACGATAGAGTTTTGAACTCATTTTTGAATATAATGCCATAATCAAAAACATTATAGGTAAAAAAATGAGCATCAGCCAACCTGCAACAGTATTTGTCGCAAACATTGCTACTAAAGCCGTAATGACTGAGAAAATAGCCATAATTGTGCTATTTAAAACCGTTAAAAAGTTACTCAAAGTCATCGTATCGTTAGTAACTCGAGAAACAATGGAACCAGCTGGAGTTTGATCGAAATACCGCATCCCTAATTTATGAAGCTTGCGATATAGCTTCTTTCTTACTTTTTCTAGCGAATACTCTGCTCCAACAGCAAAGTAATATTCATAAACAAACTGCAAAATCGCCTTTAGCAAAGATCCTAATGCATATAAAAAGCCTGCATAAAGGATGATTTGTACCGTGATACTCTGCTTAAGCAAAAAGTGATCTAAGAAATATTGCAAGCCATAAGGCAAAAGCATGTTAATGACACTTACAAAAAATGCTCCAAAAATGGCAACCAAAATTTGATATTTATAAGCCATGAAAAACGTCAATAATCGTTTGAAAATATGCCACTGCTCTTTCATCGGAATAGCTTGCGACCACACAGATTGTGTCTTTTCTTCATCATTCATTATTGCTTTCACCTACCTTATCTTCTAGTTCTTGACGCTGCCACATATCGGCATACCAACCATTTTCTGCTAATAATTCATTATGTGTACCGCGTTCAATTACTTGTCCGTTTTTCAAAACCAAAATCATATCTGCATTTTTAACCGAAGTTAAACGGTGCGTCGCAATGATAGTTGTTTTATCTTGCCGTTCTTTTCTTAGCGAAGATAAAATCTCTGATTCCGTTTTAGCGTCAACAGCTGACAACGCATCATCCAAAATCAAAATTTGACTTTGTTTTAAAAGCGCTCTAGCGATGGAAATACGCTGTCTTTGACCACCAGACAGAGATACTCCGTTTTCTCCAACTAAGGTGTTGTAAGAACGTGGCATTTGTAAGATATCGTTATGCAAATCGCTTTTTTTAGCAACTTCGATAATTTGACTATTTTCAGCATCCGCATTAGAAAACGAGATATTCTTTTGAATACTGGTTGAAAATAAATAATTATTCTGTGGCACGTATGAAATCTGGCGCAATAACGAATTCAAAGGAATATTTCTAATATCATGTCCATTAAGCGAAATTTCTCCGTCATATTGGTCAAATTCACGCAAAAGCAGTTGAATAATCGTAGTTTTCCCAGATCCCACGCGTCCAACTAAGCCTAAAGTTTGACCTGGTTTAAGCAAGAACTTGACGTTTTTTAAAACCGCAACGCTTTTTTCATCAGGATATGCAAAGCGTTTAATATCAAAATCCAAGTTTCCTCTTAAATCCTTGGCCGTTAAAGAATTATCAGCATGTTTGTCAGTAATTAAAGACTTTTCGTTTAATAGTTTTTCAACACGATCGTAACTAGCACTACCACGTTCCAGAATATTAAATAAATAACCAATTGCAAACATTGGCCAAACCATATTACCAATATAAGCAACAAAGGACACTAATTGTCCAACTGATAAAACCTTGTTGGTTACTAACAAACTACCGTAAATAATTGTGATCGTATAAGTTAAACCAATAATTATAGTTCCTAATGGATCAAACAAACAGTTCCAGACAAAAACGCGTTTATTGATTTTAATTGTTTGATCAACCATCTTATCAAAAGAAGCTGTATCTTCTTTTCCTTGACCAAAAGTCTTTAAAACTTTGATACCTGAAACTGATTCTTGCGTTTTATTATTTAATCTTGAAAAGGCTGCTTGAGATTTATCAAAGGCGTCATGCAGGCGATCTCCCAATTTTTTAGCATCCCAGGCTAAAAATGGCAAAGGTAAAAGCGCAATAATCGTTAAGCGAAAATCGACAAAGACGATCATAGCAATCATTGTCGAAAGTCCCATAACAAGCGAATCGACTAAGGTTAAAACCCCATCTCCTGCCACATTTTGAATAGCCGAAACATCGTTTGTGGCGTGAGCCATCAAATCTCCTGTTCTATGCCTTTGATAAAAAGTGCGATCCATATCCATAAAGTGGCTATAGAGCTTTGAACGAATCTGCCTTTCTAGCTGAGCAGCACCACCCCATATCTGCTTACGCCAAAAATATCGCAAAATATACAAAACAATAGCTGTCGCAATCACAGCCAAAATTAACATTCCATATTGACCCCAACTTATTTTGCCTTTATCGAGTTGATCAGCCATTAAGCCCAACACTCTTGGTGGCACTAAGTTAGCAAAAGAAGTTAATGCTAAAAAGGTAATTCCTATGATATAGCGTTTTTTCTCTTTCTTGAAAAACCAACCTAGTTTTTTAAAAATTCCCATATCTTTTCCTCAAAGTAAAAAACAAAAATGATAAAAGAAAGGAAGGCGAAGATAATACCTGCCTTCCTTACATTCTTTAAAATTAGTGATGAGATAGAATTTACTTATTTTGCTGGTGTTTCATCATGTTCATAACTTGATTTAACTTCTTAGCAGATGGCTTTTGACCCATTTGTGACATCATAGCAGCAATCATATCTTCACTAATTGGAGGATTGTCTTTAAAATACTTCTTCATATAAGCACGTGCACCATAAAAGCCTCCGATAAGACCAATTAAAAGTGCGATGACAATCAAAAATATTGCTAATCCTAAATTCATTATTTGAAAACCTCCAATTTTGTATCAAGTAAATTCTACTAAAAAACCACTTCTTTTTAAAGTCTATTTTCTAATCTTTTCTTAAACCTTTTCTTCTTTGAGCTTCTTTTGCTTTTTCAGAAGTAACTTCTTTACCATCTTTATCGATCACAACTGTATCTTCAAGTTGTTGTCTAAATCCAGCTCTGAAGTTCTCCAAAAATGCTGCTCTCAGTTTTTTTCTTTCTTCTAGTTCTTCTGGAGTTAATTCTCTTTCTTGACTTAGATGATAAAGTTCATTGATTCGTTTGATTACTTTTTCTTCTTCTTTCTTGTCCATAATTAAACACCTCACTATACATCACTAGTCTACCTTAGTTATTTAAAGAAAAAAAGCGCTAGCACTTAAATTTTTTAGAACATTTGTTTGTTAATCTGGCTGGAATTTGCTAGAATATAGATAAGAATTAAATGGAGATAAATTATGACTGAAACACACGAATCCAAACAATTAGAAATTTTAAGATACATCTACGAGACGGTTGAAGATCGCGGTTTTCCCCCAACTGTTCGTGAGATTTGTAGCGCAGTTAACTTATCGTCTACCTCTACGGTACACGGTCATTTAGCACGTTTAGAGCGTAAAGGTCTAATTTTAAAAGATGCCACTAAACCTCGAGCAATTGAAGTTACACGCGAAGGATTGAATGCTTTAGACATTAAGCCTAAAGATATTCCAGTAGTAGGTGTGGTTACTGCGGGACAACCTATTTTGGCAGTCGAAGATGTTGAAGACTACTTCCCGCTGCCCCCTGATTTAGCTAGTGATGCAGGCGATTTATTTATGTTAAAAGTTCATGGAACTTCCATGATTAATGCCGGGATTTTAGATGGCGACAATGTTATTGTTCGTAAGCAATCTAGTGCGACAAATGGTGAAATCGTCGTAGCAATGACTGAAGAAAATGAAGCCACTGTCAAGCGCTTTTACAAAGAAAAAGACCATTACCGACTACAACCGGAAAATGATACCATGGCGCCAATTATTTTAAATGAAGTTCATATCTTAGGAAAAGTTGTTGGACTTTATCGTAACAATATCGATTAATAAAAAATGCAGGTTCAAAAGAACCTGCATTTTTATTTTTCTAAAATCACTTCATGCTTGAAACCATCTTAAATGCTGTATCTAAGCTGTGTGCCCTAAGTTGGTAAACATGCCCATTTTCTTTCCAAGTAATTACATTTTCAAGCGAGCCATAAGAATATCCAACCTGGATTCTCATTGAACCGTGAGTTTGAGTTTCTGGCAATTTATACTTTTTAGCAAGTTGTACAACTTGCTTAGCAGTTGGCAAAGGATTTTGCTCAGCTAAAGCATTAGCATGAACAGTAAATGACCACTTTCCTTGAACCCAGTTCAAATAAGTTTGTCCGGCACCACTTTGCTGAGTGGCTGTAACATCAGTATCAACTTTTACTTGTGGTAAGCCTTGTTCATCAGCTTGGAAATTAATCAAATCGTCAGCTTGACTATCATTTAAGTTAGTCATTTCGCTCAAGACTGCAAATGGCAATTCTTTCTTAACAGCTGGATTATTAAAGCTTAAAGCATTATTTCCTACGCTATAGTAAATATCATTTTCGCCATTTGAGATGCTATAGCGAACATTTAATTTATCTGATCCTTGTCCTAAGCCATCATTTTGCGGCAAGAGCGTTTTTGGAAATACCTTCTTCAATTGGCGGTTCATTTGCGTTAAACGGCTTACTTGAGGAGCTTGGCTTTGACTATGAGATTGCTCTTGCTTTTTATTAGTCTTAACGCTCGTTTTTGATTTTTGAACTTGACTAGACTTGCTTGATTGCGAGCTAGTTGATGTATTTGAACTTGAGTTATTTTGACAAGCAACAGTAAACATAGCAGTCGCAATTATTAAAGCTGCTAGACCACATCTCTTTTTCATAATTTTACCTCCATAATTATCATCTACTTATAGATTATCATGAAAATGATTTCATTAATATTAATTAAGATAATCTTTTATATTTAACCAATCACTTTTTATTGTTTCAGTTAACTTTCGATTATAAAAAACTGCGGCAGGATGATACATCGGAATCACAGTATATTTTTCTTTTGACCAAACGTAGCCATCTTCATTTTGATTCAATTGCAAAATTGGCGTATCTTTAATTGCTTTACCGTGCCAGTCAGAAATAGCATATTTTTTACCTAATAAACGCATCAGGGCGGTAGTCCCAACTGTGACTATTATTTTAGGCTTGGCATAGGAAATTTCATAGTCTAAAAAGGGTGCATGGGCCAAAACTTCTTTTTGCGTTGGCTTTCGATTAGGATATTTGGTTACTTCTTTGTTTTCTTTTTTAGAGAAAACTTTCCTAATATTATATGGTCTGCTACGCACAGCTGACGTAATATAGACGTCTGATCTTTTCAAACCAATTGAAGCAAGTGACTTCATTAACTCTTTGCCGCTAGCTCCATGAAAGGGAATATGCGATTCAATTTCTTCGCGTCCTGGAGCTTCGCCAACGATCATTAAAGCAGGATTTTTAGGACCCGCTCCCTCATTTATACCTTCTAATTTGAATCCAGCTGAACTTTTATTTACTTTATCAATTAAATCTTTAGGATATTTCATTTTTGATCAATATACTCATTTGCTTGTTTTAACATGCACATCTTACCATGACCTTGTAAGTATTCAGATGCTTGGTCAAAGCTTACCCATTTGAAATCTTTGATTTCTTCTTTTTGCGTTTTAACTTCTTGCTTTTGAGCAAAAGCTAAAAATAAAGTAACTTCTTTTTCATTACCATTTGGAATTACATATTGAGTTTGAGCAGAAAAATTAAAGTCAAATTCTGGCGTTAAGCCTACTTCTTCTAATACTTCTCTTTGAGCTGCTGTTTGCGCATTCTCACCAGCTTCAATATGACCTTTGGCAAAGCCCCAGTTATTGTTGACAATACTTTGTACAATTAAAAATTCTCGTTCGCCATTATTTTCGCGATAAATAATAGCACCTGCTGAATATTCTTTAGCCATTTTTAAGCACTTCCTTTAACTCATTTTCAAATTGTGGTAGCCAAATATCGCGAAACTCACGTCTAGTTGGCTGACTAGATATTGCTTTATCAGATGAAAAATCTATGACAGAAATTCTCTTCTTTTGTTCTAATTGTAAAACTTTTTCAGCTAGCTGCGCATGCTTTTTAGCATTATTTTTATAATTCAAATAAACAATAATCGGACATCTCCAAAGCAATTCCGTTTGAGAAATCAAATACTCTAAAGCACCAATGATAGTTTGCGTATCATAATGCTTATCGCTTATGTCACCTAAAGCAATATTTTCATCTAAATCTTTATTACTAATTTCGATTACTAAAACTTCTGGATCATAAAATTTCAAATCTTTTTGAAAGCGAGAAATATAAGAATCGCCCTTTTGAAAACTATCTTGATGCGTTAAAAAGGTATTATTTTCAACATCTTTGATGCCAATTAAGCCATCTTTTTGCCATAAATAATCTACAAAACTTTCTCCCAAACTGCTCAAGCCATAAGTTAAATTGCTACCTAAAAATAAGGCAGTCTTGTCAGTCAAAATATTTGCTGTAAAATCAACTGATTTTAAGCTGAACTCCTTGCTATTGCCTGCTCTTTTAGCTTGATCAAAATAATATTGAGCAAAATTAGGATGTAGCTTCAAATCTTGACTAATTTCTTGACGAGCAATGTCTGAAATCTCATTTTGTTTTTCCAATAAATCTAAAAAGATGCCTTTCTTCAAATTACTTTCTCCAATATTAAGAATTAAATTGTACGTGATAAATTCGATTTTTCAACGTAGTTAGGTCGCTATCACGATGATAAGCTACAGTTAAATACAAGTCATTTTTCCCTAAAACTTGTACATCTTCAAATTCAGTCACGTACCCTAAACAATCAAGAGCAATATTATGATCTAAATTTAAAACTTGCCAGTTACTTAAATTATCTTCGCCCCAAGGAATTTTTACGATTTGACGAGGTTTGCCTTGTTTAGTCATCCCGAGCCAATTTTTACTTGGACTTAGCTGACTAGAAATATAAATATTTGCGTCATTATCGATCCCATAGCCTTGAACCGACTTAATCCCATTTATATTAAAATTAGCAATTGTGAAAGCCTTTAAGCATTCAATGTTTTGAATATTGACATCGCTACTACTTGCCTCTGCTGCATCCAAGGCTTGATTAATATCTTTTAGATTATACAAGGCAAAGTGACCAATATGATCAAAGTCGATACTGGCAATTAAAAACAATTCATAATTAGGAGAAATTGCAGCTTCTAGTCGCTGTAAGTTTTTACCTGGATAAACTACAGAATTATCAGCACCATATCCTGCTCGGTTTAAATAAGATAAACGCACCATTTGGGTATTTGTTTGATATTGCGCGTTTGAATTTTGCGGAATCGTTACCCGTGCAATCTGGGTATCCCAAAAGATTGAACCGGATTTTTTAGGTTTAGTGCCAACAAAATATTGATCAGCCCTACCTGAAAACAATAATGTCTGGGTGTGACCACCGGCCAAGTTAGGCTTCGTTGCACCTTTTAGAAAAAGATTGGGCATGCTTTCGTCAAAATAAATTTCACTACCTGTGATAGGCGCGCAAAAGACAGCAGTGTTGGTTTGTTTATTAAGCAGCTGCAAAGCTAGAACCTGATTTTGCGTTACAAAACTTGCTTGCACCACTACATGATGAAGTCCATTTAATTCGTATAAAAACGTGACTTTCCCATCAGCTTCAATCATCTAACCACCCTTTCTACTTTTCTTACTTACTTCAATTCTACCTTTTATCAGCTACTTTATTAAGAAAAAAAGCATCTCGCAAGAGATGCCAATTAACTATTTAACTAAATGAATTTCTCGATCAAACAAATCACGCATTTTTTCATTGAAATTGTGTGCAATAAAGACAATTGTTGCTGGAGTTTTGACTAAATTATCCAAAATTTTCATCGTAGCATTTTGGTCAATTGCACTAGTTCCCTCATCAATCAAAATGATATCACTATCGTGAATTTTTGCCCGAGCCAAAACAATCTTTTGTCTTTGTCCACCAGAAATATTGAGTTTATCTAAATCAAGCTCATGGTTTAAACCATCCTTGAACTTATCAACGTCTGTAGAAAGCTTAATTTCTGACACCACTTTTTTAACTTGCGGATCTAGCTTTTCATCAAACATAGTAATATTATCGCTAATACTTGCAGGAAATACCACTGGATCTTGTGGAATATAACCAATGTGCGACATATCAGGGGTAATTTGCTCACCGTTTTGATCTTTAAAGATAATTTTACCAGAGCTTGGTTTAATTTGACCTAAGACCAATTTAAAGAGCGTCGATTTCCCGGCTCCTGAATCACCTGTAAGTAAAATCTTTTCTCCTTGATTAATAGTTAAATCAGGGTATGTCAACTTTTCACCATTTGGAAATTGTAAGCTTAGATTTTCTGTTGCAATCGCAGCTGGCACTTTGCCATCATGATTAAAGTCATGAGGCACAAATTCTGCATCTTTATTTACTTTTTCTCTAACAGCGATAGTACCTTTCATTTCACCACGAGAAACTGTAATCATTTCCAGACTTTGATTTAAATAAAATCTAAAGTTACCAACAATTAATAAAACACCAATCGTTACAGCACCATTTTTTACTAAATAACCAGTTAAAATAAAAATTAACAATCCAAAAATAGCTGAAACAGTGCCGTTAATCCCGTTTAATAATTTAGTATAAGCTGTTTGTTTAACAGTTGCATCTTCTAATTTTTTTGATGCTTTTTGAGAGACTGAAAAAAGCTTAGCACCAGCCATAAACTGACGAATTTGATCTAAACCAGCCAACCATTCATTTAATGTATCAATGTATTTTTGATTAGATTCAGAAATCAAATTGGTTGCACGACTTAAGGGGGCTTCAATCAATTTTGGTAAAGCGAGCGATAGCAAGACCATTACCACATTAGCAATCAGTAATGTCCAATTTAAAGCAATTAAGTAAACCAAAATTGCAATAATTTGTACAGCTCCGTAAATTATAAAATAAATATTAAGAAAGTAATTATCATTAATTATGGTCAAATCATTAGTCAATCTATTTTGAGCGTCAGAAACATGATGTTCTTTTTTATCAAAATAATAGTGCTCTACAATCTGTCTACGAACTTTATCGTTTAGTTCTTGTTGTTGCACTTTAGTTAAATATGTAGCTACACTGTATAAACAATAATTTGCCGCTAAAACTATTATCGAAACAGTATTAATTAAAACAAATTGTTGCCAATTGCGAGCAACTACACTGTTTGTTTCTTGCTGAACTAAATATGTACCCAATACTGAAAGAATAGGTATTAAAATTGTCACAAGCAAGAAAGCAACAAAGCGGAACGGATTAATCTTTACAAAATTCTTAAAAGTCATCCTTAGTCCTCCTTTTGCTTAGGTTGTAATTTAATTTCTTGATCAAATTTAGCCTTTAATTCATCACTATAATTATGAGCTATCATTAAAATGGTTTGATTTGTCTTTAACAAATTATCTATAATTTTTTCTGTTGCTTGACTATCAATAGCACTCGTTACCTCATCCATTAATACTAGAGGTTGGTCATGAATTTCGCTACGCGCTAAAACTACTTTCTGTCTTTGACCACCAGATAAATTTTCATTTTTTAAATCAACAATAGTATTTAGTCCAGATGGCATTTTTTCTAAATCGCCTGCTAATTCAACTTGTGAAGTTACCGAATTTAATTTATCAGCCAATTTTTGGTTAAACATTAAAATATTTTCTTTAATTGCCACCGGAAAGACAACCGGATCTTGTGGCACAAAGCCAACTTTGACATTTTCAGCATCAATTTCATTACTATCTTTATCATAGTATGTCACTTGTCCACTAGCTGGCTTTAATTTCCCAAGCAAAACTTTAAACAGAGTTGACTTACCAGTTCCTGAATCACCAGTTAGCAACACCTTTTGTCCTGGTTTAATCGTAAAATTAGGATATGCGATGTTTTCGCCATTCTTGTAACTTGCAACGAGATCTTTTACTTGCAAGCTATAAGCTTGCTTTTTATCGCTAGTTTCGATTTCTTTTCTTAAATCAAAAGTCTGCTTACGCAACTCTTTAGTAGATTTTACTTGCGTAATTGACATTGTAATTTGCCAAATAGCTGAGAAAATTGTGAAAGCAAAACTTCCAGCAATTGTAAAATCACCAAATGAAATCAGATGATTAAAAAATAAAATTCCGGCAAAAAATGACATTCCTACTTGAGCAATTGCATTACCAAAGCCATTAAATACATATGAAATTCCTTGGTACTTATAGCTCCTTTTATTAGCAGCAACTAAATTGCCACTTGCTTCATTTAACTTTCTTTGAAGACGTGAATATGCGCTATATCTGCGTAATTCTTGCAGACCACCAAGCCAGTGTTCCACCGCATTCAAAAGTTTTTCATTCATCTTATTGACGTGGTCACTAGCTTCAGAGGTCTTTTTCTCCATGATTTTCGGAAGTAACAGAGTAATTATTGCTAAGACTGCTGTCACAATAATCAACATCCAGTTTAAGCTGAGCAAAGCAGTAATTGACAAAATAATTTGCAAAAGTCCGCTTAAGATTTGAACCCATGGATTAGCATAATTATCGCTGAGCATTTTTAGATTGCCAGTCAGATCATTCTGCATTTCAGAAACCTTTTTATTAGCGCCATTATAGTAATGATGCATAATTTCGTTTCTTATTTGGTGAACGTAATTTTGTGTCTGTCTGGTAAAAGCAATCGTTGCAATCGGTAATAAGACAACTGTCAGCAAATTCGCCAGAGTAATCATTATTTGCCAAAATATAAAACCATTTAAATCGCCCTTGGTAATGTCATTAATAGCATACTTAAATAGATATTCCGTGAGCGTTCCAGCAATGGCATAAACCACATAGAACAAAATTATTAAACTCCCACGCCAGTAATTGCTCTTAAACAACTCTTTTATAGACATCCTTAGTCATCTCCAAATATATTTTAAATTATTAATTATTTTCTAATTAATTTTAATATGTTTTTATTATATGCATTAAAAGATAATTTTTAAAGACTTCTTAAATAAGATGTCAAAAAAGATGACTAAGTGGTCAAAAATAACAAAAAAGTAAAAAAAATAAACCTGTCTCATATGAGACAGGTTTATTAAATATCTTATTATCCGCGACGCTTTTCAGCAATTCTTGCTGACTTACCATGACGTTCACGTAAGTAGTAAAGCTTAGCACGACGTACGCGACCTTGACGCTTAACTTCAACTTTAGCAACACGTGGGTCGTTTACTGGAAAAGTACGTTCAACGCCGATACCAGATGACATCTTACGAACAGTGTAAGTAGCGCTGATGCCAGCACCCTTCTTCTTAATTACAACACCTTCGAAGATCTGGATACGTTCGTGGCTACCTTCAACAACACGTACGTGAACACGAACAGTATCACCAGGACGGAAGTCTGGTAAATCGGTACGGATTTGATCCTTAGTAAGTTCTTGAATTAATGGATTCATTATATAAATTCTCTCCTTCTACGGCATTCATTAACGTTCTTCGCCAGCGGAATACCCATAAATCAGTGGCTTATGCCACAAAAAATAGTGTAACAAATATCTACAGACTTGTAAATAAGTTTATTGAAGATCTCACCTCCACATACGTGGAGAACACCACTCTTCTAATTTGTCGGCTCTTTCTTGATCAGGATCACCTCCACACACGTGGAGAATACACTTTAATTCCTATTGATCCAATTCAGCCTTAACATCAGCCAGCATTTTCTTTTCTTCAGTTGATAATTCACGATTTTCTAGCAGATCTGGACGATTGATATATGTCGTCTTTAGTGCCTGGTAATGGCGCCACTGCGCTATCTTTTGGTGGTTACCTGATGTTAAAACCTCAGGTACTTTTTGCCCTTCAAAATCAGCTGGACGAGTATATTGCGGATATTCGAGCAAGCCATGAGAAAAACTCTCTTCTACTGGCGATGCTTCATTTCCTAAAATACCTGGCAATAATCTCACTGTCGCATCAATCATGCTCATTGTGGGCAGTTCCCCACCAGTTAAAACATAATCGCCAATCGACACAGTCTCATCAGCTAAATCATAAACGCGTTGGTCAAAACCTTCATAATGACCACAAATGAAAGTTAAATTTTCTTCTTTTGACCAATTTTGAGCCATTTCTTCATTAAAAGTTTTACCTTGAGGCGCCGTAATGATCACTTTACCTTTATCTGAAAGCGAATCAAGAGCCTTCTTAATCGGCATTATTTGCAAAACCATACCAGCTCCACCACCATAAGGCGTGTCATCGACATGATGATGAACGTCGCTTGTAAAGTCTCTAAAATTGACTAAATTCAGGTCCCATTTACCATCTTCTAAGCCTCTACCAAGCATTGAAACTTTCAGCGGCGTAAACATATCGGGAAAAAGTGTTAAAACATTAATTTTCATCGCGTAATCCTTCAAGTAAAGTAACTTCAATACGTTTTTGTTCTAGATCAACCTTTTTAACTACTGAAGCAATATTGGGGATCCAAAAGCTCTTGCCTCGTTCTGGCTTGATCTCCCAAATATCATTAGCACCAGGCGTTTCTATATTTACTAATTGGCCTAATTTTTCGCCAGTTTCACTGTCAAAAACAGGCAGTTCCAAAATATCCTTAAAATAATAAGATCCTTCAGGAAGTTCATCGCGGTCTTGTTCAGCTACAAAAAGATCTTTTTTAAGGATTTTTTGTGCTTCATCAATATCAGTTATTTCTTCAAAACAAACCAAGACAAATTGCTTTTGCATACGACTGCTTGCCACAGTAACTTTTGTTTCAATATTTTCATTATCTGCGCCAATATACAACTTGCTACCTACTTTAAAACGTTCATTAATAAAGTCAGTAATTGGATTTACCTTAACTTCGCCCTTAAGTCCATGAGTAGTTAAAATTTTACCTACTTCAAAATATTCTGTCATTTTAAAATCCTTTATATAAAGAAAAAAGCTTGGGCAATACTTCCCAAACTTTTTTAATTGCAATAGTAAATTACTTACCGTATTTTGCGTCGTGGTATCTCTTCATTAAACCAGCTTTTGAAAGTAAGCTTCTTACAGTATCTGAAGGTTGAGCACCCTTTTGCAACCAGTCGAAGACCTTGTCTTCTTCAAGCTTAACTTCATCAGGGTTAGTAAGTGGGTTGTAGTAACCAACTTCTTCGATGAAACGACCATCACGTGGCATACGTGAGTCAGCTACAACGATACGGTAGAAAGGTTTTCTCTTTGAGCCCATACGGCGCATACGAATTTTAACAGACATTAAATTTTCCTCCTAAATTTCTTGACTTAAATAATATAGCACATACTTTTTAAGGTGTAAAGGTTTTTTGCTTAACACCTTTAATTTTTTAAGAATGGAATCTCTTAATCTTCTTCATGCGCTTACGTTTATTCTTTTTAAACTTCTTAGACATTGAACGCATCGCCATCTTACCCATTGGCGTATTCATCCCTGGTAAATTGCCTAAGCCCTTCATATTGCCGCTAGTCATCTTTTGCATCATTTCTTTTGATTGCTTAAATTGCTTGATCATGCGGTTAACTTCAACAACTGGAACACCAGAGCCAGCCGCAATTCTTCTGCGACGTGACGGATTAAGCATGTCAGGATCTTCACGTTCAGCTTCAGTCATTGAGTAAACGATAGCTTTCATGTGCGCAATTTGCTTATCCGGAATTTGAATATTCTTTAAAGCTGGATTATTGGCCATACCTGGAATCATTTTAATGATTTGGTCTAAAGGACCCATCTTTTGAACTTGGTCCATTTGGTCAATAAAGTCATTAAAGTCAAAGGTATTTTCGCGCATCTTTTGCGCCATCTTTTCAGCTTCTTTGGCATCGTAGTCTTGCTGAGCCTTTTCAATCAAGGTCAACATATCACCCATGCCCAAGATTCTGGAAGCCATTCGATCTGGGTGGAAACTTTCTAAAGCGTCTAATTTTTCACCTTGACCAGTAAAGATAATTGGCAATCCCGTTACAGCACGTACTGAGAGCGCAGCACCACCACGAGTATCACCATCAAGCTTAGTTAAAACAATACCAGTTAAATCAAGATCTTTATTAAATCCTTCAGCTACTTGCGTTGCTGCTTGACCCGTCATGGCATCGACAACCAGCAAAGTATTATCAGGATGGGCAACTTCAGTAATGCGCTTTAATTCATCCATTAAGGCTTCATCAATTTCCAAACGACCAGCCGTATCGATAATTACATAATCATTTTTATCTTCTTTAGCTTGGTTTAAACCATGTTCTACAATTTGAGCTACGTCTTTATTATCTTCGCTATAAACTGGTACATTTAATTGTTGACCAATTTGACGAAGCTGATCAATAGCAGCTGGACGATAAATGTCGCCAGCAATTAAAAGTGGACGTGCTTTTTCGTTTTTAATTAAGTAATTAGCTAGCTTACCAACAGTTGTGGTTTTACCAGTACCTTGCAAACCAACCATCATGATAATTGTTGGGATATGAGGAGCCTTGTTTAGCTTTACTGCTTCTTCACCCATCATCTTGGTTAATTGCTCGTCAACGATCTTAATAACTTGTTGACCTGGATTTAAACTTTCTTGAACTTCTTTACCAAGCGCTTCTTTTTTAATTTGCTTGATAAAATCTTTAACTACCTTAAAGTTAACATCGGCTTCTAAAAGGGCCAATCTAATTTCTCTTGAAGCTTGGTTAATATCTGCTTCGCTAATCTTACCTTTACCAGTAAGATTTTTTAATGCTTTTTGTAATCTCTCACTTAAATTTTCGAAAGCCATGGATTACATCTCTCCTAATTCATGTAATAAATTTCCTATTTCATCATGAGCTTCATCAATTTGATGATGATCAACTGCCCATGCAATTTCCCAGACTTTATCTGAAATATTTTTATAATCACGTCTCATATGAAGCTTATCTTCATAATTTTCTAAAGCCTTACTGCTTCTTTTTAAATTATCGTAGACAGCCTGCCTAGAAACATGATGATTATCGGCTATTTCTCCTAAAGAAAGATCATTATAATAATAATCTTCAAAATAGCTTTGTTGTCCCTTAGTTAATAAAGGACCATAGTAGGCATATAAATCGCCTAATTTTTCATTTTTTTCAAGTTCATTCATATGTCTCACCTTGAACCAGTATAGCAAAAATACACACAATTTAACATTATGACTTTTATATCGTTCAAAACTTCACATTAATGTTAAAATGTACTTGTACCTATTATGAGGAGGAAATTGAAACCATGTTTGCGACCGTATTTTATTGGATCGTCACTGTGGCCGCACTTCTTTGGGGTGTTTGGTCACTAGTTTGGTCTATTATCTATCTTGCTAAAAAAGAAAATGGAAATCTTTGGATCTTTGCAATTATTAATGCTTTAAGCTCAATTGCTTTAGCTATTATTTACTGGATCTATTCATCATTAGATTATCAATGGTTCTGGTTTGCTTCAAAGCAACCAAATATTGGAAACATTGTCTACTTATTAATATTCTTTATTATCTTGACAGTTTTACAATTTATCTTTGGTTTTACCCGCAAAGCCAAAACCGCAAAATAATTTAATAATCTATAACAAAGGCGCTCAAGCAAAAACTTGAACGCCTTTTATTTTTCATCTTCAACTGATTATAAGTTTGGATCCATGTTAAATGTTAATTTAGATAGTTTAATTGCATCAGTAAACATTTGCCCCATTAGCTCTTCACTGTCTTTCTTAGTGTGAGCAACAGTCTTTTGATTTTCACGAGTTAAGTAATTGGTTAATTCGTCGCCTGACAAACCATTTGCGTTTTCGATAATTTCTTCAACACGTCCACGGTAGTAGCGGTTTAATTCTTCCAAATACTTAGTATCAAGTTGAACGAATTGCGGGTAGTGACTTTCTACCAATGCAGATAATGACTTATAATACCACCATGCGTCATCACGATTATAAGTCATTGAAGTGTTATTAAATGATGGATCAGTTTCATTCATGTTGCTAAAGAATGGAATATATGGGCTAAATGTTGGTCCACCAATACATAACCACATAATACCAGCCATTTCTTCTGGAACGTCATTTCTAATTTGCAAAATATGAGAGTTTTGCGTTCTGTTTAAACCAATTGGACGATAGCGATGCTTTTCTTCTTCAGTGCCGTGACCAAATGGATCATAAGGCGTATCTTGATAATGTGAACCTAAAGCATATTCGATGTCTTCTTTAGCCAGTTTCTTTGAAGCCTTGCGGATAAATGGAATATCTGGATCTTCAGGATCTTGTTCAATTTCTGGGTTAAATAATTTTTGGATGTACCATTGACGACTAGTGTTGTAATGACGGTCTTGTTCAGTGTAAGTACCAAAAATGTGACGGAAGTTCCAACCTTCGTGATCTGGATTTAAGTGATGCTTTTCAACAAATTCTTGAATCCCTTCACTCCACATAAAATTATCAGGATCATCAAAGTTAACTTGTTGAATAGCTACACGGTTACCAGTTGCTGCGTAGCAATCATCTGGAATACGTTGTGCAACCCAGTGGTGGCCAGTAACAATTTCCATGTACCAAGCTTCGTCTTTATCACCGAATAAAACTGAATTTCCGGCTGGAGAACCGTATTTTTTAATTAAGGAACCCAAGCGCTTAACGCCATCACGAGCAGAATCAATATATGGCAAAACAACGGTTTGCATACAATCTTCATCCAATCCATCTTTAACAAGTGGATCAAAGGCTAAAGTTCTTTCGTTACCATAAGTTGATTCGGTACAAGACATTGCAACGTTTTTTTGGTTAATACCACTTTCGTCGTAGTAACCTTCTTTTTTATAGTCTACATTTGGAACAGCTGGAACTCTTTGAGCATCTTCAGGCAAGTCCATTTCGAACTTGTTAAGCCAAGACTTAATCTTGCGCCCCTTTTCACCATGAGCTGCTGGTTCAATAATAAATCTATGTGGTGAAATAGCTTGAGCGGTATCGTCATTACGCGAAATCATGACAGATCCGTCAATTGATGCTTTTTTTCCTACTAAAATAGAAGTACATGCACTTAATTTTTTCATTGACTTCTCCTCCTTAAAAATACTATTTATATACACTTATTATCTTAAATCAATCCTTGGAAAAGTCCAATTGCAAACTTCTCAGCATCAAAATCAGCCAAATCGTCAACTTTTTCGCCAAGTCCGACTAATTTAACAGGCAAGTCCATTTCGTTACGGATAGCTAAGACTACCCCACCTTTAGAAGATCCGTCTAATTTAGTTAAAACTAAACCAGTTAATTTAGTAGTTTTATCAAAATCTTTTGCTTGAAGCAAAGCATTTTGTCCAGTTGAACCATCTAAAACAAGCAAGATTTCATTTGGTTGATCAGGCAAAATCTTTTGAATTGTTCTCTTGATCTTGTCTAATTCATTCATCAAGTTAACCTTGTTTTGCAAACGGCCTGCAGTATCAACTAACAGATAGTCGACGCCTTTGGCTTTGGCTTGGCTAACTCCTTCATAAACAACAGAAGCTGGATCTGCTTTAGATTTTCCTGTGATAACTTCAACGCCGTCACGCTTGCCCCATTCAACTAATTGTTCAACAGCACCAGCTCTAAAAGTATCCGCAGCTACCATCATGACACTCTTGCCAGAATCTTTTAATCGTTTAGCTAATTTACCAATGGTTGTTGTTTTACCGGCACCATTTACGCCAACGAATAAGTAAACGTTGGGTTTGGCATTTTCATCATAAGCTAAAGTAGAATCTTTCCCTTGGCCGCCTTTATCATAGATATCGACTAATTTTTCAACAACAACTTGCTTTAATTCATCATGACTCTTGGCATTTTGTAATTTAGCTTCATCACGCAAGGATTCAGTTAATTGTTCAGCTGTTTCAAAACCAACATCTGATTCAATTAATAAATCTTCCAAGTCATCGAAAAAATCTTCATCGACTGATCTAAATTTTGCGAAAAAGGCATTTAATTTTGCACCAAAAGAATGGTTAGTTTTTTCTAGACCGCGATCATAGCGTTCTTGATCGCTTTCATCCGTTTCTATTTCACTCTGGGAATCGGAATGGTTACCTTGGGTATCTTGACGGGCTTCATCAGAACTTTCAGAAAATTCTTGGTCCTGCTCTTCTTGGTCAACTACTTTACGCTGATCTTCACGGTCTTGGCTTTGCTTTTCAAATAAGGATCCTGAATCTGACCAGTTTCTATTTTCTATATCATTGTCAGATTTTTCTTCAGTCGATTCATCTTTTTTTTGTCGATCAACTCTTTGTTGCTCTAAATTAGAGCCAGCATCTGCCCAAACACGATCTTCTGGTTCAACTTCTTTAGTTTCAACCTCAGAATCAGCTGAATTTTCTTCAACTTGTTGTTTATCTTCAGCATCAGCTTTTTCTTCAGCTTCTTTTTGCTCGACCTCTTGTTGATCCTGCTTTTCTTTTTCTTGGTCTTCGTCAGACCCACCAAAAAGCGATCTTTTTATCTTATCAAATAAACCCATCTTAGTTCACCTCTTGCTTTACATCTTTTAATGATACTGATAATACTTGCGAAACACCAGATTCTTGCATTACCACGCCGTACAAATTATCTGCTTTTTGCATTGTTCCGCGTCTGTGCGTAATCACAATAAACTGCGTATGCAAATCATAGTGGTTTAAAAACTTAGCAAAACGATCAACATTTGCTTCATCTAATGCTGCTTCGACCTCGTCCAATATACAAAATGGAACTGGATTTACCTCAAGCATAGCAAATAACAAGGTAATGGCCGTCAAGGCTCTTTCACCACCAGAAAGCAAACTTAAGCGTTGTAATTTTTTGCCAGGTGGTTGGGCGATAATTTCAATCCCTGTCATTAATAAATCATCTGGCTGGGTCAAAACTAGCTTAGCTTTTCCGCCACCAAACATAATTGGGAAGATATCTTCAAATTTCTTTTCAACAGCCTTAAATGTCTTGTCAAAACGCTGCCTAACTTCATCATCTAGCTTCGACATTGATTCTTGGATATCGCTTCGTGCTTTAAGCAAGTCATTTTGCTGACCATTTAAGAAATCATATCTTGTTTTAACGTCTTCGTATTCTTCAATTGATTGCAAATTCACCGGACCAATATCTTCAATTGACATCTTGTGAAGCTTAACTTCTTTTTCAAGATTTTGACGAGTTTCAAGATCATTTTTGCCATCAGTTAGAGCAATTGCAGCTTCATAAGTTAAAGAATAATCTTGCGATAAGTGACGCAGTTTTGAATTAATCTGACTAGTGAATTGCGATAATTCAACTGACAATGCTTCTTGATCTTCAGCTGCATCTTTACGCAAATCATAATTTCTGGAAGCTACTGATTCTAAATGATTAATTTGCGCATCGATTTTTCCAAGATTTTGGTTGCTTGCAGCTAATTTCTTAGTTAGCTCGGCTTTTTCTTGGTTCAAACTTTCAATTTGCTCATTAATCTCTTCTTGACTTGCGCTAGAATCCCTTGCCTGATCTAATCCAGATAATTTATTTTCTAAATCGCTAAGTTGAGAAGCATTGTTTTTAACCTGTTTTTGCACTTGGCTAAAGCGTTCTTTTGAGTTTGCCTGTTTATTTTTAGCAACAGCAATTTCAGAATTAATTTCAGCTAAATCATTTTGCAATTTGGCATAAGCTTGATCAACATTTTCTAATGTTTTCTTCAAGTCATCCATCTTGGCCTTTTGCTCGTTAGCTTGCGTATTCAAAGATTCTTTTTTATCTTTTTTTTCTTGCAGTTGATTACTCAACTTATTAAGTTCATCAACTTGCCGCTTATGAGCTTGTTTTTGTAAGTCATCTAAGCGTTCTAAACGTTTAGTTTCTTTTTCTTGGTTTTGAAAACGAATTGCTTGCTCGCTAATCTTTTGATTAAGTTCTTGGAGCATGCTTTGCTTATCATTTAAAGCCTGGTTATCAGAATTCTTTTCAAAATCAGCAAGTTGCTTTTGATATTCAGCTAACTGCTTTTGGTGCTTGGCAATATTTTGCTCTAAAGATTCTAACTCAGCATTCATCTGTAGTGGCGAATTAGAGCGCTGGTTGCGTGCACCACCAGTCATACTACCGCCCGGACTAATGATATCGCCGTCCAAAGTAACAATGCGATAATAATGCCCGGTGCAATTTTGAATGCGCAAGGCAGTATTCATATCTTTAGCTACTAAGACATTCCCCAGCAAATAATTAATCGCATTAGAAATGTCGGCACTTCCTTTAGTAGAAACTAATTGCGAAGCAACTCCGATAAAACCATCGATTGCTTTTAAAGTGGTAATCGTTGATTGAGCCACAGTATGTTGACGTAAGCTGTCTAATGGTAAAAATGTAGCTCGACCAGCATGACTTGTTTTAAGCAAACTAATGGCATCTTTAGCACTTTCACGATCTCTTGCTACTAAATCTTGTACGCCAGCACCTAAAGCTGTAGTTAGCGCAGCTTCAAGATCTGCTGGAAATGAAATTAATTCACCAATTACCCCAATTACACCAGAAAATTGCTCTAAGTGATTTAAGACATACTTAACGCCATAGTAGTACCCTTCGTGGCGATTTTGCAATCTCTTAAGTCCATCTAATTGTGCATTTTGGCGGGCAATATTTGCTTGAGTTTGCTGAATTAAAGTATTCAAATCGTCCAAGCGCTTAGTTTGCTGAGTAACCTTTTGGTTCAAAGTTTCAATCTCAGCTTTTAAGGCTTGGCGCTGGGTAACTAATTTTTTACCTTGATCTTTATATTGCGCCAATAATTCTTGAGCTTGAGTCAGCTCTTCTCGCAAATGCTGATCTTCAGACTTTGGAGCATTCAAACGCTTAATTTCATTTTCTAAATAGACAATCTGATTATTAGTCGAAGTCTGCTCTTGCAGTAAGTCAATATAGCGACTGCGAGCATCATCTAATTGCTTGTTTAAAGAAGCTGGATCTTGCTTTAAACTAGAAGAAATTTTTTGTTTTTTCTCATCCAGCTTCGCTAAAACATTCTTTTGCTTATCAATTGTAGCTTGAATTTCAGCAAGTTCCTGATCAAGTTCAGATTTTTGAGCACTTAATTCAGATTTTTGGGCTAAATATTCCTTGCGTGTTGCAGCATCGTATTCACGAGATTGCTGACTCATTTGTAAGTCAGTATTCAAACTAGCAATTTTTTGCGTTAAAGAAAGCAACGATTTTTGCTGGTTATCTTTTTGAGCATGTAAAGCCTTAGAAACTTCTTTTTTAGCTTCTAAATCTTGCTGAGAAGTTTGAACTTCTTGATCAAGCTTATTTAAAATCGCCTTATTTTGGTCTGCTTTTTGCTTAAGGTCGCGCTTTTGCTTGTCTAAATTTTGAATTTGTAAAGCCAGCAATTTCTTTAGCTTACTGTCTAACTGACTTTTTTCAAATTTATATTCTTTAGCAAGCGAGCTTTGCTCATGAAGCGGTTCAACCCGGTCTTCTAATTCCTTAACTAAATCGTTAATTCGAATTAAATTTTCGTTTGTCTTATCTAATTGACGTAAAGCAACTTCTTTTTGCTGCTTAAAATGGAGTACGCCGGCAGCTTCTTCAAAAATTCCGCGCCGATCTTCTGGACGCGAATTCAAAATTTGATCAACTTTTCCCTGTGAGATAATTGCTAAGCTGTCTTGCGATAAGCCTGAATCGACAAACAAATCGCGAATATCTTTTAAACGTACTTGTTGATTATTAATCAAATATTCACTATCGCCTGAGCGTAAAATACGACGCGTTACAGCTACTTGTTTATTATCAAAATTGAGCTGCTTGTCTTGATTATCAAAAATCAAACTAACTTCAGCCCGGTTTAAAGGCGCACGAAATTCACTACCAGCAAAAATGACATCTTTCATATTTTCGCCACGTAGCGATTTTGCGGAACCTTCTCCCATGACCCATCTGATAGCTTCAGTAATATTACTCTTACCACTACCGTTTGGGCCAACAATTCCCGTTATTCCTGTATCAAAATTAATAGTTGTTTTATCTGCAAATGACTTAAAGCCATTTAAGATTAATTGCTTTAACGGCAAAATCTCACCTATTCTTCTTTATTTTTTCTTCAGTGCTTTGGCAGCTGCTTCTTGTTCGGCTGCTTTTTTATTTCTTCCCGTACCAGTCGTTAATTTTTTGCCTGCAACAGACAATTGCACTGTAAAGGTTGGTACGCTTTCATCTTGGCTAATGACGTTGTATTCAATATCAATGGCGCCATTAACTTGGAGCTTTTCTTGTAATTCAGTCTTATAGTCGCGAGAAGCGTTAAAATCGCCTTCAGCAATCAAGGGGTAAACCGTCAAATGCAAGAAATGCTGCACTGCTGGCATCCCTTGGTCTAAGAAAAGTGCTCCATTAAAGGCTTCAAACACATCCTCAAGCAAGGTCTTACGCTGACGTGCACCAGCTTTTTCTTCACCTTTGCCCAGGTTAACTTCTTTTTGAAAGCCACATTCTTTAGCAAATTCTGAAAATCCTTCTGTGCGGACAATATTTGAACGTAAACGTGTTAATTCTCCTTCATTTAACTTAGGAAAATGGCGGTACAAATAATCAGAAACTGCCAACTCTAAAACGGCATCCCCTAAAAACTCTAATTTTTCATAATCAGTTGTACCAGGATGCTCATTTGCATATGAAGAATGCGTAAAAGCAGCATCTAGTAATTTTTCATTGTGAAATGCAATGCCATATTTTTCTTTTAGATTTTTTTTGAAAGCTACTGAAACCATTTAACTGTCCTTTCATAATTAACTCTTTAATTATAACCATTTTTGCCTAATGAAAAAAGCTATCTCCCTTAAGAGATAGCAATTTTGTTAAATTGTTTATTTTATTTTGCATAACCAACATAGTACCAGTTAGGAAAACCACCACCCATGCTCATCGAAGGCTTGAGTGAATAACCAGTTAGCTTGTTATTAACGGCAGTAATTGAGTAGCTATTAGCAACTGGAACAACGTAAGCTTCATCGTCCATGTATTTTTGCCATTCATGGAACTTTTTAATCCGGTAGTCTTTATTGAATGCTTTAAGCGAATCCATATCATCTAATAATTCAGTATTCTTTTTAGTTACAAAGCGTGAATAATTAAATGGTGCATTCTTACCATAAAGATCATTTTGTGAAGGTTCACTTGATAGCGACCAAGCACCGATAAACATGTCGACTTCTGGCGCATCGTTTTGAACTTTATCATAAAATGAGTTACTTTCGATTAAACGTCCCCCAGTTAATTTAACGTTTAAGCCCATCTTCTTCCATTGCTGGATGTAGTTTTGAATAATTGGCTCTTGCACTGAACTACCAGTCATTGTAGCTAAGTGAATGGTCAATGGCTTACCATTAGGTTGAACGCGGTATGTACCCTTCTTTTTATAGCCAGCCTTGTCTAAAAGTTCATTACCTTTTTTAATGTTGTAAGTGTAGCCTTTAATATTTTTATCAAAGTAAGGACCATATTGTTTTGGAATTAAAGTTGGAATTCTGAATGAAAGACCTGATGAGTAGCGCTTATAAACCTCATTAACGTTCATTCCGTAAGCAATCGCTTGACGCAAAGCCTTATTGTTCATTTTGGCGTGATCATTCATTACATTTTCGCCAAGTTTTGCATTCCATTTACCCACTTTAAAACCTAAATATGAATAAGCTAAAGGAATATTAGCGATAAAGTTTACTTGCTTAGTATTTTTAACGTTTTGCCACTGGGAGTTAATTACACCCATAACATCATATTTTCTACTCTTAATAGCTTGCGCCACTGAATTAGGAGAAATAACTGAAGCTGTAATCTTATCTAACTTAGGTTGACCTTTGTAATAATACTTATTTGGAACCCAAGAAACAGATTGCCCACGAACTACCTTGCTTACTTTATACGGACCATAAAATAGTGGCTGTTTACGGATTTTATTTGAAGAAATTAACTTCTTAAATGGCACATCTTTTAAGTAGTGATATGGTGCGGCTTGTTCCCAAATATAGCCATTTCCTGATTGAGTCATACCAGGCTTCATTTCTTTGAAATGTAAGACAACAGTTCGCCCATTTTCACCATCTGGCATTTCAATACCAGAAATGGTGTTAGCTTTGCCTTCGTGGTATTCTTCTAAGCCAACTAAGTCAGCTAAACTAGAAGTGTAACGCTGAGAAGCAGTGTCTTTGTTAGCGATAATTTCGTAGGCATATTCGTAGTCCTTAGCTACTAGGGGTTGTCCATCAGACCACTTAACTTTTGGATTAATCTTAATTGTTGCAGTCTTAGCATCTTTGTCAATGCTAATATCAGCAGCTCCACCCTTACGATAATTATAAATGTCGTCAGTTGCAAATAAGCTTTCATCACCATATTGCATAACTTCAGTATCGGTCGCATTAGTAGACAATTCATCATTGAAAATTCCAGTGAATGGAGTATCTACTTCAACAGCTACTGAAACGTGACCACCTTTTTTAATAGCCTTTTTTGGTACACTTTCTTTAAAGTGAGTGTTGGCTGTTTGGTTTTGATTGCTGTTGCCACAAGCAGCCATTGTTAATGCAACACCTGACATTAAAGCCGTCATTGCTACTAATTTAGACTTTTTCATAATTTCCTCCTAAATGAGGACAAGTTGATATAACAATAGTAGCACGCTTATTTTATATATACAAACACAAAAAAGAAGCAGATATTCTGCTTCTTTTTTGATTTATGCAATTTTAATGGTTTATTAATTACTTCACGTATGCTACGTCGTACCATAATGCGTTTGCAGTTGATGGTTTTACTGAGTAGCCAGTTAACTTGTTGTTAACAGCAGTTACTTCGTAACCGTTAGTCATAGGCAATACGTAAGCTTCATCGTGCATGTATTGTTGCCATTCGTGGAACTTCTTGACACGGTAATCCTTGTTCAAAGCCTTTTGTGAGCCCATCTCTTTAAGCAATTGAGTGTTCTTCTTAGTTACAAAACGTGAGAAGTTGAATGGTGCAGCTTCAGAGTATAAATCATCTTGAGTAGGTTCACTTGATAATGACCACATACCTTGGAGCATATCTACTGATGGGTCATCGTTTTGAACCTTATCGTAGAATGAGTTACCTTCCATTAAACGGCCACCAGCTAACTTAACGTTTAAGCCAAGCTTGTGCCATTGTTGGATATAGTTTTGAATAGTTGGTTCTTGAGTTGAACTACCTTGCATTGCGGCAAAGTGAATTACCAATGGCTTACCGTTAGGTTGTACACGCCATTTACCCTTCTTCTTGTAGCCAGCCTTGTCAAGTAATTCATTAGCTTTCTTCAAGTTTTGAGTGTAAGGTTTAACATCTTTATCAAAGAATGCACCGAATTGTTTTGGTACTAAAGTTGGAACTTGGAATGAAAGTCCATGAGTGTAACGCTTGGTTACAGGCTCAATGTTCATACCGTAAGCAATAGCTTGACGCAAAGCCTTGTTGTTCATCTTTGCGTTAGGGTTCATTACGTTCTTACCCTTCTTAGCGTCCCATTTACCAACTTTAAAGCTAAGGTATGAGTATTGTAATGGAACTCTAGCAATGAAGTTAACGTCTTTAGTTCCCTTTACGCTTTCCCATTGTGAGTTAACAACTTGGGAAACATCAAACTTGTGAGACTTAATTGCTTGAGAAACTGAATTAGTACCAATTGCAGAAATTGTAATCTTGTCTAACTTAGGAGTTCCACGCCAGTAGTAAGGGTTACGTACAAATGATACTGATTGGCCACGAACAACCTTATTTACTTTAAATGGACCAAAGAATAATGGCTTCTTTCTGATCTTGTCTGAAGATACTAAGTCTTTAAATGGTACATCTTTTAAGTAGTGGTATGGTGCAGCTGATTCCCAGATGAAGCCGTTACCAGATTGAGTCATACCAGGCTTCATTTGTTTGAAGTGGATAACAACCTTGCGGCCATTTTCACCATCTGGCATTTCAATACCTGAAATAGTCTTAGACTTGCCATCGTGGTATTCTTCCAAGCCTACAATATTAGCCAAACTTGAAGTATAACGTTGTGATTGAGTTGCTGGGTTAGCAATAATTTCATAAGCATATTCGACATCTTTTGCAGTTACTTGCTTACCATCTGACCACTTAACGCCCTTTTTAACGTTAATAGTAGCAGTCTTAGCATTATTATCAATCTTAATAGTAGCTGGACCTTTGTCGTTATATACGTACGTATCAGTTGTATCAAATAAGCCTTCGTTTGCTGGTGCAACTACCTCAGTATCTGAAGCATCAGTTGAAAGTTCATTTGAGAAAATTCCTTTAAATGGTGAGTTAGAGATAAGTGCTACTTTTACTGAACCGCCTTTTTTGGCAGCTTTAGTTGGCACAGCAGCCTTAAAATTCTTAACATCATTTGAACCTTCTGAGTTTGACTTGTTACCACAAGCAGCTAAAGTTAAAGCCACACCAGTAAGCAAAGTTAAACTTCCAAATAATTTGGCTTTTTTCATATTACATTTCCTCCTGTAAGTTAGGATCAAGTTGATGTTTAAATATTATCATCTAAATTTTAAAATTACAAGGGTTTTGCTTATATTTTTTTAATTTATTTTAAGTTTAAATATTATTAAACAAAATAACTATCTATAAAAAGCGTTAAAATCAGCAATTTTAAGCGCATATTATCAGTGGATTAGTCCAAATATTATATTTATGAGATTTATTTTCATTAACAATATAAAAAATCACTTTATATATACTCATACAGATTTATATGAGAGCTAAATAAGAATCTCATATATAAAAAAATGAATCTTGCGATTCATTCTCATTAAATTTATTTACTTTTTAATTCATGAGCCTTTTGAATAATGTATTCTTTTAAGGCATCACTAGTTTCAGGATGGGTTAAACCATATTCAATTGAGGTTTCAAGATAACCGAACTTATTCCCTACATCATGTCTGCGCCCTTTAAAGACATGCGCAAAAACTCGCTGGGTTTTGTTCATCGTATCAATGGCATCGGTCAATTGAACTTCACCGCCGCGTCCCGGTTTTTGCGTTTCTAAAACATCAAAAATCTCAGGAGTAAGCAAATAACGACCAATAATGGCATAATCACTTGGTGCTTTGTCAATATCAGGTTTTTCAACAAACGACTTTACATTAATTAAACCTGGTTCAATTTCTCCATCTGGCTCAATAACACCGTATTTTGAAACTTCTTCATGAGGAACCGGCATAACAGCTAAAGTAGCAGCATGAGTTGCATCATAACGCTCAATTAACTGCTTAGTAAGAGGAGTTTTATCTTTCATTAGATCATCGCCGAGCATAACGACAAATGGTTCACCACCAACAAAGCTACGTGCGCGATAAATCGCATCACCTAAGCCTGCTGGATGAGGCTGACGAGTATAGTAAAGATTCACCCCTAAATTAGTAATTCCTTCAACTTGCTTTAATAATTCGATCTTACCAGTCTTTTCAAGATCTTGTTCTAATTCAGGATTTGCATCAAAGTGATCTTCGATTGAGCGTTTATTTTTACCAGTGACAATTAAAATATCCTCAATCCCTGATGCTTTAGCTTCTTCTACGATAAATTGAATAGTTGGCTTATCAACTATAGGAAGCATTTCTTTAGGCATTGCCTTAGTAACTGGCAAAAATCTTGTACCCAAACCGGCTGCAGGGATAACCGCTTTTCTAACTTTCATGTTTTTCCTCCAAGGGTAATATTTTTCAAACAAAAATAATTATAGCATGAGTATAAGTATATTAAATAGGTGTTTTGATGGTAAAAAGGAATAGTAAACTTAGTTATTATTCACCATATTATTGATAAAGTAAGTTATCAAATTTTGCGTCAACATTAGCTTGTGCATCGCTCTGATTCTTCCAGTAAACTGCATCAGTCCAAGCATTTGCACCTGAGCCTTGAACTAAGACAGTTTGACCTTTTTCTTGAGCCCAATACAAGTACTCACCTGCACCAGCTGACTGATTCCAGCCATGAATATTAATCATATTAAAGCCATTATAGTTCATCTGTCCAGCACGGCCCCAGCCTTTAGTTTGATTTTGATAATCCGGTTTTAGCATATAGTTTGAAATATCAAAATCTTTTTTCAAAGTATGAAGCGTAAGCGTTGAGCTGCCATCTGAGTTTACATAAGAAACCGTATTTTGACCAATCATCATTTTGTTTTCATGGCCATCCACCACGCTATACCAAGTTCCTTGCATTTGGGAAGGTAAATCAAAAAGTCCAGCATCTCCAGGAACAGTCGACTCATTTTTCTTAATTTCATTATTATCGTCATCTTTTTTAGCTGGTGCAAAAGTTGTATCGGTATCTTCATTTTCTGAATCTTTACCAATAAATTTATCTAAATTAAGTTCATTGTCTCTCTTAAAGATAGTTTTTTCATGATCTTCGTTTGTGACGATCAACTTGCCAGATTTATCAAATTTAGCAGTTAATTTAGTTTTATCATTATCCTTAAGTTTTATAACAAAAACATTCTTAGACTTCTTTTCCCAAGTTAATTTTTCATCGATATTTTCTTTATCTTTTGAAACGTAACAAAGAGTAAACTAAAAAGACTGACTCCGATTCAATATCGAAATCAATCCTAGTTTCATAATATTTAATAAAGTTGTCTACTTTTAGAATTCATATCAGTCATAAGTCACTGCAATTTAGAATTTTTTAATAACTAAAACGATGTAATTAGCATCATGCGTATAATAAGATAATTACACAGTTATAATTCTAATCCAAATTCGGTGAATCAAATATACTGACAAGTAAGATAGAATCCAAGTACAAATCCAAATAATTATAATTCCTATATAAATATTGTATTGAACAAAGTGCTTAAAGTTAAAGATATTCCATAAAATTCGATCCCAAAACACATTAGCTAAAAATGCTCGATAAGCGTAAAATGCTAGAAAATGTATAGTTTTAAGGCATCGATTCATATTAAAAACTTTTTGAGCAATACAGATTAAATAAATTAAGAAAATTACTGTTAAAGCATAAATTGCCATTGAAGGTAGATAATAACTATCACTGGTTAAATTAGTAATTTTTGAGTGAGTAATAAAAATATTACGTGTCCAAAAATAAGTAAACAAATAAATTCCTACTACAGCCCACCAATAATTCATCAAAAAGTTTTGAATTTCTTCATGAAAATTCCAGCTTAAGCCTCCATAAATTCCAAAAATTAGAAAGCTAAAAAAAACTCTATCTAAAAGATACCAATGTTGGGTATAAGGCCCATTTAAAATGAAATGGTCGTAAAAAATTAACCAACTAAAATAAATAATTGCAGAAATTATGACTGTAAAAATTAATTTGAAATAAGAATGTTTAACCCAGACACAGATGGCTTTAATAGCAGGCATAATAATTAAAAACTGAAGCATCATGACACTATACCAAAGATGAGGAGCAGCGTTGCCACTAAAAAATTGCCAAATAAAAGTTGGAATGTTATGAAAATGTCCGTGTTGTTGTAGATTTGGCATTAAAATTAAGTAGGCTAATGTCCAGGCGAAGGTTGGGAAAAAATTATTGCTCCATTGATTAAGGAAATAAGATTTAATAGGTAATTTATAAGTCTTATCATTAGTGCGAATTATGGTAAAGACAATTCCAAAAATAAAAGCTGGAGAGGTAAATTTTACAAAATTATATAAAGAAGTTAAGAAAAGTTGTTTTTTAAAGTCTAATGATAAAGTTAAAAATAAAGCAATGATTGGTTGCAGCATTACGCATCCATTGGCAATGACTTTTAAATAGTCACCAATATCTGCAAGCCACCAATTCTTTTTGTGGTCATTAATTTGCATGTTATAAATGTCCTTAATTAAAATTTTGAAAAGAAGTCTCTTTAACTTTATCAAAATCTATCTGGTTTTCACACTAAGGTTTATTAATGAAACAGCTAAATTTATAAATTGTTTCTTTTTCTCTAGTAGTGAATCTTTTCAAAATATAAGTTTTTGAACTAGGAGATTTAATTTAATTGATATTTAGGATGCTGAAGATTTAAAGGCGAAACGATACTAAAAAAATATAAAAAAGACTGATGATCTTCGTTAAGTACTGCCCTCGGAAATCCGTGTCCGAATTTTGGAGGGGGGTCACAACATTTCATCAGTCTTTTTTGGACTAAGAATCTTTTTTTCTTAGACACGTTTCTGAGAAATAGCGACGGATTGGATGATTTAAGTAAGTGTATAGTAGTTAGGAGATAAAATAATTGTAATATGTAATAGCCATAATGGTTTTGTAGAAGTCCGCAACTATTTTCATAGGAGATAAGCATGAAATCAAGTAAAAAGTGATGAATATTAAAATTTGATAGTATACTTAGCTTTTACTTAATTAATATATTCTTAAATTATATAACGCGTAGTGCTAGTTAAATCGTTCTAGACAATAAGCTAAATTATATGCAAGAAAACACTTTCATTAAGAATAATAAAAACAATACAAAAAAAATCATCCCTGCTCTAAGCAAGGGATGATTTTTCAGATTAATTTCTAATACTATTATTTTTTCTTACGGTCTACGCCCAAACCAAAGATTGAGGCAACAGCTGCAACACCCATACCTAATAAGGTTAAAATGTTGTTATCTTTTGTTCCAGTTTGAGGTAATGCTTCTGAAGCGTGTTCATGCTTAACTTGAGTTACACTTTGAGCTTTAGGAGCTACTGTTTCTTGACTGGCTCTTTCAACATGAGTAGCAACTTCTGGTGCTTCCGGAGTCTTTTGACCTAATGGACGAACAACTTCTTCTTGATCATTAGTATCCTCGTCCAATGGACGAACAGTATCATTATCAGTATTGTTGTCATCTGGAGTAGGATTTGGCGTTGGAATATCAGGTTGATCGTCTGGAAGAACTGGAGCAACTGCAGTTACGTAAACAATGATTGGCAGGTCTTTACCAGTTAAGACATAACTAGCTTTTGGCATAGCTTGACCTGGTGCCAATTCATAACCACTTGGCAAACTTACATCTAGGTCGATAGTTGTACCGACTTTGCCAGATTTGCTTACTTCTTTGACTACTTGGTTAGTAGCTTGATCAATAAACTCAACGATTTGTAAACTGTCCTTATCTGTATCAGTTGGCTTGCCTGTTTCTGAGCTCTTCTTTACTACATAGACAATAACTGGTTTATCTTCGCCGGTTAACTTGTAGCTTGATGCTGGCATCTTTTCGCCTTTGGCTAAAACATAACCTTCTGGTAAGCTGACATCTAGGTCGACAGTTGTACCAACTTTGCCAGATTTAGTTACTTCTTTGACCACTTTATCATTAGCTTGATCAATGAATTCAACAATTTGTAAGCTATCTTTGTCAGTATCAGTTGGAGTACCAGTTTCTGAACTTTCTTTTACGTAAGGAACAGTAATTTCGAAACTTTGACCATCTTTAGCATCAGTTGCGGTTACTTTGATACTGATAACACCGTTATTATCAATTGAGATCAATGAGTTATTAGCTTTTGCTGCCTTGACATCAATGTCATACTTATTGCCGTCATTTGTAATTGTATGAGGTGCAGTAACTGAAGCTACTTCGCCTTCCCAATTACCGTAAGTTGGCTTTAAAGTCTTTTCATCAAAGCCATTAGACTTTTGAGTAAAGCTAATTTCTTTAGTATCAGTTTGAACAGTCTTGCCGTCAATTACATAGTTAATCTTTTCATTGATAGTCTTAGTTTTATCTGGTGCAGTCAAGTAAACGTAGTAATCACCATCTTGACTGCCCATTTTTTCAGGTAATTTACTACTTTGTAGTTGCCAACCAAAGTTTGAAAACGACCAGGAGTTTACAAGATCATTGCCAGTTACATCTTTGGTAGTGTTATAAGACTGTTTGCTAATAGTGATTTCTTTATTATTTGTACTATCAATATAATGAATATTTGCTACAGCTTCAAACGTTAATTGATATTTTCCTGAAATTAAATCAGTTAAAGATGCTCGATCATTAAATGGTAAATACCCATCCTCAGCATCTTTTGCATAATTCCATTCAGAAGCAAGCTTGTCACCCAATGCCTTCTTAACATTTTCAACTGAAGTTACACCTTTCAGATAACCATAAAAGTCGCTTGAATTACTTACACTAGCTGATCCTTCAGGAACTGCCAATAACATTGTAGCAATTGCGGACTGAAGCTGCTTATCACTAGCAAAAACAAAGTTCATCTTTTGACGAGCAATAGGATTAGTCAGATCATCCTTATTGTAGTAAGTTAAATAGTTTACATTCTGGTGTCCGATTTGAGTTGCTCCATTGCTCCAATGCCATTCTTCATTATTTAAAGTAGTATCAGCTTTAGCAGCACGAGCTGTAAGTAGCTCCGGACTAATAACAACTAATGGTTGTTCACTAGCAAAATCAACTACGTCAAAGCCTTCCTTGTAATCTTGTGGCAATTTGACATTATTCATCGTAATCGTACATGGATTTGCTAAATAAAGAAACATAAATTCACTACCGCGGTGATTTAGAGCATTTCCAGTAAGCATACCGCCATCGTTAAAATGCTTTAAGTTGCTAAAGTCCCAGTTAGACAAGTCAAGGCTCTTGACGCCAGAATCAGCAAACATTTCACCAGCAATATGAAGATTCTTGGTGTTCCAGTGACTCAAATCCAAACTCTGCAAAGCCTTGGTATTCTCGAACATACCACGTGCTTTAGTTACGTTTTCAACGTTCCATTTCTCAATACCCTTAATTTCAGGTAATTTTTCACAGTTAGCAAACATCAAGCCAAAGCCATAGTTTTGGATTTCAGGTTGACCAGCAATTTGAGCAGTACCCACCTTGCTTGTATCCCATCCAGAAAGATCGCCAACATTTGTAAGAGCTTTATCATTCATAAACATGTAGCTCATGTCATTGACATTGCCAGTCTTCCAGCTTGCTACAAAACTTAAATCTGCTTGCTTTTCAAGGCCTTCAAACAATTCTCTCATAGTAGTGACATTGCTGGTGTTCCATTTAGCCATATTTGCGCAAGCTGCATCTGAGAATGTCAAGTTCTTATCGAGAGCGAACATGTCAGATATGCTAGTAACTTTATCAGTCTTCCAATTGTTAAAGTTTCCTACACTAGTAAGGTTTTGTTGACCTTTGAATAAGCCTTCCATGTTAGTAGCGCTGGCTGTATTCCACTTAGATAAGTCTAAGCTAGTTAAACTACCGTTAGCCTTAAATTGTCCAAAGTCTCTACCTTCTGCAGGATTAATTCCGGAGTTATCCATTTGGCTAGCGTCAAACATATAACTAAGGTTAGTTACCTTAGATACATCCCAGTTTTCGATTCCCTTGATTTCAGCTAGACTATGATCGCCATAAAACATATGATCCATGTATTGAACTTTAGAAGTATCCCAGCCAGTTAAATCAAGATTGGTTAACTTACTATCAAAGCTAAACATGTTACCCATATTAGTTACATTGCTAGTATTCCAAGTATTTAAACCCTTAACTTCGGTTAAATTACCAAATTGACAGAATAAGTTAGATAAATTAGTAACGCGGTTAGTCTTAAAGCCAGTGACATCGATAACAGTGTCATTTCTTCTATTACCAAGATATGATCTCAGTCCGTTATCAGTGAAGTTAAAGTCTTTTACTGTTATAGCTGAACCATCAAACATATTATCTTCAGTTGAATTAGCCGGATTCCATTTTGAAATAATTGCCTTAAGCAATGGAGTATTTTGGAACATACGATCCATATGCTTAACATTATCAATATTCCAAGTATCTAAACCAGTAATGCTAGTTGTATTCTTGTAGTCACTGAACAAACCACTCATATCATCAACAGCTGAAGTATCCCAGTCAGTTACATCGATAACACTGCTACCCTTCATTGTGGCAGCGGCTCTTCTCAAAAGATCATCGTTAAACTTCCAGCCTGAAAGCTTCAAACTATCAAAGTGAGCGTTTGTAAAAATATCGTAAACTTGAGATTTTGAAGGATCCACTTTCCAAGAAGATAAATCTAAGTTTGCTCTTTGACCAGCATTAGTTTGACTGCCAACACCCCAGAACATGTGATTCATGCTTTTAACATTAGATATATTCCAGTTTGAAAGACCGCTCAAGTTGCTCAATGAATAACAATTTTGAAACATTGCACTCATATCAGTGACATTAGTAGTATCAAAGTTGTTTAAATCAAGTTGAGCTAAAGAACTATCGCCGTCAAACATATTGCTCATATTAGTGACGTTATTGGTCTTTAAAGTATCTAAACCTTTAATAGTGGTCAAAGATGAATCGCCATTAAACATCCCATGAGCATTAGTGACTTTATTTAAGTCCATGTTGGTTACGTCAATGGTTTTTACTCCAGCTAAACCGCCAAATAAGCCACCGATATCAGTAACATCGTTACCTAACTTCCAGTTGCTTACATTAAGATCGCTAATCTTGGCATCTCCTGAAAACATTTGTGATACAGGATAATAATTATGGTTAAGACTGCTTAAATCCCAACCAGAAAGATTCAAAGTACCAGTTAATTCTGGGCAATCATTAAACATAAATTGCATATTTACCACGTTACTTGTATCCCAACCTGATAAATCACCAACGCTGGTTAAATCATGTTCATTAGCAAACATAGCGTACATATTATTTACGCCAGAAGTATCAAGGTTAGTTAAGTCAACTTGGTGCCAGTTATTGTTATGTGATTGGAAAGCAGACGACATGTCGCCTTGAGCATAGACTTTTTGATCATCAGTATCACTAACTGTTAAGTTGTGAGTCTTGCCGACTAAGCTAGTAATTGTATCTTTCTTAATAATAACTTTTTGAATATCGTGGTATTCAGTAATATTTTGAACATCGGCTGCGTTAGGGATATAAATAGTCTCTGCCCCTTGACCGATGTATTTACCTAAAGTTAAATCACCATCAGAAACTGTCTTATCCCAATCATTTAAATTAAATTGCTTTGCAGCATCATTTTCATTTACCTTTTTATTTTTAGCGTCAGAAGCTACCTTAACGTCTTTAACAACTTGAGCTTTATCTTGATTAGCTGTTTTAGTTGAAGCTTTTTGTGAATCAGCCTTGATTTCTTTTGCTGGAGTAGCTTCTTTGCTTTCAGTTAAGTTTTTATCTTTATCAGTAGTTTGAGTTTGTTCTTGCTTATCTTCATCAGACTTTTTAACTGATAATTGAACTGGCTTCTTAACTTTCAATTGTTGTTCTTGCTTTTTTACATCAACCGTTGCAGCATTTTTATCAACTGTAACAGAAGCATCTTCATCTTTTTGAATATTATCATTATTTTTATCAGCTTCAGGCTTTACGCTATCAGCTTTTACTTGTGAGCTATTAAAACCTAAGAAACTGACGCCAATTAATACTGAAGCAGCACCTACTGTTAATTTTCTAATCGAAAAATGTTGGCAACTATCCATATCTTTTCTCATTTTCGACTCCTCCGGGCACTAAATTTATTTATATAACTACCGTTATCTTTCGTAGCTTATTATAGGACCATAAAAGAATTTTAACAAGGTTTATATATTAGATTTTTGTTATTTAATGCATATAAAAAACAGATAGAATCAAATTTCTATCTGTTTAGTTTTAGATTATTTTGCTTCCATGATATTGGTCACAATGTAGCAATTTATCAACTTGGAATAAATTATCTGAGTTAATTCCACCACCTGGCAAAATTTCGATCTTATTTCTAGCTAAATCGATAACTTTTCTAAGATTTGGAATTGTATTAAACATTGATTGACTGAGTGGACCGCCATGAGTGAGAATTCTTTTAATGCCATGCTTTGCGAGCCAGTCAATAGTTTCTTCCCATTGCTCTGGCGCAATTTCATCAAATGCCATATGCATCACAATTTCTAAATTTAAACTGCGTGCCAGATCAATCAGCTGTTTCATCTTATCTTTGTCTAGCTTGTTATCGCTTGTCAAACAGCCAAAAACTACTCCATCGCTATTAAGCAGCGCAGCCATTTGAATATCATCTTTCATTATTGCAATCTCATTATCTGAATAAACAAAATTGCCACCACGCGGACGAATCATCGTTTCAACTGAGATATGGCTTTGATGAGCAACCTCGACCGTCTTTTTTATCATACCAAAAGATGGCGTGAGACCTCCTGCTGCTAAATCGCTATTTAATTCAAAACGATCAGCTCCTAATTTTATAAATCTTGATACATCAGTAAAATTTTCAATGCAAACTTCTTTTATCATGATTTTCATCCTCCCAAAAAACGGTCGATTAGCTAATCAGCCGTTTTTTCGACCGTTTCGCGCGCGAGAAAATAGATTATTCTTCAAAAAAATCATCATCAATATCATACAATTCATAAATCTGACTAACCTGTACGCCAACTTTATATTGAATCATCAAGTTTGTCAGCATTTCACCATCAACTAAGGCAATGTTTAACTGTTTTGCTGCGTCTCTCGCATCATTAGTAAAAGAAGAAGTAGTGATAAACACACCACGATCTGCTTGTTTACGTCTAAGTGCACCAAAAAAGCTATTAATTTCAGGACTACCTACAATATTCTTTTCGCCATAACGCTTAACTTGCACATAAACAGTCCGCAAGCCCAATAGATCTTGATTTATAATTCCATCAATACCACCATCATTAGACTTTTGCGTTACAACAGACTGTCCGTTAGTTCCTTTGTACCCCATTTTATTTAACAGTCGAACCATCATATGTTCAAATTGATATGGATCAGTACCACGTAATTTAGCAATCAATTCTTCAGATAAGTCACTACTTTGCTTATCAAACCAATCTTTGATTTGCTTTTCAGTTAATTCAAAAGTTTGATCTTCTGTGATGTCATTATCAACTTCTTTTTTATTCTTCAAATTACTTTGATGCTCAATATATGCTGGTTGAGAATGAACAAAATCACGTGTAATATTTAGTCCGTATTTATCTAATGCTTCTTTTCCTGTTTCACTTATCCTATAGATACTTCTTCTAGGTGAATTAAGTAAACCTGACAATTTGAACTCACTTAAGGCCCATCCGACACGATTATATGCAATTAAATCGTGATATTTAGATGCATATCTTAAATTAGCAAGTTCTTCAGGTAAATTGACTTCATCAAGTACAGCTTGGTCTAATTCTTTTCCTATCCACTCATCTTTTGTACTTGCCACCTGTAATACAGGACCTAGAAAAGCATCCCAAGTTGGCATTCCATTATCACTATGTTTCAGTGTTTTATAATCAATCATTATCTAAAAATCCTATATTACTTATTTTTTGCTACTCGATACTTCGTACTGCGTCCATTACCAATTTTTGTAGCATAACCATCATCAATTAGTTTTTTAATCACATTTAAGGTCTTAGTTCTCCCAAAACCAGTCATTTGAACAATTTCTGAAGTACTCAATTCTTTATCTTTCAGCACACTATAAACTTTTTGCTCATCTCCAGTTAAATCTTGAAGCGATTCTTGAACAACTGGGAGTTTAATAGTTATTGAATTATCATAAATCAAAAATTGTGGTTGAATAATGCTGTGACTATATTCTTTTAAAATACGCTGTACACCAGTTCCAAATTGTTCAATTAATCCTAAACGAAAAAATACGCCTGCAATAATTGGATTTCTTAAAATAGAAATCTGGCCTGCTAAATATTCTTCTTTGCTCAAACCATCTGGCAGTCCACCCGGAGAAATAATTTCAATTCGATCATCAAACATAGAAATTTTAATTTGAGCATTTACATCCCAAGTACGATGGACTAAGGCATTAGCTACAGCTTCACGAAATGCTTTTTCGGGGATAGATTGTATCTTCTTTCGTTCAGAGCCAATAATTTCTTCATGTTGATAATATTGACGATATTTTTCAATTGCTTGCTTATATTCTTCGAGAATAGACATCTGCTCATAAGCCAGCCGATCAAGCATAATGTTAATATTCTCACCGAATCTTACAATATCAATTCCACGATAATTATTTTTGTCTGCTAAAAGAGCACCCGCATTAGTATAGTGACCTTCACGATTTTTCAACTCTAGAGTAATTAGAATATCGCTGGTTAAGTTACTGATTCCTAAGTGATCTTTTAAAGCCTGTTCAAGCATGTTAAAAGTTAAATCTTGATTATTTGACACTAAACTATCATAAGATTTATTTTCAGATTTTAAAATCAAACGAGATAATTCGACTGGATCTACTTCTACAGATGCGCTGTCATTTCTTTTATATGCTTTTGATTTATAGAAATATGGCGCATTATTTCCTTTATTTACTATTAAAGTAATAACTTTAGTTTTATCATCAATTATTAGATTATAATCAGGATTGGGCTTAATTGAATCATTGATTTTGTTTTCAATATTTATGCAGGCATCTACTGGATTGTTTAAGCCTATTACTTGCCCATTATCTTTTATTCCAAATTTTATTTTTCCAGTACCATAATTAGCAAAAGCACTGACAGTTTTTAGAAAAGTATTTGTAACTTGTTCTTTAAATTCTAAATCTTTAGTTTCGCGCATCTGTCATCACCTCAGTTTCATTATATCAAAAAACGGTCGAAAAGCTATTCGACCGTTTTTTCAACCGTTTTGCACGCGATTATTCAATTTTCTCGACCGTTTTGCCGTTGAAAAAGACAACAATTCTCTTTTCAACCGACTTATTTCACATTTTTCAAAGCCTTGCGGACAGCTTCACTGATTGCGCGACTTGTAGCAGATGCACCAGAAACCGCATCAACATCTGGGTTATTTTCTTTAATGATAAGCTCTGGAATCTCTTTTAGTGCTCGCCTGCAATCTTACCAAAAATAAAACACTCAGCTCAGGTTACCCCTCCACCTTGATGCTGATTACCACCTAATTTACCTGCACCATACAAGTACGGAATTGGTTTGTCCTATTCTTTATTATATGCTGGGTAGTCAGCAATTTCTTTGAAGGTTTCAGTATTCATGTAGGTTTCCCATTTGGAAATTATCACTATGATATTTCTGGTTCAAGAATATGGGACATTCCAATTGTTATTATGTCAGCCTACTTTGGAATGGGTTACTTTGCTTGGATTTTATCACTTGTAATTAACAATTAATATGAAAAGAAATTATCTGGTATCAAAACATTTCTAGTTCCATTCACAGCAACTTTTATCATGGTAATGTGGGATGTTGTATTAGATCCATCTGCTTCTACTTTAAACAGAAACTGGGTTTGGGAAGATGGCAGTACATTCTTTAACATCCCTATCTCTAACTTTCCCGGCTGGTTCTTCGTGGTATACGTATTTATGCAGATCTTTGCTTTATACATTTCAAAAGCAAATATAAAGAACCGAATCAGTTCAGACTATCCGGCTGCTTACTGGTATATCGCTCCAGCCGTATATATGATGCAAGGACTTAGCTATGTTGAAACAGCAATTATTAAGCACACTCATTTAGAAATTTGGCATTATGCAGGTCTAATTGCCGTCTTCACCCTTTGCTTCGTAGCTTGGATTGGATTTATCCTAATCCAAGACCACTTTAAAGAATTAAATAAATAAGAAAAAGAGCAAGATTTGATTCAGTTATTGATCAAGTCTTGCTCTTTTTGTTGTGGTTAGGAAATATGTGGACTATGTCGCGCTTCAATCATGATAAAAGTCCCCAGAATTTTTATTAAATCAGAACTGTTATCAATACTTATCTGTTCTCTATTTGAAATACTTGTATTAATATTTCTAACAACAGAGGAAATATCTAGCAAAAAACAAAACTAGATATCTTAATATCTCTCTGCGCTCTTTCTCTGTTTGATTTCTAGAACATAATTCAATAGGAGTTTCATTAATCTTTTTTGCTTTTAAGTAATAATCTACAATATTTTGAAATCTTTTCGCAAGGGTTAGTTTATTTTGAGAATTTGAATAAAAACAATACGTAGTAAAAATATCTGCAATACAGTTTTTGGTCTATTGAGTTATGCAAATTAAGTTAGTCATTAATAATCTAGTTTCGTTAACATATAGTATCTATTTAAATCAACAGGTGTACTCAATTGCAAATTAAAGGAAACTACTGGAACTAACTTTTTCTCCAAGGATTTATGAGTAATCTTCTGATATTCTTGAGTAAAGCTTCTTTCTTCTGGCTTACATTGACCCAAATATATAAAACTAACACCGTCATCATTTGATTTCTTCACAAATAAATACAACGACATCTCTGAGTCCTTAAATTTGGCTACTTCACTACTATCTAGTTTTCGATTAGTTTTTGAATAAATATTGATGACACTCGGACTAATAAAACGATCGGGATAATTAATAGAATTACTTTTTCGCTTATCGTAAGTCACAAAAATAGGACAATTCTTTAATTCGTCATCAAAACGGTAACCACCAATATTTTGACCAGAAACAACATGTTTCCAATTTAATAAACGACAGGCATCCAAACGAGAATATCTTTCACCTATTGTAAAAGATTTATTAGATAAATATTTTTTTGAACGTAATAGTCCCGTTTCAATAGCATCTTTAAATAATTCAAAAAATAAATTATTTTTTAAATTTTCCCTTAAAATTGAATTTAGCCGATATTCACCATTTTTATATATTACAAGTGCTTGTCCACCATATGATTGTTCATTAGGAAGAGCTTTCCCCTTGAAAAAGTCCAACGATAAAATATAATTTACAGAATTTACCGTTTCTTGATCATAGTAACAATTATTTTGTTTTAATATTTTTTCATAAAGTTCATCATTAATTTTGTCTTTTTCAATAAGATTTCTCAGAAGTAGTAATTCATGTTTTCTTTTTCCATTAGACAAAACTACCGTCAAAAATGAAAGGATTTTTTGCTGATAATCACTTAAATTATCTAGTTCTTCCCCCATCTCAAGCAAAAATTTGTAATAATTTTTATACTTATCTGCAATCACTTGACAATCAATCGAACTAGATTGCAAGTCTGTCATCTGAGGAATATGACCAATTTTTCTTTTTTCATTTATATACTCTTCTCGTAATTTTCTTTTAACAGTTAAATTAGAGTGATTGATCGATTCAAAAATTCGTTCTTTAGCTACATGTGTGAAATTAATAACTGATACACCATAAATCGGTTCAATTTCTAATTCATCCTTTACATTATCTTTATTGTGAGCCTTATCTCCAGTTAAAGCTATTGGGATTAGATAATTATTGTCATATGCACCAATAAAATCAATTACTGTTAAATAATCTTTACCAGGAAATTTACGTAAGCCACGCCCTAGCTGTTGAACGAAAATAATACTAGACTGTGTGCTTCTAAGCAAAACAATTTGATTAATGCATGGAATATCGATTCCTTCATTAAAAATATCAACCGTAACTATATAATTAATCTTACCTTTTTCTAGTTCTTTAACTACTTGATCACGAGTTTTAATACTATCTTCTCCTGATAACGCTTTAGCCTTGATACCACGATTTTCAAGACCCTCAGCAAGTTCTTCTGCTTCTGCATTGCTACTACAAAATATCAAACCGTGCAGTGTATCTCCAGAATAACCATAATACTTCGTTTGCTGAATAATATAATCAACACGCTCATCAGCAACTAATTCTTTTAGAGAACTTGCATCACTAATTACCTGATTATCATGAACATAATCTTCAACTCCATAATACTGGAAAGGAACTAGCATCTCATTCTCCAAAGCATCTTGAAGTCGTATTTCATACGCAATATGATAATCAAATAACTTAAAAATATTAAAATCATCAGTTCGTTCAGGAGTAGCGGTCATACCTAAACAAAATTTAGGTTTAAAATAGTTAAAAATCTTTAGATATTGATTAGCGCCTAAATGATGAGCTTCATCAAACATCACGTAATCAAATTCATCCTTAGAAAATTGTGTCAGTCGTTCATCTTTTGACAAGGTTTGCGAGGTCGCAAAGACATATTTTGTGTTTAAATCTATTTGATGATTTCCACTATAAATACCATAATCGTGCCTATTTCCGCCAATAACTTTATAAAAACTTTCTAGTGCATCTTCTAAAATTTGCTCACGATGCACAACAAATAAGAATCTCTTGGGTTGATAGTTCTTAACATCAAAAGCTCCTAAATACGTCTTTCCTGTACCAGTAGCAGAGATAATTAAGGCTTTATCGATTCCTTTATTTCTTAAATCGGCAATTTCTCCTAGAGCAGATTTTTGCATTAAATTTGGTTCAATTGGTCGACGATCCTCAACATAGTATGGTACTTGAGGATGATCTAGGATATTCTCATCATTATGTTTGTTTTCATATTCATAACGATATCTTTCACACCACTGCCAAGTTAATGGAATAGCCTTTTGCCATTCATCTTTAATTTGAAGACTAAGTTCTTGAGTTAATTCAGCATTAGTAAGAGAGTTAACTCTAAAATTCCATTCATAATTATTTAAAATAGCACTAGAAGTTAAATTAGAACTTCCAATAATAGCTGACATATATTTTTTGTGTTCAAAGAGATAACCTTTAGCATGAAAAGGAAGTACTTCGTTTTTCGCATTTTTTTCATTAAATAAACGAACCTCAGCATTAGGTATTTCAAGTAAGGCGCGAAAAACTTCAGGTTTATTAAAATACAAGTATGTTGAAGTTAGAATACGTCCCTTTATCCCGCGTTTATGTAAATCACGTAAAACTGTTAATAAAGTGGCTAAACCTTGGTGATTAATAAAAGCTACTGCAAAAGTAAAAGACTCACAAGTAGCTAACTCCATTTTTAAAACACGATAAACATTGGTATCTGTTGACTGATTTAAAACTAATCCTGCAGATAAATTACCTACTCCGACATAATCATCTTTATCGATAAAATTGTTTTTAACTGTGTTTAGTAAATCCTGTCTTAAATTACTATTCAAAGTTGATATCCTCTAACTTTTGATTTTTTAGTTCTGCAACAATTTCTTTATCAGCAGCGGGCCAAATCAGATCTGATAATTCTTTTTTCGTTACCCATTTCATTGTGCTGTGAGCAACCAGTTCAAAATCAGTAGTTAACAACCTAGAATAAAAAACTGTCAAATGCACAATTCCAAAGTCATATTCAAATTCGGTGCTTTTTCCCACTTGAGGTCCAACTTTAATATCTACATTAAGCTCTTCTTTAATTTCTCTTTTAATAGCTTGTTGTGGCGTCTCTCCTTTTTCAATCTTTCCGCCAGGAAATTCCCACATATCATGTAAAATTCTATCTGAGTCTCTTTTAGCTACTAAAATTTTATTTTGTTCCTGATTAAGAATAGCTGCGCCAACAACTTTGATTACTTTTTTCATTTTTTACACCTAACCTATATTTTGTTCATCAACTTATTTTGTTTAAATGTTAAGCTACAACTACTCCAGCATTACTATTGATTTCATCAATTGCTGTTTTAACTTTTAACCAAATAGTTATATCTGACTCAAAAAGTTCAGAGATCGAACCTTGATTTGTAAATGGAGACTCCTGTAGAACATGCATATCAGTCAGTGTTCCATTTTTAACAATATACTCGATAATTTCATTTATAAAATAAATTTGTTGCTTATTTAAAGGAACAGTATCTAGATATTTATTAAAAGCCTTTTTAGCCGCATGCATATCTAACCCAACTATGCTACGTACAAATTCGCCTGGTGCCTTATTACCAATTTCCTTTTGATATTCTTCCTTACTTCCCAACTTTTGCCATAAAATGGATTCTAATTCTTTTAAATCCTGACTGCTCAAAGGTTCATTGTCTCTAATCCTCACCATAAGATTTTCACTTTGATGTTGTTTAATATAAAATTCTGCCTTTGCCTTATAGTTCTTTAAAGTGTCTGTTTCAAGTTCAGCGTCATGAATAGTCGAATCTAATACAGTATCAGCAAAATTTGTATAATATACCGTTCCTTTCTTAGGAAGGTACTGAATAAGATCTCTAATATTTTGACGGATATGCTCTAAATCTTTCACATCAGTAGATTCAACATATTCTGGTTGTAATATTTTCTTAATTAAATCTTTCTTTTCCTTAACTTGTGGGATGGTCATTAAATCAGAGAGTTTAGAAATCTTATTGCATAGGTCAATTTTGAGGCGCCCATATGATTCTTGCGACATTTTTGCAAGTTCCATTTTATAAACTAAAGCATCAAATCTTAGAGCATTAGGTTCACCATTATCAGGAAGAATCAATGGAGATAATTCCTTCTGAGCATTTACAATATCTTCATAAGTCAAATTATTATAATTTTCAATTTGAGAAAACTTATCAACGTAAGCAATATGTTGCTTAACAGCAAAATTATTTCTATTTAATTCTTTAACCTTTTTAGATAAGTCTTCAACCAATGTTTTACGATATTGCTTAAAATCATCTGTTTGATAAGGCTCTTCCTGCAACTTATGAGTTAATTCTATCTTTAAGTTGAATAGAGCACTTTGCAAAGTTTCTTGAACTCCTGCTTCATGACCTTTTCCCATACGGAAAAAATGGAAGTTATCACAAAAATCAAAAATATAAAATTCTTGCTTATCTTTTCCATCTAATAAGTGCGGACACAATCGAGTTCCACGTCCGATCATTTGGAAGAATTTTGCTTTGCTCATTACTTTTTTGAAAAATACCAAATTTAAGCATTCAGGTACATCAATACCCGTATCCAACATATCAACTGAAATAGCAATTTGTGGCAACTTATCTAGATCTGAAAATTCATCGATTGCACTTTGAGAATAGTTAGTGTAATTATCGATTACGGTTGCATATGGTTGTCCATGAGTATTTCTACTAAATTGAGGATACTCTTCATTGAAAACTTTTAGAATTTCTTCTGCATGACGATGATTTTTAGCAAAAATAATAGTTTTCCCTATTTTTTCGCCATAATCAATCTTTAGACTCTGATTCATTAAGATATTCAAAACTTTACGAATTGTATCTTTATTAAACAACCATTTATTCAACTTTCCTGAGTCTATCTTCTTTGGTAAATCACCATCCTCATCAGTGAAAGTTTCTTCATATTCTTCTTTTTCTTGAGTACTTAGATCATCGTAATTAATACCATTTTCTATAAACTTTAAATGAGTTTCGATAGATTTATATGGCACTAAGTAACCATCATCAACTGCTTGTGCCAAATCATAGCCATAAGTCGGAACGCCATCTTCTAGATTAAAAATCGAATATGTGTTTTTATCAATATCATCTTTAGGAGTTGCAGTGAGTCCAACCAATGGAGCATCAAAATAAGTGAATATATTTCGATATTTATTATAAATTGACCTGTGAGCTTCATCGACAATAATTAGATCAAAATGTCCCGCAGTATATAACTTCTTTTTATCATCATCTGTTACAGTATCGATAACATTCATCATTGTTGCATAGGTAGAAAATACACATCGTGCATTATAATTTGACTTATCTTCGACTAAATTAGTGGAAGATAAATCTGGTAACAAGTTTACAAAGCTTCTTTTAGCCTGTGTTACTAGTGCATCCCTATCAGCCAAAAATAAGACATGTTTAATCCATCCAGCATTCAAAAGAACCTTAACCAAGCCCACTGCAGTTCTAGTTTTACCCGATCCCGTTGCCATGACTAATAACGCTTTGCGTCTATTTTCCTTTGAAAAACTTTCACACACTGCTTGAATAGCAGCTTTTTGGTAATACCGACCAGCAATATTATCATCAACTGTGATATTAGTTAATGGTTGACGAACTTTTTGTAAATTAAATAACTTTTCTAAATCACGCTTAGAATAAATAGATGAAACCTGTCTTTCCGGATATTGGTTATCGATAATTCTTGTTTCAAAGCCATTACTTAAAAATACAACTGGTCTACGTCCGTATTTTTTCTCTAATAAATCAGCATATAGTTTTGCTTGCTGACGACCAACAGCAACATCTTTGCACGTTTTCTTTGCCTCAATAAGGGCAAGAGGTTGGTGTGCATCATCATATAGAACATAATCAGCGTATCCTATGCCTGCCTTATTAGGCATTCCTTTAAGTTCTACTTCATTTAACCAATTTTGCCCTTCAACCCAGCCAGCTTCTGCTAACATGGTATCAATATAAATTTTTCTAGTTTTGAATTCTGATATTCCAAAAGGCTTTGGATTATAGCTATCTTCCTGTGCCTTTCTTTGCGCAGTCATAGATTCTTGCAAAGATTCATTCTTCTTCGTCAGTTTATCAAGGGAAACCGTAGTTTCTTTGACTGGCGCTACTTTTGGAACAAATTCCAAACGATATTTTCCAATAAGAGATTTATCAAAATCTTTCTTTTGATAGTTGCTACCATAACAATAATCAAGCATGTCAAAAAAACTAAATAAAGCCTTTAAACATAAAACAGCTTCATCTAGAGATACTTTTCGATTAGTATGTACTGCTACGTTTCCTAATCTTCGAATCAAATCCAAACCCTGCCAAGTATTAGGATCAACAATATCTTTAAAGTCTAAGGTATTTATCAATGTTACCAATTTATCCTGGTATGGCGTTCTTAAATCTTTATCAACCGAATACATCCACTTAACTGCCAATTCCATTGCACGTCGGCAGTCAATAACCGATGTTGCAGGATCAATAACAGCTACTTTCTCAGCAGCTATTGCAATTTCCACGAAATCTTTAAATTGTGGTTCTTCTAATAAATAATCAAAGTTAGTCACGGATAGCATCTCCTAATTGACTGAGAATTTTGCTTGAGAGCGTTTTATTTAAGTATACTATATTTTCAAATTTTGATTTGTCGACTTGTTGGACGAAATTATGATATTTTTTTTGAAGATCAATTGGTGATATTGGAATCTGAACTTGTTTAATAATTTTAGATGTTATTCCCTTAATAGTTGCTCCTCTTTTTTGAAGATTAAAATAATACTGATATTGATCTAAAACAGCTTTTAAATAAAACAAATCATAACTTGCCATATCAACATTATTCAGTGCAACTATATCTTGATTAATAGCCATATTGTCATTGGTTATAGATGTCTTTCCTACACCAACTCTAGTACCTATTAATAAGGTGTTTTTTCTTATAACTTTTGTAGATGAATTGTTTACACCTTCTAAAGTTATAAAATCTTGCGCATTTTTAGACTCAACATAATTGGGGCCTAAAGCAACAGTGGTAATAAATGGAATATTACCATTATAAAATTTCATATTCTTTCTAGACGGAGTCCCTCCACTAACCAAATCCGCTATATCTCCTAATCGAGCCATATCAAATTTTTGAGGATTGTTAAAAGGATCACCAAACATCTCGACAAATCGGGCTTTGATTAGTTCATCGAACTTATCTAATTCTTGAGATTTCATTTTAATAATGTATTCTAATTTATCAAGAATATTAACAATATCATTTTGTCTATTTTTGTCTGGATAATTTATAGTTATTTCTTTAAGCCATTTGAAATGTCGATTATAGCCTGTATTTGGAATATGTGCATTCTTTAAAGCATAGTATAAATACCTATAGTTTGCATCTTTATCAGTACATTTCAACACTTTTACTCCATCTGCTCCTAAGAAAAATGGCGTATCAACATATTTGATTATCCTTGTATGATCACCAAAAACTATAGCTGGAATTTTTTTAAATATACCATCTTCACAATTTGTATAACCAGCAATAATATCTTGTCCTTGATCTATTATTATATTTTTTCCATGACTTAAATATTCTTCTTTAGGGATTTTAGTACCCTGTCTAGTTACATCTTTAAATAAAGTTGTAAACTTTTGAATCAACACTGCACCCTACAAACCTGAATTTGCTAGGATATGTATTTTCTATGGGCCGCCTTTACATTATTTTGATTAACAATTGCATATTGCATTGTTGTATCTATCTGAGAATGTCCTAAAATTTTCTGTACTTGTTCAATTGGCATACCTTTATCAATAGCTCTAGTAGCCATACTCCGTCTAAATTTATGAGGATGAATTCTATCTAAATGTAGTTTTCTTCCAAGTTGTCGTAACCTAATCTCTACTCCACTAATTTTCAATCTATCATTTGGCTTGTCTAAGGAAACAAAAAGAGCTGGGTTGTCGTCTTCTCTGCTTCTTAGGTAATTAATAAGATGTACTTTTGATTTAGCGTCAAAATATACTCGTCTTTCCTTATCTCCCTTTCCAAATACCACACATTCACGTTCAGAGAAATTAATATCATTTCTGTTAAGTCGAACAAGTTCGCCTACTCTAATGCCCGTTGAATACAGTAAATCAATCATTGCAACATCTCTTAGACAAGAACAGCCATCACGTAGCTTTTCAATATCTTCATCAGTAATTACATTTTTTACTAATTTTTCTGATCGTATCTTATGAATACGTCGCATAGGACTTTTCAAGATATAATCTTCTTCCTCAAGCCATGAGAAAAAACTAGAAATATTACGGCGAATATTATCAATAGTCGTCTTTCCACAATTATTGATTTTTTGATACTCAACTAAATATTCACGCATTTCTTCCGTAGTAATTTTACGTATTGGTCGGATTACTTTAGTCAGCAACTGTTCAACGGTAACTTTGTAATATTTAATTGTTCTGTCAGAACAACCTTCCATCTTTTTAGCTTCAAGAAATTTAGCCAAGTATTCCCTATTACTAATTTTTCTTTTTCGTGGTTCTCTTTCGACCAAATGCTTTAGCATTACTTCCTGAAGTCGCTTTAATTGTGCCGCATTAAGCACTTCAGCCATTTCATTTATTATTTCAACAAACTTCTCATCCATAGTGAATCTCCCATTTTAGAGTTTTTCACTATTAAACCACTTTTTAGCCAAAATATTCTTGCATTAAGCTATCAAATAATTTTTGTGTCTCATCAAGTGATTTTTGAACTGCAACTTTTGATTTGTCGACTTGTTGGACGAAGTTCGCAAATTCGTTTTGTTCATTTTTCGGAGGCAACATTACTTCAAGGTTGGAAAGGACTTTAAGATTTATATTTTTTTGTGCTACTTGCGATGCTTGAGAATCAATTATTTTTTGAAAGAAGGAAAACCAATAATGTAAATAAAGTGGCATAATATCACAATTTCCAGGGATAAAACCTACAACGCTATCCGGAAAACATGCGTCGAATGACAAAATTGCTGTTTGTGCTATATTAGCAGCAATAGTTATGCACAAAGTGCCCTTTGGCCACATTTTACTCTGTTGAAGACCTAATTCAGAATACGTGTTAGTGAATTTTTTAATAAAAATATCTGAATTTGCTATTTCCCCAGTTTGAATTAAAGGATATGGACCGCCTAAAAGTTGGGGATCATTTCTAGGCCGATGTTTTGATTTTCCTCTCGCTAATGTTCCTAGACTACTTAATTTAACCAGATTATAATAATGAGAATTTAATATCGGATCACCAAACATCTCGACAAATCGGGCTTTGATTAGTTCATTTAGCTTATTCAACTGATGATTTCTATAGTTAATATTTTTTTCTATCGCTGAAAATATAGTAATAATCTGTTTTTGTTCTTCTACAGATACTAAATTAAACTTTTCATGCTTATAGTTTTTAAAATAAATATGTGGGATAGTCGCTCCACTATAATACTTATCCAAATGCATAGCTGAAACAGCATAATAAAGATATTTAGGCAATATATTTTCTTTAGGAATTAAAGCTTGCATGGTACCAATAATTGAAGAATTTTGGGGTAAATACATAGCTCTTCCTATGCCTGCTCCATCTTTGACTACTCCAACATATGGCTTTTCAAACTGAAATGAATTCAAATACCCAGCTATTCCAGATGCACCATAAACAGAATATTTGCCATCTTTATTAATAAGATCCTTTTGTCTAATATTTGATGTACCTTTTATACATACATCTTCAAGCTTTACTATCAATTTTTACCCTACAAACCTGAATTTGTTTTTCCTTTCTAGTCTTTTAAAAGAGCTTTTAACTCTTGTAATGCATCATTTGCTTCTTTATCTAATTTTTCAATTTCAGCAATAATATCTTTAGTTGGTGGATATTCAACTGGTTTATACTCTATTTCTTTATAACGATTAATTGAAAGATCATAATCATTATCAACAATGTCTTTCTTATCAACCATAAATGACTTTTCAGTCTTTTTACGATCAATTTCTTTGTCTAAATGCTTAAATCTTTCAATAATATCAGGAATATCATTTTCTTTAACAGGTGTTCGTTTATCATCAAGTGAAAAACCATCAGCTGTCATATCATAGAACCAAACTTTATCAGTGCCGCCATTACCAGTCTTAGTAAATATCAAAATTGCAGTTGAAACTCCAGCGTATGGTTTAAATACACCTGAAGGCATTGAAATTACTGCTTCTAAGTTATTATCTTCAACCAATACTTTTCTAATTGATTTATGAGCTTTAGATGAACCGAATAAAACTCCATCTGGCACAATACATGCACATCTACCGCCTACTCTTAGCATTCTCAAAAATAAAGTTAAAAATAGAAGCTCTGTTTTTTTAGTTTTACATACTTTAAGCAAATCATTTGAAACCGTATCATAATCTAAACTCCCCTTAAAAGGAGGATTAGCTAAGATCAATGAATATTCATCTTTGTCCGTATTTTGATCAGATAAGCTGTCATGATAATCGATATTAGGATTATCCACTCCGTGAGTAAGCATATTCATCGCTCCAATTCGAAGCATGGTTTGATCCGTATCATAACCCGTAAACATTTCATTATTGAAGTAATGTTTATTTTCTTTAGTATAAAAAATTTCGTCTTTTTTCTTAGTTTGAAGGTATTCAGCAGCTTCAACTAAAAATCCAGCCGTACCTGCTGCAGGATCAGCAATTTTATCATCAGCTCGCGGATCCATTAATTCAACCATCATCTTAATAATATGGCGTGGTGTTCTGAATTGACCATTTCGCCCAGCAGTAGATAACTTTCCTAAGAGATATTCATAAACATCCCCACGAATATCAGCTCTCTTTGAAACATCTGCATCCATCAAGCGATAAATTTCATCCAACGCTTCTACAACTTTAGATAACAAACCTGGTGTTGGTATTAAAAATGTTGCATCTTTCATATGTCGAGCAAAAGAACTATCTTCACCATTTTTCAAATTTTTAATAAAAGGAAAAACTTCTATTTGTACTACGGTAAACATCTTATCTGGAGCAAAATCTTTAAAAGTTGACCATCTAAGTTCATCGCCATTTACAACTAAATCATCATCAACCTGAACTTCACCATCATAGATTGATTTATAATCATTTAATCCTAATAATAAATTATCTTTTTTCTTTTTATTATCTAAATCATCTAGATCTTTAATGAACATCAAATATGTAATTTGCTCAATAACATTTAAAGGATTAGTTAAGCCTCCAGCAGCAAATGTATCCCATAAACTATCTATCTTACTTTTTAATTCTCCATTTATCATTGCTAACTCCTAAAAATTGTTTTTGTTCAAATAATATTTCTATTTTACCCTGAACTCCCATTTCACAACAAGTTCATTAAGAATATACGTTCAGCAACTTCACATAATAAAAAAATGATTCACAATAATATTTTTCTTGTTCGCTTTCTTTCAGAACTTGTGTTCGATATAATACTTCTATAAAATCTACTTGGAGAAAAAATATGATCTTAAAGAAATTATTTCAACCACATCGTCATACTAAGCAATTTCATATTTTTATTGATGAAAATATCTCTTTTTAATCTCAATCAAACAATACGACTGAAAAATTCTATACTGGCTTTCTAGTCATCCCAACTTTTCGGCTAAAGGATTTATACAATCGTTATTTTCAAAAAATCTACCGTTCTCGCTAAAAAAAGAAAGAGCATGAATGTTTCGGCCTTAGATGTTGTTAAGCCCTTTCTAACTAGCGCTTATATTTATTCGCTTAAACGAGTCATCCAAGATTTGCGCCAAACTAATCCCACATTCAATTTGAAGCCACATATTTGTCTAGATGAAAGTAGTCGTATCTCTTTTACTTATCAAACATTCGACAATCAGCAAGAATATGTATCTATATGGCTTAGTAAGCTTAATTATGAACACGATAAATAAGAAAGATTTATTGACTTTTAAAAAGATGCTTAAAAATAAAGTTAAATCGCAAAAGCAACAAAAATTAATCAATTTTAATCCTGTAAAGATTCGATTGAGTAAAGCTAAAAATAATCCTAGGAAAGAACGATTTAATTAAAAATTCATCTAGATTCTAATTTCATTAAACAAATTGCAATCGTTCAATTGCAAAATATTCAACTAAGCACTTTCAAAGCCTTTAGGCTTAAGAGGTATCTAAAGAGATTTAATTATTTTCTAGATCGATTACTATAATCTACAGCTTTTTATTATCAGTTTGAAACTTATTCGTTAAAATCATCCCGCTACGTGGATTACTGTTTAAAATAGTCTCAATCGTTTTTACATCAGCTAAACTAACTTTTACATAATTTTGCTTAAGCCGGTCTTTGCCAGTTAAAGCATGCTTTTGCTCATCTAAATTCTCAAAGGTCCATAACTCTAAATTATTATTAACGAAATTATTGCTGGTAAAGCCCACTTTTTGACTACCATCTTTTAAAGTTACCCGCGTTTTTTGACCGACAAATTGCTTTACGTGATCTGGACTGAAAGGTAGTTTATAGTTCAAATCGCCATTTTCTTTGTAACAAATCCATTCAATTGCCATAATTTTCTCCTAATTTTTAACTTGATAAAGAATATACTCTGCTCTATCGTAACGATCGCGCGTTTCTGAAATTTCAAAAGGCCGCCCATCTTTTAAAAAGGCAAGTTGATGTACCGATAAGACTGCGTCATCAGGCTTACAATCTAAATAATCTTGATCGTAGGCATCAGCTTTATCAGCACTAATTACTCGATTAGCTTTTCCTATTTCTAAACCTAGCTCATTTTGAATATACGAATACACGGATTTATGAAGAACGTCTAACGTAATTCCAGGAATAACTTTGACTGGCATTACCGTATATTCTAATTTTCTGGGATGATTTTCAACTAAACGTTGACGAATAATGTCATAGACTTCATCTCCAGGCTTTAAGTTTAATTTTTTTGCTTCCTCATTATCTGCTTCCCTAATCGAAAAAGAAACTATATGACTTTCAATCTTTCCTTCGCCTTTTCCTCGCATTGAATGATAAAACCCATCATGCAAGTTGGCTGGAATTTCTTGCATGTTAGCTTGATAATACTTCTTTTCTTTAACATAAGTACCACTACCAACAATTGTTTCAACTGTATTTTTAGCAGCGAGCCAATTTAAAGCTTTAGAAATTACTACTCTACTAGTTTGATATTCATCAGCTAATTTTTGTTCACTAGGAAGCTTTCTCTTATACTGTTTTCCTAAAATCTTGCGTTCAATGTCATTTGCAATTTCAATATATTTCGTCATTTTTCAAATCCAAGTTGTAAACTTATTTCTTTACATCTAGCATAGCACCTATTTATTTAAAAACTAGTCCTTTCTATAATTGTATATGTAATAAGAAAACGGTTTCAATTGCAGAGGGAGATTTTAAAATGAAACCATTTTATTGGGGCAACTCAGTTTCAAGCATGCAAACTGAAGGTGGCTATAACGAAGGCGGCAAATCTAAATCAGTTTACGATATTCGTCAAGCAAGCGATCAAGTAAGCGATTGGCACTTTGCTAATGATAATTATCATCATTTCGATGAAGATTTGGATTTAATGCAAGATTTAGGGATGACAATGTATCGTTTCTCTGTTTCCTGGTCACGTGTTATTAAAGATGGCGATGGCGAAATAAATCAAGAAGGATTGACCTTCTACGACAAATTGGTTGACGGCTGCTTAAAGAGAAATATTCAGCCAATGATTTGCCTTTATCATTTTGATATGCCACTTCACTTAGCTGAAAAATACGATGGCTTTTTAAGCAAAGAAACAGCCGAAGCTTTCATCAGATACGGAAAAGTTTTAGTTGATCATTTTAAAAATCGAGTTAAGTACTGGATTACTTTTAATGAACAAAATCTTTATTCTCAACCAGGTACATTCAAAATTGCTGGTGTGATGAGCGATAAACATTCATTAAAAGATCTTTACCAAATAACTCATAACATTATGTATTGTCATGCAGCAATTGCTAATTATATTCATGAAACAACAACTGAATGTAAAATTGGTGGCATGCTTGCTTACAGCGAAGTTTATCCGTCTACTTGCCATGGACCACTCCACCATTTATTTCAGGATTCTTAGCAAGTGGCGGAGATTGGAAAGTTGTTTTATTACAAATTATCATCATCGTTCTTACAACTTTGTTCTACATTCCATTTATAAAAATTGATGAAAAAGTTGCTAAGAAATCTGCCAAGTTAAATGCTACAGCTTAATATAGAGTAAACCAATGAAGCTCTGATTGCTTCATTGGTTTTTGTTTGCAAAAAATGCCAGAACTTTTCGTTCTGACATCTTTTCTACCAAATCTGAATTCTGTCTTTTGGATCAAGCCACATTCCATCAGTTTCTTTAACATCAAATGCTTCATAGAAGGCATCTTGACATTGAGATGGAATATTAACTCTTGTAGGTTGTGGAGCGTGAACGTCTGATTGAACTTCAGCAGTAATTGCTTCAGGACGTTGCTTTTGCATCCAGCTCTTTGCGTAAGTCTTAAAAAGATCTTGCATATCGCCGTGATCCAATTTATTTGCATCAACTGCACAGCTCAAGCCACTTAAATCTGCAATATTTTCAGAAACAACCTGCTTCCCATTTAACTTAGCTGGTCCGTATTGTAAGCCATCAAAAATATCGGCAACCGCTTTAGTTCGCTTATTAAATTCAGCGTAATCTTCATCAGTCCACCAGTTCTTTAAATTACCCTTTTCGTCAAATTGAGCACCGTTATTATCAAAGGCGTGTGATACTTCGTGACCGATAGTTGCTCCAATACCACCATAGTTAGCACCACGCGATTGTTTTGCATCATAAAATGGCGCTTGCAAGATTCCTGCAGGGAAAGTCAAATCATTATTTTGTGGATCGTAACATGCATTATTCAAGTTACCAGCCATTGCCCAAACGCTTGAATCAACCGGTTGATTGAGTTTTTCAAAGTTATATTTGATTTTTTCTTGAGTGATCTTAACTTCATTTTCATAAAGACTCTTGGTTGGATCAACTTGCAAACGATCAAAGATAGCTTGTTGCTTTTCAGGATAGCCTACCTTAAGCTTCAAAGCTTTTAATTTTACAATAGCTTGCTTTTTAGTATCGTCTGAAAGCCAAGTATTATTTTGAATACGTTCTTCGTAAACTTTAAGCATGTTCTTAATCATGCTGATGACATCGTTTTTGGCATCTTCACCAAAGTAAGTTTGACCATAATAAATACCGTCAACTTCATCAAAACTCGCATCAGCCAAACGATAAGCGTGCTTTTCCTGAGATGGCATTTCAGCCACACCATAAACAGCTTGTCTAAATGGAAACGCTGCTTTTCTAAAGTCTTGAGATAAATATCCAGCAGCAGAGTTAATAAATTTAACTAACATCCAGCCTTTGATTTCATCAAAGTTGTCTTCATTAAGCACTTCATTAATCTTATCAAAAAAGCGCGTTTCGGCCATAACTACATTTTCAGGTAGTTTTTCAAATAATTTTTCTAAAAATGCATGAATATCAAATTGATCAAATTTATTTTCAAAATCAGCAAGACTAATTGCATTATACATCCCTGCATAATCAGCCCATTCTTCCGCAGACTTAACTACTTTAGATAATTTCCTATCAAATGATAAACCGTCTTTAGTCCATTGCTTTGCACGATCTTCATCTACGCCAGCCTTCTTGAATAATTCAACGCTCTGCTTAGCTAAAGTATCAAGCAACTTTTCTGCGTCTGGCGTTTGATAGGCAGTCGTATCTGGCAAGAAAGTACCTGATCCATTTAAGTAAAGCGAATAATGAGAAGTATCTTTCATATCTTCTGAAACGAAAGCTTCAATTGGAAAATCAAAGCCAGCTTGAACTAATTCTGCTGCTTGTTTATTCAAATCAGCAAAATCTTTTAGGGAAGCAAGTTTTTCTAAATCTTTTTGAATTGGCTGGGCTTGATCCTTGTTACGTTTACCAAAATCGATAGCCAGTTTATAAAGATCAACAGATTTTTGTAAATTTTTAACAGCTGGTACATCTTTTTTTCCACTGGCAAAATCAGCAAAGTCCTTCATCATTCGATCTTCAATTTTCATATCTAAGATCAAGTTAACTCCAGTTGAAGTACGATCTGCTGGAATCTTTGCTTCAGAAAGCCACTTCGAATTAACTGCCAAATATAAATTATCTTGAATACGGGTATTTACATCTGGCTTAGTAAGATCGCCAGCCCCGCCACGCACGCTAAAATAATGTCTCATGTATTTGTACCTCCATTTTTATTAATTAAGTTTATCATTTAATGAAGATATTATGAATATAACTATGAAATCTTCGATTTAATTTTAAGTACTAATTGTTTCAAAATTATACTATCTAAATTTTTTTCTTCTTCACTAACAGGATATTTTATGAAAGATGCTTTAATTTTATTACCGTCTTTTTTAATAAAGTCAATATCACTTATATTTTGATTTATTTTCACATCTGATAAATCGCCAAACGTTAATTTATTGAAACTTTCAGATTCATATAATTTATCAATAAATATTACTTTATTATTAAAATCTACTCCAAAATTCGCGTCTCCATTATTTTCAAGTTTTATTTTATTTTTTAAATTTTCATACTCTTGTCGCTCGTTCGGTAAAAGATTCTTTTTGTTTAAACTTGCTTTATTTTGTTTACTATTTCGATCAGTAAGTCTAGTTTTAACAAAACTAAAATCACTATCCTTAAAAATTTCACTCAAACTACTAGACTTTTCATCTTTAGTAGATTCATTTAAATAATGTGTAATATCTATGTCTACATCTCTTAAATTTCTTTTTGTTTTAACGGGTACCATCTTAGATATATCTTCTATCTCTTGAGCACTTTCTTCATGATCACCTTGTTTTGCTATATTGGGCTTTTCTAAATTAACTTCATGGTAATTCTGCTTAACTATATTTGTTACTGAAACGAGAGAATATTGACTCCAAAAGCCTATATTATTTATTCTCCTATATTCCTTCCATCTTCTTTTTGAAATAATTAAATAATTATTCTCTTTTAAGGAATAAACTTTAACCTCGCGTTTTATTAAAGTGATCAATAATATTATTATTTCAGGAAATGCAATGACTGTAAATGATATTAGTAAAACTGCTAAGCCTAGAATATTCCAAATCAAACACGTCTTCGTCCTAACATAAACTTGTTTATTATCAATATTACTATCCATTAGCCCCAACCACTTCCTGTTTCTTTTCTAAACGCTCTCGTTCAATCTGGAATACTTTTTTCTTCACTACTTCCTCATTCTCTTCTTTATCTGAGTCGGAATTCATAAATGCATCGGCAACAGCTGAGTCATTAGCATAAGTATTAAAAATGTCTTCTTTTTTATGAATGATTTCCATCATAGTTTCATCAACACTATCTTTAGTCAACAAACGATAAACCATAACATTTCTATTTTGTCCCATTCTATATGCTCTGCTTATAGCCTGATTCTCTGTCGATGGCTTCCATTGTGGTTCACACAAAATGACCCTATTTGCAGCTTGAATATTCAGTCCAAATCCTCCTGCATCAATCTGCACCAAAAGTACATTCTGTTTGGGATTTTTAGAAAAAATGTCAATCACTTCTTGTCGTTGATTGGGTGGCAGATCACCACTAATAATGTCATCTGCTAAATATGGTAAATGTTTCTTCAAAAATTGAAGGACATAATATTTAAAGAAGGAGAAGACCAGAACTTTTTCATTATTTTCATGAGCATCGATACAAATATCAATAATCTGTTTAATTTTTTGACTATCAGCATCGATAAATGCTGCTCTACGCATTTTCATCAAGACACCAGCCCCTGTGCCTTCTCGTATTGCTTGATCATAAAAGACTTGCTCTTCATCATTAAATGTTGACCACATCGTAGTAAAACTAAGGGCTGGAAGCTCATGTAAAACTTCTTTTCTTTTTCGCCTTAAATAAACTTGAGCTATATCAGTTTTATAAGTTTTATTATTCAAATTATTAGCAACCTTCTCTGCTAAAGATTTATTAAGAAGTTCAATTAAATTAAACATTTCATTTATTCTGTTTTCTAAAGCAGTACCGGTCATAAGTAATTTATAATCACAATTCTTAATTAGATCATTAACATTTTTACTGCGTTTGGTTGACGGATTTTTGATTAAATGCGCTTCATCTACTATTGCAAAATCAAAGTCAATTTTTTCTCTACTTTCTTTTAATATGCCACATTGAGAATAGTTAGTAAGTAAAATACCACCTGTTTCTTCCCACTTTGCTAAATTTTGTTCTTTAGTAGCCTTATTTCCTCTAAATACAAAACACTTTAAATTTGTCCATTTTTCAATCTCTCTTCTCCAGTTTTCAAGAACACTTAATGGACTAACAACTAAACAACGATTCTTTCCTTGATTTGAAAGATGTGTGGCTACTGCAAGAGCCTGAATTGTCTTACCCAGTCCCATTTCATCTCCCAATAAAGTCTTTTGAAAATAGAAAATATATTTGCTACCAAAATCTTGATATGATCTCAAATGCGCTTTAAATCCTTTAAGATCAAGCTTAGTTTTCTGGACTTCTTGCACAATATAATCTGGTAAATCAGATGGATTATAATTCTTCTTATTACCTGTAATTTCTTCGATTAGTGCATAAAATGTGGCACTATCTTTTTCAAAAAGAGCCTTAATTTCTTGATCATTCAAATTATCCTTCAAATAATTTTTAAATGTTCTATTAACTCGAATACAACCATCTATTATTCTATAAATTTCTTTTTCGCTCTCTCGCCAGTATTCAAAAGAATTTGAACTTATTGAATTAGTTAGATACCTATTAGGTGCGATACTTTCAAGACTATTCAATTTTTCTTCCAATTGCTTATAGTTTTCCAAAACCACTTTTTCTTCTACAGCTTGATCATTGGGATAATTTCTATAAACATTTAAAAGATGAAGCAGTTGCAATCTTTTTCCTTTTAATTTGTCTAATGTCAATTTAGGATAAACATTAGATTTCAACTTGTTCCGTATATCTTTAGCTTGCTTTAAAAGTTCTGTGCCTTGTTGAACACTTAAATCATACCTTTCAACAATATCATTAACTGATAACTTAATTATCTCTTCAACACTATTAAAATCATTCAACGCAGCAGCTATCTGTTCATTTTTGATCCGCTTTTTTAGCATTTCAATGGAAAAAGAATTTAATTGTTGCGCAAGCTCTTCTTTTTTCAATTCTTCCCAAATATCACGAACACTTTCTTCTATACCATTTTTACTTTGAATTGATAATAAATTCGTTTGATTTTTAAGAAACTCTTGTATAATTGAAAAAAATTTATCTTCATTGAGCGTTTCTGTATTTTGATTTACAAATGGAGCCAAATATATCTGTCGATCATCTTTTAAACTCATATCTAAGCCTTCAAATGACTCAGCTATCTCATCCCATTCATTTCTTTTCCGAAACAAAATATTGGAAATTAAATTTTTGTTTTTTTCGGCAAACTCTTTAGCCCGAAGCAATTTTTGCTTAACTTCAGGATTTTGAAAAATTGATAAAAATTTTGATCGATCATTTTCTACGATAAATTGTAAAATCACTTTTAAATCATTCAATTTACCTGAATTTTCTAATGTACATTGGTCTATTTCTTTTTCAGACTTTAAGATAGAGAAAACTAAAATAATTTCATTCTTAGAAAGGTCACTATGAAGTAAAGATGGAAAAAATACGTCATACATTTCTTCCGGCATTAATTTCTTATACATAATTTCTTTAACAGAATCCGGAATAGAATTAATCCAAATATCATAGTCCTCTTTTTTTAAAGTTTCCACTTCAGAACTTAACTGGCGTTCCAACTGTGGTAAATCTTTGTCTTTTAAAAATTCTTGTACAATATCTAAATCTTTTAATAATTTTTTCGCTTCAAATTTATCCATTAAAACCAACTTCTAATCAAAACTGATACTATTGATTATACGTAATAAGTTATATTTTGCATAAAAAATTTTTAAATAAAAAGCCTTGCAAGCTTTTAAACTTACAAAGCTTTTTTAAGCAACTTTACTAGTTCCATCAGCGTAATTCAGATCCATCCCATTTTCAACATTAAAAATATAAACATTAAAATGAACTTCATTTGAAGAAATCGATTGTCCCTCCATCTCTACTCCGCGAGCTAGCAATTCGTTTCCTCTAAAAATTGGCGTTACGCGATATCTTACAAAATGACTCGGTGATCGCTTTAAATATTGTGCTACTTCATCTTCATAACGAAGCATATCCGGATCATTCAACTGACGCGTCCCTGTAATCAAGTTCTTCCAATTATTATTTTGTCCAGTTAATTGATAACCGATTAAGTGGCTACGATTATATAGCCAACCACCAGCAATGCGTTTATTATGCCAGCCTGTCGGATTTACTCTTAACGGTTCTCTCTTACTCGTTGGCATCAATGAACTATTCAAAAGCGCATTGGCACTTTGTGCTCGATTCAAATTATCAAGATCTGAATATCTTTGCCAAGCACCTTGACTTGTTGAAAGATCAGCTTGTGTGAAACTGGGATTATTATTATTTACTGTAATAATATCTTGACCTGAATAATTTAAAGAAGCTAATTTCTGAGCGCTGACTGATTCAACACTAGTGCCTTTAGAATATTTTTCTAACTGCTCACGCAGCTTTTTAATTTTCTTATCTAAAGAACGAATCTTCTTTTCAGTGGATTTATTTTCTTGATCGATCTTTTTAGCTTTACGCTCATCGCTATGATCATATTTGTATTTAGTAACGATCTTTGTTTTAGCAATTGCTAAATTACCATTAGTATTAACACTGCTTACTCCAATACCAGCTATGAGCATTACGCTAGCAAATACTGCATAAATTTTCTTTTTCATTATCTCTTAGCCTTTCTGTAACCTGCATTGATCGCCTCTTGCTCACTATTAAAGTAAACAGCATTAGCTGAATTCATACGATAGCCGGCTTGACCAGGCACATGATAAATATGCGAACGCGAATTTCCAACAATGGTGCCGGTTGAAGCAGTATTTAAATCACCATGATTCGTCGGTGCTTCATGTGTCTGATTTTTTTGAGCACGTTCTTGAGCTTTTTGTTCTTGCTCAGTCTTTTGCTTAGCTTGCTCTTCTTGCTCCTGTTTTTGCTGTTTTTCTTCTTCTTGCTTTTGCTCTTGTTCTTGTTTTTTATCGTCTAGCTCATCTTTAAGCTTATCGTATTCTTTCTGCTTTTCAGACTTTTGAGCTGCTAAGATCTTTTGTTTTGCTTTACTCTTTTTTAGCTTGTCGCTCCCCACTTTTTTAGTTACGACATGCACAGTTGGTGCTTCATCTTTTTTAGTTGACGAAGAATCATCTGGCGAATTTACCGCAATAACAAACAAAAGTATGAATAACACAATAATGCTAGACAATGCAGAATACAAAATTTGATGGTCTTTACGAAAAACATATTTTTTAAACAAATAATATGGAATTAAATACCACCAAAATAAGATCCACATAATGACTTTGACAATCTTATTTTCCATTTCTCTCTCCTAGTATTAATAAATATCCATAATTTAGTTTACACTATACAAAAATGTTTTTGGGCAAAAAAATAAACGCTGAAACTTTTTCCAGCGTCTAAATTCTCAATATCTTCCTAATTTACCGTGTAAAAAGCATGCGTAATTGCTTGCTTTAATACATTTTCGTCTTGAATTCCAGTATAAGCATGTCCATCAATAACCATATATGGCACGGAATTAATGTTTCGATCTTGCAAAATATCTTCTTGTTCAATTACCAAGTCGCGATATTCATCACTATCAAGCATTTTCTTAGTTTTTGCTTTATCAATGCCTACTTGATAAGCACGGTCGATCAGAACTTCATGATCTGCTAATTCCTTATTTTCAGTAAAATAAGTCTTAAATAATAAATTAGCAAGTTTTACAGCCTTATCTTGATTTTTTAAGCCATGCAACACCCATTGCACCAAACGATGCGCATCCATAGTATTAGTATTTCTTGTATCTTGATACTTAATATCGACTCCTGCGTTTTGTCCCAGTTCTTTAATTGTTTCAAACCTTTGCAAAACTTCCTTTTTAGTTAAACCATCTTTAATAGCAAGCAGCTGGCCAGTAGTATTAGCGCTAGTCTTGGGAGCGCCAGGATCGATTTGCGCAGCATGGATATTAAGATAAATTTTTTTGTCTAAATCTAAATTTTGAATAACTTTTTGTAGTCTGACAAAATCAACATAGCAATATGGACATGCATAGTCCATCCAAATTGATATTTCCATAATAAGTACTTCTTTCTCTTAAATTAACATGGATCTTTACAGTTCATATTCTAAGTAAATAAATTAGGTTCTTCAATTATTTAGATCCGCTTTACTTTGTTAAAATAAAGTTATTAAGGAGCACAACGATGAAAATTCTGATTGTAATTGACGATTATCATAACAATAGCAATGGCATGTCCATTTCAACGCAACGCTTTGTTAAAGAATTCAAAAAATTAGGCTGCGACGTGCGCGTTTTAGCAATTGGCGATGTATCCTACTCTTTACCAGAAATGAAAATCCCATTTTTCGCCAAATTGATTGCCCAGCAAGGATTCCATTTTGCTCTTCCAGTCAGAAAGACCACTTTAAAAGCCGTTCAATGGGCAGATTACGTTCATCTAGATACACCATTTCCTATCGGCTGGCAAGCTGGACATTTAGCCAAAAAGATGGGCAAAACCGTTACTGGCACATTTCACATTTATCCGCAAAATATGACCGCTTCGGTACCCATCTTGAATCAAAAATGGATCAACAATTTGATCATGTTTGTTTTTAAAAAGATTTCTTACAAAAATTGCGACGTCATCCAGTGTCCGACGGCTAAAGTAAAACGAAACTTACAAAAGTATCATTTCCCGCAAAAATTAGTCGTCATTTCTAATGGAATTGCGCAAGCTTTTATTGATAATCCACATAAAACTGATACTCAACAAGATTTTACTATCTTATGCATTGGCCGATTTTCTAATGAAAAAGATCAATACACTTTATTTAGGGCAATGCAAGTTTGCAAATATGCAAAAAATATTAATTTAATCTTTGCTGGACAAGGACCGCTCAAAGATAAATTTGAAGCTTTAGCCAAAACTTTACCCCGAAAACCAATTATGCGCTACTTTAATAGCAAGCAACTTCGCAAATTAGAAGCCAAAAGCCAGCTCGTTGTTCATTGTGCAAACGTTGAAGTTGAAGGAATGTCTTGCATGGAAGCTTTTGCCAGTGGCTGCGTACCAATTATTGCAAGTAGCGATTTATCTTCGACAGCTTCTTATAGCTTAACTAAAAATAATCAGTTTAAAGCCGAAGATTACCACGAACTAGCAAAAAGGATTGAATACTGGTATGAACATCCTTTAGAGTTGGGGAATATGAGCAAAAAATATCAAACCTACGCACGAAGCTTAAATGTTAACAAATGTGCAAAAATGGCCCTTTCAATGATAAGGAGTGCAAAAAAGCGTTGAATCATTAAAATTCAACGCTAATTTTATGCTTATCATCTAAATTCAAAGTATGTTTATGCAAATTTATGATTACATTTTCAAAGATATGAGAATTGTCTTTTTCCAAAAAGCCAGGATGAAGCAAAGAAACGAAATTATATATAAATTTCGTATTTTGATTAACTTCAAACTTCATCTTTTTTGTCAATTCAATTTTATGTGCATTTAACAATTTTTCACATCCACAGCTTAATTCCTTCTCGAGAATAACTTTAGATGCTTTTAAAGTAAATTCTTCTTTAAAGCCCTTGTTAGTAGCAACACATTTTAATAAGGCAAGATCGAAATCTAAAAGTAAACTATGGGAATGCTCATCTTCAGCCTTACTAATAACTTCATCTACTGAACTTTTCAAACAATAATGAAGCATCTCATCATAAGTTCCAAAAGCTCCATATACTGGAACGGGACTACAAGAGCAAACCTGTGCTATATGACGCAAAGTAATTTTTTTATGTCCTGATTTTTGATATATTTGAAAAGTATTTTTTCTTATCTTATCAGCTAAGCCAACAGTTACTGGCCGCATATAATTCTCCTTTCTATTAAAAATAACTTTTATTATTTTATATAAATCAGGATTAGAATTATATCATCATATATCTTTTCTAAATAGTAGTCTGCTGTTATTTAAACTATTTAACTCAAACACTATTTTTGAAACCCAGTAACTGTTTGCAAAATTTTTTTACCATATCTACGCATCTTTTCTCGTCCTATACCACTAATTTCGAGCAGCTTTTCACGACTATCCGGTTTTTTAGCCGCAACTTCGTGCAAAGTTTTATCTGACAAAATCATAAAAGCCGGCACCTTTTGCTTGCGCGCTAATTCTAAGCGCATCTGGCGCAGATCATCAAATAAATCAAGGTTATCGCTAATAGCTACTTGTCTTGGCTTTTTCGCTTCTTTCTTTAAGACCTTAACTTTTCCATCCAAGACATCCCACCCGCGATTAGTTACATGAATAACCGGATACTGATCGCCAATGCTTTCTAAGAAATTATTCGCAATCAAAAAATCAATAATACTCATAATTTCTTTTTGAGAAATCTTTAAACTGCCAAAATGCTCTAATTTATTAGCGCCAATTTCTTTCATGCGCTGATTAGTTGAACCTGAGACAGCCTGAGCAACTACACTCTTACCGAAGCGTCCATCAAGTTCATAAATCATCGAGATAATCTTTTTAACGTAATCTGTTACGTCAACTTTCTTATTTTCATTTAAACAATTAGAGCATTTTTGACAAGCATCGCAATCTTGACCAAAATAGCGCACGATAAATTGCTGCAGGCATTGATCAGTATTAGCATAATTGGTTACTTTCTGTAGTTTTTCGTATTGCAATTTTTTATATTCATCTGAAGCATCTGATTCATCAATAAACCAGCGATATTGTCGTACATCGCCAGGATGATAAATTAAAATTACTTCCGATTCTTCGCCATCTCGACCGGCACGTCCTGCTTCTTGATAATAAGATTCTATATTAGACGCACTATTTGCATGAATAACAAATCGCACATTGCTTTTATCAATTCCCATACCAAAAGCATTCGTTGCCACAATCACTTGCAGACGATTAAATTGAAAGTCATCTTGAATTTCTTCACGCAAAGAATTACTTAATCCTGCATGATATGCCGCTAATTTAATGTCATATCTTTTAAGATATTCATTAATTTCTTCAACTTTTTTGCGGGTATTGCTGTAAATAATACCAGCTTGATTAGGATGAGCGCGAATAATCTGTAACATATAAGCGTTAGTATTTTTTATTGAATTTAAAACGCTAAATTTAAGATTGGATCTTGCAAAAGATGTAATTACGAAATTTTGCGTTGGAATATCCAATTGTTCAGCAATATCTTTTTGAACTCGCGGCGTAGCAGTCGCAGTTAATGCTAAAATACTGGGCTTACTCTTTAAGACCTTAATACCATCTAATAGCTGACGATAAGCTGGTCTAAAATCATGTCCCCATTGCGAAATACAGTGAGCTTCATCAACTGCCACTAAATCAATGTCTAAAAAATTTAACTGATAGCGAAAATAATCCATAGCCAGTCGTTCAGGCGTCACATAAAGCAATTTGATTTTTCCTTGATAAGCCTGACGCAAAATCGGATTCACTTCTTCTTGAGGAGTACTAGAATTTAATGCAGCAGCTACAATTCCGTTTTGACGCAAAGAATCGATTTGATCTTTCATTAAAGAAATTAAAGGCGAAACCACCAATGTAACACCAGGCTGAATTAGTGCAGGAATTTGATAACATATTGATTTTCCTCCACCTGTTGGCATAACAGCCAAAGTGTTTTGTTTATTTAAAACAAGCGAAATCACTTTCTCTTGACCTGGCCTAAAATTTGAATAGCCAAAAACTTGCTTTAATATTTGCTGTGGCATCTGCATCTTTGGTTCCCCTCCCTTTTTGCGAAAATAACAAAATATATTCTACCATCAAAAATAAGCTGGGTTATCCTCAGCTTATTAAATAAATGTGTTTTTAAGTAAAAAATCTCGCAATGAAATCAACTTTTTAATTTTTTGATCAATCTCGTTAATACTGTCATTAAAACAAGAAATGATTTCTACTAACTGCGCTTGCTCAGCTAAATCAGGCATCGGAATACTTATTTGCAATAAATCCGATGGATGAAGTCGTTTTTGACTATTAGAAGAACCTATCGACAGTGCTATTACCTGACTGGTCAAATAATCGCTGCGTAAAATTTCAAAAAGATAGTCTTGATTGATATTTTCACAAATAATTGGCAAAAATTCAGCTGACGAGACGGAATTTTCCGGAATATGGTGTAAATTCCAAATTCTCTTTTTATAAACATTCAGCTTATTAAACAAAATACATGGCTCGTCTAAGATAAAACGCGTACTGCGCATCTTTTTACCGGATTTCAGAGCTGGTTTGCCATCTTCATCAAAAGCTGGCATCGAAAATTCATAGTATTGCCTATCTTTAATTTTATTCGGAAAAATCGTCTTTTTCTTATAGTGAATATAATTTTTTAGTTTCTTTTTGGCAATCGTACGATTATTGATAATTGCGTTACTAATAAAATCTGATCTTAATTTTTCATAAGCCGCTTTTCTACTATAATTCAGTTCAATTTCATCTTGAATCAAAGTTAAGGGCTTAGTGACTGCTTTTTGTTCTGCTAAACTTGGCACACGCAATTTAAAATTTGTTAAAGCTGTGGGGGCTAACGAATAAACTTTTAAGCCAGTTGCGACTTGATATATATATCTTTTAAATTGAATTGTTTTCAAATAAGCAAACAAAAAATCCGGATCCAAATTTTCTGAAGGTCGTAAAACTAAAGTATGCAGCCCTGCAACAACCTTTTCATTTTGAGGTTCTTGAGCAATAAAACAAGATTCACCTAATCCTGGTAAATCTTCTGAAGCATCAGCAACAATTACATCGCCTTTTTTTAAGCAAGCATAATCGTCATCTACAACGTTAGGCAGACTATCAAAATTCTTAATGCGATTAAGATAACCGCGATGGATTTCACCATAATGCAACGACTTAACGCCTGTATCTTGCTTAACTTCTAATTTGTGGGAAATGTTATAGGATTTTATCCGCTCAGTGATCTGACCAATTTTTCGAAGTTTCCAGCCATCAGAAAATTCGCTTATACGCAAGTTAGGCTCGGGGTAAGTGGATGTCATTATCACTTTAATTCTCTTTCTAATTCTTCAATAATATCATTTAAGCCTTTCATGGTTTTAGCATCTTTTGAGTGATATTTCTTCAGCAAACCTACTAATTCAGTTTGTTTAGCATTTATTTGTTGATCAACTTCCTTTAACTCGCCTGCTAAATCGCTCAAATTAATGTCTTCTTGGGTTTCAAAAGTATCGACATAGCGATGTAAATTCAAATTAAAACCATTATCTTTAATTTCATCAAAACTAGCTAAATGAGCGTAGCCATCGATATTTTCGTGCTTGCGATATGTAGTTAAAATATGTTGAATGTCTTTTTCACGCAAATAATTTTGCTTTTTCTCTTTTTGAAATTCGCGAGATGCATCTATAAACATCACATCACGATTTTGCTTTTTCTTTTTTAACACCAAGACAACAGTCGGAATCGTCGTATTATAAAACAAATTAACTGGAAGCTCAATTACCGCATCAATTGCTCCCATTTCAAGCAATTGCTTACGAATTTTTCCTTCAGCAGCTTGTCTAAACAAAACGCCAGTCGGAAGCACAATTGCTAAGGTTCCGTTATCTTTCAAATGGTAAAATCCATGAAGCAAAAAGGCATAGTCAGCCTTTGACTTTGGTGCTAAAACTCCAAATTGCTTAAAGCGCGGATCCTTTAGATATTCGTTGTCTGCGCTCCATTTTAAAGAATATGGTGGATTCATAACTACGGCATTAAAATTTTGCGGTGGCCAATCCTTTTCTAGCGTATCGCCATTATGTAAGTGTTGTTGTTCATAAGACACGCCGTGCAAAATCATGTTCATCTTCGCCAAGTTAAAAGTAGAAATATTAATTTCTTGACCGTAATAAGCCACTTTTTCGGGCGCTGCAAAATACTTCTTAAAATTCAACAGCAAAGACCCTGATCCCATAGCTGGATCATATACAGATAACTTTTTATCTGGATCTTGGTCAATCAAAGCAAGCTTTGTCAAAAGTTCTGAAATTTTTTGCGGAGTATAAAATTCTCCTGACTTTTTACCAACTTCTGAAGCAAATTGACCAATTAAATACTCATATGCATCCCCAAGAGTATCGCCTTTTGTCTTGACGATTTCTAAAGGTGCCAAAGTTTGTAAAACTTGAGCAATTGTGGCTGCTCTTTTAATTGCAGTCGGTCCTAAACGAGGCGAATCTAATCGAACATCTTGAAAAAGCCCAGCAAGTTGCTGATTATCATTGGAAATCTTGTGAATAGCCATCTCTAAATCAGAAATCTTAAAGTTTTCCTGAGCTATTTTATTAATCATATTGGTAAAAGTATCTTCAGAAACGATACTATAGCCGAGCTTAGATTTCACCTGTTTATACAAATTAGGTTCACTTTCAAATAGTTCTTGCGCTTGTTTCAAGCTAATATTTGGTTTTTCCTTTAGGTCTGCAATCAAATATAATTCTTGATCAGACAAATATTTATAAAAAATGATTCCTAATAAGTAATCTTTGTAATCATTCGCATCCATCTTTGCTCTGAGAGCATCTGCAGCACTATATAATGCTGACTGCAAAGCAACAATTTTTTTATCAGACATAATATTCTTTCCAACTTTTACTAGATGACATCTGTTATTCTACATTTATTATAACGCTCGGCTCGCATAATAATAGATATGTGTATATTATAAATTCTAAAAATTATATATTATTTTCATATTCAAGTGTAAAAAACATTTCATCCGTACTTCTAGTTTAACAAATGTGAAAAGACCCAGATAACAAGAATACATGACAATAGTAAATTTGTCATCATAATTTTGTGTTTTTTACTACATTTTAAAAATACGGATAAAAAAGAAGACAGAAACTTTTCTATCTTCTTAAGAAATATTCAGTTTTTACAATAACTAGTTGCTGGCTTCTTGAATAAACTTCTTTAAGTCCGCATCAGAAAAATCTTCGCCATATTGCGATTGTAGGCTTTCTAAAATATAGCCATTATCGCGGTCGCGGTGAATCATTTCTCTAACTTCTTTAATAATATCTTCTTTTTCTTGATCAAATTTTGGTAATGCCATAACTAAACCTCCATTCTTTTTCTTAAGTAACATTCAAATTCTATTGTAGAATGAAAAACCTAGATTAACAAAAATTTGATCTTTCTTTTTTTCTATTTATTAAACCCATTCATAATCCCAACAAAAGCACTGTTTAAACCACTATCTGGACTTTGCTTTAGTTCAATTTTATGTGAGCGTGTATTGTCTTGTTCAATTAAAACAATTGGTTTTTTATCGTGGCGACAAAATAGAAAAGTCTGGTGATCATCTTTAGCTAAATTAGCATTGTAAATTGCAAGCACTTCATAATCATATGCATATTTGCCATAAGGATCCCAGCCAATTGAGATTTTTTTATTATTTAAGTAAAATTCATCATTTTTAAAAGCAGCTGGATAAAGCCGATCTTGCTTTACTTTGAGATCATTTTTTCCATCATATTTTTTGAATTTTAAATTATTCTTTTTGCCATAAGTCTTTACTGCCTGATCTAGATCTTTTTGCTGGGCAATTTTAAGAAGCTTTTTATCGTGTTTTACGCCGCCTGAAAAAATTCGACTACTATTGCTATTATTGCTTTGATTTTGGCAAGCAGTCAGACCAAACAAGCTAATACTTAAAGGCAGAAGCAAGATAAGTTTTTTCATTTTTAACTCCTCCTACGAAAAAAGCCCGATTAAATCGAGCTTCTAATTAATCCGCATGACTCGTTTTACTTGGCATCCGATCAGCAGGAGTAGTTGAAGAATAAGTATAATTCTTAACTTCCATTTCTGCTTGACCAGGAATTGTTTGATGCTTGATATGCGGCAAATCTTTATTAAAGAATGGATCAGAACTTAAGTCTAATTCTTGCCCATTATCGATGGAATAATTTTCATCAGCACTATTTTCTTTCCTCTTCTTTAAAAATAAATAAACACCTGCAGCAACTGCACTCAGCCCTGCACTAATTAAAGATATTGTTAAAAACTTTTTTGCCATTTCTATCACCTCAAAAATTACATTTTTACTAATCACTTTAATTGTAAACCATTTAGGTGTGTATACATAAAAAGAACCCTTGAAACTCCTAATTAAGCATTTTTTGGCTTATGCACTCCGCATAAACCAATAAAAGCCATTGTTCCGACAAGTCCAATCAAACTAAGCGCATTAGAATTTTTAACGCTTGTTTGAGGCAATTGTTTAGCAATTCTCTTTTTTGAGATATACGAATTTAAATTTGACTTGGTTTGATTGATGACTTGCTTATTTTGAAAGTTATCTAGCTTATTAAAATTATCCTTTAATGCATTGATGTTATATTGCGTACTATTTCTTAATCGAGCAGCATTTCTTAAGTTAGTAGCTGGATGATGGATATTAGTTTGGTCAACATTTGAATTATTTAAAGGATTAGTTTCAACGCTAGTTGGATGAACTGGTGCGGGTTGAAAACTAGTAGTATGGTTTTGCGCATTATTGTTTTTACGATATTGCCAGATAAAATAAAAACTTTGGTTAGCAGGCAAAGCATCTAAATAAGGTTGCGTTGGTGTATAGCCAGGAATTTCAGGTGCTTTAACTTGAGCAAAATCCGCTTTCGACCAAGCTCCATAATTAATTACTGTGCCATTTTGCAAGGTATTTACACGATGCAGTATTACTACTTGCTTTTGTGGAGGTGCGATTTCTTGACCAGCAGTATTTTGAAAATAAATCGTCTCCGTCACCTGGCGACTTTGATTTTGATAGGTAATTTGAGGATTATTTTGCGTACGTAACACTTGATTGGCAGCTGCCTGACCAAAATTAGAAAATGAAACGATCGCTGATTCATTCTCTTGTTTTCGAGAAACAGTTTCATTTTCGTCACTTTGATTAACAGTATCAGCTTTAACTTGCTGACTAATTCCTAACAGCAATGCACTCGTAATTACTTGCGCTGCTATAAGACTCTTTTTCATTATTAATATCTTTCTTTATTTTAAAATGTCTAATCAACTTTATTATAGAAGAAATTATGACTTATAACATAAGCTAAGATGTTATTTATTGCACAAAAATCCCCCTAGCTTTTAAGCCAGAGGGAACTAATTAATTATTTTCATCTTCTGAATTGTCTTGGCTGTCATCACTGTCTTGACTTGAATCGTCAGAAGCAGCTTGCGTATCTTCAGTACCTACACCGTCGCTAACTTCTACAAAGTCATCAGCATTTTCGTTTTCATCCTTGTTTTGATCAATCTTGTGCTTGACAATTGCAGTTGCACCTGCAGCAACTCCTGCTACAGCTGAAATAATACCAATTGTTTTCCAAACTCTTTTACTCATAAGTATCTACCTCTTATCTTTTTAAATAACACTTTACACTTTTAGTGTAACTCAAGTGTTGCAATTTATATAAAATAATGACTTTATATATTAGTTTTTATAATCTAGCATTTACAAACTCATCTGCATCTTTATTTAATGCATCCGCAAATACTTGACGAGGCTGAATTCCAGCAAAACTTTTCTTGCCGATAATAAAAAACGGCAAGCTGCTTTCGCCTAGATCATTAAAATGAGCAGTTTGAGCAATTACTGCTTTTTTATAAGCATTAGAAGAAAGCATTCTAATTATTTCTTTTCCATTAAGACCTGCTGCTTGTCCTATCTCTTCTAAAACTTCACGATCAGCTAGAATAAAATTATTAGTTAGATTAGCCTTAAACAATAAATCAATTAATCTTTGCGTCAAAGTAGGGTCGTCATATTCATCTTGGACCCACAATACTAAACGGTGGGCATCCATCGTATTTGTGTTATATGCAAAACCATATCTAATATTTAACCCTTCTGTTGCGCCAAGCCGCTTCCAGTGCTCATATCGTTCATGGGCTTGTTTTAATGAAATGCCTTTATCATAGGCTAACTTTTCAGCATTTGTTTCTACAGATCTTACAGGAGCCTGCGGATCTATTAAATAAGCATCTTGTCGATAATCAACATCGCGTTGCATTCCTAAGCGCTGAATAACATGCTGCAATCTTACCTGTCCTACATAACATTCAGGCGAAGCAAAATCTGACCAAATCTCTATTCTCATCTCTGCCACCTCTCGCTTAATATACTCATTGCACCTTAAGATTACAGGGATGCTGATTATAAAGCAAAGAAAACGGTTTCGATTATCGAAATTTCATATATATACTTGGATAAATAAAAAAACTGATGCTTTAGTTGCATCAGTTTTATTTAAGGCGATCCATTAAACTCATATTAGCAAATCTATCTATAGAATTGACTTTACTTGCAATGCGAGTGAGTACGTCACTCGAAATATTTTCTACTTTTCCTTTATTAATTACATCATAGCGCGGATTATATACAGCCAAATAATTAATATCGATTTTTCTTTGACTTGAAACTAGATAATAATATAAAAGAACGCGACGAACGTTTTTAAGCGAAACATTCTTTTTAGCACTTGCATTCAATTCAATAATTGCCTGAGGTGTGATCCAATCCATTACACCACAAATTGCTTGATTTTTACTGTAAGTTAAAACGTTAGTTTCTTTGATTTCACCTATTTTTGTTAAAAAATCTTGCGTCCTTTCTAGCATGGCCTGTACATGCACGATTGTCTGCTTATTGGGCAAAGGCAAAGTTTCTAATTTCTTGTCTCCGTGCTCAAAAGCAACAATGATTGGAGCTAATTTAAAAGCTAAATAAAAATCAGCGTCTTCAAGTTCAGAAATAGCCTTTTGAATTGTAGTTTTTTGAAATTGATCAATTTCTTGAATTAATTGATCATCTTGATAGCCAATTACGTTTAGTTTTAATTTTAACAATGAAGCAATTTGTACATCATGAGTAATCACTGCCGCAGATAATAGCCTTAAAGCAGCTGTTACAAATGCTGAATCAATATTTTCTAGTTTATAATCTAAAAAGTCATCTTGATACTGAATTTGAATAATAGCTTTTTTAACATTCTTCACTTGCACCGCTCGAGGATTTTGAGAAAGCTCGCCAATACTATATTGTGTCATCCTAATCAACCTTACTCTACTTTGTATATACTTTTTATACCATTAATTTAAAGTTAAATGCAAGTGAAAAAAGCACCCAAAACAGCGTTATATAGCTATTTTGGATGCTTTTGTTATTTTATTAATATTGTGTACCGTTCATGATACCGTCAAAATGTTGGTTTAATTCTCTATCTTGACTTTGAGTCAAAACAATCTTATTGCCCTCCTTTGCAGTATCAACTAACACAATTGGCTTTTTATCATGAATACAGAAAATGTAAGTTTCATGCTTGCCCTTTTGATCAAAATCATGGTTGTAAATTGCTAAAACTTTATAAGCAAATTGATCCCCACCTTGCGGAGCCCAACCAATAGAAATTTTTTTGTTATTTAAAATAAAGGTATCTTTTTTAAATGTATCTGGATAAATTCGACCGGCACTATTTTTCAAAAGATGCTTGCCATCATAGCGAACATAGCTAATCTTTCTCTTTTTGCCATAATCAGCCATCGTTTTATCTAAACTTGCTTGCTGTTTATCAGTTAAACTTTGACTTGAATTAGTTTGTTTTTTCCTAGCAGTTGGCTTGCTAGTCTTAGTCTTTTTAGTTGATCTCTTTTTTGATTTTTGACCAATTTCTAAATTATTACCATCTTTTGAAGTGTGGACGTTTGAACATCCCGCTAAAGCAAATAAACTAAGCAAAGCGACTGTGAATTTAATACTTTTCTTCATTTCTATCCCCTTTTTTCTATAATTTAATCCTACCATTTTATAAAAAAGCGTCTAGCCTTTTCTATCTAAATACTTACTAGCTTCTTTGACTGAAAGTGGCTTAAGATCTAAATGATTTTCAAGAAAGTTTCTTACCCATTTGGGATCTGTCTTTGAATAATCGCGTAAAGCCCAGCCAATAGCTTTATTTATAAAAAACTCTTGACTAGGAATATTATTTTCAATAATTTGTGCTAGCAATTCAGTATTAGTCTGCTTTTTTCTAAGCAGTTGATGCTCGATAGCAATCCGTCTTAACCAAATATTGTCATTTTGCGACCAATTGAGCATCAGATCATTTATGCGTTTATCCCGCAACCCTAATTTTCCAATTGGCTTAATTAAACTATCGATAGTGTCCCACCAGGATTTTGTAACCGCGTAATGTTTAATTTGAGGCATATCTTCATATTGTAGAAATTTTTGCATCGCAATTAGATAATCACAAACAAAATACTGCAATTCGCGGTGTGGATCTTTCCAAGCTTGATTAAGTAAATTCCAATCAATCGTTTTTTGCTTTTTCTCAGCGAGTAAGACTTGATGATAGACTTGCTTTCTACTAGCTGATTGATAACCGTAAAAATCAAACTTATCACGCATATAAGCCTTCATATGCTGGGAATTTTCAGGATTTTGCTTTGCTTCAAATTTATTTATTAGTTCTTGATAATTCATATAGTAATTTTAAACCAAATTTAGCTTTTCAACAAAAATAGGCAAAATTAAAATAGCTTTAGTTCAGTTCTAAAGCTATTTTAGTAATCCATCATCAAAGCTAGGTTGAGCAATTGGTGAACATAAGAAAAATCGGACGCTTCCATACGCTCGCCAGTCTTCGCAATAACTCTTTTTTGATCAAAACTATGAATTTGCGAACAGTTCACTCGACCATGAACGGTGCGATAATCAATCAGTTTAAAATAAATTGGCGCATTGCTGCCATGCGAAGTAATTGGACAAACAATAATATAGTTACCAGCTTGATTGTATGCATCAGTTGACACGATAACTGCCGGATGCTTACCTCTCATTTCAAGTCCTTCAGATGGTGAAAAGTTCAACCAAACAAAATCGCCTTGACGAAAATGCTCTCTCTCACTTTCAATCTTGCCAATCTTGAATTGATTGCTCTTCAAAATAATCACCTTCTGGATCTCTCATATCAACTTGCTTATCTGCACCATAAGGATTTTCAATTTTAGGCGTCAAAATTAGCGCACCATTATGCATTTTAGTGACCACAAAAACCTGATCAACATCTATTTTCAAACTTTTGGGCAAGGTTAAAGAAATTGAATTGCCTATTTTTTTACTCTTAATCTCAATTAACATTTATTTAGCCTCAATTCTTGTGATTGTATGTTAATTATACATGTTCAAAAAGGCCAAAGAATACTGGTTTTTTAATACTGGTTAATTACTTCGCGCATTAAAACATCGCCTTCGACAACTGGCGAACCATAATCTACTAATAAATCTGGATTTTCTCCCTTTGAAAAAATAACCATAACTGTTGAATCAAGACCTTTTTGATTCATTAATTCTCGACTAAAACATAATAGTTTTTGTCCTTGTTTTACCTTTTTACCTCGGTCAGTATAAGCATAAAATCCATTGCCTAATAAATCAATTGTATCCACGCCGACGTGCACTAATACCTGCATGTCATCAGATGTATCAAGCAATACTGCTTGTCGTGTTTCAGGAAGACTTGCTACCTGGCCTGAAACTGGCGAATAAATTGTATTTGATTCTTTATCAGGTACTATTGCAAAGCCATCTCCAATCAATTTTTGCGCAAACACTGGATCACTGACATCGGACAAACTCATTAAAACACCATTTATCGGAGCAGTCACTGTAAATACAGCTTGGGGGGTCTTCTTCTTAAAAAAATGTAACATTTCGATTTCCTATCTATTTTCTGCAGTATCTGATCTTCACAATTTCATTTTACGCTCATAGTAATTGCTCTTTCAATTAATAAGCCTGCCTAACATATTATTTAATAAATTATTCAAGTTTTTAAATTTAACATCGAATCTTTATATTTTATTCATACAAGAGCGTTAAAATTAAGATAGTCAATGTATAGAAATTAAGGAACGTTAAAATGGAAAACAATAATGTACTTTCATATATCACTTGGCGTGGTGATATTGATCTTAATGCACGCCCTTTTAGCGCTGTTGATGCGTTAGTTTTATCTTGTTTTGTTTATATTGATTTTAAAGGTATCGTTCCTTCTTCCAATAAGACAATTACCGTAAAAAAGGCTGCTGAGGAATACTTTTCTAGCGATTCACCCCATGATAAAAACGGCATTCGTTACCAAAGTCTGCTTAAGCTCATGGCAGGTTCAGTACGTTTTGCAAATGCTAAATTATCTAACTTTGTTTTTATTTTAACTGATAAAACTCAGTTTTGCGCAATGCGTGTTACTTTAGATGATGGAACGAATTTCTTAGCTTTCAGAGGAACTGACGACAGCTTAGTGGGCTGGAAAGAGGATTTTGAAATTTCTTTTAAAACAACCCCTGCCCAAGAGGCGGCAGCTACTTATCTCAAAGAAATGCTTAAAGATAATAATGAAGTCTTTGTTTTAGGTGGTCACTCCAAGGGTGGTAATTTAGCTGAATATGCCCTATTTTCTTTGTCTCAAAAGCAACGTGAACGCATCAGCGCAGTTTATACTTTTGATAGTCCGGGTCTAAGCAAGCGCGTTGATGAAATTCAACCTAAAATTCATCGCTTTGTGCCAGAATTTAGTATTATTGGTCGCTTGTTTGAACCAGAAGAAGGATTAAAAGCAACTATTGTAGTTAGCGATCGGCCAAAATTAGCCCAGCATGACCCAATGAGTTGGGAAATTGAAGGATCACAGTTTGTAACGCGTAAGCACCGTAATCCTGAATCGCGCATCTATAATCAAATGATCAATCAATGGATCGAAGAGGCATCCCCTGCTGAAAGAGAAGCTTTGACTAATGATTTATTTGACTCTTTTGCAGCAAGCGGAGCAACAAAAATAACCGAATTAAACAAAAATGGCTTTGGCGGATTTGGTGCCATTTTACTTTCACTTACTGATTCATCTAGAAGAACCCGATTTGTTTTGGGAAGTCTATGGCGCGCTATTTTACAAAGATTTAAGAGTTTGCATTTAGAGCGATTATTTATGACTCGTGCATCTTTAATTGGCTGGGCGATGATCATTTTAGGACTGATTGACTTAAAAATACCCAATTATACTTATCGTGCCTTCGGTGCATTAGCGGCCGTCTTTACTTTATTTTGGAGTGCTGACCATATTATTACTGCAGCTAATTCTAAATTAAAGCCAAGATCCAAAAGATTTTTTATTATTTCTTATCTAATAACTTTCGCTCTTTCTGTGGGTATTTTATCTAATAATAGCTGGTTAACATTTTTAGCTCACTATGCCTTGGGCGCATTCTTGATTGGGTTTGCTTACGTAAAATTGCGTGCAGTAATTTTGCGTAAAATCACAGGAATCTTACGCATTGTTTTAGACGTAATCGAGGGATTACTTGCTTTTGCAGTTGGTGTCACTGTAATTGTTAGACCAAGAACTTTTTCTAAAGAATCACTAATTTTTCTTGGTATATTCTTAATTGTTTATGGATTTTTCAAACTAATCATGGAATTATTCAGATTGAGAAAAATGCCAAAAGAGCATCGGTAAGTTGCAAATATGACTCTTTTCCTTTATAATAGCGAAAAAATCTTAAGGAGAATGAATTATGGCAGAAATTTTAGTAACTACTACTGAAAACATCCCTGGTAAAAAATACGAAGTTTTAGGCGAAGTATTTGGCATTACCACACAATCACGAAATGTATTTTCTAATCTTGGGGCTAACTTAAAAAATATCGTTGGTGGAGAAATTAAAACCTATACTAAAATGCTCCACGATTCTCGTGATGAATCAATTGAAAGAATGCGCCAAGCAGCACTTGAAAAAGGTGCAGATGCAGTTGTCATGATGCGTTTTGACTCAGCATCAATTGCTGGCGATATGCAATCAGTTGTTGCCTATGGCACCGCTGTTAAGTTTTTAGACCAATAGAAAGAAAAAACTCAAAATATAGTTTTCAAAAAACATGGTAACAACCATGCTTTTTTTATTAGTTCTTCTATACCTATGTTGTTATTTATTTCTTCTTATCAACCACGAAATAAATCAATGTTTTTATTTCAAAATTAACTTTTTCTTATAATCTTGTTGCTATTGTTATTTAATAGTGCGAAGATATATTTGTTATTTAACAAATAAAAAACTTCGAGGATAAGTAAAATGAATAAAAAGAAAAATACTAATTTTATTTCACAAATAAATAGCATTCAAAGATTCGGATTAAGAAAATTATCTGTTGGCTTGACAACTGTTGTTTTGGGAGCTACTTTTCTTGCTTTTTCTTCCCCAGTTCAAGCTGAAAATAATGAAAATAACTCAGATATAGTTACAAGTAAAAAAGAAACTGAGACCAACTCAACCCAAGCTACTTCTGCTGCAATAACGTCAAACAAACAAAATAATGCAGAAGCAAAAGATACTCAATCTTCTAAAACTAATCAGCAAACTAGTACTAACACTCAAAAAAATAGTCCCTTCAAAGTTGAAATTGATACTCCATCTGGAACCAACAATAAATATCTAATGGCCAATAATGATACTGGTGCTATTCAAGTGAAATTTAGTGGCGATCAGGATTCTTACTTATTCAACAATGGAGATTCATTTTCAATTTCCGTTGAAAATCCAGATAATCTTTTGAAATTTTCATCAAATTTACCCACTTTTAATGCTCCTCTGTCAGACTTTAAGCCAAGTAAAAACGATGACACTTATACTTTTACTTACCAAGGACAAAATCCTTTTAATCTTCAAGAAGGTAACGTAACGCTTAACTTCACTGGTAATAATGATGCTGTGGTTAAATACAATCACGATCATCATGCAGCTAATAATCAAATTGTATATATAAACCCTAAAGTTACTGTGGCCTTCCCTAAGCAAGCACCCGTTAATCAAAATATTGCAATTGGCTTATATCCATATGCAAACATTGTTGATCGTCAAGAAATGATCAGTGGCTATCCTTGGCAAGGAAAAGTTGTCTTTACCCCACATGATTCAAACGGCTTTAAAGAAAATAATGTTACATACACTGGCCCAGAAGAATCTGCTAAAGCTGATATTCCAGAAAAAGACCAACAAGATGCTCGTTTAATGCAATATATTATTAACTGGAACTATGGTCGAGGCCTTGAAGATCCTATCGTTGATCCATTAAATAATGTAATTGCCAAATTACAATTTAACGATGGACAAAAAATCTTACCTCACACGATCAAAGTATTTAAGATTACCGATCCTTCATTCATTGGTAACATTAACCCTATAACCCACCAAATTGAACGCAAGGCAACCGATAAAAAAACTTACGACAAATTAACTGCATGTGAAAATGAAGATCCTAACTTTGAAAAGTTTTTGCAAGATAATATCAGTCAAGACCAATCTCAAATTTCTATTAATCAAACGGGACCTTTTACAGTAAATGACAAAGATTACTCAAAGCAAGGCGCCTACTTCATTCAATTAGATACCTTATTAGATGTTAAAAAGAACTTACCAACCTGGTCGCTTCCAAATAATGGCCCATCGATTTCTTACACTCCACAAAGCGGTCATAACATTAACGGTAGTGGCGATAGAAATTTAAAGACGCAAACATTCTTAGGCTTTAACACCGCTTCTGGAACCGGTTCGCAAGTTAGAGAAAATATTCTCGTCAAATATATTGATGACGATGAAAATAAAATTCTTGATTCAGACAGGTTAATTGAAGGCGTTCCTAACACCAGTAGCAAGTATTCAACTCAAGCTAAAATTAAAGATTTTAAGGTTAAACATTATCTCTTAGTGTCTGACTTAACTAATGGAGAAACTTTAATCTTTGATAGCGATAACCAGCCTGACAACCAAGTTTATGAGGTTCACTTTAAACATGACCACACTAAAGAAAAAGTCATCCAAACTGTCACTGAAACCATCCATTACTACTACAAAGATGCAGAAGGTAAAGTAACTACCAACCATGTCTTCAATGACTACACCAAATCAATTGTCTTTACCCAAGAAAAAGATACCGACTTAGTTACAAACAAATTTACTGAAAATAAATGGGTTCCTAAAACTGGCAACTTTGAAGCAGTGAAATCTCCACGAAAAGATGGTTATAGCTTTGATAAAGCAGAAATTGCAACTCAAGATGTTTTACCAAGTGAAAAGAACTTAGAATTTACTGTTTACTATACTAAAAATAAGCCTGATACCCCAGATCAAAAACCAATTGATCCTAACAACAAACCTACAGATATTATCCCAACTCCACAACTTCCAGACAGTCAACCAAATCATAATCCAGAACCATTGCCTGAAGAACCGGAAACCATAATTCCTCATTCTAATGAAGAACCCCCACGCTTTTCAGATTCTACTGCACCTAATCAAAACCCCGACTCTACCATTGACTCTGAAGCAGACGATCATACTGCAGCTAATGCGCTGACAAAAGATAAGCACGTAGAAAGCAAAGTTTCTCAGGATTTTATCTTGATACATAAAGATAAAAAGAAATTACCACAAACTTCTAATGAAAAAGACACTTCTAATCTTGCTGCTTTAGCGGGATTATTAATAGCAGGAATTGGTTTAACCTTATTTACTAAAAAGAGAAAAATTTAACTTGAGCAAAAAATAAGTGTTTGGGAAAAAAGTCTATTTTTAGTTAATTTTATGCTTTTGCTCAAAAGAAAAATCCTATTAAATCAAGGTTTACTAATACCAAGATTTAGTAGGATTTTTTCTATTTCTGAATTTTTTAAGACACTTTTTACTTATTTTTTCAGTTTTTGATAGCGATCATAATGCCAACCACCCAAAATTGCAGTTACAAAACTTAAGATAAATAACACAAGATTATTAGAATTTTCTTGTAGAAAATGAACTAAAATTAGACATATTAAAATCCAAAATATACTCGAAATTTTTTCTAATAGAATTTTTTCTTTACGAGTTAATGGACGATTATTATCGTTAGATCTATATTTCATAATTCCTCTATAACAAGCAAAAGAGGCAATCCGAAAGAATTGCCTCCCTTAAGTGATATATAAATCCACTTCCCAATGCAGATTATATCGCAAATAGCACTTAACTGTAAATAGTCTGCTTTTAAATTATAACTTTTTTCAGATATAATCTTTAATTTCATAAGGGGGTATTAATTCCAATCGTTTGACGCTCATATAAATGTCGTCTTTCAACTAGCTGATTAATTAAGCTGGCAATTTGATCTAACGAGACATCTTGTTCAATAAAAGGCATCCCGCCAATATTAACTTCATAATTAATTGGACCTTGCGTAACCCAATTAGACCTAATAATAGTATAATCCAAATCTGAATCTTTTAACTCTTTATGAGCATTAGCAAATGGCTGAAGCGTTTTATAAGTAGCATTGCGAGCAGCTTCTTGAACAGAAGGCTTTTGCTCATAAGGACCCATGAAGCCAACAAAAATAATCCGCGACAAGTCAGACTTTTTCATAGCGGCAATAATTTTTTCGATCTTAACATCTACATCTTTACATAAACAGACAACTACCACATCTTGATCTCTCATCGCAAAATCTATTTGGCGCTTGTCATCGATACTGCCAGCAATAATTGTCTGTCTTTGAGAATCGTATTCTTTTTTAGATAAGCCATTGCCTAGCAAGGTGACATGGTCATCAGTATTGTCTAATAAATAATTTCTTACTGCATTTCCAATTTGGCTATTGGTTCCGAGAATTAGTACATTGAGCATATTAATTTCCTTTCCAAAAGCCCACTACCCATGTGTTCTTTTATCCTTATTCTAAGCCATTGGCCAGCTAGATTATAATAATATGCCTTCAGCAACAAAAAATAGGCAGATCTGCATCTGTCTATTGCTTAATAAGATATTGAGCTAAAATATGCGGTAATACTTTTTGATCAAATCTTTTGATTTTTTTAAGTGGATCTTCTTTCTCGTTAATTGCCCAAGTAAAGATAGCACCATAATAATATGTCAAAATTTGATCGGCAATTTTTTCTACTGGGGTATCCTCTTTTAAGTACCCTTTTTCAACAAAAATCCGCAAAATCTTAGTTACTGTAACTAGATCTAAAGTAAACTTTTTCGGGATTGAGCTAGGCAAACTAATATAATTAATCCATTTTCGAGTTCTAGAAATTCCAGATTCAAAAACCACCTGCATAGAACTTTCTAAATAATAACTTAATTCTTCAATAGGAGAATCAAAACTTTCGACGTTTAAAGCTTGATCTTCTATCTTAGAGAAATAGCTATTGGAAAATTCCGTGATTACATCATCTTTTTGCCTGTAATAATTATAAAAAGTGCCTTTAGCTATTCCAGCTCTTTTTGTAATATCTTCAACGACTACATTTTCATAACCTTTTTCAGCAATTAATTCAATCGTCGCATGCATAATTGCCTTTCTAGTAGCCTTTGCATTTTCTTCACGTTTTCCCATAAGCATTCACCTTTTATTGAGGATATTCATACCTATACATTTATAATATACGGTTTTATATATAAGGTCAATGCTTCTTTAAATTATCGGGTGTAATCTTTTTCAATAAAGGGAATTAGCACAAAAGCGAAATATTGCTATACGATATTTAAAACTAATTGAATTATAAGGTAACTTCACCCGCAATATTCGTTTCAAAAAATTGGGCAATTTCTTTAACATCCATACTTTGCCCCAGTGCCCACATTAATTTTGTAACAGCACTTTCAGTCGTCATATCGCAAGCAGAAATTGCTCCTTCTAAAAGGGCCAAGCGCCCAACTTCATAGCGCGTCAAATCACTTCTTTCGTACAAACACTGACTTGTAGCAATCACAGGAATACCTTTTTTAATTAAATCGCCGATAACAGCCACAATATTTCGACGAATGAAGTTCATTCCTCCTAAGCCATATCCTTCAATGACGATTCCTTGACAGCCATTATTCACCATTGCGTAAAGCAAGTTAGGATCAAAGCCCGGAAATAGCTTAATGACTGCCACATGGGGATCAATTTCAGTATTTAAAACGGTTTTTCCGTCATGGGATGGTATCTTGGCTTCTTCATTGAATACAAGACCATCTGACGTAACTTGGGCAACCACCGGATAATTCACGCTTTCAAAGGCATTAAAGTTGATTGTACGTACCTTAACACTTCGACAGCCAAGCATTACTTTTCTATCAAAAGCTAAATAAATACCAGGTTTACAAGTTGCTGAAGCTGCAAAAGCTAAACGTAAATTGTCAGGTGCATCACTTAAAACAACGTTAATTGGCACCTGACTTCCTGTTAATACAACAGGAATATTTATTTTTTGCAGCATAAAAGTCAACATTGAAGCTGTATAAGCCATGGTGTCTGTTCCATGAGACAAGACAATTCCGTCATAGTCATTGCGTGCATCATAAATATTTTCAGCAATTGTACGCCATTCTTCTGGCTGAATGTTAGATGAATCAAGCTGGAGAATATCCTTTATATCAATATCATAGGGTAATTTTTCAAGGCGTTTAATTAAAGTTTCGCCAGATTCTTTTGGAACTAAGCCTTCTTCAGAAACTACCGAAGCAATCGTTCCACCAGTTGATAAAAGTAATAGCTTTTTATTAGACATTTTTTCTCACCTTCATATAGATATTTTAATTATATCAGCTAGCCCTTCTTTTTACTCACAAGAAAAAATCACAATAAGCAATCTTGCTTACTGTGATCAAACTTCTTAATGCAATTTTTTAACTTTTATTAGACGAAGATTTTCTAAATCATCTAACATTGCGCTACATCCACGATAAATATCTTGATAAGCCGTTTCAAAATCACCACTATACCAAGGATCATCGACATCAGCCATAGAGTTTGCAAAGGTTAACAATTTCTTTTCTTTGTGCTTACGATCGCCGTGAGTGATACGATTCATATCAAAGAAATTTTCTTCATCCATCCCTACCAAATAATCAAATTTATCATAGTCATCGCGAATAAGTTGTCTTGCAAAATGATTTTTATAAGGAATATTATGATCAGTCAATATCTTTTTCGCCCGCAAATCCATCGGATGGCTCATGCCATTAGCACTGATCTCATCCCGAGTCGTAGCAGCGGAATCAATAAAATATTTATCTCCAAGTCCTTTTTTGTTAACCATGTCTTGCATAATAAATTGCGCCATTGGCGATCTACAAATATTTCCGTGACATACGAATAGTATCTTCTTCATTTCTTAAATATCAATCCTTTTCTTTGGTATCAATGGATTTGGGGACTTTTAAATCTTTCACTATCTTTCAATAAATTTCACTATTTATCAAATTTTTGTCCCTTTTAAAGCCCTAATTGATTCTTTCTGTCTGTAATATACTGTTCAATACTTTTCAAATCTTCTTTGGTAGCTTTTTTCAAAATAAAATTCTTAGCGACTGATCTTTGATTTAAATATTGCTTACGATCTTTATTTTTATTATCCCATTTTTTATTTGCTTTTACTCTTGCTCTGAGATTTTTTCCATCTAACGCATCACTTTCTATAAGAATAATAAAACTGCAATTATACCTAAAACACAAATAGTATCTTCTTCATTAAGCAGCGTGTTTTCCTTTCTTTAACATATGATCTTTTCCTAAACCAGCGGTTGCAAACCAAATCACACTAATAATAATTGATAAAATGATACTCATCGAAAATCCACTATCTAGACTTATTCGTATTCCTGAATAAATCGTGGTTTGCAGTGAAGTATTTAATTGACTAGCCAAGTATCCTATGGTTGCGTAACTACCGATACTAGCCAGTAAAAGCGGAATAAACGCAATTCGTTTATTTAATAAAACAAACAAAATAGCTAACAAGTATAAAACTAAAACTCCATAGAAAAAGATTTTATAATATGAAATTCCTTGGGCGATTTCATTTTTGTTTTCATCAAGCTTGCTGTTGGCAAATTTTAAAACCAAATCGTTGACTGTTTTTTGTTGATCATTCTTATTTGGTAATTTTAAATTTTCTGCAGTTAATTTACCTTCTTTTTGATAAGAATCAGTAAATTGATAAAAATGATACATGCTAGTTTGCAATTTTATGTTTTTTGGCAGTTTTTCTAATAAAGCATCTTCAACCCCTAAAGCTTGCACTAAAGCTAAGCCATTTTGAACATTGCTATTATTTGATTCTTGCACCGTTTTATTTATCACATGTTTTACTAGATTCGGGGCATTAACCTTCAAAGTAACCGCACTTGATAAAGTCGTGCCCATTGTAATAAAAATACAAATAATCAGGATCATTCTTAAGATCCAAGAAAAAAGTTTACTTAAATGCATATAAAGCTCCTACCTATATTGCCCTGCGATACCGCTTAAATAAAACAACTGCAATCCAAGCTGAGATAAACGAGGGCAAAATAATTACCACGAATAAGTTAGGATCAAGAAAATTTCCTACTCTTATGTAATGTGCGACACTAGTTATTTTCTTTACATTAGAAAAAATAGCTTGATAAACTGTCACATAAATTAATGTCCATTGGATGTAATATTCAATTAAAGTCAACGTAGTAACTGATAATGGGAATATTTTATTAAAAAGACGTAATCCTATATATAATAAAATACCTGAAATAATTACTAAAATCCCCAGTAAGACAAAAAGATTACCTAATTTTAAAATATGATCAGTTCGAATAAAAAGAAAACTGATGAAGAAAAATATTAAAAAGTTTACCGTTGAAAAAAGCAACATCCCTGCAAAAAGTACTAATGCTTTTACAAAGAAAAAATGGTCTTTTTCTTTAAAAATTAAGGTCAAAATTACAATAATTAATATTCCTAAAAATATCGGCCAAACTTGTGTCATTGATTCACCTGATTTCTTTTTATAATTATACTAGTTTTAGCTTCAATTGAAAAAACAAAAAATGTTCTTAATCCCACTTCAAAAAAATGTATTAAGAACATTTTATTTTTTAATATCTTTATTTGTGCCTAATCAGATATAATGTCGTCATTTACTTTCTTACCCGATAAATTTTTCTTGCTTGATACCCGATAAAAGATATATGCAACTAATCCAAAGAAGATTGGTCCAAATGCTGTCCAAAAGGCAGTTGAGTAGTCATGTTCAAGAATTGGCTCTAAAATCGTAAAGATAATTCCCGTGCATACAATAATTTCTATAAAGATTACTAATGCCAAAGTCCACTTATAGTTAGTGAAAACTCTGAATTTTCTTGGGTAATCTTTTTTTAAGAAAAATGGGAAGGCACCAATTAAGAAAATATAAGGTGCAGTCGCAGCTACATTGCCCATATCAGTTAAGATTTGATAAAAAGCACTTGCAGCAGATCCACCAAATGAAACAACAGCAATTAAGAAAAAAAGCAGGCAAGACTTTTGGTCTTACCTGCCTGGCGTTTTACATATTCTTTTCTACCCAATTCCATAATTCGTCAACATTTAATTTAGTCACGCTAGAAAAAGGCAAAAAGGTTACGTTTTCTTTATTTAAATCAATATTCTTACTAATTTTCTGCTTAATCTGACTGGCTTGCATCTTCTTTAATTTGTCCATTTTAGTTGCAACAACTAAAATTGGTAAATCAAGATAAGTCATGTAATTAAACATATTGATGTCATCTTTAGTTGGATCATGACGAGCGTCTACCAGCAAAATCAGTCCCTTTAAATCAGCTCTGGTTTCTAAATAGTCCTGAATCATCTCTCCAAACTGCTCACGCTGTTTTTTTGACACTTTAGCATAACCATACCCAGGTACATCAACTAAGTACAGAGCGTCGTTTATTTTGTAAAAATTAAGGGTTTGAGTTTTACCTGGTTGCTGAGAAGTTCTAGCCAGTTTTCTGCGATTAGTGATCGTGTTAATTAAACTAGACTTTCCTACATTTGATCTACCTGCTAGAGCAAACTCTGGTAAATCATCTTTAGGATATTGTTTATTAGAAACTGCACTGATTACAAATTCACTTGAATTAACTTTCATTATTTGGCAGCCCTTACTTCTTTATCTTCTTTTTTGTCATCGCTTTTATAAGTAACTTTTGGTTGAGCATGCTTAGTGATGACATCCTTAGTAATTTGAACGCCTTCAATATCGTCTTCACTAGGTGTGCGATACATAATATCCATCAAAGAATTTTCAATAATAGAACGCAAACCACGCGCACCCATGTGACGACTAATAGCTAAATCAGCAATTGCTTTTAAAGCTCCATCAGTGAAAGTTAAATCAACATTATCTAAAGATAAAAGCTTCTTATATTGCTTAGTAAGTGCATTTTTAGGCTCAGTCAAAATTCTAATTAAATCTTGAGCGCTTAATTTATCTAACGTAGTAATAATTGGAATACGACCAATAAATTCTGGAATTAAACCAAATTTTACTAAGTCACCAGTTGTTAAGTACTTTTGCCATTCATCAGAATTTACTTGATTTAGCTCATTTTCAGCACCAAAACCAATCGTCTTCTTACCTAAACGATTCTTAACAATATTTTGAATACCATCAAAAGCACCACCAACAATAAATAAGATATTAGTAGTATCCATTCTAATCATTTGTTGTTGCGGATGCTTACGACCGCCTTGAGGTGGAACAGAAGCAATTGTTCCTTCAAGAATCTTAAGTAAAGATTGCTGAACACCTTCACCAGAAACATCACGAGTAATTGATACATTTTCTGCTTTTTTAGAAATTTTATCAATTTCATCAATATAGATAATTCCTCGCTGTGCACGCTCTAAATCATAGTCCGCATTTTGAAGAAGCTTAAGCAAAATGTTTTCAACGTCTTCACCGACATATCCTGCTTCAGTTAATGTAGTCGCATCTGCAATTGCAAATGGTACATTTAAGATTCTTGCCAACGTTTGAGCTAAATAAGTTTTTCCTGAACCAGTTGGTCCAATTAATGCAATATTAGACTTTTGTAATTCAGTGCCACCATCATCCATATCCATTTGATTGATACGTTTATAGTGGTTATAAACAGCAACTGACAAAACCTTTTTGGCACGATCTTGGCCGATTACATATTCATCAAGTTGCTTTTTGATTTCCATTGGCTTAGGCAACTCCTTAGTTTCCTTTAAAGAATCTGCCTTCATCTCATCATCAACTATTTTCTTTGATAAGTCGATACATTCATTGCAAATATATACGCCATTTCCAGCAACAATCTTCTTTACTTGAGATTGTGATTTACCGCAAAAAGAACATTTTACTTCTTCCGGTTGAGTTTTATCATTATTCAAAAAATGACCTCCCTCTCAACATAATATCTTCACTTTAGCATGAATTAAGTTACTAGGTAAAGAATCTAGTTCGCTAAAAATATATAAAAAAGACGACCGCTCTACAGTCGCCTTCCCTATCTCTAATTTCGCTGATTAATCTTTGTCAGCTTTTTTGGTTGAAGATTTCTTAGTAGTAGACTTCTTTGCAGTTGATTTACCTGAAGACTTCTTAGAAGATGCCTTCTTTGCAACTTCTTTTGCCTTATCAGTAACTAAATCAATTGCTTTTCTTACAGCAATATCATGTTTAAGCATGTCATCTGATAAAGTGTTACGTACAACTTTTTCATCCATGTTGTAATCATGTGCCAAGTCCTTAATTTCTTGCTTGATTTCATCTTCAGTTGCATCAAGCTTTTCTTTAGCAACGATAGCTTCAAGAACTAAGTTAGTCTTAACACGTTCTGCAGCATCCTTAGCTAATTGTTCACGCAATTGAGCTTCAGTAGTACCAGTTAACTTGAAGTAAGTTTGTGGATCAATACCTTGACGTTGCATGTTGCCCAAGTATTGGTTCATTTGGTTTTGAACGTCTTCATCAATCATAGCTTGAGGAATTTCGTCGATCTTAGCGTTGTCAACAGCACCCTTAATTGCGGCATCTTGAATAGCATCTTTAGCTGCGTCTTCTTTTTGCTTCTTAAGGTCTTTCTTAATCTTGTCTTTTAATTCATCAAGTGATTCAACAGTATCGTCAACGTCCTTGGCAAACTCATCATCTAACTTAGGTAATTCCTTAGACTTTACTTCATGAATCTTAGTTGCAAAGTGAGCTTCTTTACCAGCTAAATCCTTTGCGCCGTAATCCTTAGGGAAAGTAACTTTAACATCAACATCATCGCCAGCTTTGTGACCTTCAAGTTGATCTTCAAAGCCTGGGATAAATGTGTTAGAACCTAATTCTAATGAATAGTTTTGAGCACTACCGCCATCGAACTTCTTACCATCAACAGTACCTTCGTAGTCGATAGTAACAGTATCGCCCTTCTTAGCTTTACCATCTTTCAAAACTAATTCAGCATTTTGTTCTTGACGCTTCTTAAGTTCAGCATCAACGTCTTTTACTAAAACGCGTTTGTTTTGCTTAGGAACTTCAATACCCTTGTAGTCACCTAATTCAACTTCAGGCTTTACGGAAACAGTAGCCTTCATTACCCAAGGCTTGTCTTTATCCATAGAAACTGGAGTAATTTGAGGTTGACCAACTGGTTCAATCTTAGCTTCCTTTACAGCTTCCGAGTAAGCTTCTGGAAGAACAATGTTTAAAGCATTTTCATAAAGTGCTTCTTCACCATAAAATTGATCAAAAATTACACGAGAAACGTGACCCTTACGAAATCCAGGTACACGCAAATTCTTTTTTACACGTTTAAAAGCTTCGTCTAAGCCCTTTTTAATTTCGTCTTGTGAAATTTCAAAAGTTAATTCACCAGTGGTTTTACCGGTCTTTTCCCATTTTGCAGACATTAATTAATACCTCCGATGTCAAATTTGGGTTTGCTCTTGCACACTCAACTATCTTACCCTAATCCTTGCAAAAACACAAATTTCATTGGTCAATTTTCAAAAAAAGATAAAAAAAAGATGTGTCAAACGACACATCTTTTTGAACTAACTGTTATTAGTCAAGAATTTCAGTAACTTGACCAGCACCAACAGTCTTACCACCTTCACGGATAGTAAACTTAGTACCCTTTTCAATGGCAACTGGCTTGATCAATTCAACAGTGAATTCAACGTTATCACCAGGCATAACCATTTCAGTACCTTCTGGCAATTCAATCTTACCAGTTACATCAGTAGTGTGGAAGTAGAATTGTGGACGGTAATCTGAGAAGAATGGAGTGTGACGACCACCTTCGTCTTTGTTCAAGATATAAACTTGACCCTTGAATTGTTTATGGGTTTGGATTGAACCTGGAGCTGCTAAAACTTGTCCACGTTCAACTTGGTCACGGTCAATACCACGAAGCAATACACCAACGTTATCGCCGGCTTCACCAAGATCAAGAGTCTTGTGGAACATTTCCAAACCAGTAACAGTTGATTTTTCAACTTTGTCAGTTAAACCAACGATTTCAACTTCATCGCCGACCTTAACAGTACCACGGTCGATACGACCAGAAGCAACAGTACCACGACCAGTGATAGTAAATACGTCTTCAACTGGCATTAAGAATGGCTTATCAGTATCACGTTCTGGAGTTGGAATGTATTCGTCAACAGTTTCCATTAATTTTCTGATAACGTCTTGTTGTTCTGGGTCACCTTGAAGTGCCTTCAAAGCTGAACCACGGATAACAGGAACATCGTCACCAGGGTAATCGTATTCAGTTAACAAGTCACGTACTTCCATTTCAACCAAGTCGATCAATTCTGGATCGTCAACTAAGTCAACCTTGTTTAAGAATACAACAATGTACTTAACACCAACTTGACGAGCAAGTAAGATGTGTTCACGAGTTTGTGGCATAGGACCATCAGTTGCAGCAACAACTAAGATAGCACCATCCATTTGTGCAGCACCAGTAATCATGTTCTTGATGTAGTCTGCGTGGCCTGGAGCATCCATGTGTGCGTAGTGACGGTTCTTAGTTTCGTATTCAACGTGGGCAGTGTTGATAGTGATTCCACGTTCCTTTTCTTCTGGAGCTGCATCGATTTGTGAGTAATCTTCAGCTTGTGCTAAACCATCTTCTGCCAAAACAGTAGTGATAGCTGCAGTTAAAGTGGTCTTACCATGGTCAACGTGGCCGATAGTACCAATGTTAACGTGCGGCTTAGTTCTTTCGTAATGTTCTTTTTCTGCCATTAAAATGACCCTCCTGTAAATTTGCAAGAAGTCCGTTGAGTAAGTAACGGATAATTCTCTGTTGATTATTATACTACTTTCAAAGGTAAAAGCATAGCTTTGAACCCCTTTGAAAATATCCTTATCTGATTATACTAGATCCAGAAAAAAAGTAAACCTTTTTTGACTGAAAGTTATTTAAAAAGTGTTATTTGATTTCTCATAAGCCAAATATTGGTAGATTTTTTCTAAAAGATCTTGATTTACTCCACCATTTTTAGAATCAATATAGTGTCTGAAGTCATGAGCAAATTGATCCGGATTTTGAATATATTTATGCAATTTGGGATAAAGCATCCCTAATACTACGTTCATTTCACCAATCATTAGTGGCAATTTGCTTGGATCTCTACGCAAATAATCAGCAATACTTACGCAAACTTCGCGATATATTGCATCTTTTTCTAAAAGTTCAGTTTGACTAGGAATAAATTTTTCTTGTTTTCCCAAGACATAAACCGAGATCGTCTCATCCACTCCTAATTTTATTAAGTCTTCACACAAAGAAATTCTTAATGCGAAGCCTTGGCTAGGATTAAACAATAAGCTTTTAGCAAAATTAACAAAATTTTCTTTGCTTAAACAAAATAATTGCAAATAGTCATCCTGTGTAATGTTTTTTAGCTGCTGGAAATTTTGCATTATTTTTATTTGCTTTTCAGGATCTACGCATTCAACATTTGCTGCAATATTTTTATTCAATAGATTCTTTAGCTGCAAAAACTCAATAAAGTAATGCATTTTTTCAAGTGTTGCTAAATAAAGCTTAAACACTTCAGAATCAGAAAAAAGATCAGGTTCTTCTTTCAGCAAAATATATGCTTGATCAGCCTGATCTTCTTTTAAATATATTGAACACAGCTGACAAACGATATCGGTTCTATGTCCCATTCTCAAAGCTTCTAACAAGTATTGTTTTGCTTGGGAGATATCATTATTAGCTTGTGCTTTTTGAGCTAGTGACAGTAAATTATCTTGACTAGCATTAGTCATTTTTTTGAGCCTCTTTATTTACTCTAATATTTTTATGTTGCAAACTGCGTCGACGATCAGTACGTTTATTTTCTTTATTGTATGGAGCCTTATTTTCATTTTCTCTTTTAGCTTCATTTCTTTTGACCATTGCGCGGTGGCGATTTTGATTGACTTCCATTACTACTGGCAAGACAACTGGACGACGTCCGGTTTGTTTATAGAGATACTTTTCAACATCATTTCTAACGTCTTGCTTTAATTCAGTCCAATCAAACTTTTTGTGTGCAAAGTTATTGTCAATTGCAGTTTTAACAGCTTCGACAGCACCATCCATTAGATCGTGGTTGGCTTTAATATAAACAAAGCCACGTGTTGAAACAATTGGGTTAGAAATAATCTTTTTCTTTTTACGATCAATCGTAACCGCTGCAATAAAGATACCATCATCAGATAAGACTTCACGGTCTCTCAAGACAATATTTCCAACGTCTCCTACTCCAGAACCATCGATCATCGTATCTTCGCCAGGAACAGGATTAGTTAGATAGAATCTGCCCTTTTGCAACTCCAAAGCGTCACCATTTTTAGTTAAATAGATGTCCTTAGGATTCATACCTGCTTCGACAGCAAGATTTTTATGAATTTCTAGCAAACGATATTCGCCAATAGCTGGAATTAAATACTTAGGCTTCATGGTATCGATTAATAATTGTAAATCTCTGCCTGTAGCATGGCCACTAGTGTGCTTATCAATTCCTAATTGCTTTACGGTGCCGCCAGCACGATAAATCATATCGCTAGTTTGAGCAACCATTGTTTCCACTGAGTGTGAGGGAGTCGTTGCAATAAATACTAAATCGCCTTTTTTAATTTTTATCATGCGGTGACGATTCATTGCCATCTTTTGCAAGGACTTCAAGGGCTCTCCCATACGACCTGTTTCAAGAATTACTAATTCTTCGTCTGGAATCTTCTTTAAGTCTTTAGAGTGGACTAATAAACCTTTTGGAACGTCTAAGTATCCAAGCTTCATGGCAGTATAAACAATCTTACCAAGATCTTTACCAGTTAAGTAAACATGACGTCCGGTTTTAGCAGCTGCTTGGAAAATTTCTTGAACACGAATTATATTTGAAGCTTTTGAAGCTGCAATAATTCTACCTTTATGATTCTTAAAGGTATTCAAAATATAATTTTCAATTGCGGTTTGTTGGTCATTTGGAAAGACTGCTTCGGCATTTGTTGAATCGCTCAAAAGTGCTAAAACGCCCTTTTGAGAAATTTCTGACAATCTCACAAAGTCAGTCTTATAGCCCTTTTTAGCTGATGGATCAAATTTAAAATCACCAGTATAAACAATTTCTCCTTCTTTAGTTGAAACATCAATCCCTAAAGAATCTGGCAATGAGTGCGTAGTCTTAAAGAACGACACACTTGCATTTTTAAAATCAATTTCAGTATCGGCATCAATAACATGGAATAAATCATTTTTACGATGACGATTCTCGTGTTGAACAGCAATCTTGGCCAATTCAATAGTTAGTTTTGAACCAAAGACTGGAATATCATAATTACGCAAAATATATGGCAAAGCACCAATTGCATCGGCATGACCATGAGTTAAAAAGATTCCAGCAACTTTGTCTCCATAATCTTTGAAAAAGTCCAAATCAGGAATAACCACATCAATTCCTAATAAAGAGTTATCAGGATATTTTAGTCCAGCATCCAAAATAAAAATTTCATCGTCTACTTGAACGGCATACATGTTTTTTCCATTTTCACGTACTCCACCCAAGATCATTATCTTAATCTTTTGTGACATAATGTTCTTCTTTCTATGTATATTAAATTTTCTTGTGGATCTAAAAGATCAAAACGAAATTAATCTAATTAATTTTATCATATTTAGAAAAAAAGATAAAAGGGTATGAAAAAAGACAGGTCCAAAAGACCTGTCTTTTAATGTGTGCAAAAGCTAATAATTTCATTAACGACGTAAACCTAATTCTTGAATTAAGTCACGGTAACGTTGAATATCTTTGTTCTTTAAGTAACGAAGTAAGTTACGACGGTGACCAATCTTCTTAAGCAAACCAACGTATGAGTGGTGGTCTTGCTTGTTAGCCTTCAAGTGAGCATTTAAGTTGTTAATATCGTCAGTAAGTAATGCGATTTGAACTTCTGGAGAACCAGTATCACCTTCGTGACGAGCAAACTTCTTGATTAATTCATCTTTCTTTTCTTTTGAAATTGCCATTAGAAAAATACCTCTCTTTTTATAATTGCCATTAACAACGTTAGCCGTTGGCGGCGAGAAAACAGCGTTAATGGTTCCAACAAATAAATATAATACCTGTAAATTTTTAAAAAAGCAAGACTAATTTACCTTGCAACCAATACAATCATTTAGTACAATTAACAGGTAAATCTGTATTTTATCGAGGTGAGTTTGATGCCACAAATTAAATCAGCAATTAAGCGTGTTAAGACTAACGCTACTGCAAACAAGCGCAATGCTTCAGAATTAAGTAAATTGAGAACTGCTGTAAGAAAATTCAACGAAGCTGTTGAATCTGACGCAAAAGACGTCCTCGATTTAGAAGTTAAAGCTGCTCGCGCACTTGACAAGGCTGCTTCAAAGGGTCTTATTTCTAAGAACAAGGCAAGCCGTGACAAGTCACGTTTAGCTAAGAAGGCTGCAGCTAAGTAATTCTATAGTTGATCAATAAAAAGACGGAAACTTTAAAAGTTTCCGTCTTTTTTCTGCCTTAAATCGATAATAAAAACATTTTCAAAAATTCGTTGCCGTGATAAGTGCCATTTTTATAGCCAAAATCTAATTCAATACTATGCTTAATTAAGTCTTTTAGCTTTGCCAATTTAACAGGATTTTGCATTGCAAATTTTATTCTGTATGGATTAGCCTTTAATTCTCTCACTATCTGATCTTGACTCCAGCGCCTATTTTGTAAAACCTTGACTACCATTAAAAATTCTAATTGATTTTGAAAGACCGCCAGAAGCTGTACAACATTGTTACCTTCTCTTAAATGATCATCCAAACGCTTGCTTGCTTGAACATAATCGCCCTTAAAAGCCGCAGATAAAATTTCAAAAATATTTTCTGATAAGGATCGATCAATAGTTCTATCAATCAATGATTCAGTAATTTTATGATCGTCATCGCAAATATTTTTTAATTTCAAATAATTAGCTAAAGCAGTATCTAAAACCTGATCACTTCTTTGGATTAACATTTGCAAGGCTTGATTAGTAATTGTATAGCCTTCTTGTTTAATCAATGCCTTTAAAAAGCCACTAATTTCATAAGGTTTTAACTTGGTTTCAACGACGTTAACTTGTTTCATTAAAGCCTTACTAATCTTTTTTCTGCGATCAATATTCTCATAATTTGCAACAAAAACTACAATATTTTCTATTTCATTTAAATGCTCAATAATTACTTGTAGCTTTTCAATATCTTTTTTATATTTAGCTGCAACTTTCGCAGTTAAAAAGAAAGGATTTTTTGCAATAATAATTTTTTGATTATCAAAAAGAGAAGATTCAGTTAAATTAGCCATTAATTCATCTAACCCATCTTCGCTGCAATCAAGAGTGATATGTTCGAAATCTTTAAATTGCTCTTGAGCTACAAATTTTCGAGCTAAATAGTCATTTAAAAAAGCATCTTCTCCCAAAATTAAAGTTTGCGGAATTTTAGAATTAGATTGTTTAAATAATGATAAGATATTCATTTATTTTTCCTTGATAAAAATGTAGTAAATTTACTTGGTCCAAATTTCGAGTATGTCCATGTAATTGTACCACTATCTTGTGTATTTAAGGCAGGGATATTAAGTGCTTGCAAGGTTTGCAACGTTTCTGGATGGGGATGTCCGAAACGATTATTTCTCCCAGAAGAAATAAAAACCAATTCAGGAGTAAGCTTTTTCATAAATTCAGGATCAGTAGCAGTTTTACTTCCATGATGTCCCAATTTAAAATAATCTACTTTAAGACCATAATGCTCCATAATTTTTCTTTCACCATTTCGGTCTAAGTCCCCAGTAAAAAGCCACTTCTTATGTGCAATTTCAAAATACAAAGACAATGAATCTTCATTTTTACCAAGACCTGGTTGAAACGGATAAACAACATTGAAAACTAGTCCCCCCTCTTTGACTTGATCATTAGCAAGAAGCGGGACTAGCTTTATTTGATTAGTATGATTGGCAATTCTTTTTCTAAAAGATGGATTATCTGTTAGTCCTTTTGCAAAATATAATTTTTTCACTTTAATTTGATCAAGTAAAGGTCCTAAATCTCCTACATGATCCGCATCTTGATGCGATAAAAATATTCCATCTAAATGATCAATTCCTTGACTGTACAAAAATGGTAAAGTAATACGATTAACTTGCGGTTGAGATTTTTTCTTACCGAAACTAACTTTTCCGCCTGTATCAATTAAATAAGCTTTACGTTTAAAAGGTGTCGTAATTAAAATACTATCGCCCTGTCCTACATCGATGAAAGTTACTTGTCCATATAAAGGAAAATGAATCTGAATAAAGATTATCAAGTAACTAACTACCACCCAATATTTCAACCTTAGCTTTGTTAATTCTAATGATGGCAGTAAAATACTAACAACTGTAACTAAAAGCAGGAAAATCGCCTGCCACCACTTTAATTGACCAAAAGTCAGCATCCCTAATTTGGTATTTGCAATCATTTCAATTATTCTCATTATAAATAAAAACAATTTTTCTATCATATCAACTATTGATGGTAGAAACTTGCCTAACGTGATTGCAATAAAAGTTAACGGCAATAACACATAATTAAAAACCGGCACAATTATCATATTGTACAAAATCGTCAAAATATTAATGCGATAAAAACTAAAAAGCAAAACCGGATTAATCAATAAATTTAATTTTATATTTTGCCTTAACTTGCTTAAATTATTGGTTAACTCTAAGCCAAAGACCAGTAAATAAGACAAAATCGCACCTGAACTAAAAAATAGCTTAGGCTTAATAAGCAGATGAATTAATACCGCCAATCCTAATCGATCCCCTGCTGCTAATGGAATTTTCTTCAAGTTAAAGAAGCTAGCCAAAATATAGCTTAAACTAGCTCTAACAAATCCAGGCTGAAAATCTGACAAAAGTACTTCAATTAACAAAAAAATACTGCAAATTATTACAGTTTCAACTTCTGTACGTTTAAGCAGTGTACAAAAAGCTGCAATGACTATTGTATAAAGTCCTACATGTAGTCCAGAAATACTCAATAGATGAATTACACCCAAGTCGCGATAGTTTTCTAAAATGGTTTTTGTTTCATCTGTCGGATTTTGCGCTAGAATCATTTCACTTGCTAAGAATCTTACATTTTGTGGAAATTGAGCAAAATAATTTTGAATTTTCGACCTTAAGATATGTATTTGCTCACTAAAATTTGGCTTTTTGATCATGGCTTGATAATTCTTAATTTTTAACTGCCAATAAATATCTTTGCCTTGATTATATTTCTTAAAATTAAATTGTCCCGGCGTCGTGGGTCCATCTATTTCTTGAATATCTGCTTGCACATTATGCAAAATCAAAATTTGATCGTCTTTTAAAGCATTTGCTTCGTTCTCACGTATTTTAAAAGCCAGAGAAACTGGCTGCTTGCCAATTTTCCCCTGTCCAGATAAAAAATCATCATTTATCTTTACCTGATCCGGATAAATAATTAGTGGTTGATTTAGATTGGGCTGATCCGGACCTTTTTTCGCTAATAAAAAATAGCCTACAAAAATAACCAGTATCGCTAAAAATACCTTCAACTGTTTTTTATATTTAAAATATAAAAGTGTCAGCAGATAGCCAAAAATTAAAAGACATACGATTAACTGACTAAATTTATTTGCCTGAAAAATAGTAAAAGATAATGCAACTAATTCAAGACCTACTAAAAGTAAAAAGCCTGGATTCAAACAATTAGAGAGCCAATTGTGGCTTGAGTTTTTCAAAAGTCTTTTCTCCAATTCCGCTAACTTTGGTTAAATCCTCTATTTGTTTAAAACCACCATTTTGATCACGAAATTGGATAATTTGCTCCGCTCTTTTTTCTCCAATTCCATTTAATTTTTGTAAATCAGCTACCGTAGCGCTATTTAAATGGACTTGTTCGCCGCTTTGACTACTTGAACTAGCCGCATCCTGACTTGAAGAAGAATTCATTTGAGTATTTGGTAAATCAACTTTTTCTCCTTCATAAGGCACATAAATTTGATCCTGGTCTTTTAATAGTTGAGCGCGGTTAATTGCTTTAATTTGAGCTCTTTTTTCTAAACCACCTGCTGCTTCAATTAGGTCATTCAAACGCGCACCATTTTTCAAAGTATAAACGCCACCATGCTTGACTGCGCCAGAAATATCAACCGTAACCTTATTAGATTTTACAGACTGCTGAAAGTTAGTAGATTCGCTTGATTGATTAGTATTTTCACTTGTCTTGCCTGATTGAACTTGAGAATTCAATACTTCGCTATTATCAACTTTTTCTCCTTGACTATGAAAATAAAAACCAATAACGCCTAGCACGCCAATAGCTGCAATAACATATATCTTTTTTTCTTCCCAAATTTCTTTGATTTTTTCTAATATCATTTAAAACACCTCATTCTTTATTACACGAAAAAGAGGTATTTCTATCTAAAAAAAGAGGCTTTCACCTCTTTAATTTCAATTATGATGTTGTAAATAATTTAATGCGTCTGCAAAATTAGAAACTGGAACAATCTTCATTTTTGAATGAATCTTTTTGGCAGTTTGCTTAGCTTGCTCATAATTAGTATCTGATTTTTTTACGCCATCAGGTTGATCAGTCGGAGCAAAAAATATTTTCATCCCAGATTTATCAGCAGAAACAACTTTTTTCTCAATACCACCAATTATACCAACGTGACCTTTTTCATCAATCGTACCAGTACCGGCAACTTTTTGATTACTCAGCGTTTTTTTAGTAAATAATTGATAACACTCTAAGCTAAACATTAATCCTGCAGAAGGACCCCCAATATCGCCAGCATCAATCTTTATCTTAGGATCCGTAACAACTTCGGTACGGTCAACTAGACTAATTCCAATTCCACTGCGTTTAGTACCTTTTAAAGAAACTGTCTTAGCAGTATAAGTCTTTTTTTGTCCCTTTCTTAAAACTGAAAGCGTAACTTTAGAATTAGGCCCCAGATGATTAACATAATTCATTAATTCTTGCGTTGACTTAAACTTTACGTTATTGACACTAGTTACTGTATCACCAACTTTAAGCTTATTTTTAAAATTTGAATTAGACATTATCGACATCACATAAACACCGAGATAACGCTGCTTTACAGGTACTTTAGCTTTTTTGGCAGCATAATATATCGCATTATTTTGGCTAGTTTGCATATAATATTCCTGCATTTGATCGTATTCTTGACTAGTCGAATTTCCCATCAATTCTTGGGCCGTATATCTGCTATCAAAAGGTCTTAGATATGATGTCAAATAATCGATCATTACCGCTGGTCTTTCAGAAACTGTAACCAAGTAAAAATTCTTTCTACCTGATTGTTTGCCCAATTTTACATATTGACTCAAAGAGGCAGTTTCACCTGGGGCTTCAATATAGTACTTAGTCGGCCAAACACAAAAAATAGTTAAAGCCAAAAAAATGGCTACCCCAATTAGCCAATATCGTAACTTATTGCTTTTTTTATTATGCGTCATACTTTGACTCCATTTTTATTTTTAAAGCTTGAGCAACTTCCCTAGGCACTAAATGAGAAACATCCCCACCAAAAGTCGCAGTTTCCTTGATCATACTAGAAGAAATAAAGGAATTCTCAGGACTAGTTAAAAGCAAAACTGTATTCAAATTTGGAGCCAAAGTTTTATTGATCGCTGCAATTTCGCGTTCGTAATTAAAATCAGCATCATTGCGTAATCCGCGAACAATTATTTGCGCACCTAAATCTTTAGCAACATTGACAGCTAGATCAGTTGGTCTGGCAATTACTTCAACATTTTCATAATCGCTAAAAACATCTTGCGCTAATTTAAATCGTTCATCTTCATCAAAAAGATATTTTTTGCTAGTGTTGGTCATAATCACTACATAAACCTTATTAAACATTTTAGATGCCGTTTGAATAGTTTCTACATGACCATTAGTAATCGGATCAAAACTCCCTGGAAATATCGCCTTAACCATTTTACTGCCTTTCATATACCTTAACTTTTGTTCGTCCCAAATGATGATCCTTATTTAAAATAAAACCATCTACTTCTGGAAGTTCAGTATGCTGATCTGTTTCTGCCACTACCAAAGCGTGGTCATTTAACAAATCATATTTCAGCAAAGTATTCATTACTTTAACAATTTTTTCTTTTGCATATGGCGGATCTAAAAAGACCAAATCAAATTTTATTGTTTGAGTTTCAAAAATCTTTAAAGCCTTAAAATCGCTATTTCTAATGACATTAAACCTATCTTTTTCTTTTGTCAGAGCCACATTTTTCTTGATAATATTGCAGGCTTGAGAGTTAATGTCCACTAAATAAGCATGATCATAGCCACGCGACACAGCTTCAATGCCTAAAGCACCACTACCTGCATAAAGATCTAAAACATTACCGCCTGAAAAGAATTGTCCCAATGAATTAAAAACAGACTCTTTTACTTTATCGCTTGTTGGACGAGTAGAATTGCTTTTTAAAGTATATAAATTTCTTTTTGCATATTTACCAGAAATAATTCTCATACTTTATAATCCTCATTTTCTGCAATAATTTTTTCGGCAGCTACCTTTAATTCATTCATTATTTTTTCTTCATGCTCATCGCTAAAATCAAGGTCGCTGTGGCGTGATTCTTCAACATATTTAACAAAGCGCTGCTTTTTCAACTCGTTAATTGTCTCTTCTTTTTTATCCGCGGGAATGTACATCATTACATATTTATTTTTTTGAGAAAAATAAACTATATCGCCATAAGGACGCAATTTGTATTGATCCCTACTTTGATAGAGCCAAATAATCAAACCTCTGCGATTTTGGATTTTTTCAGATTTTTTATCATCAAATACTAATCCCATTAAATTACTCTTCTACTTTCTTGTAATTTTCTTTTTTCATTAGCTGAAATATTCAAAACAATACCTAAAGCAGCAGTCAAGACAATTAAAGACGAACCACCATATGAAATAAACGGCAGCGTAACCCCTGTAATTGGCAATAATCCCAAAACTGCTCCAACATTAAATAAAGTTTCTGTAAAAAGCATCGTGGCAACGCCAAAACATACTAAAGCGTTAAACTGAGACATCGCATGAACTCCCACTTCCATAATTCTCCAAATCAAGAAGAAAATTAAAGTGACCAGTACTATTGCTCCGATAACGCCTAGCTCTTCGGCAACAATGGACAAAATAAAGTCAGTATATGGTTCAGGCAAATAACCTCTTTTTTGCATTGAGTTTCCTAAGCCTACACCAAATAATCCACCATTATGAATAGCATAGTAAGAATTTACCAATTGTGCGCCACCAGTTCGTTCTAGCTTGAAGGGATGTACAAAAGCAAGCAAGCGCTGGAATTGATAGGAATTTTTAATAAAATCAGGTGACCACACTAACAAAACTACCATTAAAAGAACAATTGCTACAAATAAAGCAACTAACCACTTTATAGCTAATTTTGTAGGAATGCCAGAAACACTATACATAACAAACACGATCATGAATAAAATTGCCGATCCACCAAAATCTGGCTCAATAATTACTAAACCAATCATGAAAAAAGAAATGATAGTTGGACCTGACAGGTTTTCCCAGATATGCCCGGGAACAAATTTACCATCTCTTCTGGCTAAAACATAAGCTAAATATAGTACTAAAGATAATTTAGCAATTTCTACTGGTTGAATATTAATAAATCCCAAATTTATCCAACCTACCGCTCCATTAACCGCAGCTCGACCATGACTAATGATTTTTAAGGCTACTAAAAACAAAAGCATTAAAAATGAAATCGCTAAAAAGCCAAGCACAAATTTCTTATTTTTGAAAATACCTAGTTTCATTGCAAATGTCGGTATACCAAAAACCACAAAAGCAGCCAAAAAATATAAAATTTGTCTTTTCATATAGACATCGGGCTTAAAGCCATTCACTAGCAATATGTCGGAACTAGCGGAATAAATCATGATCACGCCTAATAGACAAAGAACTAAATAAGGTATGAGTATCGAATAATCTAAATATTTTAATTTTTCTCGCACGATGGCAACTCCTTAAGCTAAATTCTTAACTATTATATCACTTGTTTTAAGTATTTTTATTAACGAAAAAAGCAAGGCTTAAACCTTGCTTTTTACTATTCTGATTAAGAATTAGCCGTTAGCTTTACCACGCTTTTTGTCGGCTTTCTTACGTTCGTTAGTGTTCAAAATCTTCTTACGAAGGCGAATACTTTCAGGTGTTACTTCACAGTATTCATCATCGTTCAAGAATTCGATAGCTTCTTCCAAAGTTAACTTCTTAGGAGTCTTAATTGAAGCTGAGTGGTCTTTACCTGCAGCACGGGTGTTAGTTAAGTTCTTACCCTTAGTTACGTTAACAGCAATATCACGTTCACGGCTTGATTGACCAACAATCATACCTTCGTAAACTTCAACACCAGCACCGATGAATAGTTCACCACGTTGTTCAACTGATTGAAGCGAGTAAGTAGTTGATTGACCTTGGTTGATCGAAACAAGCGCACCATTTCGACGACCTGGTTCCCAGTTCTTAATTACTGGAGCATACTTTTCAAAAGTATGGTTCATGATACCGTAACCAGCAGTTTGAGACATAAATTCATTATTGTAACCAATTAATCCACGTGAAGGAACCAAGAAAGTCAAACGTGTTTGACCATTTCCAGTTGCTTCCATGTTCTTCATCTCACCTTTTCTTTGAGAAAGTGAGTCGATAACAGAACCAACATATTCATCTGGAGTATCAACTTGAACAGCTTCAAATGGTTCGCATAATTTACCATCGATTTCACGGTAAATAACCTTAGGACGTGAAAGTTGCAATTCAAAACCTTCACGACGTAATTCTTCAACTAAAATTGAAAGGTGCAATTCACCACGACCAGAAACAGTCCAGGCATTCAATTGATCAGTTGGTTCAACTTTCAATGAAACATCAGTACGAGTTTGACGAATTAAACGATCTTCAAGTTTCTTAGGAGTAACTTGATCACCTTCACGACCAGCAAATGGAGAATCATTTGCTACAAAGTCCATTTGTAAAGTAGGTGGATCAATCTTAAGCAATGGCAATGCTTCAGGCTTTTGAGCGTCAGCAATAGTTTCACCAACGTAGATGTCATTAATACCAGAAATAGCAATGATATCGCCGGCCTTAGCTTCTTTGATTTCGTTACGCTTCAAACCAAAGTAACCAAATAGTTTAGTAACGCGGAAGTTTTGAGTTGAACCATCACGTTTCATAACAGTGATGTTATCGCCAACCTTAACTTTACCACGGTAAATACGGCCTACCCCAATACGACCCACATAGTCATCCCAATCAAGCATAGTGATTTGGAATTGAAGAGGTTCATCAGAATTATCAACTGGAGCTGGAATATTTTTAACGATAGTGTCAAAAATTGGATCCATAGTTTCTTCTTGCTTAGCAGGATCTGAATCATATGAAGAAGTTCCGTTTAAAGCAGATGCGTAAACAACTGGGAAATCAAGTTGTTCATCATTAGCACCTAATTCAATAAATAATTCTAAGACTTCATCTAAAACTTCTTTTGGACGAGCACCTGGACGGTCAATCTTGTTAATAACTACGATTGGCTTTACTCCAGCTTCCAATGCTTTTTTCAAAACAAAACGAGTCTGAGGCATAGTTCCTTCGTAAGCATCAACTAAAAGCAAACAACCATCAACCATGTGCATGATACGTTCTACTTCACCACCGAAGTCGGCGTGTCCTGGCGTATCCAAAATATTAATAGTAGTATCGCCATATTTAACAGCAGTGTTCTTAGATAAAATAGTAATACCACGTTCACGTTCAATCGCATTTGAGTCCATCGCACGATCTTCAAGATTCATGTGTTCTGGTAATGTATCTGATTGTTTTAATAATTGGTTAACCAAAGTAGTCTTACCGTGGTCAACGTGCGCAATAATCGCAATGTTTCTAATATCGTCTCTTCTTTGCAAAAGAAATTCCTCCCCGAACTTCATAAAAAAACTGTGACTTCAGTCACAGCCCTTTTATGCAAAAATAAATAATGCAGTTTGATGAAGCTTTTATTCTGTAATAGTTTCGTTTTCAGATTTTACCAAAAAATATAGTCAAGGTCAATATATACAAGTCATCTTTCACTCAACCCCAATTTTGTTTATTGCCGTAAAATCTAGTAACTGATATGATAATTATAATAATTATTTTAACTAAAGGAGGATTTTTTAGTGATTTTAATGCATGATATTGTTCGTGATGGTGATCCAGTACTTAGAAAAGTTGCTGAGCCATTAACTTTTCCTCTCTCTCAAGAAGATAAAGACTTTGCTGAGGAAATGATGCAATACTTAATCGATTCTCAAGATCCAAAAATTGCCCAAAAACATCAATTAAGGGCCGGAGTTGGTTTGGCTGCTCCACAAGTTGGACGTAGTATTCAAATGGCTGCCCTTTTAGTTCCTGATGATAAAGGCAACATTATTTTTAAGGAAGTTTTTGTTAACCCAAAGATTTTATCTGAATCAGTTCGTAAAGCTTGCCTTGCTGAAGGCGAAGGTTGTTTGAGTGTTGATAAAGATATTGAAGGCTACGTTCCACGTCCAGATAAATTAAAGATTCATTATTATACTGTTGACGGGCAAGAAAAGACTATTCGCTTAAAGGATTATCCAGCAATTGTTGCTTCTCACGAAATAGATCACTTAAATGGACATTTATTCTACGACAGAATTAATAAGGAAAATCCATTTACTCTTGCAGAAGATACAGTCGTAATTTCTTAAAATTCAATACATAATAAAAAATGTGGATATAAGTTATATAGTAAAGCTTACATCCACATTTTATTTTGGATACAAAAAAGTGCTGGCTAACCAGCACTTCCCATGTTACTTAAGAAGAATGAAGATACTTCTGGTAAACAACTTTATCACCCCAAGTCATTTACCATTTATATCATAGTCTTAATTATCATAAGTTGTCAATTATTATTTTATAATGGCATTCATTTATGTTTTTTACAAACCTATTTATATACTTAAGTGATGATTTATGATAAAATTTTTAATAGCATTGAGTTTGTACACGTTACGCAATAATTAGTTAAAACAAATTTAAACGCGTTTTTTACTGGTATTGCGTATTTACTTACTCAAAATTAGAACGTTTATAAAAAATAAGGAGATTTAACAAATGATCTACAAAGTTTTATACCAAAAAGACCAGATCGTTAATCCAAGAAGAGAAACTACCCAAACTCTTTATGTTGAAGCAGATAATTTAGTTGCAGCAAGAACTATGGTTGAGGATAATACCCCCTATAATATTGAACTCATCCAAGAACTAACTGGAAATTCCCTTGCTTACGAAAAGCAAAGTCCAGATTTTAAGCTGACAACTTTTGATTCTGACAAAGATTAATGTCGGTTAAACTTAAAAATAATGAAGTCGGCATTTTCGCCATCGGGGGTTTAGGCGAAATTGGCCGTAATATGTACTGTGTCCAATTCCAAGATGAAATTATCATTATGGACTGCGGTATCAAATTCCCTGAAGACGATGAAATGGGAATTAACTACGTTATCTCGGATTACTCGTATCTTGTTAAAAATAGAGATAAAATCAAAGCTCTCGTAGTTACTCACGGACATGAAGACCACATTGGCGGTATTCCTTACCTTTTAGAAAAGATTCCAGAAATACCTGTTTATGCTACGCCATTTGCTCTTTCATTAATTAGAGGAAAACTCGAAGAACATGGTTTATTAAAGACAAGTAAGCTTTATGAAGAACATGAAGACACTGTCTTAAAATTCCCTAAACTTTCAGTTTCATTCTTTAGAACAACCCACTCTATTCCTGATACTTTGGGAATAGCAGTACATACACCGCAAGGGGCGATTTTATTTACTGGCGACTTTAAGTTAGACCTAACTCCAGTAATGAATCAACCTGCTCCTGATTTTCAAGAAATGGCTCGTTTAGGTAACGAAGGTGTTTTGGCACTTTTAAGTGACTCTACTAATGCTGAAGTTCCTACTTTTACTAAGTCAGAACGTTTTGTTGCAAAATCATTGCACAATATCATTACTGGTATTGATGGCAGAATCATCTTTGCCACTTTTGCTTCTAACTTATACCGTGTTTCAACTGCTATTCAAGCAGCTGTTGACACTGGAAGAAAAGTTGCAATCTTTGGTCGTTCAATGGAAAACGGTGTCCAAAATGGTATTGATTTAGGTTATCTAAAAATTCCTGAAGGCACTTTAGTTGATGCAAATGAAATCAACCATACTCCACCTGAAAAGGCCATGATTTTGTGTACTGGTTCTCAAGGTGAGCCATTAGCAGCTTTATCTAGAATTGCCAACGGTACTCACCGTCAAATTTCATTGCAGCCAAACGATACTGTAATCTTTTCTTCTAACCCAATTCCAGGAAACACCACCAGCGTTAACCATTTAATCAACAAGTTAACTGAAGCTGGCGCTAAAGTGGTTCATGGTAAAATCCATAATGTCCATACTTCTGGTCACGGTGGTCAAGAAGAACAAAAGATGATGATTGAAATTACCAAACCAGAATACTTTATTCCGGTTCACGGTGAATACAGAATGCAAGTTGTTCACACTGAAACAGCTCAATCTACTGGAATGCCAGCTGACCATACTTTTGTATTAAAAAACGGTGATGTCTTAGCATTAACTAAAGACAGTTCAAGAATTGCCGGTCACATCAATATCCCAGATGTATTCGTTGATACTTCCGGTAGTGCTGATGTTGGCAATGTAGTTGTCCGCGATCGTCAAATCTTAGCTGAGGAAGGTCTAGTAGTTGTTGTAGCTACTGTAGATTATAAGCATCAAAGAGTATTAGCTGGTCCTGACATTCTCAGTCGTGGATTTGTCTACATGCGTGAATCAACGGACTTGATCAGTGCCGCTCAAAAGCACGTTTATCACATTTTACGTGAAGAAATGGCCAAAAATCCTCGTCCTTCTGAAAGAGACATTAAAAAAGCAATCATTGAAAACTTACAAGATTTCCTATATTCTAAGACTGAAAGACGTCCAATGATTTTACCAATGATCATTGAAAAGAAATAGTTAAGATTGTAGGTTCTAAATCAAGAAGAACCCTTTTTAAGGGTTCTTTTATTTATAAAAAATTATGACAAAAGAGTTTTATTTAATAGTTAATCCAATTTCTGGCTCAAATAAAGGATCAGAAGTATTTAAAGAAGTTAAGCGTGAATTAGACAAAAGAAAAATTACTTATTTTTTCGAAGTGTCCCATTATTCAGGCCAAACACCTCTGCTCGCCAAATCAACGGCTAACCGAATCAAAAATGATTCTCAAAAAATATTGCTAGTAATCGGCGGTGATGGATCTTTAAATCAAACATTAAATGGTGTTAAAAAATCTGATTATCCTGATACTCCAATTGCATATTTGCCAGCTGGAACTGGTAATGATTTTGCCAAAGCAACAAAATTAATTCAAGATCCGAGTAAATTAATCGATAAATTATTAAAAAATCCGATCATTTCAAAAATAGATTGTATTCAGTGCCATGATCTTGACCGTAATACCAATACCTATCTGGCAAATAATTTAGGCATAGGCTTTGATGCATATGTAGTTGCACAGACAAATAATTCTAAGTTGAGAGATAGACTAAATTATTTTAATATTGGAAATTTAAGTTATGGTATCAATATTCTTAATGCGTTGGCTAACCAAGAAACATTTGAAGCAACTATCAGCCTTAATCATCAAATACACCACTTTAAGGATGCTTATTTAGTAACCACTACTAACCATCCCTACTTTGGTGGTGGCGTTCCTATCTTGCCAATTGCCGACCCGACCAGCCACAAATTATATACCATAGTTGTTGAAAAACCTTCTACTTTGAAGTTTATATATCTGTTTAGCAAATTATTGCGTAATGGTTCGCATATGAAAGATCCTCATTTTCATTATTATGAAGGGGAAAAAATTTCAGTTAGAACAAAACCATTAGAATTTGGACAAATTGATGGTGAAGAATTGGGTAGTCGCAACTTCGATTTAGAATTTTCAATTTCTAGTTTTAATCTTTTGCATTAAAATACGGATTCACAAAAGTGAATCCGTATTTTTCTATCTATTAATTGATCTAGCCATTCGACTAATGGTGTGGCGCTCGCCACGAATCGCTTTGCTTAAAGGATAAATGTTTTCAAATGGAGATTGTATACCCCAAGCAGCATCCCCAATATGTTGAATATCTACACCACAAATCTTATTTCTAATCGCAGTTTGTTCAATAAAGCTTGCACCGAATCCTTCTTGACTTGTTCCAATCGTGCTCATAACTAAAGCGCCATTTGGATGAGCCAACTTTACAACTTGCTTCAATTCCTCGCTATCAAAACCAGGAACTGGGAAAGAACTGATAATCATGAAGATCGAACCAACAATGATTAAAGGCATAGCAAGAGTAATACCATCACGCAGAGATATCAGGCTTGTGTTTTGACCCAATTTGGCAGCTACTGGCATTAGATGATTTTGGAGCCAACTGGTTTTATTATTTTTTGAATCCATACAAATCTCCCTTCAAAAAAGACTCTTTTTTCTATTCGAAAGTGATTTCTGTACACAATTACACATACATTGGTATAGTCCGTCTACAACAATCTATAAAAAAAGCAGAGATTTCTCTCTACTTTTCAATCATATGTGGTTTTAATTCAATATTATCCATTCCGATCATCGGATCAATTTTACCCGAATAGATCAATTGTGGCGTTAAAATCTGCTCTGCTTCTAGACCTTCATCGCTTGGCTCACTAGTTAAATCTAAACTAGTTTGTTCATTGGTTTCAATTGTCTGCTCATTTTTGGATATAGTAGATTTTTCTTTCTTTTTAGAATCATCAGTATCTTTGATTTTGAGTAGCGTTCTTATCTTTCGCGTTAAATCAGTTTTCCGGTCATTGCCGGAAGTATTCAAAGCCATTTCATAAGCTCTTTTTTCACCAACCATCACGAGATTTTTCTCTGCACGAGTAATAGCAGTATAAAGCAAATTTCGACGTAGCATCATGTAGTTTTGCATCGTTAAATTTAAAACTACAAGCGGAAATTCCGAACCTTGCGACTTATGAATGGTTATTGCATAAGCACGTGTTAAATCAGCTAAATCCTTCAGACCAAACTTGACTTCTCGCCCATCAAAATTAGCAACCAAGCACTCTGTCTTATTGTCTTCATCAATTGAAATAATTTTTCCGATTTGGCCATTATAGATGTCTTTTTCAGGATTATTTTGCAATTGCAAGATTCGATCACCAATTTTAAAAACTTCATTATGAGCTTTTAAATGCTTGGCTTGAGCATCTTTAGGATTTAAGATGTTTTGCAGGATATCGTTTAAATTGTTGATACCACCGCTACCTGCATACATTGCTCCTAAAACTTGAATGTCATCTTTATCAAAGCCTTTTTTTAAGGCGTAATTTACAATTTGTTCAATAGCAGGTGCAATCTGCTGGCTATTACATGGAATGAAAGAATAATTCTGAGTTTTAGAAAAAATAATATTTGCCGCTTTTTCTTCATTAATTGCGTGAGCTAAGGTAATGATTGATGAATCGTCGCCTTGACGGTGAATAAACTTTAATCTGGTTGTTGGAAAAGCATGTGACGCAATCAAATCGCTAAAGACATTTCCGGCTCCAACAGATGGCAACTGGTCTTGGTCTCCAACAAAAACAATATGCTTTGTAGTATCTATACTTTCAATTAGCATCTTAAATAAGAACATATCAACCATCGACATTTCATCGACAATTAAAATTTCTCCATTTAGTTCATTAAGATCACTGATATTGCTGTTTTCGCCAATTCCAAGACCCAATAAACGGTGAATAGTCTTAGCCGAAACATTAGTAACTTCGCCCATTCTCTTAGCTGCTCTTCCAGTTGGTGCTGCTAGTAAAAATGGCGGATCATTGCTATATAAAGTAGCTGTCGGAATATCTTCCAGTTGCTGCAAGCATAACAAAATTCCATTGATAATTGTCGTCTTTCCTGTCCCAGGACCACCTGTCAAAATGGAAATTGGATTATTCAAGGCATTTTTAATGGCTTCTTTTTGCGTTTCATCATAGCTAATTTTTAGTAATTTTTCAGCTTTTTCGATGGCACGCTCAATTTCTTTATCCGAATATTTTTTAACACTAGGACGCGTGTTCACTAATCTTTGTAAATCACGGGCAATATCATTTTCTAAATTATAAACATTGCTCAAAGCAGCCTTTTCACCATCAATTACCACTTTACCAGCTTCTTGCAATTCATTAATTGCATTAGCTAAAGCATCATAGCCTTCAATTGCTAACAAATCATCCGCTTGCGTCAATAAATCTTTTAGCTCAACATAAGTATCGCCTTCTTGAGCTAAAGCATTTTCTAAAACTTGACTGACTGCACCCTTTAGTCTGCGTGGGTCATTGATTGGAATTCCTAATTCTTGACCTATTGTATCCGCACTTTTAAAACCAAAGCCACGAATTTCTCCAATTAAAGAGTAAGGATCGGCTTCTAGTTTTTTTATTGACTCGCCATGATACACTTTGTAAATATTTGCAGCAACCTTTTTTCGAATACCATATTTAGCCAATTTCAAAACAATATCCGAAAACGAATCCATCTTATTTATTCCATTTAATAAAACATCTTTTTGCTTGGAAGTTAATGATAAATTCGAGATTTTATTAGGATTTTGCTTAATGACGTCTAAGGCATCAGTACCTAATTCATCAATAATTTTTTCCGCTGCTTTTTTACCAATCCCAGGAAAGCGATCAGAACTAAGATATTTAATTAAACTTGATTCTTCATGCGGCAAAATTGAGTTATACGAACTTGCCTTAAACTGCTGGCCAAACTTAGGATGGACAGTTAATTCGCCTATAAAATGATATGTCGCGCCGATCTGCAAATCGCCAAAATTTCCCGTTACTCTAATATCTTCACGGTCCAAATCAGGAATTTGCGTCAAAACATCGACATCTAGTATTTTAAAAAGATCTTGATTGTTCTCAAAGACGATACTGTTTAACCGTCCATTAAATTCAATTTGAGCCATCTTTTCCTCTAATCAATTTTGCAATCGCTGAATATTGTTTTTCAGCTTGTGCAACATAATTTTTGTCTAACTTTTTAGCTTCGCTAAAGAACTGTTCAGCTTGTTTTTGATCCTTATCAAATATGGTTAAGCCAAGCAAAAAATTAACTTTAGCTGAACGCTGTTTTTCTGGAACTTTAGCAAAACTATCATGAGCTGCTTTTAATTCACCTAAACTTAGCCAAATGTCACCTAATAATTCCAAGATTTTGTTGTCTTGTTTTTTGATAGTTAATGCAAAAGCAAGTGCTTTTTGATATTGCCCCATTTTCATAAAAATCAACGATTTTTGGTACAAAGTTTCATCATCATTAGGCAAAGAATCTATCAGTTTAAGTGATTTTTCGAATTCGCCTAGCATGTAATAGCAAACCGCAATATCATAACTTGATTTTTCCGGCTGATCTACTACCACTTGAGCTTTTTGCAATAATTCTAAAGCTTGCTGAGCAGAATTTTGTTCAATTAAAAACGTCGCTAATTGCAAATAATTATCAACATTTTTTGGTTCATTATCTATTTTTTTAATTAATAAATGAATGGCGCGGTCATGATCTCCCGCGTCATAGATTTTCATTATTTTTTTATCCATTAGATTGTATCTCTACTTGTAATTTTACGATCTAAATAAGAAGTTTCATTCCAAAGTTTTTCTTGGAAAGTTTTACCACCATCATCAGTTTCCAAAACTGTCAAACTAGTGTTAGTCAAGCCTCCGCGCTTGCGGATGTCAGCAATTGAGTAACCTTCCAAAGTTCTGGTTAATGCACATAATGCGGCACCGTGACTAACTAACAAGACATTATCGTCTTTATTTGGATAACGTTTAACTATATCATTAATCAAGTCTTTTCCACGTGCAATCATATGGTCAAAATTTTCACCATGAAAGGTAGATGGATCATAACGATCTGGTTCATAGCGAAAGGCCTTAATTTGAGCAGGATATTGTTTTTCTGCATCAACAAACTTCATCCCCTCTAAATCGCCTAAATTAAACTCCTTAATGCGCTCATCGACAATGACAGGCACACTTATACCCATATCGTTTCTAAGCATTACAGCAGTAGTTAAAGCTCTTTGCAAAGGACTTGCATAAAAGGCCTTAAATTTTATTTGTTTTGAATCTAGATAGTCTGCCAATTTTTTAATATCTTCGTAACTTTCTGGTAAAAGTGGCGAATTACCACTTCCTCCTTGATAACGCCCCTCTAAATTCCATTTAGTTTTTCCATGTCTAACAAAATATAGCTTCATTTTCTTTTATTCTCCATTCAGTATATAAACAATTATAAGTTTTTAGAAGGTCATTTACAAAGACAACAATAAAAAAGAGCCAAATTTGCATCAAGCAAACTTAGCTCTGAAAAATTAGACTAATTGTAGCATTTTATCATCTTTATAAGCGCGATCAATTGTCGCACTGCCTAAGCACTCTTCTCCTTGATAAAAGACAATTTCTTGACCAGGAGTAACCGCACGTGCTGGCTCATCGAATTCAACATGAACAGTATTAGTGTCTTTCTTATAGTGCAAAGTAATGCCAACATCTGGTTGACGATAACGGAATTTTGCAGTGCACTTTAAATCAAAGTCATGATCTGGCATCCCAGTAAAAAATGAAACCTCACTACCATCTAAGCTGTCTGAATAAAGCAGATCACTGTCGTAACCTTGTTCAACAATCAACTTATTAGTCTTTAAGTCCTTACCAACAACAAACCAAGGTGCAGTAGATTCTTTAGTTGAACCTAAACCTAAACCTGATCTTTGACCAATTGTATAATACATAAGTCCGGCATGATGACCAACAACTTTTCCGTCAGGAGTAACCATTTCGCCGCCTTGAGCAGGTAAAAACTCACTCAAGAACTTCTTGAAATTGCGTTCACCGATGAAACAAATCCCAGTTGAATCCTTCTTCTTAGCGGTAGCAAGTCCAGCCGATTTAGCAATCTCGCGTACCTGCGGCTTAGTTAAATTAGCTAAAGGAAAGATTACTTTCTTTAATTGATCTTGAGAAAGTTGACTTAAAAAGTAAGTCTGGTCTTTATTACCGTCTTTGGGACGCATCATGTGAACCACGCCATTTTCATCTACGCGAGTTTTAGCATAGTGTCCCATTGCAATATAATCTGCATCTAAATCCATCGCAAAATCAAGAAATGATTTAAACTTGATTTCTTTATTGCACATTACATCAGGATTAGGAGTTCTGCCTTTTTTGTATTCGCCTAAGAAATATTGGAAAACTCTTTCCCAGTATTCTTTTTCAAAATTAATTGAGTAGTAAGGAATGCCGATTTCGTCAGCAACTTTTTTTACATCTTCGTAATCTTCAGTTGCCGTACAAACTCCGGAATCATCAGTATCATCCCAATTTTTCATGAAGACGCCGACAACATCAAAGCCTTGTTGTTTGAGCAGTAATGCTGAAACAGATGAATCAACTCCGCCACTCATACCAACAACGACTCTAATTTTGCTGTTATCTACCATTTTCTATTTCTCCTTTTAGCAAGGCGCAATAATCTGGCGATCTTCGAGATCCTTCAAAATGAAATTAAGTAATTCAACCATTGGCTTAAGTTGCTTATTTTTGAAAATATTGACCTTTTGCAAGCCATTATTATCAGTTACAACCATCGTCAAATGATCTAAATCTTCGTTCATTGTTAATTTCAACTGACAAGTTGCGTTGTAGGGAGAATCATTGTATAAGGGATGCTTATACATAAAGTTGCCTCTTTTTGAACGCGTGAAGCCTGCATCAATCAATGCGTAGCGCTTAATTTCAGGATTGATCGTAAATTTACGAGTATCGCCATTAATAATTACTGTATTTGCCATAAAATATCACTTTCAATATTATTATCTTATTTTTAGTAAGTGTCAAGTTTTTAATTTCTATATACTATTATACAAAACTAAGTAATAATAAAAAGCTATCTTTTAGCCAATCGCTGACACATTTTAACTAATGCTTGAGCAAATTCTTCAACATCTTGCTGCGTTGTAAATCTGCCAAAGCTAATTCTAATTGATTCAGCTAAACGATCAGAATCTGCTCCATACATTGCTGTCAAAACATGAGATGGATTAAGCGAGCCTGCTGTACATGCAGATCCGCCAGAAACGGCAAAACCAGCCAAATCTAAGTTTGTTAAAGCAGAGTAAGTTCCGACTCCTTTGAGCCACAAATTCAATACGTGGTGCGATACTTGACCATTAATACTGCCGTTAATTTCATAGTCAATTTGATCTTTATCTAATTCGTTTAAAATAATCTTTTGAAATTCTTGATATTTTTTTTGTATGTCAGCTTTATCTAATTCATTTAATTCTTTAGCAGCTACGCCAAAACCAGCAATTCCAGGCACATTTTCAGTTCCAGGACGACGCTTAAGTTCTTGTTCTCCACCTAAGAGCAAGTCGCTAACTTCAATGCCATCTCTTTCATATAAAAATCCCAAAAATTTAGGTCCATTTACCTTATGAGCAGAAACTGAAAGCAAATCAATATGCATTTTTTGAACATCAATATCGATCGTACCAAAGCCTTGAACATCATCAACATGGAAATATGCATTGCTGTCTTTAACTAGATCGCCAATTTTTTGAAGTGGCATAATTGAGCCAACCTCATTATTAACAGCCATAGTTGATACCAAAATAGTATCATCAGTTAATTCTTTTTTTAATTGCTCTAAATCAATATGCCCGGTTTGATCTACATCAAGATAAACTACATTAAATCCCTCATTTTCAAGACGCTTCATTGGGTTTAAAACTGAAGGATGTTCAATTTTGGTAGTAATAATTTTTTTACCAATATTTTGGCGTGCTCGAGCAGTACCAAAAATAGCATTATTATTACTTTCAGACCCTCCACTGGTAAAAATTATTTCTTTTTCGTGAGCATTAATGGTTTTAGCCAATTGCTGACGGGCCTGGTCAACAACTTGTCTTGCTTTTCGTCCAAAAGCATGCTGACTGGATGCATTACCAAAATCGTTAATCATCTCATCGTTAATTTTACTAATTACTTTTGGATCCATAGGAGTTGTTGCAGCGTTATCAAGATATATATTTTTTGTAGCCATAAAAATACTCCTTCTATTTTTTGCTTACCTTTTATAAGTGTATGCTGTTATATTCTAACATAAAATAAGACCTAGTTACGATAAACTAGGTCTTATTTTTTAATCTAAAACATTTTCTTCCAAGTAAGAAGAGATTATTTCAGCTGCCTTTTGACCAACTTCTTTCACGAACTTATCAAAGTCATTATCAGCATTTTCATCGCCGTTATCAGAAATTGCTCGCATCGCAACTAATGGAGTATTGAAATGATTTGCTACTTGTGCAAAAGCAGCCCCTTCCATCTCTACTCCTAAAGCATCAGGAAAGTTCTTCTTAATTGCATCTTTTTGCTCTTGTGAAGAGATGAAACTGTCACCTGTAACAATCATCCCTTCCTTAAAATCAACATTGTTTTTAGTTAGATACCCTTTAAATTTATTTCTAGCATCACTATCTAATACATAACCTGCTGGCTCTTGTGGAATCTGTCCTTCGACATAGTCACCAGCATTTGTATTATGAGCATCGTGATACATAAATTTATTTGGTAAAATCAAATCTTTTCGATGCACATTATCTTGAAGTGATCCTGCAGAACCAGTCATAAAAATTAAGTCGATCTTTTCTTTAGTCAATAAGCTAGCTAAGTTCATAGCAGCATTAACTTTCCCGATTCCACTAAGTCCTAAGTAGATATCATTTCCATTAAGAGAAAAATGTTCGAATTCAGTTGATCCGAACATTTCTTTACTTTCAGATTGGAAATGCTTTTCGTAGAACTCTGCCTCTTGAGGCATTGGTACGATAATTGCAATTTTCATTTAAAATTTCCTATCTAAATCTAAAAATTGAATAAGGCAATTAAAACAATAATGATCAAGACGATAACTACTGCAATAGCCCAATTTAATCTTCTTTTTAAGCGTGCAATTTTTTCATCACGCAGATCTTGCTTTTGCTCATTGCTAAAAGCTTTACGATAACTTGTCTTTTGATCTTGCTGGTCAGAATTATTTACAAACTCAGGATTTACATCTACGCTATCAGAATTTGTCTTGCGATCATCTTTTGCTCTTTTTAAGAGCTTAGATAAACTATCACGCTTTTGTTTTTTGCGGTACTGAGCCCTTTTTTCAGTCATTGTTTTGCTGTCCAGTTAATAACATATTTTCCCAAACTGTAATTGCCATTACTGTCTTTGAATCAACTATCTTACCTTGAGCTAACAACTGTTTTAATTCATCTAAGCTGTACCATTCTTGAGTCAAAAACTCGTCTTCATCTAATGGGCGCTTATCTTCTAGCTTAGTTAACGTATCGCAATAAAAAAGATACATTTTTTCGTCACAAAAACCTGGAGATGAATAAAATTCAGTTATTTTCTCCCAATAGTCAGCTTTATAGCCGCCCTCTTCATTTAATTCACGCTTCATTGCCTCTAATGGTGAAGCATCAGTAGGATCAATTAATCCCGCTGGAATTTCTAAGGTGACTTGCTTAATCGGCTCACGCCACTGCTTAACTAAAAGCATCTTTTTGTCTTCGTTAATAGCAATTGCGCCACTTGCATCAGGGTGTTTGACCACTTCACGAATAGCAGTTTTACCATTAGGAAGAGAAACTGTTTCAATATTTAAGTCGATTAAACGACCTTCAAAAACAGTTTTATTTGAGATTTCGGTCTCATTAAGATCCATTTAATTCTCCCCTTGTTTGTCATGATCAATGTAAACATTAATACATTGTAGCCCATTTTTGCCTTGGGCCAATTGATAGTATACACGTTGACCAACTTCAAGACTCTTATATCCTTGTTCCTTAATAGATTTATAAAAAACAAAGTATGATGAATGGGTTAAGTCATCATCAATAAAACCAAAAGCTGAATTTTTATCAAATTGCTTTACTGTTCCTGTACGCATTATTTCTCAAGTCCTTCTTCAATTGCTTCAGGATAACTCTCAGCTACAATATTAGCACAACGCGCACATAAATCAGGGAATCTTGCGTCGCTACCTACATCATTAGTAATACGACGACATCTTGGACAAACTTCACCTTCAGCATGTTCTACTAAAATCTGACCTGACTTAAGATCTTGAACATTGTCACCAGTCAATTCATCATCAGTCAAAGTTAATTCTGAAACGATCAAAATTTGACGAATATTACTGTCTAATTTATCTAATAATTCCTTAGTTTCTTTATTTGGATGCAAAGTTAAGTGAGCTTCAAATGACTTACCGATTACTTTTTCATTTCTAGCAACTTCCAAAGCCTTCAAGACATCTGAACGTACAACCATAAATTCAGTCCAATTTGCTAAAACTTCATCTTCATTAGCAAAATGATCAACTTCCGGCATATCGCTCAATTGTACGTATTCTTCGTCTTCTTTCAAAAAGCTCCAAATTTCTTCCATAGTGTGTGGCAAGATTGGTGTTAATACTTTAGCCAATTTAACTAAAACATCGTAAATAACAGTTTGCATTGAACGACGAGATTCACTATCTTGAGTATCGATGTATAAGATGTCCTTAGCAAAGTCTAAGTAAAATGCAGATAAGTCGTTTGAAATAAAGCTAAATACCTTCTTGTAAACACTATTAAAATCGTATTTGTTGTAAGCATCTAAGACTTCTTGAACTAAACGATTCAGTTTAACTTCCATAAACTGGTCAACGCCAGCCATGTCTGGGTAAGCAATTGTATCAGCCTTAGGATCAAAGTCAGAAGTATTCGCAAGCATGAACCGGAAAGTATTTCTGATTTTACGGTAGGCTTCAGCACTTTGACGTAAAATTTCTTGTGAAACTGCAACATCCGAAGTTGTATCAGCGCTAGCCACCCATAAACGAATAATTTCAGCACCCATTTGCTTGATTACATCATTCGGTGAAATTACATTACCTAATGACTTAGACATCTTGTGACCCTTATCATCAAGCACAAATCCTTGTGATAAAACTTGCTTGTATGGAGCTTTTCCAGTTACAGCAACTGAAGTAATCAAACTTGAGTTAAACCAACCACGGTATTGGTCGCTACCTTCAAGGTATAAATCAGCTGGGAAGTTAAGTCCATCTCTTTGTTTCATTACTCCAGCCCATGAAGAACCTGAGTCAAACCAAACATCTAAGATATCAGTTTCTTTTCTGAATTTTCCATTTGGTGAATGTTCTGAAGTAAAGCCTTCTGGCAATAATTCTTCTGCGCTGTGGGTGTACCAAGCGTTTGAGCCTTCTTTTTCAAAGATCTCAGCTACGTGTTCAATAGTTTCCGGCGTCACGATTGGAGTATCGTCTTCTGCATAGAAAATTGGAAGTGGAACGCCCCAGGCACGTTGACGCGAAATTACCCAATCGCCACGATCTTTAATCATGTTGTAAAGACGTGTTTTACCCCATGATGGAATGAAATCAGCTTTTTCAATTTGATCTAAAATTTGATCTCTAAACTTATCAATTGAAGCAAACCATTGAGTAGTTGCACGGTAAATTACTGGCTTCTTAGTACGCCAGTCATGTGGGTATGAGTGTGTAAAGAAGTCAAGCTTTAAAAGAGCTCCTGCTTTTTCAAGCTTTTCAGCAACTACTTTATTTGCATCATCATAAAACATACCAACTAAGTCTGGATCTGGAACTTCCTTAGTAAATCTACCTTGGGCATCCATTGGACCAAATACAGGTATACCATAACGACGACCAACGTTGTAGTCATCTTCACCAAAACCAGTAGCGTTGTGAACTAAGCCAGTACCATCATCATCAGTTACGTAAGTGTCGTTCATAACTAGACCATATTCGCCCAATCCATTCTTATCATAGAGTGGATGTCTATAAGTCATATGGTCAAAATCAGTCCCTTTAAGCGTCTTAAGAACTTTATAGTCGTTCCAGCCTAAGTCTTCGGCAACTGCTGGCAAACGATCGCTACCAATTACGTATTTTTTACCATTAACTTCAACTACTGAATAGTCAAATTTAGGGTTAACAGTAATACCTACGTTACTTGGAATAGTCCAAGGAGTAGTTGTCCAAATTACTAATGAAACATCTGAATCTAAGATTCCTTTACCGTCTTTAATTGGAAAAGCAACATAGATTCGAGGTGACTTAATGTCGTGATATTCAACTTCGGCTTCAGCTAAAGTTGATTCACTTGACCATGACCAATATACTGGCTTTTTACCCTTATAGATGTAGCCTTTTTTAAACATCTCACCAAAGACTCTAATTTCTTCAGCTTCAAATTCCGGTTGAAGGGTAATGTATGGGTGATCCCAATCAGCCATTACGCCCAAACGCTTAAAGTCAGCCATTTGTTTTTGAACTTGTTCTTGGGCAAATTGGCGACATAATTCACGATATTTTGCGCGATCCATAGTCTTGCGATCAACGCCCTTTTTAGCCAATTGTTGTTCTACAGGAAGGCCGTGAGTATCCCAACCAGGTACATATGGTGCATAGTAGCCATTCATGTTCTTAAAGCGAACGATAATATCTTTAGAGATCTTATTTAAAGAGTGTCCCATGTGAATATTACCGTTAGCAAATGGAGGGCCATCGTGTAAATCAAAACGAGGCTTACCTTCGTTAAGCTTTAATCTTTGTTCATATAATTTGTTTTCTTCCCATTGTTTTTGCCATTCGGCTTCTCTAACTGGAAGATTTCCACGCATCTTAAATTTAGTTTTACCTAAATTCAATGTATCCTTGATTCTCATATTTTTTCCTTTCTAACCAAAAAAGCTCCGCCCTAAAATAGGGCGAAGCTAATCGTGGTACCACCTAAATTGAACATCTCTGTTCCACTCAATCCATGTATCGTATGGGTTACGTTTAAGTCTATTGGCAGCTGATCAACTTTCTGAGTTATTGGCCTTCCACCATCGCCAAATCGCTGAGTTTCATACTTGTTTTACTGTCGACTTAATTATTTATGATCTTTATAATCATCTGGGAAAATGATCATCGGTCCGTCATTTGTATTAGGAGTAGAATCTGGAGTTACTTGAGGAGCTTGATCTTCATGTACTGGAGAATCTCCTTCTAAAATCTTAGGAGCATCATCTTCTTTTTGATCTTGTTCAGAGTTTACTTCATTTTCTGTAGCTTTGTCAACCGTATTTAAAGTTTGTTCTTGTTCAGGCTGATTTTGATCAACATTCACATCAATTTGATCTCCTACGTTGACTGTACCTGAATCAGGTTCAGAACTGTCTGAGTTTGCAAGAATTGGTTGCGAGCCATCTGCTGGATAAAGACGAGAACGCCCATAGTACTTATCTAAGTAGTATTGCCAGTCGTGATCATCTAACTCTTTTAATTGATCTTGCAAAAGCTTCTTAGTTTGCTCTCTGAAGTCTGATACTTTTCCTTTAAGAAGTTCATAGTCATTGCTCAAAGTTTCATATTGGCTCTTTAAGTCTTCTTGTTTTGAAGAAGCATTAGTCTTTGCTTCAGCCAAAATATCATTTGCTTTTTGACGTGCCTTTTGAGTAATTTCGTCCGCATTTTCTTGAGCGCTGATTAATGAATTATTCAAAGAATCTTTAATGCGATCGTATTTTTCGATCTTAGCTTTTAATTCTTTGATTTCGTTCTTTAATTCAACATTTTCATTTTTTAAATCTACGTTTTTGTCTAAAACATCCCCGTAGGCATCAACAACTCTATCTAAAAAACTATCTACTTGATCTTCGTCATAACCACGCATTTTTTTATCAAATTGTTTATTATGAATGTCCATTGGAGTTAATGACATAATCTCACCTTTTCTTTGTTTGCCAAACTTTAAACTCTAAACGATATTTTCCTTTACTTGTATGGCTAATTTTTTCTAATTGGATTCGTCCGAAATGACGAATACTCAAAATATCGTATACATTGACAATTATATTAGATTCTTGTACTACATGCCAATTTAATTTTATATTTCCATTATTTATGCTCTCTTTAACCTGACTGCGTGACATATTGGCTGCACTGGCAATTACTGCATCTAAACGCAAAGAAATACTGACAGCAGACTTGCTAGTGGCATCATCAGCCACATTTAAAACTTCATTACGCGAAATTGGCTTTAATTTAACCTTGCTGCGTCCAATGCGAGTAATATTTCGAATAAAGAAATCAGTCAAATCTTTTTTTACAAAAATTTGCCAGTTATCTTCTTCATCATTGATGATATCACCAAAAGAGCTTATTTCGACGCCGGAATTGGCCAAGACTCCTAAAATTTGACTATGTGTCAATTTATCCCATTTTTTATTATATTCAATCTGCAAAGGCTGTACTTCAAAATGCTCTAAATTATATGGAGCATTCCAATCGCACAACAGTGCCCTTTGTTTTTCTGCATTTTTATATCCACCATCATGATAAATTTGCGCTTCATTACCGACAATTTCTTTAAAGATATACATCTGCCTTGGATTAATAAAATCCGTTAAAATCGGCTCTTGTTGGTAAATAAGGCGATTAAAAAGACCGGTGTAGTAGTCTACTTCCGGTCTTTCTTCATAATCAAAATGTTGATAAAAACTACTTGCTTGTCGTTTTTGTGTCATTTTGTAAATTTACGCTTTATACAAATCTCATTAAGAAAAGAATTATACCACGCAAAGCATAATTATTAATTAAATACAGTACTAAAAGTGCAACTACAGGCGCAAAAGAAATTCCAGCAATTGGAGGAATTATCCTCTCAAACCAACCTAAATATGGTTCTACAATCTTAGCTAATATACGTCCGATCGCTGAATTTAATAAGCGCGGCACCCAAGTTAAAAGAGTATATATCACAATTAATAAACTGTATATGTAAATAACAGTATTTACAATTTGATATATAACTAATAAAGCTTGCATTAATCGATATTATCTTTCTTATCTACTAATTCAGCAATTTTTCCATCAGTTTCAAATTTTGGTGGAGTTGCTAAGAAAATCTTATCTCCAACACGTTGAATTTCACCGTTAAGTGCATAAACTGTACCAGTGATAAAATCAACAATTCTACGTGATTGCGCATCATCCATACGTGCAAAATTAATGATAATTGCCTTGTTGCTTAATAAGTTTTGAGCAACTTCTTTTGCATCTGAATATACACGTGGTTCGTATAAAACAATCTTGCTAGTTGGAGCGCTACCTGAGTTAATTGAAACTACATTAGCACGTCTTTCATTTTTTTCAGGTTCTGGAGTAGTATCCATTTCTTCAGTATATGAACTTTCATTCATATCTTCATCTTCGGCAATACCAAAAAATCTGCCTAATTTATCAAATGCCATAATTTATTCCTCCTAGAACTAACGCTTACGACGATGTCTAAAGAACGGAATGTCGCTTTCATCATCATCGGCATTAGTTTCAATTTGTGAAATACCATTTTGATTGTCAGAATCAAATGAATCGAACTTATCTTGTTGTTCTTGTTTCATTGGTTCTGGACGTTTATTTTCTTGTTTATCTTGTTTCCAAACACTAGTTGGATCTAATAATGAATCTTGATCTTGGCTAGGTGCTTGATCAGTAGCAGGAGCTACATTTTCTTGTTTTTCATTTGGTCTATCTTCAGAATTTACTGTTGAAGTATTTTCTGAATGATGTGGCTCAGCTTGAACCCGACTTCTGCGTCCAGGACGGCTTGGCTGCTTAGAAGCTTCTTCTTCAACTTCTGCATCAATACCAGTAGCAATTACTGTAACTACTACTTCATCGCCTAAATTAGCGTTGATTGAAGTACCAAAGATAATGTTCACTCCATCACCAGCGGCTTTAGAAACAATGTCAGAAGCATCTTGGGCTTCAAACAACGTCAAATCTGGTCCACCAGTAATGTTAAGCAATACTTGCTTAGCACCATCAATTGAAACTTCAAGAAGCGGTGAAGAGATAGCTAATTTAGTAGCTTCTACAGTTCTATTTTCGCCACTTGCACGACCGATACCCATTAAGGCAGCTCCTTGATTCTCCATTACTGTCTTAACATCGGCAAAGTCCAAGTTAACGTAGTCGGTAGAAGTGATCAAATCAGAAATACCTTGCACACCTTGACGCAAAACATTATCTGCTTCTTTGAAGGCATCCATCATTGGAGTCTTCTTATCAACCATTTCTAATAAACGGTTATTTGCAATAATAACTAAAGTATCAACATATTGTTTTAATTGACTAATTCCTTCAGCCGCATTTTTAGAACGCTTAGGTCCTTCGAATGTAAATGGACGAGTGACAACACCAACTGTTAAAGCGCCCGTTTCACGAGCAATCTTAGCAATTACTGGAGCTGCACCGGTACCAGTACCACCGCCCATTCCGGCAGTGATAAAAATCATATCTGCGCCTTTAAGTGAATCTTCAATCGTTTGTTGACTTTCTTCAGCAGCCTTTTGACCTACTTCTGGATGTGAACCTGCGCCTAAACCTCTAGTTAACTTTGGCCCAAGTTGAATCTTGTTTTCAGCCTTATTGCTATTTAATGCTTGCACATCTGTATTGGCTGCGATAAATGATACGCCTTGAACGCCTTCATCTATCATTCGATTAACAGCATTACCACCGGCGCCACCGACACCGATTACTTTAATGACTGCATTTTTGTTGTCATCCGAATCGAAAGTAAAATCCATCTAACTAAACCACCCTTAATTAATCAAAGAATTTCTTAAAGAAATCTCTGAGTCCTTTTTTATTCTTTTTAGTGTCTCTGGCATCCGTGTCAGATTCATGAGCACTTTGTGCCACATTAGTTTTATTATAATCTTCTTTTCTAGTTATTTCACTAGTTGTCTGCGGTCTTTTGAAAAACTTCATCTTTTCTGAATTATTATCTTCAGATATTTTTGGTGTAATCTGACCGCCATAAATTACACTGTTAACCAAATAATCAATATCCGCTAAGCTATAAGCGTATTTTACTACGCCAAAACCCGCGGCATATAAAGGATTTCTTAATCCCATTTGGTCAGGTTGGAAAATTCTAGCTTTAACTTGGAAGTTGTCTTTAACAACGTCATCAGTTCCTTGTAAAGCACTAGAACCACCAGTAATCACAACACCACCTGGCAATTTAAATGCATCATGATCATCTAGGCCATTACCTACTCGGTCTAAAATTTGCTCTAAACGTGCGTTAATAATTTCGCTTAAATATTCTTCATCAATCATTTGCGGTGCGCTTTCGCCCACCACGTTAACTGGAAATTTGTTATCTGTAGAGGTTAAATTTGGGTCAGCGTAGCCAAATTCACGTTTGATTTTTTCAGCTTCGTTTTTTGATGTATTCAAAACTACCGAAATATCATTTGTAATGTCGCTTCCGCCTTCAAGATCGATTGTGGCATATTTAATCTTATTTTCGTGAATCACAGTAGCAGTTGTAGTGCCACCGCCCAAGTCTAAGATAATTGCACCAAAAGTCCTTTCGCCTTCGTCTAAGGCTACGCTAGCAATTGCTAAAGGAGTTGGAACAAAGAAGTTATTCTGATATCCCGCTCTTTCAATTGCTTTTTTAATATTATGCAAATCAGTTGTTGGAGCAGTAAGTAGAATACCGTGTATTTCTAAAGAGTGGGCAATCATTTTTCGAGGATCATCAACATCTGTTCTACCATCAATCAAAAACTTATTAGGTAAAAATGCGATCGGTTCCCAACCCTCTTTTAAAGAAGAGCTAATAGCAGATGAAAGTACACGCTTGACATCGCTATCGCCAACTTCTTGACCTTGTTCACCGATATTGATTAAACCTTTAGCTTCTTCAAGTTGCAATAATCCAACAGGAATTCCAGTTACAACTCGGTAAATCTTTGAATTTGTTTTTTCTGATACTTTTTTCAAAGCAGACGCAATAGCGCTAGCGGTCTGATCAATATCAACGATCTTGCCATGCCGCATCCCTTTAGTTGGAGCGCTAGCTGCTCCAATAACTCTTAATTCATTTGAAGCAGTATCTGCGACAACTGCCTTAATTGAAGTGGTACCAATATCTAATCCCACTAATAAATTAGTTTTATCCAAAATAATGCCCCCACAATTCTACTTTTAGTTAAAATTTTAACATAACATCCATTGATTCGTATAGTTATGGCGCTATTCTTAACCGATTCTTTTCATCATTTGACAAAGGTCTAGAAAATGCACCGATTTCTAAGTCAATTACTGATGGCTGCTTTAGTTGATTCTTGATTTTTTCATAATATTTAATCTTTGATGCAATGGTTGATGTGTTGCCAATCACCACATTATTATCATTCATAACAAAAATAATCTGAGTAGGACGATTTGTTTCACCACTCATCACTTTAATTTGATTTTGAACTTTAACTGGTAGCTTAGAATAAATATCTAAATCTTCTTTCAAAGATGCACGTTTATTATAACCAATAAAAATTGGTTTTTGTTTGTCTATTTCTTTCGCAGATAAAGTCTGACTCCCCACTTTTCCGTTAGCCAAAATCTTACGGTAGTGGTTATCCTTTTCAGAAATATAGCCAATTACTTTTTTTTCTTTAATATTAAAAATTACATTGTTTAAATGACTGGTACTTATTTTAACTGATTCAATTTCAGGAAAAGCAGCACTTAATTTTTGGCTATATTGCTTTTGCTTTAAAAAGGTCCCCAAAACTTTATCTTGGCTATTAATGCCACTTGCTTTTACAATTTGAGAGCTATTTAATTCTGGAGCGCCTTTTATTTGAACACTGGCGACATTAGCCTTAGGTGAAACAAAATATCCTAATATTAAAATAAAACAAACAGAAGTAAAAATAATTACGCCTAGCCTAGTTAAAAGTGCATGTCGCCTTTCAGCTTGCAACTTCTTTAATGAGGCAGAAACTTTGGGATTATTAGGATTATTTTCTTTTGATCGATAATCTAGCCAGCCTGAAAGCTGCTTTTTAGGATCTTTTTTAGTAATCTTTTCTTTAGCCAACTGCCTCACCTCTTACTTTTAACATGGCCTATTTTTTAATTAATGATTCCATTACAGAAATTACTTGATCAGAAGCATCTGGAACACCTAATTTTTTAGATGCTGCACTCATTTTTTGCGCATATTGACTATCTAACAAAATATGATCAATAGATGAAACAAAATTATTAGGGTTTAAATCATCTTCAGAAATTACTAAAGCTGCTCCCGCTTTTTCCATATCCATCGCATTTTTGTATTGATGGTTATGAGTTACATTAGGACTTGGAATTAAAATTACAGGTACGCCTAAAGCAGTAAATTCAGCTAAGCTTGTTGCTCCTGAACGAGATACTACACAAGTCATTTGTGGCAAAAGTCCCGGCATATTGTCAATATAAGGAACTATTTGAACATTAGAATTAATTTTTCTACCAGCAAGTTCTTCTTTGATTTTGCCGTAATATAATTGTCCAGTTGCCCAAATAACCTGGTATGGCTTTTGCTCTAATTCTTTTAAAGACTTCATCACAATTCTATTAATTGCTAAGGCTCCGCGAGAACCACCAAAGATCAATACTGTTGGCACTTCCGGGTTAAGTCCCCATTTTTTAGCAATATCAACTTTTTCTTTATTTAAGCCTAAAACTTGCTGCGAACGTGGATTACCGGTCTTAACTAATTTCTTTTTCTCAGAAAATTGTTTTGCGGCATCGTCAAAAGTGTAACAAACCTTATCAACATAATGAGCTAAGAATTTATTAGCTAAACCAACCACTGAATTAGATTCATGAATCAGCGTTGGTACTTTCATCTTAGCTGCTTCATAAACCATAGCCCCGCATACATAGCCACCTGTTCCGACTACAATATCAGGCTTAAATTCAGTAATTATTTTTTTAGCTTGCTTAGTTGCTTCCAAAAATAACTTTACAGTTTCAAAATTTCTTAAGATATGACGTCGATCAAAACCTTGAACGTTCAAAGTTTCAAATGGAACCCCAGCTGCAGGTACAATTTTAGATTCCAAACCCTTTTTAGTTCCGACAAAAAGAATATCTTCGTTAGTAACTAATTTTCTTTCTTTAAGTCTTTCAATTAACGCCATTATTGGATAAATGTGGCCACCTGTTCCGCCACCTGTAAAAATCACTCTCATAATTATTTGGTCTTTAATTCCTCTATAAATTTAACAAAGAAGTCCCCACGTTGTTCAAAAGTATTAAATTGATCCCATGAAGCACATGCTGGTGAAAATAGGATTACATCGCCTTCATCACTTAATTCATATGCTTTTGGAACTGCTTCTTGTAAGGTATTAACAATCACAATATCTTTGATGGCAGCTTTTCTTGCAGCATCAGCTAATAAATACTTGGTTTCACCGTAAAGAACAATTGCTTTTACGTGCTTCTTAAATAATGGTACCAAATCATCAAACATAAAACCTCGATCAAGACCTCCAGCAATTAAAACTTGTGGCTGTTCAAATGAAGGAATAGCTACTGAAGCAGCTTCAATGTTTGTTGATTTTGAATCATTATAAATCTTGCGACCATTATATGTTTTAACATATTGTAAACGATGTTTAGCACCACTAAATGTAGAAAGTACGCTTTGAATATCTTCGTCGCTTGCACCTAAGATTTTTGAAATTGCAATGGCAACCAAACTGTTTTGTTCATTATGAATACCAGGAATTTTGATTTCTGATTTCTTCATAATTTTGTGATCGTCATGACTTTCCAAATATTCTTTGCCGATATAATAATCAGCTTTTGGATCTGTTTCTGAGAAAGTAATTATCTTAGCTTTAGTTGCAGCCTTTTCTTTTGCAAAAATATCTTTTTGATCAAAGTTAGCTACAAAAAAATCTGAGCTATCTTGACTCTGAGTAACTCTTAATTTTGCTGCAACATAATTATCAAATGTCTTATGGTAGTCAAGGTGAACATTGTTATAAATATCAACAATTGCTGCAACTTTTGGCTTAATATCAGTTACACCCATTAATTGGAAGCTAGAAATTTCTACTACTAACAAATCTTTATCAGTGGCTTTTTCAACTACTTCAGAAATTGGTACCCCAATATTTCCTACTGCATATGCATGATGACCGTCTTTGCTTAAATAATGGTCCATGATTCTTTGTGTGAGCATTACTGTAGTAGTCTTACCATTTGAACCTGTTACGCAGACATATGGCGCCTCGCTTACGCTAAGAGCGACTTCTGGTTCAGTGATAACTGGAACATTTTTTTCTTGAGCTTTTTGCACCATTGGGTTTTCATAAGGAATTCCTGGATTTTTGACTAAATAATCAAATTTTTCTTTATCAAATAAATCAACTGGGTGATGTCCTGAAATTACACGTACGCCTTTTTTTTCAAGTTCTTGTGCATGCTCATTATCTGAAAGATCTTTTTTATCGTTTAAAGTAAGTTTGGCTCCAAGCTTCAAAAGCAATTCGCTAACTGCAAAACCACTCTTTCCTAAACCAAGAACAAGTACATTTTTATCTTCATATGTCTTAACGTGTTTCATTTTTTTATTTTATCTCCAAATGCATAAATAAATAATGCTTCCAACTAAACCAACTAACCAAAATACAATATCGACTTTCCATTCAGACCAACCAAGCATTTCAAAGTGGTGGTGAATAGGCGTCATCTTAAAGATTCTCTTTCCAGTAGTTTGAAAGGAAATAACTTGCAAAATAACGCTTAAAGTTTCTAAAACAAAGACGATTCCGATTAACAATAATGACCAAGGATGATGCAAGAAAATTGCTACTGCAGCAAGTCCGCCACCTAAGGCAAGCGAGCCGGCATCACCCATAAATATTTTAGCTGGTTTGTGGTTAAAAATTAAGAAGCCAACTAAACCACCAATTACACTCAAAGTAAAAATAAGAATGATAACGTTGTTTTGTTTATAAGCTAAATATGCGTATGTACCATAGGCAATGATTGATAAACCAGTAGCTAAACCATCTAATCCATCTGATAAGTTAACAGCATTTGAAAAACCAACTAGCCAAAAGAGTACAAAAATTGAAAATAGAAATACATTTTGAACAACACCCATAAATGGAATGTAAAGTTCAAATGGAAAATGATCAGTGTAAGCAATGAAAATAATTAATGCTGCAATAATTATTTGACCTAATAGTTTTTGCCAAGCTCTTAAACCTAAATTACGTTTAAAGTATAGCTTGATACCATCATCTAAAAAGCCAATCAGGCCGTAACCAAAGAAAGCAATGATTAAAATCCAGCCAACTTTAGTTAAATCTTTTTGCCATAAAGCAACCCAAATTGTAGAAATGATTGCTGCTAAGACAAATACAACTCCTCCCATAGTTGGAGTTCCTGATTTTTTTTCATGCCATTTTGGTCCTTCATCACGAATTTGTTGTCCTTCGTGGTGCATTCTCATAAAACCGATAAATAATGGTAATACTATTACCGTCAGCGCAAAGCTTGAGATAAATGGTATTAAACTATATTGCATTTTTTAGCTCCTTTAATCCTTATTTTAGAGTAACTGATAATTTACTGTTTCTATTAATAACTTGACCTTTTGTGATACTTTGAGATGTAACTTTTTTGCCCGTACCATTAATTGTAATTGGAATTTGGGCACTGCTACTAAAGTTAGCGACATCTTCCTTGCTCCAGCCTTGCATATCTGGACAATAAATTGTGCCGCCAGTAAAGACAAATACTTTATTGCCAGACTCTGTTTTAGCTCCTGCAGCATAAGCTTGACGAATTACGCTTTGTCCTGTTCCGATAATTTCAACATTTAAACCTTCGTTTGCAGCACTTTCTTTTGCTTGGGCAAGCTTTTTATTTGTCAACTGCGGAACCGTAACAACATGTACGCTACTTTGTGACATTGATGAAATTAAACGATTCATAACTGGTTTGAATATTGAAGCAAGGATTGTTTCTGCAGGGTCTGACATCTTTTGTGGCTGGCGCATTGTCAGATATACGCAGTAACGTGGATTATTTGCAGGCGTTAATCCAACAACTGAGAAGATATAGTTGTTAGCTCCTGATAGATAACCGCCTTTTGGTGAGGCAATTTGCGCCGTCCCAGTTTTAACTGCAATGCTCTTGCCTGGCATCTTATAGGCAACACCAGTACCATATTTTGGATTTAAAACATCCTGCATTAATTTTAATGTAGTTTGAGCAGTTTGTTTTGAAAATACTGGTTTGCCTACTTTTTCTTTATGAAACTTAGAAACTACTTTGCCAGATGGAGAAACAATTTTTTCTACAAATTGCGGTTTAAGCATTTGCCCATCATTTGCCAAGGCACTATAAACTTGCATCATTTGCATGACGTTTACAGTTACGCCCTGACCAAATGAAGTAACTGCCCCATCCAGATTAGTTTTAATGTTTACGTAACCTGGATTTTCACCAGGCAAAGTAACGTTAGTTTTCTGACCAATCTTAAACTTGTTAAGATACTCTTTCCAAGTTGCATTGCCCATCTTTTGTTCTAAAGTTGCCATACCGACATTACTTGAACGAGGAAAGGCTTGCGACATCGGGATGCTTCCCCAACCAGACACATTCCAGTCGTGAATCGTTGAACCATTAAGCGTAATTGATCCGGATCTATAGTATTCATTTGGATTATAATGTCCAGATTGAATTGCTGCAGTCATCGACAAAATTTTAAATACAGAACCTGCTTCATATGAATCTTGTACCAAAATATTACGCCAATTTGAATCGAGATTCTTTTTAGTTTCCGGATCAAAAGTAGGTCTTTGTGAAGCAGCTAATATTTTACCAGTTTTTACATCTTCAACAACCGCTGTTAAGCTTTTAGGCTTATATTTATTTTGAACTTTTGTCATCAAATTTTCTAAATAAGACTGCAGTTGCGAATCAAGAGTTAAATAAATGTCGTCGCCATTTTTAGCTGGTTTAAAAGTATGGCTACTATTTGGCATTTGATAATTTTCAGCATCAACAAATGCTTCGCGATAACCATCTTTACCAGACAGCTGCTTATTGAAATATTGCTCAAGTCCCATGGTTCCCACTAAATCATGCTGGCGAGTCTTTTTATTATTTTGCAGCTGAGCAAGACCTACTACGTGAGAAGCAAAAGCACCATTTGGATATAAACGTGATGCAGTTTCCATGAATCTAATTCCAGGCAATTTCATTGCTTCAATTTGCTTGCGCTGTCTCATGGTCAAACCAGATCCTGCTGTCCCAAATTGGACTTGATAAGCTTTATGCTTTGGATTTAAATATTTTAATATTTCTTCTTTACTTAAAGGTAGAACTTCCGATAACTTTTGTGCAGTTTTTGCCTTATTTACTACATACATCGGTTTATTGTTATAAGTAACAGAGCTTTTATCCAAAATAGCATACACCGTATAAGTATGTGAATCTTCTGCAATGGTTAAGCCATTGTGATCATAAATAGAACCACGCGTTGCTTTAAGGACTTCATTGCGACTATAGAGCTGGTTAGTACGCTTGCTTAAGTTTTGTCCTGCAACTTTTTGCGAGATACCAATATATAAAAATCTACCTATAAATACAAGAAAAACCAAAGCCAAGACTATTTGGAGGATTCTCCCCACCGTAAAGCGGTAGCCGTGGGCTTTGGATCTATTTTTGTTTAAATTATTGAATTTTTTCATTAACGGACATTCCTAATATTGCTTTCAATAAGGCGTAAACCTTGTTGTTTAGCAATTTTGTTCATTCGGCTAGTTGATGTTAGTTCGCCGACTTCTTGACGAAGATCGGTATTGTGATTTTGCTTAGAAGTAATAGTTTGTTCTTCTTTGGCTAATGTGTGCTGGGCATTAGTTGAAGCAACGCTGGCTGACACCAACATAGTCATTAAGCCAAGTGTAATCACACTTCCTATAACCATTAACGCCTTTTCTAAGCGGCTCCAGGGAACGCTTTTAGGATTAAGAACTATCGTTTTGCCTGGTTGCTCAGTCTCACGTTGAACGGTCTGTTGATAATTTAAATTTCTTGCTGAGCTATCAGCCATTGCTTTCTCCTTTAAATACTACTATTTATAACTTTTCTGCAACCCTCAACTTGGCACTGTGTGAGCGATTATTTTCCCTTAATTCATCGCTACCTGCCATGATAGGTTTGCGACTCACTAGTCGCAATGTTGGTTTTTCATCAGCTGGAGCCATCGGCATTCCCCGAGGGATCTCAACTTCTGAATATTTTTTAAACATCTTTTTAACGATTTTGTCTTCATGCGACTGAAAAGTGATTACACAAATTCTTCCACCTGGTTTCAAAAGATCAATTGCTTCTTGCAAAGATTCTTTTAAAACATCCATTTCATTATTAACTGCTACTCTAATTGCCTGAAAAGTCTTTTTAGCAGGATGTCCCCCACTTCTTCTTGCAAAGGCAGGAATAGCATCTTTAATAATTTCAACTAAATCAAAAGTTGTAACAATCGGATGATCTTTGCGGCTTTCGACAATCTTTCGAGCAATTTGGCGAGAAAACTTTTCATCACCATACTGATATAAAATATCAGCGATCTCTTTTTGCGACCAAGTATTGACGATTGTGTAAGCATCTAACTCTTGGCTTTGATCCATTCTCATATCTAATCGAGCATTAAAGCGATAAGAGAAGCCGCGTTCTGGTTGATCAAATTGAGGAGAGGAAACTCCAAGATCATAATAAATACCATCAATCCCATCTGAAAAACCTAGCTTTACTAGTTCATCTTTCAAATGACAAAAGTTATCATGAACTAATTCTAACCTCGGCTCACTGTTTTTTGCTAAATTATCTGCAAAGTTCAACTTTGCCGCTGAGATAGCATATTCATCTTGATCAAATCCAACAACAGTTCCTGATTTCAACTTGCTGAGTAAATATCGAGCATGGCCTCCGCCACCAAAAGTTGCGTCTACATAAAGACCATCATTTTTTGGATTTAAATTCTTTATTGTTTCGTGTAAAAGTACACTATAATGCTTGAATTCCATAATTAAAGTTCGATGTCATCCAAGTCTTCAGCGATGTCGTCATAGTTCTCGTTAGCATCTTCAGCAAAATCTGCCCAGCGCTGTGCTGACCAAATTTCAATTCGATCTGAGACGCCAACGATCACACATTCTTTTTCAAGTCCAGCATGCGTTTTTAGCGTCGTGGTCAGATTGACACGTCCTTGCTTGTCGAACTCCGTTTCCATCGCACCTGAGTAAAAAAGTCTCGTAAACTTACGAGCACTTCTCTTCGTCAGGGGAAGTTTGGCTAACTTAGCTTCGATTTTTTGCCATTCTGGTAAAGGATAGCCAAAAATACAGCCCTCCATGCCACGAGTAAATACTACGTTTTCACCAATCTGGTCTCTGAATTTAGCTGGTATAATCAGCCGACCTTTACTGTCCAGATTGTGATGATACTCACCCATGAACATGGTCTAGCCCCCTTTCCAATGAATAATTTACCACAAATCACCACTTTCTACCACAAGATTACCCAATTTTTTTCTTATTATACTATTTATTTTTTCCACTAATTATTTTGCAAAAATAAAAAGGCTGATATCTCAACGATTACAGCCTTTCAGTATTTATTATTATATTGTGGTAAATGGTGGGGAAAGTTATTAAATTATTACTAAGATTAACAAACCCACATACCAGAAAATTGAACATGCAGTCAGATAGTTCCACAAAACACGAATAGTTTTTCCTAGAGAAATATTTTTATTTTCAATAGCAATTCGCACAGCAATAATAATTACTAACACAAAATATAGCAAAAAACCATATGGCAAAAAAGATGGTTTATGATTTTGCGCTGTAATCATCTGACAAGCAGCAACAAAGAAGAATGGCAAGACGTCGTATCCTCTAAATTTTGCCTTCGGAAACACACGTGCAACTAGCGCTGCAAATGCTAGACCGATAATAGGTAACAAAAAAATCCAAATTAACTGCATAATTTTCCTCCATTCACTTTATTTTACATTATTTTGTTAGACATAAATATTAAATTGCAAAACTTTATCTGCTAAGCTAGAATAAAAGCATTATAGGAGGTTTTGGCATGCGCAAGAAAAAGAAAAAATCTGGTTTTCAAAAATTAACTATCGTAATGGCATGGCTAATGGCAATTATTACTTTATTCGGTGTCTTTGCGGTAGGTCTTCAATATTTAATTCAATAGCAAAAAAATAAAGGGATGTCATATCAAATGACATCCCTTTTAATATGGTGTGCGCTTATCTAAGAATGGGTATTTTTCTACTAGCCAAACCCAAAATGCATATGTGATTAAAAAGATAATTAAACACATTATTAAACTTGGCAAAAATGACTTTACTAAGTCTAAAGTAGAAACGCTAATCACTCCTACTGCATTGCAGACTAGAAAAACATAAATATCCACTAGCAAATAAGCTAATAAACTAACAATTAATCTTGAAATAAATATTTCTGGTAAAAATCTAGCAACTTTTTCGCTTAAAAAGCAAATTGCTGGAAAAATTACAGTATAGACACCAATAAATCCCATATAAAAGACATCTGCAATTAATCCAATTCCTAAACTAAGCCAGACATTATCAATATTTTGGTCATCGCAAAGTCCAATTAAGACAATACCCACTACCGTAAACCAACAAGCAGCTCCGCCAAATCCATGAAATAAAATGCTCTGCAGACGAAAACTACAAATGCCATCAAGAATTAAAGCAGCAAATAAGGCAATTGCAACATACCAGCGTCGTAATATATTCATCAGTCTTCCACCTTCCTGCGAATGACTGAAACAATAGAAGGATCGTTTAAATTACCAGCAGGATTTATTTGAATCACGTCAGACAATCCAAAACTATCTCTAGTTGTCTTTTGAACTGTCCCTACTAACAAACCTTTAGGTGATCTTCCACCCATACCGCTTGTATATACACGTGTGCCCTTTTTTAGTCTTCTACCATCAACAACTTGAGTAAAGGTCAATTGACTATCGCCATTTACAGAAATAATACCGTGGACCATTTTGCCGTTGCTGCTTTTTGCTTGAACAGAAAAGCGGTTTGCAGATTTATCAGTTGAGGTAATTAACTCAACTTTTGAACTAGTAGCACTTACTTCAATAATTCGACCAATCAATCCACCACCGCACATTACAGCCATATTTTTTTGAACTCCTGCACGTGAACCTTGGTCAATAACTAAAATATCAGACCAAGTATCAGGAGCCCGAGAAATAACTGACCCATTAATAATGTCATAATCAGAAAGTGTACTCTTTAATTTTAAAGCAGCTTTTAATTGACTGTTTTCTGATTCCAAAGTATTATTGCGAGCTTTTGTTTGACCTAAATCGTCGACTTGCTTTTTGAGATGGTCATTTTCTTGTTGAGTATTCAATAAGTCTTGAACATTGCTTACTCCGCCAGTTACCAAATTGAGAGGCCAATTCACCATCTGAGTCATGATTGTAACTGTATCATTGCCCATCTTTTGGATAAATAATGGTGTATTTCGACGATTACGCATGCGCACTGTTATGGAAAGAATGCTCAAAATTGCAATGATGACTACAAAAATTGTCAAGACTTTTTTATTTCTAAAAAATTTTTTCATTTGAGTTATTTTCCTAATAAGAAAAGGCCGGCTTTATTCCGACCTCTTAATAATTAACGTCTTTTACGCATTACTTCAATGTTCTTAAGAGATTCACCGGTTCCGATAGCAACACAGTCAAGTGGATCTTGTGCAATAAATACAGGAACCTTTGTTGCGTCAGAAATTACTTCAGGTAAATTCTTTAACAAAGCTCCACCACCTGTTAAAACGATTCCGTGATCAATAACATCAGCAGCAATTTCAGGGGAAGTTTCTTCTAAAGTTTCTTTAATAGCAACGATGATGTTTTGTACTACTTCTTGAATAGCTTTAGAAACATCTTCTGCATCAACATCGATTGATTTTGGTAAACCAGTTACCAAATCACGACCTCTGATATTCATAGATTCAATTTCTTTTGCCTTTTCAACTGAAGCAGAAGCAATTTGAATCTTGATTGTTTCAGCTGTTCTTTCACCAATTAACAAGTTAAAGTTTTGGTGAATGTAAGTAGAAATAGCACTGTTGAACTTATCGCCAGCCATTCTAGTTGATCTAGAAGAAACAATACCACCTAATGAAATAGTAGCAACATCAGTAGTACCACCACCAATATCAACAACCATTGAACCAGTAGGATCCATAACTGGAAGTCCTGCACCAATAGCTGCAGCAAATGGTTCTTCAATAACGTATGCTTCACGGGCGCCTGCTACGCGAGCTGCATCGATAACTGCTCTTTTTTCAACTTCAGTTACGCCTGAAGGAACACAGATCATAGCAGCTGGCTTAGAATTACCGACTGTTTTTTCCATAAAGTACTTAAGCATTGCAGCAGTAGTATCGTAATCAGCAATTACACCATCTTTCATTGGACGGATTGCTCTAATAGTTCCAGGAGTTCTACCGATCATTTCTTTAGCTTCAGAACCTACGGCAATAATTTCTCCAGTTTGTGTATTTTTGGCTACTACTGAAGGCTCGCGCAATACGATTCCCTTACCTTCAATATATACCAGGGTATTGGCTGTTCCCAAATCAATACCAATATTCTTTGAACCTAATCCAAACACACCAAATCTCTCCTTAATTAGTTATTTTCATGATTTAAAAAGTGCCTAAATCGTCTTTATTTAGTCCTTGATATTATAGCATACAAAATCCAATCTTAAGAGATGGCTTTTAGACTTTATAAACCTTTAAAGAAGTTGTGACTCTCTAAAACTTAAATATGAGCTGTCAGAAACAATAAAATGATCCATAAATTGAATCCCCATCATCTTGCTTGCATCGCTAATTTGCTTAGTAATTTTAAGGTCTTGAGGCGACGGAGCCGTGTCGCCGCTAGGATGGTTATGCACCACAAAAAATGACGCACAATTGTATATTAGCGCCCATCTAAAAATATCTCTAGGATGGACGACAGCTTTATTTAAAGTGCCCTGAAAGATCAATTTTTCAGCGATAATTTTATTTTTTGAATCTAAATAAATCCCGTAAAGTTGTTCTTGATTTTGACCGCTTAATTTATTGGTTAAGTAATATCCGACTTGCGAAGAAGACATAAATCTTTCTAAATTGCCGGTATTTAACGCTTTAATTCTTTTGATAAAAATTTGCGCCCAAATTGCTAATCTATCATCGCATTTACTGCCTGTACAATAATTCCAAAAATCTACAAAATTTTTAATATTATTTTGATCTAAAAAATCTTGAAACTGAATAAAGTCCTTAATTTCTTTTTGTTCAAGAATTTCGCGTAATTCACTAACTAATTGACGATCGCTTTGTAATAAATAGTGTTTTGCTTTTAATTTATCCATATTTAAACCTCCACTATTTATTACACTAACTTTAATTTATTTTATTTATTACTTCATAAAAATCCTTACAAATTAGAGCATGCTTTTTGTCATTTTCACTAGCAGGTTTTAAATCAGGCACCATAATGCAGTCTAATCCAGCGCTAGCAGCTGCTTGCACGCCAGTACTTGAATCTTCAAAAACTAACAATTCATCTTTAGCTAAATCCATTTTTTCTTGAGCTAATAAATAAATATCTGGCGCAGGCTTAGGCTGAAGTTTATCTTGCAAAACATCTTTATAGCTCAAATGAAAAGAAAAATAGTTTCTGATTCCTGTTACCCATAAAAATTTTTGCACATATTCATCATAATTACTTGAAGCAATCGACATCTTTAAATGATTTTGATCAAAAAAATCTAATGCTTCTTGCACGCCAGGGCGCAATTTTAATTTACCTTCATCAGCCCATTGCCAAACTAATTCATCTGTTCTTTTGATGAACTGGTCGCGCAATTTAATTGTTTTAAAGTATTTATGATAAAAATTCTCCATATCTTTGGCACTTGAACCAACTAATTTTAAATATGAATCTTCTGGGATACTCAAATCATATTCTTTGGCTGCTTGAATGTTAGCTTGCCAATATAAATGCTCAGAATTAACTAACAAACCATCCATATCAAAAATTAAACCATTGATCTCTTCTTTTAGGCCTTTAACTCTCATCTATGCCTCCAATAATTTAAAAGGGCTCCTACTAGATAAAATGAACCAGTGACTACAAGTACTTCATCATCTTGCAATTCATTTACCAGTTGATCAAATAACTTTTTATAATCTTCATCATAAATCGCTTTTTGTTTGATTGCATCTTTAAAATCTTCCCACTTAGCTGCGCGCGGATAGTCAATCCGCGTTAAATATAATTGGTCCTGGGGATTAAATAAAGCAAGAACTTCTTTTAGATCTTTATCTTTCATCATCCCTACTAGAAATTTATACTTTTTAGCAGGCAGCTCGTGCACATAATTAAGCAGCTGAGTAATTGCTTGAATATTATGCGCTCCATCCAAAATAATCAATGGTTTTTTTTGAATTACATCAAAGCGACCGGGAATTTGCGTATTATTAAGTGCCTCTTGCACTTTTTTAGGACTTAAAGATAAATGCAATAACTTAAATACCCTGTAGGCCACTGCTAAATCATAACTTTCAGATCTAGGTCGTTTGTCAAAAATCATTTTTTCATCTTGATCTTGATAAACGATATTTTTCTGATCGCTCACAACAAAATCTTTGCCTAATAAATAAACTGATGCACTTTCTTTTTTTGCCTTATCTATCAAAATATCCAAAACGCTGTCTGGAACATTTCCTAAAACTACCGGAACACGTGGCTTAATTACACCGCTTTTTTCTCGGGCAATATCTTCGATAGTCGGACCAATAATTTTCTCGTGATCTAAGCCAACAGTCGTAATAATACTTACTTCAGGCGTAATCACGTTAGTTTTATCATGTTGTCCACCAATACCAACTTCGATAACAGCATAATCGCATTTTTTGTAAGAAAAATACCAAAATGCTAGTGCTGTTTCAAATTCAAAAGTAACCAAATTAAACTTCGGATCTGCTTTCTTTAATTCGGTAACTGCATTAGATATGGCATTATAACCCTTGATCAGGTCGCTATCGCTAATTTGTTCATTATTTAACTGAATTCTCTCATTAAATCTTTCAACATATGGTGAAACAAAAAGACCGGTTTTACAACCGGCCTTTTTTATTAAATTTGAAAGATAATAAGAAGTCGACCCCTTGCCATTAGTGCCAGTTATATGAATTGTTTTGACCTTATCTTGCGGATTATCAAGAAAAGCTAAAACTTTCTTGATATAAGATAAATCGTTTTTTTCATGCAATCGTGGCAAAGTTTCAATATTATGAATAACTTCTTGTACTTGCATTAATTAGTTGCTTTCTTTCAATTCTTTAATTCTATCACGAACGCCTGCTAATTGACTTTCGTAATCAGCTTGCTTTTCTTTTTCCTTATTGACAACAGCTTCTGGAGCATGTGCTACGAAGCCTTGATTTGAAAGCTTCTTCTTAGCACGTTCAACTTCTGCTTCAAGACGCTTTTCTTCTTTTTCCATCTTAGCCAATTCTTCGTCAACATTCACTAATTCGGTGAGTGGTACAAATACTTGAGCCCCTGGAATAACGGCAGTCTTAGCAAGTTTTGGTGCTTCGATATTGCTTGAAACTTCCAACTTCTTTGGGTGTAAGAAGTTTTCTACGTAATCTGCGTTTTCATCTAAGATATGCTTGTTTGCTTCATCGTCTAATTGAATCATGATGTCGATTTGACTAGACATTGGAGCGTTAACTTCCATACGGATGTTACGTACTGCTTTAATAATTTCGATCAAGAATGCCATATCGCTGTCTGCTTGCTTGTTTTCAAATTCAGCATGAACTTCAGGATATTTAGCAATCATGATGGACTTGCCTTCATGAGGCATTGAAAGCCATAATTTTTCAGTAACAAATGGCATAATTGGGTGCATCAAACGCAAGATTTGATCAAGAATCCAAATTAAGTTTTCTTGTTTTCTAGTCTTTAATTCTTCATCATCACCATTTAAAGCAACCTTAGAAATTTCAATATACCAATCACAAAAGTCGTTCCAGATAAAGTTGTATAATTCACGACCTGCTTCACCAAACTTATACTCATCAAACAAACGAGTAACTTCACCAACAGTATGGTTCAAACGGTCAAAAATCCAGCTATCTGCTAAGTCAAACTTAGAAACATCTGGCATATGAGCAGGTTTTGCATCTGCAGGCAAGTTCATAATTACAAAACGACTTGCATTCCAAATCTTGTTAATAAAGTTCCAAGCTGCGGCTAACTTCTTAGGATCGTAACGGGTATCTTGACCAGGAGCAGTACCGTTTAATAAGAACCAGCGCAAAGCATCAGCACCATATTTATCAACAACATCCATTGGGTCAACACCATTGCCTAATGACTTACTCATCTTACGACCTTGTTCATCACGCATTAATCCGTGCAAAACAACATCGTTAAATGGACGTTTTTGCGTAAAGTGCAAACCTTGGAAAATCATTCTGGATACCCAGAAGAAAATAATGTCGTAACCAGTAACTAAAGTATTAGTTGGAAAGTAGCGCTTAAAGTCTGGACTATCAGTATCTGGCCAGCCTAAAGTTGAAAATGGCCATAAGGCACTTGAAAACCAAGTATCTAAAACATCTGGATCTTGCTGCCAGTTTTCAATATCTTTAGGAGCCTCTTCGCCAACGTAAGTTTCACCAGTCTTCTTGTTGTACCAAGCTGGAATTCTGTGGCCCCACCATAACTGACGAGAAATTACCCAGTCATGAACATCTTCCATCCAGTGATTTAAAGTTTGTTCAAATCTTTCTGGCACAAAGTTAACTTTGCCATCAGTCTTTTGATTTTTAAGAACTTGCTCAGCAAGTGGCCTCATCTTAACGAACCATTGCTTAGAAAGTCTTGGTTCAACTTGTACGCCAGAACGTTCTGAGTGACCAACTGAGTGAACAATTGGTTCAACCTTAATTAAATAGTCTTCTTTTTCAAGGTCTTCAACTAAAGCTTTACGTGCTTCAAAACGATCCATGCCAGCGTATTTGCCAGCTTCTTCATTCATAGTGCCGTTATCGTTCATAACATTGATTCTTTCAAGGTTGTGACGATTACCTACTTGGAAATCGTTAGGGTCATGAGCTGGTGTAATCTTAACTAAACCAGTACCAAATTCTGGATCTACGTGTTGATCTTCAATAATTGGAATATGACGACCAACTAGTGGCAAGATCAATTCTTTGCCAACAATATCTTTGTAGCGTTCATCCCCAGGAGCAACTGCAACAGCAGTATCACCAAACATGGTTTCTGGACGAGTAGTAGCAATTTCTACATAACCTGAACCATCAGCAAATGGATACTTGATGTGGTAAAAAGCACCCTTGTCATCTTTGTGAATAACTTCAATATCACTTAATGCAGTTTGTAATTCTGGGTCCCAGTTAATAATGTATTCACCACGGTAAATCAAGCCCTCATTGTAAAGTTGAACAAAGACTTTCTTTACAGCTTTTGACAAACCTTTATCAAGAGTGAATCTTTCACGTGAGTAATCAAGAGATAGACCCATCTTAGCCCATTGTCCCTTGATAATATTTGCGTATTCATCTTTCCATTCCCAAACTTGCTTAACGAAAGCCTCACGCCCCATTTGGTGACGATCTTTGCCTTGCTTACGCAATTTTGCTTCAACTTTAGCTTGAGTAGCAATACCCGCATGATCCATTCCTGGTAAGTAAAGCGTGTCATAGCCTTGCATACGCTTAAAACGAATCAAAGTATCTTGAATTGCTGTATCCCATGCATGTCCCAAGTGCAACTTACCAGTTACGTTTGGTGGTGGGATTACGATTGAATAGGGATGAGCTTTTTTATCGCCAGATGGCTTAAATAAGTCTTCATCCAACCATTCTTGGTATCTGCCTTTTTCGACTTCATTTGGATCATATTTTGGCGCTAAATCCGTCATTAAAATCTGCCTCCATAAAAAAAGTCCTAGACAAAATGTCTAGGACGAAAATTTTCCGCGGTACCACCTAAATTAAATAGAATTAATTCTATTTCTCTTTAAAGCGATAACGGTGCTATATCCGAATAAACTTACTATTAATTCAGTAAATTAGCAGTTAAGCTACAAACTATCTTCCAGCCTTTCAGCAAGATGGCCTTTCTCTGTTAATGAAGCTAGTACCTCTTAACTTTTGCTTTGTTTTTGATTATAGCATGAAAAAAATAGATATTAAAGTTCAATGAGCAAACTTATTGCGATTTTGGCTATGCTTTATTTTTTAATCCAGCTAATTCTTCATCTGTTAGCTCGCGATATTGTCCACGTTGCAAACTATCGTCTAATTTTAAGCTGCCCATGGATAATCTTTTTAACTCGACTACCTGCATCCCTAAACTTGCAAACATTCTTTTAATTTGATGATATTTACCTTCGCTAATTGTAATCTCAATTTCACTGCTATCTCTATCAATATCTTGCTTTAAAATTTCGAGCTTGGCAGGTTTTAATTGCGTTCCATCGCCCAATTCAAGCCCCTCTGCAAATTTATTTACTGTATTTTCATCAGCTACTCCAGCAATCTTTGCCCAGTAAACTTTATCAACGTGTTTGTTTGGTGCGAGCAATTCATGAGTAAACTGACCGTCATTAGTGATAATTAATAGCCCCGTCGTATCTTTATCCAGCCGGCCAACGGGAGCTAAATTTTGATATTGATCTTTTTTATCTAATAAATCAATTACTGTTTTTTGGTGGAAATCTTCAGTCGCGGACAAAACTCCTTTAGGCTTATTCATCAAAAAGTAATGATATTTTTGGTAGCTAATTTTTTGATCGCCGACCATCACATTATCGTCTTCTTGAACTTGCATTTTAGGAGTCTTAATAATTGCATCATTTACAGAAACCATACCAGCCTTAATTAATTTATGTACTTCTTTTCTCGAGCCAACGTTCATATTGGCTAGGTATTTATCAATTCTCATGTTTTTTACCTTTTTAACAAAAAAAGCTAGCAGTTTCTGCTAACTCTTTTATTTTTACAATAAATCTAGGTCGATTTGTGCCTGATCGTCTAAGAACTTTTGGTTAGGATATATTGGAGTAACTTCAATTCCATCCATTGCTCTTTGAATAAGACCTTCAACGTCCAATCTTGCTTCTAGCTTTCTAGCTTCATCAAGTTTTGGCTTAGTCTTAGGGCGAGGCGGGGCAAAAATTGTACAGCAGTCTTCAAATGGCTTGATTGATAAATCAAAAGTGCCAATTTCTTCAGCTAAACGAATGATTTCAGTCTTATCCATTGTAGCAACTGGACGAATTACCGGCGTAGTTGTTACGTCATTAATTGCAACCATTGATTCTAGCGTTTGAGAAGCAACTTGACCAACGGATTCACCATTAAAGATTGCAAGTCCGCCACGTTTTGCGCGAATGCGATCAGCTAATTGTAGCATGAAACGACGCTGAATAGTCATCAAGTAGCCTTCAGGTAATTTTTCTTTGATTTGTTCTTGAATTTCAGCAAACGGTACAGCAATGAAATTGATTTTTCCACTGTAATTTGCCAAAATTCCAGTCAATTCTTTAGCCTTAGCTAAAGCTTTATCACTAGTGTAAGGAGGACTAAAGAAGTGAACCATTTCAATTTCAACACCACGCTTTAAAGCTAAGTATGAAGAAACTGGTGAATCAATTCCGCCAGATAGCATCATCATTGCTTTGCCTGCAGTACCTACTGGCATACCGCTAGCGCCTTTAATCAATTGGTTAGAAATATAAATGGCATCTTTTCTAACTTCAATGCGTAATACTAAGTCCGGCTTTTTCATCTTAACTTTTAAGTTAGGCATATTATCAAAAAGATAATCGCCCACCATCATATTCAATTGATTAGTATCATATTCAAAATCGTGGTCGCTACGACGCGTATTAACTTTAAAAGTCATGCCATCTTGATAGGTAGCTTGCATAAGCTCTAAAGAAGTCTTTTTAATTGCGTCAAGAGTCTTTTCCACTTTAATAGTTGGGGAATATGTCTGAATACCAAACACCCGCTTTAAACGGCTATCAATTTCTTCAAAAGGCGCACCATTTAAAACGATGTGCATTCTATCATGCTTAGGATGAATTTCTACTTCAGGAAAATCATTCAATAAACGCGTAATATTGCCTGCTAAACGACCAATAAAGTCCTTTCTGTTTTTTCCTTTAGTAGAAAGTTCACCATAGCGAACCATCACTTCTGTATATTTCATTTTTTCACCTTATTTCAAATGATTAATTTGTGCAAAATGCTGGTAAATTTTATCAAATTCTGAAATGAACTGCTCAGCTTGGTGGGGCGTGTTTGATGGATCAAAACTCAAGCGAATTGCACCAGTAGCCACACTATCGTCAACTTTCATTGCGCTTAATGTTGAGCCTTCCACACCGCTTCTAGAAGAACAAGCACTAGTTGTTGAAACATAAATATCTTTTACCTCCAAAGTATGGACTAAAGTTTCGCCACGAATACCTTCCATAGCAAAACATAGAATGCTTGGTACAAATTTATCGTTATCCTGAGAAAAAATATGAATACCTGGCTTATCTTGCAAATATTCAGTGATCTTTTCTTTGACTGCTAATTCACGTTTGACATTGTCTTTTTCATCAGCCAAATATAAACGCATTGCTTTTGCGCTAGCTGCAATTGCCGGTAAGTTCTCAGTACTTGAACGGAGCGCTTTTTCTTGACCACCACCATCAATTAATGGCTTGATCATCTTACCTTCTTTTTTATAAAGGATACCGACGCCTCGCGGAGCATGAAATTTATGAGCTGATAAGCTCATTAAGTCAACGCGATCAGTAAACACTTTATCCCAAATATTCTTGCCTAATGCTTGAACATTATCAACATGGAAAGTAACGTTAGGATAATCTTCTAAAATCTTGCTGATCTCATCAATTGGTTGAATTGAACCCACTTCATTATTAACGCCCATAATCGATACTAAAATCGTATCATGATCAAGCGCTTCTTTTAATTCTTGCGGATCAACTTGGCCATTCTTATCAACGCCTAAAACAGTAACGCGAAAGCCCAAATCTTCCAAAGATTTTACTGCATTAGACACAGCAGCATGTTCAACGCCACTTGTAATAATGTGGTTGCCGAACTCTTTTTTAGCTAAAGCTGTCCCTTTAATTGCCCAATTGTCTGACTCACTACCACTTGAAGTGAAAAATATCTCCCAAGGTTTCACTCCTAATAAATCAGCAATCTGCTTGCGTGAAGCTTCTAACAATTGATGAGCACGATCGCCCATCTTGTGCAAACTTGATGGATTTCCCCAAATTTGCTCGCTAACTTTATTATAGGTTTCAAGTGCTTCAGGATAAACTTTGGTTGTTGCACTATTATCGAAATATATCACTTTATCTTACCCTTCTTAAAAAACGACCCAGTAGGTCGTTTTTAACATCATTGAGATTTTACCTTATATTAGCAAGTATAGCAATTTTTCTTACTAATTGTTAGTATCTTCATCATTTTTCTTTTTTTCATCGTAATATTCTTTTTCAATTCTCTGATATGAGCCTGGTTCCACTTTTTCTAAAGCTGTGGCAATCGTATCAAGCGCTTCTTTATATTCAAATTTATTTTGATATAAATCATAAGCTTGCTTGCGTGCACGCTTAATTTCAGCATTATTGAGGTACTTATTAGAATATTGCATTGTCAATTCAACTAAGTCTGCAGAACTGAGAATTTCATCAGCCTCTTTTTGCAGACGATCAATGTCTTCTTGAATCTGAATTAATTCCTGAGAAATTTTTTCCAGATTAATTCTTACCTGATTTAATTCTTCGCTAGTTTTGGAAATTTCATTAACTACCAAAGTGTACATTTGTACAAAACTTTCAGGCTTACCTGGCAATTGTCGTCTTTCAACTCGACGATAAATCAAAGAAACATCTTGCTTAAAATGATCGATTGAATCATTTGCGATTTCTTCAGCATCAAATAAACCATCGACATCTTTAGAAATCTTCTTTTGGCGGTTATCAATTTGCTCTAATTCTTGCAGCATTGCTAGCCATTTGCTTTCAGTATCAGAATATACGCCCTTGCCGTCTGCTAGTTTTTGACAGTCGCTACCAAAGTCAACGTTTAAGTGGTTAACTCTACTTTCTAATTCTTTTGCTTCTTGCAATTCGCCATGATTTAATTCATAGCTTTCATCAATATGCTCAAGCTTAGCAACCAGCTTAGCTGAATTAGTGCTCATATGGCTAAGAACCTTTAAAATCTTATCTTGGTTCTTGTCCACAAAAGGACGCGCCTTAAATTCTTTAGTTAAAATATCATATAAGCCGTCGATACGCTCGTTAATTGCATCATTAATCTTTTTTACTTTATCTAATTCTAACTTGCTTAAATCGGCTCGGCTTTCCTCGATCTTTTCACGTAATTGTTTAATTGTTTCTAAAACATCAACTTCTTCAATACGATACTTATCTTTGAGCATTTTTTTGTAAGTATGAGTAATTTCATCAAGCTGCTCGCCAAAAATAGTCCTTAAGTCTTGTTCATATTTTTGAATATCTGGCAAAGACTTTTTTAAAGAAGTAATTTTTTCTTTAATTTCATCTAAAACGCGCTTAGCTTCAACATGATCGCCTTGAGCAGATAAGTTCTTAACAGTATCAAATTGTCCTTCAATCAAAGCTAGGTCATTTTCCAATTGAGTCAAAGATTGCTCATAGTTAAAAGAGTTAGCTAAAATTTGCTTTCTTTGTTGTTGATAATCTTTCAATAAGCTGGCATATTGAATCTTGTTGTCACGATTTGATTCTAATAGCTCATTAAAAGTGGTCTTGCTCTTATCGACGGTTTCTTGAGCACTTTGAGCTAATTCTTCAGCCTGCTTAATTATTCTTCTAGCTTTTAACAAATTATATTTAGCATTAGTTTCAGCGGCTTGTTCAAGCAAATGCTGCAATTCGCCAATTTGCTTAGTTTCAACTTCTTGATAAGCACTCTTGCTTTCTTCAAAAGTAGCTAAACTTTTACCAGCAAGTCCCATTTTTTCTAGACGGGAAATATTTTCTTTTGCAGTTATATCATTAAGCTGCTCGCTAGCTTGATCAATTTGAGCGATTTGATGGTTGAAGTACTTATTGATGATCACAGCAGCTGCAACAAGAGCAATGATAAGTACAATAATTAAAATAATGATGATTGATTGAGCTGATGACATAAAATCCTCCAAAATTTCTGCTTTTATTATAGCAAAAAATAAGGGGATAAACATTGCCAAATGCAACTATCTTACTTGATTTTATGAGCCATTTTTACTATAATTATCGTCGTGTAAAATATTTGCAGCAATAAGTGACAAGAACGTCAACATCTTAAGGCGTTTAGTGAACGAGTAACCCGCGCTGCACTGGGCGAAACATGCAACTTAAGATGCACGAATGTTGAACTTATTTCTCATATTTTACTCCAAGAATTTTTTTATTTTTATGGAGGATTATATTTATGTCAAGATATACTGGCCCAAGCTGGAAGCGTTCAAGACGTTTAGGTATTTCACTTTCAGGTACTGGTAAAGAAATTAGTCGTCGTAACTACGCACCTGGTGACCATGGTCCAAATAACCGTGCTAAGGTTTCTGAATATGGTCAACAATTAAAAGAAAAGCAAAAGTTACGTTGGATGTTTGGTTTGAATGAACGTCAATTCCAAAACTTATTCATTCGCGCAGGTAAGATTCGTGAAGGTAAGCACGGTGTTAACTTCATGGTATTGCTTGAACGTCGTCTAGACAACATTGTTTACCGTTTAGGCCTTGCAACTACTAGAGAACAAGCAAGACAACTTGTTAACCACGGTCACATTTTAGTAGACGGCAAGCGTGTTGACATTCCTTCATACGAAGTTAAAGTTGGTCAAGAAATCAGCTTGAAGGAAAAGTCAAAGAACTTGCAACAAGTTAAGGATGCTCTTGAAGCAGTTGTTTCACGTCCACCATTTGTATCATTCGATGATAACAAGATGACTGGTACCTTAGTTCGTCTTCCTGAACGTGACGAAATGGAACCAGAAGTTGACGAAGCACTTGTTGTTGAATGGTACAACAAGAAGCTTTAATTTTTACAGCTTCTATGTCAAAAGTCTTTTCACATTTGTGGAAAGACTTTTTTAGTAGATTTTTTAATTTCGAGGTGATCAAATGACTGAAGATTTAAGTAAAAGAGTCGAGCAAGCTGCTAGTGGCGTAACTCCGCAAACTAAACCTGATGAACGAAGACGCTATTTAGGTTCGCTTAGAGAAAGAGTTTTAGTGCGTATGAGCATAGCTCAAGTCGCCGATCCTAAATTGGATGCCCTATTTTTAGAGCATTTAAAAGATTATAAGGGCTACACCATCTTAGTTAACGGCAAAATAGCGCAAAACGATTTTATTAATAAATTAATGAGACAATGCAGCCAAGATGATATAAAATTTACGCTGATTAATGATGAAACTGCCAAAAATGAACCCGATGCTACCGGAGTCTTAGTTGTTTCTAAAACTGCAATTAATCGTATGCGTGTCGATATTGCCCAAGTCTATGCACCAACTATTACCCCTACCGCTATTGAAGCAAAACAAACTAAAAAGTCATTTTGGCAAAAATTATTCAACCGAGGCAAATAAATGAGACCACTCGCTTATCGTATGCGCCCTACTAACATTGATGAAGTTGTGGGACAAAGTCACTTGGTTGGTCCAGGTAAAATTATTAGACGGATGGTTGAAGCAAGGCTTTTATCTTCAATGATTTTATATGGCCCACCCGGCATTGGAAAAACTTCCATTGCCAGCGCAATTGCTGGATCAACTAAATATGCTTTCAGAAAACTTAACGCAGCCACCGATTCAAAAAAAGACTTACAAATCGTCGCCCAAGAAGCGAAGATGAGTGGCACAGTTATTTTGCTGCTGGATGAAATTCATCGTCTAGACAAAACAAAGCAAGACTTTCTCCTGCCACTTTTGGAATCTGGCGAAATTGTTTTAATCGGGGCGACCACTGAAAATCCATATATTTCGATTTCTCCTGCGATCAGGTCGCGGTGTCAGATTTTTGAATTAGAACGTTTGGCTCCTAATGATGTTAAAAAAGCAATTTCACGTGCACTAGATGATGAAAAAAATGGTTTGGGTAAAGAAAATGCATCACTAACCGATGATGCACTTAACTTATTAGTTCAAAAAGGCAACGGCGATTTGCGCTATACCTTAAATGCTTTAGAATTAGCTGTTCGCTCTACCAAGCAAGAATTGATTGATGAAGACCAAGTCACTTCAAAAATTATCATTGACCAAGAGCAAATGGCAGATTCGCTCCAAACCAAAGTTCAGTCTTTTGACGCTCGTGGCGATGGTCATTATGACTTAATATCCGCCTTTCAAAAATCAATTCGAGGATCTGATACAGATGCAGCGCTCTACTATCTAGCTCAATTATGCGAATCTGGCGATTTACCTGCAATTTTTAGACGCCTGCTCGTTATTGCCTACGAAGATATCGGCCTAGCAAACCCTCCTGCTTGCCAGCATGCAACGTCTGCTGTCCAGGCCGCACAAATGGTAGGTTTACCTGAAGCAAGAATTATTTTGGCTAATGCCGTAATTGAACTTTGCTTATCGCCAAAAAGCAACAGCGCTATTTCAGCAATCGATGCAGCCCTAAATGATGTTAGAAATAAGCCTTCTGCTTCAATTCCCGATAATTTAAAAGATGCTCACTACAAGGGGGCATCTAAATTGGGTCATGGTATCAATTACTTATATCCACATGACTTTGCCAACGATTGGATTGCCCAGCAGTATTTGCCAGATAGTTTGAAAAATCAAAAATACTTTAATCCTAAGGGCAATTCTAAGTTTGAAAAAGCCTTTAAAAATCAATACGAAACGCTTAAAAGAATGCAAAATGACGGCCTTAAAACAAACAATTAATTTGAAGTCCCTTTTATTGACACATAGTCATATTTTGATACAATATAGTTGATCTGAGTTGATCGCGAAGATTAATAGTACAGTTGACCGATCAAACAATAGACGTTAGAGTTTGCGAATAACTACTGAATCGGAATACTAGTCAATTCTAGGATCCATATTCACTGCGACGTAAGCTCAAATTTTGAACACTGCGGGTTCAACAGGCGTCATTATTCGAGCACGTCAACTCAGATTTTATTTGTAAATTAACTGGAGCGGCTTTTAGCCGCTTCTTTTCATATCTAAATAAAAAGTGAGGATATTTAGTTGGTTATTACACTCTTTATGTTGATCTTTATTGCTTTACTGATTTTAACTGGAGCATATTTGCTTTGGTCTCAGCGTCATGGTCAATTTATTATTTTTAATTTTGAAACTAACCCTAAGGTCAAAAATCTATTTGTTTTTACGAGTATTGGCTTATTTATTGTGGCAGCAATTGGCATTTTTATTTTATTCACACTAAGTCGCGAATATAACTTCATTACCCTAATTTTAGGATCAATTATTGTGATGATCTTTTCACTGAGTTTTCTTAAACTTAATGCATAGTCTTTATCTCACCTTGCTATTTTTTGGTAAAATAATATATGAGAGGTGAAACAATATGCTAAAACAATATCATCATATCCAAGTCGCTGTCGATGGATCAAAAGAAGCAGAAATGGCTTTTGGTAAAGCTGTAGAAGTCGCAAAAAGAAATGAAGCTGAACTTGAGATCTTGCATGTAGTTGATACTAGAGCTTTCCAAGATGTTTCTAGTTTTGATTCAGCTATGGTCGAACAAGTATCAAAAGAAGCCCAAGCTAAGATCGAAGAATACTACAAGCAAGCAAAAGATGCTGGCGTAAAAGATGTAAAGTATTCAATTGAATTCGGATCACCCAAGAATATCATTGCGCATGAATTCCCTAAAAAGCATAATATCGATTTAATTATCATTGGTGCTACTGGACTTAATGCTGTAGAAAGGCTTTTAATCGGGAGTATTACTGAATACGTTACTAGAACATCCAGTTGCGACGTTTTGGTAATCAGAGAACCAGCTGCTCAAAAACAAGACATTGAAAAAAATACAAAAAACTAAATTTTAAAGTCAAAAAAACAAGTTGCTCAATTGGGCAACTTATTTTTTGATCTTATTTTAATTCTTCAAGTAATTTTTTACTTAAGGTATCTTCAATAGTTGATAAATAGCCACTCTTTTTCAAAATTAGAGCAACCATTTTTTGCGTTTGGACATCATTGTTAAAAAGCGCTTCATAATAAGTTCCTAAAATGCTGTTAAGACCAATACTTGCATCTATAGGTAAGCTATGCAAAAAATCAATTGCGCAACTAGTATATTTCTTATCTACCTTTTGATGATAGCAACAATTCAAATAATTTACCGCAATTAAAGCCACAAATTGTAGCGAAAACGTATCGCGTTTTTCACTCCTCTTAAAGGCATTAAAAGCGGAATTAACTAAATAATATGCTTCATCAATATCTAAAAAGATGATAGCTTGACTTAAATAATGATATGCAGGTCGATTCCAATTCTCATCCAAAATTAACGATTTAACCTTTTTCTTTATCTCAGACGATACCATCTTGTTAGAATGCAATACCCAGGCATAAGCATTCTGAAGGCGAAATTGGAGATAGAATTCCTCACTACCCCCCCCATTTTGGATTTCTGAGGCTATTTTATCTAAAGCCCTAATGTCTTTTCTATTTTGGGCAAAAGTAATTTTATTGACTAAGTCAAAATGTGGCTGAGCGACAGATTTTTGATTTGCAATTAAAGTAAAGAAATGAATCACATCCAAATGATGTGCAGTTAGCAAATTAATCAAAGTATCAGCATCAATTGAGTGAACGACACGTTCAACTTTAGAATAAAATGACTCTGTAATTATATCTGCTGCCATTTGCGTTTGAGTAAGTCCTGCTTGCAAATGAATCTGTTTTAGTGCTTCTCCTATTGTCATTAATTGTTCTCCTCAAGTTAGCTTTCCGAGCAATAATATTTTACACTTATTCTCATTATAAAACAGCCAAAATAAAAGCTAGTAAATACCAGTCGTAGTATCTACTAGCTTATTTTATATTTTAATCATCGACATCTTCATTGTCGGCATCATCATTGGTATCGGCAGAGTTGTCATCAGATGTTTGTGAACTTTGCTTTGACATTTCATCAGATAATTCTTTTTGATGAGATTTTGCATTTTCTAACCCAGTAATTAGGTCATCTAGCTCTTTTTTATGTGACCCATAATATTTTATTAGTTCTTTTTTAGAATACGTCATTTTATCATTATCTCCACCATCCATTCCTAAGCCCGCTCCACCGGATTGGGTTGAATATTGGTCTCCATCAACGTAGATAATTGTATAATTACTCGTTGAAAAATTATGGGCAATTGTATAATACTTCCTTCCTTTAAAAGTTCCACTATATAATCCGCTTATATAGTCCTGTCCAGTTGCATCTTTTGCTGAAGCACTTAAAGATTTATTAATCTGCTTTTTAACATAATCTATCATCTGATTAGGGGTTCCATTTCCTAATTGACTAAGATATGCTGCAACGGCCAATTCTGCTTCACTCAAATTATCAGAACTTTTACTAGTCGCACTCTTTTTAGGCGCAGAAGCAACATCATCAGAATCAATGCTCTTGCTTATCTGCTGGATTTGCTTCTTATATTTGCCAAAAGTCTTCTTCAATTCAGTCTTAGTAGCAACGGTCATACCATCGTTGGTAACTTTAACATTATTTTTGTTAACTGCAACATCAACGCTGCCGTAATCATTAGAAACTGTAAAACTCTTATTCGAATTTGGTTGTACTCGTAAAGTACCATCGCTAAAATCGCTACCTACCGCTTTTACTAAATCACCAGTATTATGAACGTTCTTGCCTTTTTCATAATTCTTACGCGCATAATTCATATACCCCATTAACATCCAAAGATTGTTGGGATATTCCTTTTTCTTAGCTGGCTTTTTGGCTGCTTTTTTATGAGTCTTGGTTTGCTTAGAAGTTGAAACACTAGCTTCATTATTACTCTTTTGCGTAAAGAACCACGCTCCACCAATTGCAATTAAAATAATAGCTGCTGCCACACAAATAGCAATTATTTTCTTATTTGATTTTTTTGGCTTATACGGTCTTTGCCTCTGGGTAGTGCGATGCTGCATTGATGGCTGAACAGATTGAGGTTGTTTACTTACTGAATTTTGCACTGGCTGACTAGGATTTTTCGCACGTTGACCGGAATTTTGTAGCGCAGTACCACAATTTTTACAAAACTTTTCTTTACCAGTTATTGGAGTCCCACAATGTGGACAAAATTTTTTCATGTTTTTCTCCTTAGAAAAAAGCTGAACATAAATTCAGCTTTCAAGATTATTCACTTAAAAATGGATGTTATTTGGATCAAGGTATTTAGTAACATCAATTTCAAAAGTACTTTGAATTTGACTTACTATTTGACCTTTAACAATAAAGTAAGTAATTGCGATAAAGGCTGCTACAATTACTAAGTAAATAATAATTCCATAAAATGTATCACGTTGCCCTGGTTGGTTTTCATGAACAGTATATGCCCCTGCCATCATGAACAAAAGACCGATAAACAACATCAATCCTAAAATTAAAGTAATTGAGCTTTGCAAGTTAGTCCAGCAAATCAAAGATAGAACTAAAACTAAGATCGCATTAATATTACTCAATTGTACAATCTGATTAATCAAATTCCAAATTGATAACTGATCATTATAAACAAATTTATGAGCAACATAGGCAGCTACAATTACGCCAGCTCCCGTAATAAATACAACTAAAAACTGATCAAAACTCAATGAATGGAAAAAGCTATTTGTTTTGTCTTGAAAGTAGCCCAAAGCTTCAGGATGAATATTTGCCAAAGCAGCCTTCTTAATTCCAGCACCAAACGCCCAAGAAAAGATAATCATTTCTAAGAGCAAAGTAACAATTCCATACCATTTTTCACCTTGTTGTTCAGCACTTGGCGTCTTCCAAGAAGTTACAAACCACTTCCACAAGTTCTCTTTATCAAAATTCTTTACACCTTCACTAACACGACTAAAGGTTTGATTTTGGCTTGATCTAGTTTGAGGCTGAATAGGTGCCTGATAATTTTGTGTTTGATTATATTGATTTTGATTGCCAGTTTGAGTTTGCATAACTGGTTGCGAATTAGAAGAGACAGGATTTACTGGTACGTTTCTAATATCGTTACCACATTCAGTACAAAAATTCACATCTGCTTCCATTTCAGCGCCACAGTTTGGACAGGTTTTCACGTTAACTTTCACTCTCAACTTTCTAAATTAATCCTATTTTTTATAAAGCTATTTTCTATTTTATGATTTCATAAGTAAAAAGATATAGAATCTGCATATTTACCATTTTTATTTTTGAGATATTTTTCATATCCTATTTTTGCCAAAACTTTTTCTATTTTTTTACTTTGCACTGCATCCCCTGAAATCAAGGCTTTATAATATTTGGATAAAACTTTCTCTAACGTTAATACACTTCGGTTAGGCAAATCATCAATTAATCCTAGCGCTTTTTTAGCAGACTCATACTGTTTATCCTTATAAAAACGCTGTGCACAAACAAGCAATGTTTGGGCAATAATTCTTAAAGATAGGTTATCTTTATTTATACTAGAAGCATAACTAAGCCGCTGCACTATCTGATCTAGGTCTTCAATTGGACTCAGATGAGCTAAAAGCAACTGAACAATTAAAACCTTTTCATTAGCTAAATCATTTGTTTGAACAAAGTTGTTCATCTGCTCCAAGCAGTCTTTTGAAACTTTAAAATCTTTATTTTCCAAAATTGCTGCCATTAACTTGATGATTTCTCGATGTCCATCTATAGTTGTCTCTGAATATTTTTTTAGCTTAGAAACATCCTGATCGATAAAAGCAATGATTACTTCATCTTCAAATTGCTCTTGAATTATCGGCTTAAAAAAATCATATAAAGATACATGATTATAGTTCAAAATTTCAATTAACTTCGCCATGCTAATATTGCTGCGGTTGCTTTCAACTCGAGAATAAAATGATTCAGTTACAATATCTGCACAGAATTCTTTTTGAGTTAAACCCAATAATATTCTTATCTTCTTTAATTGAGTTCCAATTTCCATTATTTAACCTCATTTAAAAAATTAGATAGATTCTAAAATAAATGAAATTGAGCCGTTAATCTTTGGCAATTGATGCGTTTGCATAATATACTTGGCTTTTAACTTCTCATAAAAAATACTAGAGCAAGCTGGAAGATGGTCAATGTAATTGGCTACTTTAGCTTGCTTAATCGAATACGAGTCCTCTTTTATGCTAAGCTCTAAATAATTAACCGCGATCTCAGCTAGTAATTTAATCTTGTAGTCGTTATATTCAGCAAAATCAGTGTAGCTACCTAAAATACGGTTAATGATACCATTAACTTGATCTAAATCATACATCCCTAAGCAATTAGCAATAATCCATAAGACATCATCATCCCAATATTCAACTTCGAGCAAAAAATTCTTGATTATTACTTTATTTTTTTCTGGAAAAGTATCTATTTGATCAGTTAATATTGCAATTAACCAATTAACTACGATCCTCATAATATTCGAAGTTACTGGATTTTTACTAAGCTTGATTAAGGTATCTAAGTCTCCTGCTATATAGGCTTCACGCACTTTAATTTGATAAAGATAATTTTGAAAATGCAGCATATCAATATTATCCAAAAAATCGCCTAAAGAAATGCCATTTTTATTTAACAGTTCAATAAAAGTTATCGCTCTGATTTCATTTTTATTTTTCTCAACACGAGCTAAGTAAGAACTATCAACAATACCTTGAGCAAAAGCCTTTCTACTTAAGTGCATATCTTTGCGTTTATGCTTTAAATAATCACCAATTGTCAGCAATTTTTTCACCATTTTTTTAGATTTCACTTTTATCTTAAAGAGATCGTGAAATTTAATTGGCAAATCTTCCAAATCGACTTTTTTACGATAAAAAAGAAGCTATGTTATACAATTATTATTCCTTATTCATATAAGCATATTTGTTTAGTCTTATAGCTTTTTCTGCATATTTACTTCAAAAAATCTTGGTCAATGAAAAGATCCAAACAACTTATTTGTTACTTAATTCTTTTCAAAAACTATTCATCAACAAAATTTAACAAAATAAAAACACGCAAGCTTAAAACTTGCGTGTAAATTGTTTTTTAAAAATCGCCAGCAGTACTGAAAATATAATCCTTGTGGTGCCATTTCATTGATAAAATCAATCCAATACCAATCATATTCCCAATTAGGGCTGAACCACCTGATGAAACAAATGGCAATGGAATACCAGTTAATGGCAATAAATCAATTCCCATACCGATATTTTCAAAGACGTGGAATAAGATCATCATGATGATTCCAGTTGAAATATAAGAATAAAATGCATTCTTTGTTTCAAAAGTAATCTTAACCATTTGAAAGATCAAATAAAAATAGATCAAAATCAGCGTGCAGCAACCAACAAATCCAAATGATTCCCCGATAACTGAGAATATCATATCCGTCGATCTAACTGGCACATAAACGCTAACTTTACCAAATCCCTGACCAAATAGCTGTCCTGACCCAATTGCCTTCATACTCTGCCATAACTGATATGCACCTGAAGAAGTGTCTTGAGATGGGCTCAGCCATGAATTAATACGTTGGAACTGGTATGCTCTAAAGAAGTGTCCTAAAAAGGCCTGACCGCCTGGTGTAACTACCAGCAAAATTGCCGTTGCTCCAATTACAAAAACAACAGCATATATTGGCACAATAATTTTCCAAGAAATTCCAGAAACTAAGATAACCCCACCAACGATGGCAATAAATACCAGCATCGTTCCGAAGTCATTTTGCGCTTTTAATAAAACAGCTACCGGTAATAACCATAAAAAGATTTTGCCAATCAAGACCCAGTCTGATTTTATAGTATGACCAAATTTTGCATTATGCGTTTGGACAACTCGTGCCAGCATTAAGATAAAGGCCGGCTTCATTACTTCAGATGGCTGGAAAGTCAAAGGCCCTAATTTAAACCAACTCTTGGCACCGGTATCAGCAAATACTTGCCGGTTATATAAAAACAGCACAGCTATCAATAATACAATCCCAATGCCATAAACAATCGGCGCTAGTCTAAAAAGCTGCTCTGCATCAAATTGCATCACTACAACAACGATGACAATTGATATTACATACCAGATAGCCTGCATTAAGACGCTTTTTACTGGACTGCCAGACCGAGGATCATTTACGCTGGCAACCCAAATCGAATACAGACTTATCAATGCCAGTAACACAATCGGAATGACTACTCCCCAGGCAATTCGATCAAACCAATCTGTTTTGTTTTCAACTTTTGCCATTAATAATCCCCTACTATTTATTATTTTTCATGTAAAGTGAAGTAGGAAAGCAATTCGTTAATTGCACTTTCAAGAGTCTTTGAATATAAATCATGGCTAGTTTTACTTGAAACTGCATGATAGCGTTCTTCAACTTGTTCAATAATTCCGATAGTCTTTTTACCAGGAATAATAACTTCCCAAGTTGGATTTACGCTTCCCTTTCTTTCATTTACTTCGATGTTAATGTTTTCTAATTTTCTAGACATAAATGCTTAACTCCTATTTTTTATTCTTATGAAATGCATTCACTATAATTTCATCCTCATAGCGCTCAGGATGAGGATTACGCCTTAAAGTAAAATTATCCGGAACCGGATCTACTCCTCCTCTGATAAAGGGATTGCAGCGGATAATTCGCGCAAGTCCCATAATACTCCCAAGCAAAATCCCGTGCTTTTTTAAGGCATCAATCATGTAAGTCGAACAAGTCGGATAATACCTACATGTTGGAGGAAAAATCGGCGATATAAACTTTTGATAAAAACGTACTATTCCTATTAAAAATCTCTTCATGTTAGTTTAAAAACTCAAAGAAATGGATCCATGTTGATGGGAAAAAGATTGCAAACGGATTGCCACTAGCGACAGTGCAACCAATCAATGCTCCTATTAACATGGTCACAATTAAACACAATAAGATCTTTCCGAATTTTCTTAATCTTAATAAGATCGCTTCCGGATCAAATATTCTATTATTCATCTTTAATGTCTCTGGTGATTTTCTATATTCTTAAGTAAAATTCCTGTTCCTAAAGCTACGGCCTCTAGTGGATCGTCAGCTTTTAAGACTGGAACTTGCAAGTAATACGTAATTAACTTATCAATGTTCGCCAGCAATGCTCCACCACCAGTAAGCATAATGCCGCGATCGATAATATCTGCAGAAAGCTCTGGCGGTGTTTGCTCTAAGACTTCCTTAGTAGCTGCAACGATTGACATTAAGCCATCTTCAAGAGCTTTTTGAATTTCTGGTGCAGTTACTGTTGTTTGCTTAGGAAGTCCATCGACGACATCGCGTCCGCGAACAGTAATTTGTTTACTATCATCAGCTTCAAAGGCAGTTCCAATTTGAATCTTAATTTGTTCAGCAGTATGCTGGCCAACAAGAAGATTCTTACTATTTTTAATATAATTTACAAC
>NZ_CAKE01000002.1 GCF_000296835.1 Lactobacillus hominis DSM 23910 = CRBIP 24.179 | reverse complement strand
AGAAGACGATTAAATAAATTGAAAAATATTTTTTAAAAACAGCAAATATATAAAATAATGCATAAATAACTGATGTGATGCTATTTTAGAGGATTTATTAAATGGACCTTAGCACGTTATTAATTAACATATAGTTATATAACCATAAAATTATATTTATGATATATTCGAATTGAATGAACATATAAACTATAAATTTATATAATCGTTATTTTAAATATTGGCGTTTGTTATTTAATAAATTGCATAATGACATTGATATATAACGCTTTTAGCGATTTTATAATAGAAGCAATTTAATACTTAAATATTTTGTTATTTTATATAACTAAAAAAGGGGTGATCATTTTTTGATCATCTCTTTTTAAATTTATTTGAATTTCTCAATTAGATAGTAGTTAAAGCGTTGTTTCCGCCCTTGTATGCAAATTCACGAGAAATTGCACTTGCGCTTACCCAAGCGATAGGACCGAAGTCGTAGCCGTTGTAAATACCTTCACGTTGACCACTACCACCTTTGTAAAAGTGCTTGTTCATGTAAAGTGGGTCGTGTACTAAGAAAGTATTGTTTGCTGGGTTGTAACCAAAGATTACTTTACAGTGGTTTCTTGCCCATTGCTGACCGGCAGTACCTTTACCGTTACCATTGTATGAAGACCAGCCGTAGTAAAGAACTGGGTGGCCTGCTTCAACTAACTTAGCAATGCTGGTTAAAGAAGCACCAGAAATATCTCTGATCGTGCCATCGCCTAGGGCGTGTGCGTAGTTAGTCAAAGCTTTTGAATTAATAACTGCAGTAAATCCTGCACCGTTATAAGGGTTACCATCTTGACCACCGTTAGCTTTGTTACGTGGTAAGTGATCTTGCATATATCTTAATTTAGCTTCTTCAGTAGAGCCTGGAACATTCTTCCAATTGCCATCATACTTCATAAGCATTGATAATGCTGCAGAAGCACAGCCCCATGGAGCAAATACTGGGTTGTATTGAGTAGTATAGTATTCACGTGAACCAGCATTGTTTTTTAAAACGCGGTATTTGCCATTTGCAACACCTTCAACAACCCAACCAGCATCAACCCATTGGTTACCACCTAAGTTGTAGTAAAGCTTGTTGTTAACGCTCTTTTTGCCAAATGTAGACCATGCAGAACCATTTGGTAAATGGCGACCGCTAAAGTGCATTGCGTTGTTATGTTCATTATAAAGAGCAATACCTGCATGTGGTACATAGCCAACAACTACGAATGAGCCTTTAGGAAGAGCTGTCATTCCATTGTTTGAGTTTGAAGGCTTAGTTGCTGGAGTAGCAGTTTGCGGTTTAGCAACTACTTTCTTGTTGTTAGCAGCATTTACTAAGTATTGTCCGTCAACCCATTGGTTACCACCGAGGTTGTAAAGACGCATATTCTTATCAGTTAAGTCAGTGTAAGAAAATACCTTCCACTTAGAACCACTTTGAAGTCTACGAGGTGCAACCCAAGTTAATGAGTTATCATCGTTAAGCTTCCAAAGGTTAACGCCGTAGCCCTTTTTGTAATTGATTTTACCTACAAAGTTGTCAGCAACTACTTTACGAGTAGGGGCTGCAGGTGCTTTGGTTTCACCTTTAGTAGGTTGTTGGTTAGTAGTTTGAGCAGAAGCATTGGCTTGAGCTTGGCTGTTAGCAGCATTGCTGCCAGTAGTTTGAGTGTTTGTAGTACTGTTTTGATTTACTACGTCCTGTTTTGCAGGAACATAAATAGTATCACTAGCACTTGCTGTATCAGTTGTATCTGCCTTAGCTACATTAGTGTTGATTGCTAATGCGCCAGCAGCAAATAGAGTAGATAAAAGAATTGCAGATCTTTTTTTCATGTCTTTTCCTCCAAAAATATTTTCGTCAGGAATTATACGTCACAATTGGGCGAGTGACAAGAAAAAATTTAGATAAGTAGCTAAATAATATAACAGTAAATCGGCTTATATTATAGAATAGCAGGCGTTTTAAATTATGTTACTAGAAAAAAGTATTAAACAATTCCTAAAATATATAACAAGTATTCTTTTATAGTGGTAAATATAAAAAATAAAAAGTTCTATTAAAGTTCGGCAAAATTCATGATAAATTTAATTTTGGCTATATAAAGGGAAACCTAATTTAGCGAAATTTAATAAAAATGGGAGTAAGGAAAGTTATGGATAAAAAGTTTTGTCCTAATTGTGGAAAACCGATCAAAGAAGATACGCAGTTTTGCCCCAATTGTGGCGCTGAAATTAAGCAGGAAGTAAAACCAGCAGTTAGTCAAAAGCAAACTAATGCTGCAAGTCCTGCTGTTAAAGCGCCAATGTCTAAAAAGAAAAAGTGGAGCTTAATTACGGGTATTGTTTTAGTTGCGGTAATAGTGATTTTGGTTGCTGTAGGAAATAATGTTTATTCAAAAGACAAGCAAGTATCGCATATTGTCTATGAATTAACCAATAAAAATGGCGATGCAGCAAGCGTAATTAAGCCGGCTGATGATTCAGTCAAAGTTACTAAATCCAGTGCTAAAGCAACTCAGCAAAATTTTGAAAAATTATCGTCTAATCGCAGTGATATTGAAAATGCTTTGACGATGAGTGGTCAATATCAAAATTATAAATTAGTTCAAGATGGTCATAAGTGGCTGATTTTTCCTAATTATAAATTAGAAGTGCCGACATATAATCCGCAAGTTAATACTAATCATTCTAATTCAGAACTATTTGTCGACGGTAAAAAGCAAGGAAAGTTTGTTAAAAGTGGTGATATGTATTCTTGCAAGATGGATCCAGTCATGGAAGGAACTCATAAAATTGAAGTTCGCTCTAAAATCCATGGTAGAAGTTTAAAAGCTGTTTCTAACCAAAACATTAACTCTAATTCGGAAGTGGATTTAGCTATTAAGACGGGAACTTTTAAAGTCAAAGGCATTCCGAATGCGGACGTATATATTAATGATGAAAAAGTTGGCAAATTAAACAAAGATGGAATTAAGACTTTTGAAGATTATCCATTAACTAATGGTATGACCTTATATGTAAAAACTAAGCTAGATGGCAAGACTGTAACATCTGAAACTATTAAAAACTTAGAAGTTGATGCTGATGGTAGCACTGATTACAAGGTTGAACCTCAATTTGCTGGTTCTATTAGCAAAGATGATGCAGAGCGTTTATTAACTGATCAGTTAAATACTGACGAACCTGATGCTGATGCCTTTGTTGGTGGCAAAGATAGTAAGGCATACCATTTAATTGCAGATGCATTGAAAAAGATTTCTGATATGGATGGCTTTATTAGAATCAGCAATTGTGATGTAAAGGTTTCTGATTTGCATCTCAGTGCTAGTGATGAAACAACAGTTAACTTCACCGTCACTTACGATTTTGACTTTGAAGATAAAACTAACCATCAAGTTAATGAATGGGATGGCTGTGTAATTAAGAATGTTGGTACGCAAGATGATCCTGAATATAAGATTAAAGATTTGGGCAAATACAAGCTTATTAAGAGCGAAAATGAAGATGATTAAAAGGCACTAGTAATTTTGTGAGATACAAAAAATTGCTTTATTAAATTACATAAAATAGTAAAATAAAAAGAATGAAAATAAAAAAGTGAGGTATGTATTCGATGAAAAAATGTCCCAATTGTGGAGCTTTAATGGAAGCTGATGTTAATTTCTGTACTAGCTGTGGAGCTGATTTAAGACAAGTTCCAGCACAAGAAAATGAAAATCAAAAGCCAGCTGAAAAGCAATCAGCACCAACTCAGCAACCACAACAAACTCAACAAGCAGCTCCAGTTCAACAGCCAACGCAAAGTGCGCCTACTAATCAAAGTGCATCAGTTCAAAATACTGGCATGCGCCGCACTGAAGTTCAACAACAACCAGCTGCCCCAAGCGGCTTTAGCCTTTACTGGGAATGGCTCGTTGCTTCTTGGAAGACGCCAAGTGCTGATTTAGCTAAAGAAAAATGGTACGGAATTGTTGATCTTGCCTTCGAAATCTTATTATTCTCAATTGCATGCTGGGAAATGATGCAAAAAGGTGTTAGCTCGGTTACTTCTGGTATAGGTTCACTTATTCCGCAAGTATCAAGCTATGCTAGCCAACAAGTTCAAAACGTCGGTGTGCAATTATTCTTTGCCCTTATTATTTCTTCATTAGTGATGATTATTGGTGCTTGGGTAACCCGCATCTTTTTGTTCCAAGATAAGGTCAGCTTTGTTGATCAATTAAATGAAATTGGTCAAGCAAGCAACTACAACATGATCTTGAGCGTTGTAATTTTTATCTTAGCCTTTATTGGCGGTGCTAACAATTTTATTGCCTTTTTAGCATTTGCAATGAATCTTGTGTTTTTAGCTAGTGTAATTTCTAGCGGTATGGGTAATAAGCCAGCTAAGCGTGATCGTTTGTTTGGAGCGTTAATTTTACTTGTGATTATCTTAGTTGCAACATTTATCTTTATAGGTATGGCTGCCAATACTCTTAAATCACTTGGTTTTTAATTTAAATAAAAGCCAAAACAAAAACGTAGATGAAAATCAATTCATCTACGTTTTTTTGATATTTACATTTTTTCTAATCGTTTAATACGCTCGCTTGTCGGTGGGTGAGTGTCAAATAAACTAGAAAACCCATGACCATTTTTAAATGGATTTTCAATGTACATCCCTGCACTTGAACGATCTGCTTGCTTCATCGGACCGCTGTTAGAAATCTTTTCTAAAGCAGAAATTAAACCTTGTGGATTACGAGTTAATTCTACGCTTCCTGCATCAGCTAAGTATTCCCGATTACGCGACAGTGCCATTTGAGCTAGGCTTGCAGCAAGTGGCCCTAAGATTAAAACAAAGACAATTGCGACTAATTTAAAGATCATTTCAATTGCATTGCTGCTTTCGCGATCATCGTCTCGTGAATCAGACGGGCCGAACCACCAAAAATAGCGTGAAGCAAAACTGGCAATAAATGAAATTACGGCTACTAACACAACTCCAATTGTTGATACTAAAATATCATAGTTGCGTACGTGCGATAATTCATGCCCTAAAACGCCTTCCAATTCTTCGCGATTTAGTTTTTCACGTAAGCCCTTAGTTACAGCTACGCTGCTGTGTTTAGGATCGCGGCCCGTGGCAAAAGCATTTGGACTAGGATCATTAATTAAATAAACACGTGGCATTGGTACTTGAGCAGCGAGTGCCATGTCTTGGACAACGTGGTACAATTCTGGATCATCTTGTTCTTTGATTTCTTGAGCATGATTTAAATCCATGACTAAATTAGCTGGATTTTGCAAGACAATAAAAAGATAAATTAAACTGCCAATAACTGCCCAAATTATGCCTACAAGTGGCTCATTATTAATCATATAACCGAGTCCTGCACCAACCAGGGCTAAAATTATAATGAAAATAATTAATAAAAAGGCAGTTTTACGCTTGTTTTGCGCAATTTGCTGGTAAAGCATTAAAACTTAACTTGAGGAACCACCTTTTCTTGTGTTGGTGTTTCGAGGTAGTTCATCTTGGTAAATCCGTGAATTTTAGCAACTAGGTTGGATGGGAAAGTTGCCAATTTTTGATCAAAGAAGGCCACTGTTGAGTTGTAAAGTTGACGAGAGTAAGCGATCTTGTTTTCAGTATTAGTTAATTCTTCTTGTAATTTCAAGAAGTTTTGGTTTGCTTTTAAGTCAGGGTAGTTTTCTGATAAAGCAAAAATACTCTTTAATGAATCAGTAATTTGGTTAGAAACTTCCATTTGCTTTTGGTGGTCGCTAGCAGGAGTATTTACTAACTGATTACGTAATTCAACAACCTTTTCAAAAGTTTGACTTTCGTGTTTTGCGTATCCTTTAACAGTTTCCACTAAGTTAGGAATTAAATCGTTACGACGTTTTAATTGAACGTCGATTTGACTCCAGGCTTCTTGAGCATGAATTTTTGCTTTTTGTAAGCCATTATAAATTGCAATATAGATTGCTACTAGTAGAATTAAAATGACAATAATAACCCATGTAAGTCCCATACTTGGTCCTCTTTCTATTAAATACTAATTGCGTATAATCTTTTTTGTATTTTATCAAATTATTAATATTATAGACAGAAAAAAAGCCGTGTAAAGCCACGTCTTTTAAAATTCTTAAATTACAAAGTCTAATATAAACCAGCCAAGTAATGTTAAAGCAACTAAGCCGATTAATTGCAAACCTGAAAATACCCAGAAAAATTTCTTTTTAGAAACTGTTCCATTTTCAGAAAAACTTTTAAAGACTAACATGTTAGCCATTGAACCAACAATCGAACCAAATCCACCGATGTTTGATCCTAAGAAAAGTGCTTCCGCATAATTGGTGAACTTACCAATTAAGATAGTAGATGGAACGTTAGAAATGAATTGACTGGAAATAATAGAAGTCAAAAATACAGAATGTTCTGAGAACATTGTTTGCTTAATAATCCATACAATAAATGGTATTTGCTGAATATCACTGATGAAGATAAAAAAGCATGTGAAAGTCAGCAGCAGTGCATAATCTAGATGCAGTAAAATAGTGGGATTGATAAATAAAGCTAATGCAATAGCTACAATAGCGGGCACATAAGCTGGTACCACATTAAAAACCCCAAAGAAAAAGAAAATAGCTACTGCAATAGTCAAAGCCGTTGGACGCCAGCTGATTTTGATATCTTCTAATGGAACAGTTGGTAGCTTTTTATCTTTAACGCCAACTAATAAAATGACTAGCAAAATCAAACTAGCTAGCAGTAAAGGCAGCGACCACGTGAAGAATGTCCCCGGAGAAACATTGTAGCGATTTACTACGAAGATGTTATGCGGGTTGCCCCATGGAGTAAAAGCGGCTCCAATGTTAGCTCCCATCCCAATCAAAGTGACTGGTAAAATTTCAGGTAAGTGATGTCTACGCGCAATTGTTAAATATAGCGGTATTAAAGTTAATACGGTTATATCATTAGTCAAAAACATTGCCGAGATAACAGACAAGAAAGTAAACGTTGCTGTTAGTTTGCGCGTACTGCTGGCGCTAGTAGTTAATTTATAAGCTAGTACATCTAAGACGTGCAAGTAGGCAAATATTTGAATAATCGTCAGCATTGCCAAGATGGAGAATAGAGTATGAAAATTAATATCTCCTATTCGAGGTCTGGCAAAAAATAGACTGATAATCGTTAAGATGACCGTAATTTGAAGGATTCGGTCTTTAGCGATATTCTTGATGACGGTCATTAAGGTCCCCTCTTAAAAATAATTCAACATATCTATTCTGAACTCTTTTTTGCGAGTACGCAACGTTTTTTCATAACGCAAATGAGTTTTTTATAATTTTTTCTAGGCAAAATACTAATAAAAAAGCAAGAATCTTGCTATACTTTAGTTAGTAACTTACATGGGAGGTTTGTATATGATCGATGAAAAGAATTTAAAAATAGTCATTAAACCGCAAGCTCAAGAAGCTATTAAATCCAAAATCCAACCTGATAGCATCGTCTTATTAGCCTTAAACGATGGCTCTAACGGCTATTCTAAGTTAGGCGGTACTTGTACAATTGGTGCTGATTTTCAATTGGTAATTTTAGATAAAAAAGATCCCGCTTTTAATTTAAAAATTGAAAATAATATGGATTTAAATTTGTATACTTCAAAAGATGAATTGCAATTTTTAGATAATGGTTTAATTTTAAATGCGCGCAATAGCGTTCTGTCACTTTCGAGTGATGAGGGAATTATTGACGGCAGCGTTTCAATTAATAAGTTTGAAGGCAAGAAGTTATCTAAAGAAGAAATGGAAAAACTTGGTGGAAAAATCTGCTAGATTTAAGAATCCTCAAGGAAGTCTTGAATTATCCTGGCTTTTCGTGCTATGATAATAAAAGATTTTCGAAAATTTTAAATTGAGAGGAAGAATAGATCTATGCGTAAAGGTGAAAACTATAACACTGGTGTTACTCCTAACTTAAGACCTAAGAACAAGAGAAACTCTAAAGCTCGTGTTAAGAGAGCAGCAGAAGTTGTTGCATTCTTAAACCAAGCAGCTAAAGATGAAAACAAGTAATTAATTTACTTTAAGAGATGCCTTGCGGCATCTCTTTTTTTGTTTTCTATTGCAAGTAGAGTTAGGATTTGCTATGATAGTGAAAATTTTAGACATTTTTAAAAATAGTAAATGGAAGAGGAGCAAGATATTATGGGTTTAAATGCATATATTCAAGGTTTTAACAGTTTAGAGTCAATTGATCGTGCACCAGGTTATTTTAAATATCAACACCACTCAGTTGCTGATCACTCTTTTAGAACAGCAGAGCTTGCTCAAATGATGGGAGATATCGAAGAAGTTGTTGGTAAACAAAAGATTAACTGGAAGGCTCTTTATGAAAAGAGTTTGAACCATGATTACACCGAAAGATTCATTGGCGATATCAAAACTCCGGTTAAATATGCAACGCCTCAATTGAGAAAGATGATTGGGGATGTTGAAGAAACCATGACTGCTAAATTTATCAAAGAAGAAATCCCTAAAGAATTCCAAGAAATCTACACTAAACGCTTGTCTGAAGGAAAAGATGACACTTTAGAAGGCAAGATTTTATCTATTTGCGATAAGCTAGATCTTTTGTATGAAGCATACGGTGAAATTGAATTAGGCAATCCTAATCCAGTTTTTATGCAGATGTTTAAAGAGAGTCTAGAAACAATTAAAAAATTTGATGATTTGGTTTGCGTGCAATATTTTATTAAGAAAATTTTACCAGACTTATTTAAAGGCGATTTTGCTGGTAAAGATAAGATGCAGCGCATTGCCTTTAGTATTTTATTAATGGGAGAAGATAAATAAGTGAAGTTTGAATGTGCTTCATGTGGGTTGAGAATTGATAGTCTGCATTTTAAACAGGCAGGCTTGCTTAACCCTAAATTAACTAGTATTTGTGATATATGTATTCAGCGCAGATTAAATCCAGCTGATTTTGAAAATAAAGTTATTCAAGATACGGCCCAAGTAATGCTGTATGGTTTTGAAGGCAAGAAAACTGATTCTAAGCTGCTCAAGCAGGCAGATTATTTGGTTTCACGAGATCAAAAAAAGCAATATGAAGCTTTAATTCAGGATTTTGATAGTAATGAAGTAGCTCAAGCCCAAATTGCTAGAAAAGATTTTAATCAAGCAATTATTGCCAGTGAAGATGGAAAAAAAGACTATGTTCCCAAATTAGGCGTTGATTTTGCAGTTAATATGGAAAATTTGGGTGTTAAAGCAGATTTTTCACTTAATGAAGTCGATTATATTGACCGTGAAAGAATCCGCGCTAAGTATAATTATCGCTGTCAATATTGTGGTCGGCGTGGCACTAGCGTCGATCATAAAGATCCAGTGTCTTTGTCACATAACAACAATTTTGATAATTTGATTTTATCTTGCAGTGAATGCAATACTATTAAATCCAACATGCCGTATGAATTGTTTACTAAGTTAAATGACCGCATTAAAGGCGTCAATAAAAAGCTAGTTAAGTATGAAGATACCTTAGCTAGTTTAAAAGAAGAATTTGCCCACGCAAAACGATATCTCGCAGGACAAGTTCACTTGCGCGGTGTAGTCAATGATCCAGAATTAAATGCAATTCGTAAACAAAATAAGAAATTGCAAGATGCTATTGATGGTTTGCAAAGCGATTATGATGCCTTGCGTAATAGTCGCAAGAGTTACTTTGAAGCAGGCTGGAAGCTAGAAAAAGAACAAGAAAATTTAGATATTATTTAAAATTAATCTAAAAAAGCAGCTTCTTGGCTGCTTTTTAGTTATTAATATTTTTATTTAATTCGCAGTGCTGATTTTGCGATAGCCAAAGTAAAACTGGATGCAGGCTAAAACAACGTTGGCCCAGTTAAGACAAGTAAACCAATCGGCTACAGCTCCTGGGTTGTGGTGAAGTCCATAAAGAACCCAAAAACCAATAATAACTACGCAAACATTAACCCAAGCAAAAGTCTTTTGGCAAGTTTGTTTATTAAGAACAAACCACATCCAAATTATATTAACAATAAACCAAATAAGAAGTATCCAAAATACAAAAGTGAACATAATTGTAACGCCTTCTTTAGTACCATCTATTATCTTTTCATATTTAGTATGGATCTTAAAAATTGCTAATTCAATTAATTGGACTTTGATGACAAAAAAAGATTCCTCACGGAATCTTTTTTTGTAATTAAAATTGTTCGCTTCTGAAGTTACGCAAGAATTTTTGCGTTTTTTCTTCTTGGGGATGATTAAAGATTTGGTCAGGGGTGCCTTGTTCAGTAATCACACCATCGCTCATAAATAAAACTTGATCAGAAATATCACGTGCAAAGCCCATTTCGTGGGTCACAATTGCCATTGTTAAACCAGTTTTAGCTAGGGCACTCATAGTATTTAAAACTTCGCCAACCATTTCTGGGTCAAGGGCACTTGTTGGTTCATCAAAAAGTAAGACTTCTGGATCCATTGAAATAGCACGTGCAATTGCGACACGTTGCTGCTGACCACCAGATAATTGACTAGGCTTGGCATCCACAAATGATTCCATACCAACCTTCTTTAAATTTTTAAGAGCAGTTTCTTTAGCTTCATCTTTTGAACGACCTAGAACCATTTCTTGACCGATCATACAATTTTGAAGGACGTTTTTATTGTTAAAAAGATTAAACTGTTGAAATACCATGCCAACTTTTGAACGGTAGATATTTAAATCAAACTTAGGATCTAAGATGTTATTGCCGTGAAAAAGGATCTTGCCACCAGTAGGATCTTCTAATAAGTTGATGCATCTAAGCATAGTAGATTTACCACCACCAGAAGGCCCAATGATTGTCATGATTTCGCCTTGGTTAATATTAAAAGAAATATCACGTAAGACTTTGTGGGCACCATAGTTTTTTTGTAAATGTTCTACTTGTAAAATAGGTTGTTCAATATTATTGTTCATGTTCAAATCCGGTCTCCTTTGGATCTTCTACTTGAATTTGGTTAGCCATTAAGTTGTAGTTCTTAGGACCTTCTAGTTTTCTTTCAATAAGGTTAAAGATACGAGTAATTGAGAAGGTTAGGATCAAGTAAATCATTGAAATAATGAAGTAAGTTTGGAAGAATTCGAATGTTTGACTGGCAACAGTTGTACCAACGAAGAATAATTCTGATACTGAGATAATACTCAATACTGAAGTATCCTTGATGTTAACGATAAATTCATTAGTAATTGATGGTAAACAGTTCTTAATAGCTTGAGGCAAGATAATGTGCCACATTTGTTGCGAGTGAGTCATACCTAAAGCGCTAGCAGCTTCAAATTGTCCCTTAGGAGTAGCGTTAATACCACCACGGATAACTTCGGCTAAGTAAGCACCAGTATTAATAGAAACGATGATTAATGCAGCAACAGTTCTGTTTAAGTTGAGGTGCCATAATTGGGCAATTCCGTAGTAGATAACGGCTGCTTGAACCATCATAGGAGTTCCACGGAAAACTTCAATATAAACAGCTAAGATCCAGTCAACAATCTTTAAGCCCCACTTCTTACCAGCAGATTTTGGAGCTGGAATGGTGCGGACGATACCAACTAATAAACCAATGAAGAATCCGGCAATAGTACCAACTAAGGCAAGAAGTAAGGTCATTCCGACACCGCCTAAGATCATACCACCGTATTGGCGCATAATTGCCATAAACCAGTTTTCTTTCTTAGTAGTAGTTGAAGAAGAGTTACCAGCTTTAGGCTGTTCTTTAACTGCGGTTGCCATTAATTGATCGCGCTTTTTATTAGAAATACCAGCTAAAATATCGTTAACGCTGTTTAAAAGCTTAGTATTGCCCTTCTTAACACCGATACTGGTAATCGAATCATCAGTAGGCACATTAAAGCCAGACATCTTGTTTAAGTTAACAGCAACGATATTAGGATTTACACGATGATAACTTTCGTATTCAATATCTTCAGCAATGTAACCATCAATAGTGCCAGATGATAAACTTTGACGCATTGCTGAAAAGTCACGCATCGCAGGTTCACGGTTAGCACCTTTTAATTGCTTAATTAGATCGTAGTGCAGAGTTCCTTGCTGTGCAGTTAATTTAGCACCCTTAAAATCTTGCAAGTTCTTAGCAGTAGCGTACTTGCTTGCTTTGTTTACGATAACTACAAAAGTACTCTTACGGTATGGGTTAGAAAAGTTAATTGCTTTACGTCTTTCAGTCGTTGGAGACATCCCAGCGATAATTAAGTCGATCTTGCCAGAAGTTAAAGCCGGAAGAAGGCCGTCCCATTGCGTTTTTTCTACAACTACGCGACGGTGTAACTTCTTACCGATGATCTTGGCGATTTGGACGTCGTAACCATTAGCAAATTGTTTAGAACCATCAATTGGAACCGCGCCATTTGCATCTGTGGTTTGAGTCCAGTTATAAGGAGGGTAGTTAGCCTCCATTCCGATTTTTAAAACAGGCTCTTTACTTGCAGCCTGAGCTTGGTTTGAAGTGAAATGCAAACCAATAAAAATACTTAAAATTACTGCCATTAAAGCAGTAAACCATGTTGTTTTTGACTTCACTTTGAAATTTACCTCCAAAAAAATAATTTCAAATAAAGCCAACACAATAAAAGCCTAAATAAAAACCTCGTTGTTAACCAAAAACAACGAGGTGGAATCATCAGTATTTAAACCAAATCATATAGCGCTCCCTGGGGACTACCAGGACAGTCCGCAAGATATTGTCTTGCGACCCAACAAACTCAACTCACGAAAGTCTTGTTCATTTCGGCGAAAGCCCTAAAATTAATGGTCAAAGTCTTCGCAAACTCGCATTAATTTCGTGACTATCGCAACCTCTATTGCATTGGGGATTTATTTAACTGATGAAAAGATTAAACGATTTCTAATTGTTTGTCAATATAAATCCGTGATTTTCTTTAATATCTTTTTTCTTAATATCTGAAACATAGGGATTGCCACTAACAATGAAACGCAAATTTTTCTTTGCCCAGTAAGGATCTGCTTGACTGACGCCAACGCGTGGTAAGGCAATAATTTTTTCAATATCTTTTTTATTATTTAAATCAATTGCAAAAGGCGAATCTTCTAAGCGATGCAAATCCCACTTACGGCTAGTAATACCAAATGCTTGCATCATTTTGCCAGGTCCATTAGTCAATAAGGTTCCGATTTTACCATGGCGATTTTTAATCATTGTTTCAATCCCAGTTTCTGGTTCAATTGCTCGAATTAAAACTCCTTGTGGTTCATCTTCTTTTTGAGTTGCGACATCAAAAAAGAAATATTGGCGCTGCGAATAAATATATAAGGTGCCGCCAGCTCGATATAATCCTTCGTTGGCTTGGCTACGCCTGCCATTATAAGAGTGGGCTGCGCGGTCTTTTACTCCGACATAAGCTTCAGCTTCAACGATCGTGCCGCTTAAAATTTCTTGTCCGTTATCGAAACTTAGGGTTCGACCTAATAAGTCTCGAGCAATCTCAGCTGTTGGACGATTTATAAAAAATGAATTAGTATCCATATTATTCACCACTTTGATTTAACTGCGTTAAACTAATTCTAGAATAGAAAATAAAAAAGGAAAAGTGATTGCAATGAAAGAGATAGAACTTGTTAGAATTTATGATCATGAGCAGCCTGATGGATATCGGATTTTAGTAGATCGTTTATGGCCACGAGGTATGAGCAAAGTTCGGGCTCATTTAGACAGTTGGGATAAACAAATTGGTCCAAGTAGTGAGTTGCGTGAATGGTTTAATCATGAAGATGAAAAGTACCCTGAATTTAAAGAAAAATACTTTAAAGAATTAGATCAGAATCCATATACAGCAGGATTTTTGGCAGATGTTAAAGCTCATTTAGCTAAAGAAAATGTACTCTTTCTTTATGGTGCTAAAAACAAAAAATGCAACCAAGCGGTTGCATTAAAAGAATATGTATTGAATCATTTGCATTAAGGAATTCTTTTACCGTGGTGCGCTTGACGTACATAGTGAAAAATTATTGTAATTGCAACAGTAGAAAAAACAATAATTGCAAAGATTGTATCTGGTAATTTAAAGTTTAGTGGTGGCAGAGAAACTAACAGTTTGACAGCAATAATCGCAATTAAAACATAAGCCATAGTTTGCAACTCAGGGATGATTTCCATGAGTTTAATAATTACTTCGGCTACGCCACGCATACACAAAATACCGATCATCCCGCCGATCAAAACGACAACGGGATTATTGGACATAGCTAGTGCGGCTAAAACAGAATCAATTGAAAAGACAATATCCATGGATTCAATGGATATAACCGTTCTCCAAAATAGGGACAAGCGATGCTTGCCCTTTTTTAATACTTTTTCTTTCTCATTAGCTTCTTTTTTCTTTTCTTCAGCTGCTACTTTTTCAGGATGACGAACATCGTAAAAATACTTATAAACTAAGTAAAATAAATATAGTCCACCGAGTAGCTTAACTTCCCAAAAATTAATTAGATAAGTTCCAATACCAATTACGATAAATCTGAAAAGATAAGCGCCCCATAGACCATAGACTAAAGATTTTCTTTGCTGATCTTTATTGGGTAGCACCTGTGTTTGAGCAGCAAGAACTACTGCATTATCAACTGATAATAAGCACTCCATTAAAATTAGGGTTAAGATCATCATCCAATCTTTACCGCTAGTTAAAACATGTGCCCAGTTACCACCATCAAAAAAAGGCTGATATAGTTTAAGAATTTGCATTAAGATATCCCTTTTCTAAGTTAATTAGGCGTAATTTTTCTTTCGCACCCATGCGATAGCCGCCTACTTGCTTATCATTAAGGATAACACGATGGCTTGGAACAAAAATTAAATTTGGGTTAAGAGCAACGGCATGTGCGACTGCTCTTACTGAAGTAGAACCGTTGATAGCAGAAGCTAAGTCACCATAAGTTACAGTAGATCCATAAGGGATTTTTTGAATCATTTCGATGACTTTATTTTGAAATGGAGTACCAAAAGTTCCATAGTCAATGGGTAGCGTGAATTTTTTACGCGTACCAGCAAAATATTCTTTAAGCTGTTTGACGTAAGGCTCAACTCGTTCAGGATCATGGACCATCATTTGGTTAGGATAAAAAGTATAAATAGATGAATATTTATTATCATCTTTTAGCCCAACAAATGCTAAGCCAGTATTGCTGACGGCTAATTGATAAGTCCAGGGTTTGATTTCAACGTTGTCATAATAATAAATATTTGGGTCGGAAAACGGCATAAGCATTCAATCGCACCCTTTCTAAAAGTCTCTTTTACAAATAGTATACTATAAAAATAACATTATAGTTAGCAAAAAGTGACAAAATGTCAATAAGCAATGAAATAAAAATAACATTACATCAAATTTTTAACTTAGAGAAAGTGATGAGTGCATCGTCAATGATGGAATAAACTCCGTCGGCGTTAGGTATCTGCGTATTGTTTAGCATCCATACTTTGGCATCTGGTTTGCGATAAGATAACAATTGTGCAAAAGGATAGACCACAAAACTTGTTCCACAAATAACAATGAGATCGCTTGACTGGACTGCATTGACAGAATCTATAAGTTTTTTCTGATTTATTGGCTCTCCATACAGAACGATACCTGGTCGAATAATGCCATTATCTTTTTTATGAAGGTAGGATTCTTTATAGTCTTCGTAACTTACTTTTTCATGGCATTTTGTACAATAAATATCATATAAATTCCCATGAAATTCAACCACGTGTTTATTGCCAGCTTTCTTATCGAGTCCGTCGACGTTTTGTGTAATTAATTGGCCTTTTTTATTGCAGCTTTGTGCAATTTTTTTATGGATTAAATTAGGCTGGGCATTAGGAAAGTACATATTGTTCATCACGAAATCGTGAAATTTTTCAGGATGATGATATAAAGTGTCGTCACTAAGCAAAACTTCAGGACTTTCACTAACGCCATTATAAATACCAGTTTTTGAGCGGTAATCAGGGATGTTTGAATGAGTCGAAACACCTGCACCTGTCAAATAAGTAATGTGTTCGGCATTATCTAAGTCTTGCTGCAACTGTGCAATTTTTTTATCATTTGTTTCAGTCATCTTGAACCTCCATTTTAGATTTAGAAAAAATTTGTTATACTAATAAATTAACTCACGTAGTTCATTATAAGGCTAATAGTAAAATAGTTCTGGTATAATGAGTTCAAGTATACAAACTAGGTGGAAAAAGAAAAAAGATGACATTATTATATATTGCACTTTGTATTTATATTGTTGGATATTTATTTTATAGCTGGTATTGGCAAGCTATAATTGATTACCGGGCTCGTTTTAGAATTTCTTCTGTACTTTGGGCTTTGGTCTTTTTATCATTGGGCTTTTCTTTAGATTACTTCAATGACCCTAACTTAATGATGAATATTTTTATTGCGGCTTTTTTGCTGATAAGCATTGTCGATGGCTTTTCAGGCTTAACTAAAAAGCGTTTAGTAATTAGTGGCTATTTTAAGCGCACCATCAAGTATAGCGACTTAGCTCACATTACCTTAATTCAAGTACCAACTACTAAAAAGCCGACAGTTATGGCAATTTTTCAAACGAACCGTCGTCAAGCATATTATTTACGTTTTTCTAAGCAAGTTAGCGATGTAATTAGCGTCTTAAGAAAATACGTTGGCACAAACGTCGGAATTGAAGTTAGACAAATAATGTAAGAAATAGGCTCCTAAAATTTGGAGCCTATTTCTTTTGCTATAAAATTGGCGATAGCAGTCTTGAAAATGCTTGTTTAAACCTTAGCCAGCGCGACCATTGACTAGTTTTAGCTAAAGTTAGCTCGCTGCAATTTTTTAGGTCATCTTCAAAAATATTTTTTAATTGCTTAGTAACATTTGAATCGTAAAAAACAGCATCTGCTTCAAAGTTTAATTCATATGAACGATAGTCTTGATTCATTGAGCCTACCGCACTAAAGTTATCGTCGACTGTGACGGTTTTAGCATGTAAAAAACCATTGTTATAGATATAAATTTTGATTCCTTCGTGAAGCAGATAATTAGCGTACCATTGCGTTGCCCGATAAATGAAAGGATGGTCAGGCATACATGGGATCATGATGCGGACTTCGACGCCAGAATGAGCAGCCGTAACCCAAGTTGCGATCATGGGATCGTCTGGAACTAAGTAGGGCGTTTGAATCCAAATGGATTTGCGTGCCAGCATCATTAGGCGCATCATTCCATTTCTTAAATAGGGCGTTTCTTGATCGGGACCATCGCTGACGATTTGGGTAGCGACGTCGTTAGCAGATAAGTTACTTTCAGTGATCTTAGGAAATAGGCGTTCAGAAAAGATGATTGCTTGATCTTTATTGCGAATAGAAGCGTTCCAGTCCATGACAAATCTTTCTTGCAAACATAAAGAAGCTGAACCAACAATTCTTAGATGGGTATCGCGCCAGTAGCCAAATTTCTTACTATTACCTAAATATTGATCGCCGACGTTAAAACCACCGGTCCAAGAAATTTTGCCATCGATAACGACAACTTTACGGTGCAAGTGGTAATTCATCCGGCATTTTGTGACCATATTTTGTGCCGTAATAAAGGCAATTACTTCGCCGCCTTGGTTAATTAACGGTTGAAACCAGGCTTTAGTAGCTCCTGGAGATCCCCAAGGGTCATAGATTAAACGTATTTTTACCCCTTGTTTAGCTTTTTTTACTAATAAATCTAAAAATTTATTGCCTAAATCATCATTCATGAATGAATAGTATTCAATATTGATAGTGGCCTGGGCTTTTTTTATATCTTCAAAAAGATGCTTGAATTTTTCTTTGCCATCAGTAAAAAAGCTAACTTTATTGTTTTTAGATAAAGGAGCGTCGTTTTTCCAGTTGAAATAGTCTATTAAAATATCGGCCTGGCCAGAAGTATCAGATTTTCCGGCCTTCATAGCCACTTTAGGAATCATTTTATTCACATTGTCTAAGCCGATGTGTTTTTGGTTGTTGATTGCGAAAAGATTTTCTTGAGAAAGTCCGCGACTAACAAAACCGTATAAGATGAATCCTAAAACCGGAAAGATGATTAAAATAATGAGCCAAGCCCAAGAGGCAGCTACCGAACGCTTGCGACGAAAGACGACGTAAAAGGCTAAGATCGTATTAGCTGCTAGTAAAAGCTGAATAAAATCATTTTCCCAAAACATTCTGCACCTGCCTTAATTTATAACTAACTATTTTTTTCTAAACCTAAAAATTTATTAATTGTATCAATTACCATTAAATTATCATGTAGCATGCTGTGTTCAGCATCTTTACCACGAAATTCTACTTCTTGATAAAAACGCGCTACCGGGGCCAAAATATAGCGAATAGATTTTGCTGAAACGACTGAAATAAAGCGGTCAGTATTGGTTTCGTCTAAAGTATTGCCATAAATATTTAAAACTGAAATATTAGGATTAAAACGTCTCCGGCTAAGCAGCATCCCCATGTAAGAATAACTCATTAAAACAGGCCGTCCGCGTTCAGAAAGCCGGTTTACATTAGGGATATCGCCTAAATACATTACACCATCAAAGGGACCGGCAATTAGAGCACACTTATTTAAACGAGGAAATTTTTTCCATAAACTAGTGTGCATTTCAGTTTTAACTGTGCAAGGAGCACCAAGCGAGTGGGACACAGCATTATAATGGTGGAAATTATAGCGTTTAGAAAGAAAAGAGAGCGACATTCTTAAGAGGTAGCAAATTGCATAAATACCGATTATTTTTTGTTCGAAAACTAATTGCACTAAGGGATGCTCATCGCCAGTCCAAGTTCCTTCTAACTTGAAGTTGCCAAAAACATCAACGGTGACTTTTAGATAGTTGTTATTCTTTTTTAGCTTTGTTGTTTGACGGATCATGACATTAGTTGTATAGTCGCCGCCGCGAAAACCATGAATGTAGATGATTGGCACTTGTTCAAAATCGCCTTGTTTTGCTTGGCGTTTAGAAGAATCAGCTATTTTACGCTTATGTAAATGAAGCATCCATTGCGTGGCGGTAAAAGTAGCTAGTAAACCTAGTGTCACTGAAGAAAATAAACTGGGTTCTTTTTCATCTTTACTTTTTTTACGATGTTTATCTATTTTCTCAGCATATTTTTTTTGCTTAAAAAACATTTGCTCCTCCTTTCTTTAAGAAAAACCTATATTATAATTTTTGTTAAGTAGATAAAAACATTTTAACATTTAGGATAAATGTGGTGTGAATAAACTGTATTTGAAAGGAAGGTAAATATGAAAATTTACGCTGTTAAAAAAGGACGCACTCCTGGAATTTACCGGACTTGGGATGAAGCAAAAGCGCAAGTTGATGGGTTTTCTGGAGCAGAATATAAATCGTTTGAAAAAATTACCGATGCCACGACATATTTAAATTGGAATAAAGAAACACAACCCAACGTAGTTAAAGAAGATACTTTACAAAATGCAATTGATAAAATTAAAAAGCAAGCTAATCAACAAATTGTGGATAATAAAAAAGCCAATAATCACTCAGATTTTTTTGCAACGATCTATACCGATGGCGGTACGCGTAATACCAGTACTTATAAAGGCGGCCACGTAAAGCCAACTGATAAAGCTGCTTGGGCTTATTTAATTGAATGGCAAGATAAGCGTGACTATAAAGCTGGTGGGGAATTAGGTGCAACTAACAATAAGATGGAGCAGACTGCTTTAATAAAAGCACTAAAAAGATTAATTGAACTCGACTTTAATGATAAAAATTTACGTTTTGTTTTAGATTCGAAATATGTTTTAGATGCGATCAATAAGCACTGGCTAACTAGCTGGAAAAAACGTGGTTGGAAGAAAAGTAGTGGCAGTCTAGCCAATGTAAAACAGTGGCAAGAAATCGATGAATTATTGACGCATTTTCCTCATACGCAATTTGATTGGACAAAAGGGCATGCCAATAATCGTGGCAATGAGTTTGTCGATCATGAATTAAATAAGTATATGGATAAGATGTAATTTGACCATGAAAAAAGACGATCCTTTTTGAGATCGCCTTTCTCTTAATTAAAATTAATTGTTTAAAATCATGATTCCACTAAATAAACTCTTAAACCAATTTACTACGGAATCAACGATTTTTTGGAACCAGTTGCGAGTTTCTGGAGTGTTAAATTTGGAAAAGATATTTTTAGCTCCAGCTTGAATTTGGTCGGCTAATTGACTGGCTTGCTGTTGGAAATTTTTATCTTTTAAAGCACCAGAATCTTTGATTTGAATTAACAAGTTAATAATTTGCTCTTTTTGATTGTTATTAATTGTATCACCCAGATGATTGATATTGATTTGGTTATTAACAATATCGCGAATTTGACTATTGGAAATATTTTGTCCTTGTTTAGCCATTTGCGACTTGGCACCAGCGATGGCGTTGTTTAATTGTGCATCACTGTAACCATTTTTATCTTTATTTTGCTGGGTAATTTTGCTCAAAGTATTCATTTCATTTTGAGCAGCGTTAATTTGATCTTGATTTAACTTATCGCCATTTTTAGCATATGCAGCATATACGCCAGCAAGTGCCCCTGATCCATCAATTGGAGTGGCACTAGTAACGTAGATATCGGCATCGCTAATACCAGCAGTTAAAGCGGCGTTTTTATACTGATTAGCTGTAATAGTGGTAATATTGTTGCGACCGTTGTAAGGTAAAATATGGACGTTGATACCACTGCCTGAAGATGCCTTTTGAATCATTGCGCTAGACCAAACGCCAGAATCGTTAGTAAAGTCAGCTCCAGATGGATTTAAATATTTTACTAAGTCGCTACCAGTAATAGTAATAGTTTGGTAATTACTTGAATTTAAAGAAGCAGTTAAAGTGTTAATGGTACCTTGTCTTTGAGAGCTAGTTAATGAAGTTCCCAAAGTTACAACTGGAGTATCATCAGCTTTGACCATTTGGGTATTAGGTAAAGCAAAAATACTAAAGATCCCACTGACAATAAATGCACTAAGTGCAGTCAATAATTTCTTCATTTACGCATTCTCCTTATATATTCCTATGTGGATGGAATATATTATAACCTAATTTTCACGAACTATTATGTAAATAAGTGTTAAGATGCTATAATCAATTGCAAAGGAGGCTAGAGCTTGTGTTACGCCAGCCATTATTAACTGTTATTATGCCGGTCTATAATATGGAAAAGTATCTAGGCCGTGCGCTTGATGCATTGATGAATCAAGAAGACAAAAATTTTAAGTTATTGATTATTAATGACGGTTCTAAAGATAAGACACGCGAGATTGCGGAATCTTATCGTGATAAATTTTTATACTTTACTTTAATAAATAAGAAAAATGGGGGACTTTCTGACGCACGTAATGTCGGAATGAATCATGTTGATACGCCATATTTCACTTTCCATGATGGGGATGACTGGGTTGATCCAGGCTACACTTCATTTTTTGTGAAAGCTTTTGCGAAGTATCCTAAAGTCGCTATGGTTTCATGTGGATTTTGGATTGACTCTCAGCGTCGTAATGAAAGTCATCCAGTTGATCCTAAAAAAGAAAGCGGCCTACTTGATAAACGGCAAGTTTATCAAAAAATGACCAATATTTTTACATCGCCAGTCAAAGGCTACACTTGGAATAAGGGCTATCGCACTGAAGTAGTGAGAAAACACCATATGGCTTTTGTTAAAGATTTAGCATTTATGGAAGATCAAATTTTTAACGTTAAGTATGTTTCTTTAACAGATGGTTTTTATTTTGACTCTGTTCCTTTATATCATTACTGGCAACGTAGCGACAGTATGGTTCACGATCTTAACCCAAAGAAGATTCCGGATAATTTTAGAGCTAATTATCGCGTTTGGCATCAAATTATAAAGAGTTTGATGGCTGAGCGTGCAAAGCAAAAACCAAATAAAAAAGCTGCCAAAAAAGCAGCTTTAGGTGATTTGGATATGAAGAATTAGAGACTATCTTTAATGTGATGAGGCGCACCAACACCAAGTGGTGTGCTTTTTGCGTCAGATGCATAGTAAATTGCAAATTCGCCGTTTTTATCATTTTCGGCAATGACGATTTTACCAGCAGTTGGCTTTTCAGCTTTGAAAATTTGCGCGCTGCGTCTTGCCTCTTTGAAGTCATGCGAAGAAGCAATTGCATCTCCGGGATTAAAAAATACGGATTCATTATTCATTGTTAACAGCTCCTTATTTAAAGATTTACTTTAATTTTAACAAGTAAATATGAATTTTATGCAAAGGAAAAGATATGAAAATAAAAGTTAATGGTGTTGAACTTTACTATCAAAAATTAGGTCAAGGCCATCCTTTAATATTGATTCATGGTCACCACCAAGATGGGGCTATTTTTGATAAATTAGTAGCGCCCCTGTCTCTTTATTACACAGTTTATGTACCAGATATGAGAGGACATGGCTTAAGTTCAGGTCAGCCAAGCGAGCATTATCAAACCGAAGTCCAAGATTTAGCAGCTTTTATTAGAAAGCTTGATCTAAAAAGACCTTATATTTTGGGATATGGTGCAGGCGGCGTTGATGCATTGTCTTTAGCTTATCAATATCCTAATTTAATTAAAAAATTAATTGTTGCGGGAACTTACGTTAATGGCAATGGCGTTAGCGCTAGTCACATTACCTTAAATAGTATGCGTAGCATTTTAATTGGTGATCGCGATAGTCGCGTTGCTTTAAAAGAAACGTACATTTCTCCTGAAAAACTAAAACAAATCAAAATTCCGACATTATGCGTAGTTGGAGAAAAAGATTGGGTAAAAGTGGCGCATGTACGCTGGTATAGCGAGATTTTACCTGATAGTAGGTTGATTATTATGCCGCGTCAAAGTCATGAAAGTTATGTGGAACATAGTTTGAAACTATTAGATTTAATTAAAGAGTTTTGCAAGGACTAATTTTTGCGATTACGAGCTTTTAAAACGTTTTTTAGTTATAATAGCTTTGGTATAAGCTAATTTTAAAGAAGGACAGGAAATAATGAATAAAGAAGAACTGCACGAAATGTTGCATCCAATGAAGTTAATTGGTCTTGGTGGCAATCAAGCTTTAGCAGAAAGAATTGCTGCTGCGTTAGATAAGCCATTGCTTGAAACTACAGTGCATCACTTTAGCGACGGAGAAATTCAGGTAAATATTACTGAAAGTGTTAGAGGATGCGACGTTTATGTCATTCAATCAATTCAAGATCCCGTGAATGAGAACTTCATGGAATTGATGATTGTTTTAGATGCTCTTCATAGAGCTTCTGCTCATTCAATTAATGTTGTTATTCCATATATGGCATATTCAAGACAAGATACTAAGAATCGTTCACGTGAGCCAATTACTGCTAAGTTAATTGCTAACTTATTGCAATTAAACAAGATTGATGACTTGATTGCTGTTGATTTGCATGCTTCACAAATTCAAGGCTTCTACAACATTCCAGTTGACCACTTGCATGCAATGCCAATTTTAGCTCAATATTTCTTAGATAACGGTATTGCAAGCAAGGATAGCGATGATGTTGTAGTAGTATCTCCAGATCACTCTGGTGCAAAATTAGCACGTAATTTTGGTTCATATTTCGACGCTCCAATTGCAATTGTTGATCAACGTGGAGAACGCTATGATACTGAAGTTCATGACATGATTGGGGATGTCAAAGATAAAACTGTCATTATCGTTGATGACTTAATTGACACTGGTTCTAGAATTGCATCTTCTACTAAGTCAGTTTTAGCTGCTGGTGCAAAGAAAGTTTATGTTGCAGCAACTCATGCTTTGCTTTCTCAAAATGCTACAGAAGTTTTAAATGAGCTTCCAGTTGAACAAATTGTAGTGACTGATACAATTAAGCATTCTAAGTATCCAGACAGAATGGTACGTTTATCTGTATCACGTTTACTTGCAAAGGGTATTGATTATATTTATAACGATAAGTCAATTCACAAAATTTTTGATGAACAAAATAGAATTCAAGGCTAAATATTAATTATATCTAGCGATATTTAATAAAAGATCTTTAAAAAGTTCTGAAACCTTTTAAAGATCTTTTTTATTTATTTGGTCTCATATGTAGCGCTAATCTAGGTCTTATTGCTATAATTAGAAAAAGCTAGACTTATGGTCATATATTTGCATTTTTTAATTTTTTTCGATAAGGTGTAAAAAGATTAAATATGCGTATAAGTATACAAACATATAATATGTTGTTATAATAGGTGTGCTTTGAGAGATAGGGGAGATCCTAAAAATGGCAAGACAAAAAAATATGCAAAGACGTAGAACAATTTTAAAGAATACATTCTTGCTTTTACGCGAAGATGGAATGGATAATGTCTCGTTGCAAATGATTGCTGATAAGTCAGGAATCTCAAAATCATTATTGCAATCATACTATCCACATAAAAACAAATTAATTATTGAGATTGTTTCTAATTTCATGACAACAATATTAAACGCTTTATCGCAAGATGAACTAAAAAATACCAACGAATATGCTCGAATGAAGGTGTTCATTTATTTAATTCTTGAAATGGGAATTATGGATGATGGTACTTCAAGGGTATTAGAGAGTATTTTAAAAGACAACGCATCCCTAGAAAAATGGGGCCAATTATTAGATGAATGGCTTAAAGATGAGGGTGTCAAAGATGAACTTGGCAGCAATCGTCAAGTTCAAACTGGTTTAACTTACATTATTGCTGGCGGTGGCAGTTTATATCTAAAACGTTACGATTTAGGTTTAGGTGCAGAGCAAATTTCTGATATAATGGTAAAAACCTTTATGTCAACATTCTTAGATCAACCTGCTGCAAAAGTTGAAGCAGCATTGCAAGAAGGTCATCAAGTTATTGAAGACTTTAGAATGGAAAAGATATTTGGTCTAGTTGAAACAATGTTTGACGAAAAGGGGCAAGGAAAGGATCAATAAAATTATGGTCGAAGGCTCCCGGACGACAATGCGACGCATTGATCAAGCCCAAACTACCCATTATAAACGTTCATTAACTTTTATAATTTTTACGGTTATAACTTTAACGTTCAGTTTATTCACTTTTATGAATCCTAGCTTTATGAAAAAGCAAATTGCCAAGGAAAGTAATAGTGTTGTAGCTGAACGTTTTGTTAACCAGCGTTTTGATAATTTTGCAGAAACTATCGGTGCTGAGCGCCAAGGAAGCGTCAGCAACTTATTAACTGTTAATCAAACTAAGCCAATTGCAGATGCAATGATTGATTATACACTTGGCCTGCATTGGTTTAGAGCTGAGAATGCAAGCTTAGCTAAGCAAATTAGAAAAGTTGTTTTAACTAAAATTGATGATAATTCTTCTGCAGAAGCGCAATCTGTTCAAACTAAGCTAAAAAAATATAGTCAAAGCGGTATCTATTCTGTGATTACTGGTTTTGAATTATCTAACACTACGCTAGCTGCTAATATTGAAACTTTATTTTTAGTAATTAATATTGTAGTAATTGCGATGTGCTTACTAGCTGCATATTCAATTCTGAGAGAAATGAATGAGCTAGTTACGCGCAGGCGTTTTATCCATCTATTAGCATCCAGCGGGATGTGGTCAGGCAGTTTGTTAATTATAATTTTTACGCTTTTAGCTTTAATTCCGTTAATCTTTAATGTTGAAGGATTAATTTTGAATATCGGTTATTTTCTAGAAATTGCCAGTGGAATTTTCTTAGAGTTAGTAATTATCGGTGCGATTGTATTTATTGTCAGTACCATTGTGTGGCAAATTACAGCTACTGAATAAATTAATTAAATAGTAAACAAAAGAGCTCTAGTTTTTTAACTAGAGCTCTTTTTTGTAGAAATGGCACCGGATTGGATGATCTTAATTGTATTCAAGTAAGTATAAAGTAGTTAGGGTATAAAATAATTGTGAAAACACACAAAATCAAGGGGTTTGTGTGTCATATCCTTTACCATTTCTCTGTACATATTCTTGCAGTCTTGATTATTAAAATCAAGGAGAAAATTACAAATATTCCATAATAATATAATTGTTTATTAGATCACAATCCGCGTATTGGCTTAGTATTTTTGAATGGATTTTTTACTGATGTGTTGGTGAATCCACTTGCCAGGTCCTAAGTAAAACCAACGATCTTTGCCAATTGTAACAGTTTGACCATAAGCATAGCTTTGTCCCTTCGATACTTTAGTAATAGTTGGTTTTTGTAATCTTAAATATGGACTAGAATAAATATTTGTGTCAACAGCGGTATCGCTAATATCGATCACGCCAGCATCTAATTCGGGATTTTGAACTACGTAGAAACTGTGGAACCATTGATCTGAGCCTAAATTATAAAAAGAATGACCATCTTGATAAGATCGACCAAAAATTAGTGGGTTTGTTAAACGATTTGATTTAAGAGAATCACGTAATTTTTCAGCTTGTAAAAGTAAAGCTGATTTTATTTTAACGTCTTTAGTTTCGCCAGCTGCATTATTAGATTCTGAAATATCTGTGCTACTAGTGACTTTTTGAGAATTGGTATTATCTTTCTTGGTTTCAGTTTGAAGGGCTACTTGGTTTGCAGCGATTTCGTTAAATAGTTTGAAACTGTAGTTAGTAATTCCTGCGATATCGACTATATATTGGTGACCAGAAACTAAGTTCAAGTTAGCTGGAGAGTATGTAATTACTGAGGCAAAATTACCGTAACCTTTGCTTGAGTAATTATGAACGTTAGTTGCGTTAACTTTTTGTCCAGTATCTAAGTCGGTAATAGTTATTTGCGGAGTAGAAGTTACGATTTGATCAGAAAGATAAATCGACCAAGCTACATTTCCTCCTTGCAATAGTTCAATTGGAAATACGCCGCTGCTTGGATAGGTTACACTAGCCTTGCTGGCGCTCTTAAAACTATCGCTTGGATAAGCGACTTGCTGTACAGAGTAGCGATAGCCATTTGCTCCATAAGCAGCCCCAATACCAGTTGTAGTTAAACGAGTAGATAAAAGCCATGCTCTATGTCCAGTGTCCGTGCCATCTAGGTTATAACGGTCAGTTAATAAGTCAGTGATTACATCACCAGCAGACTGATTAGCGACGTTAAAGTTTAAATTAGCACCAGCAGAAACGTTTTTAGCAATGCTCCAATACATGTCATTAATAAAATTGGGCCTAGTTTCACTTGGCAGACCGTGTTGGTTAACAAATGGGTTAGCTTTAATAGCGGCCATTACGCTGGCTGTGATTTGCGCATTATCATTATCCGTAGCATTAGCGCTAATAGACATTAAACCAAATAAGCGGCGATAATAATTGATATAAGCGAGCTGACTATTAATATAGTTATCGCTTAATTTTCCCACTGAAAATGGTTCAGTTAAATGGGGAGCGACGCTGTATAAATTAGCTTGACTATAAGATAATTTAGGTAAAGCCGCATATTCATTTTGGATGCGTTGCACTTCACTTATTTCACTACTAGTAAAAGTAGCAGCTTGAACTTGACTAGCTGCAAAGCTACACGGCAATATTAGTGTTAAACTTGCAACCAGTGTATTGATTTGGCGGTGAAAACGCATGTTATTCCTCCTTTTCATTGCTTATATTATAGCCAAACTTCCAGTGGATTTTTAGAGATTTTACTTATATTTTTACAAAATTTTTACAAAAATTACCCCATAGTTGCTGGCTTTGTTTATAATAAGGTTTCGAGGACTAAAAGGAGATAAAATAATGACTAAAAAAACGAGCGTGGGTTTGATTTTTGGTGGAAATTCATCTGAATATGAAGTTTCAATTATGTCAGCTCACAATATTTATAACGCTATTGATACTAACAAATTTGATGTTTATCCAATGTGGATTACTAATGACGGCTACTTAGCAAGCGATGAAGATTCGCGCAAGGTTTTAAACGACCCTAAGTTAGCTGTTTCTAACCCTCATAAAGTCGCTAACATCTCTAATATTATTGAATTAAAAGATCGTCCAGAAATCGACGTTTTCTTCCCAATCGTTCACGGAAATTTGGGTGAAGACGGTTGTTTACAAGGTTTGTTCAGAATCTTAGATAAGCCATTTGTTGGTGATGACGTTTTAGCTGCCGCTGTCACTATGGATAAAGAAATGACTAAGATTCTGGCACAACGTGCTGGCGTTTTAGTTGCTGATTGGATCTCAATTAAGCGCTTTGAATATGACGATGCAAATAATGAAAAACGCGATTATGAATTTGTTGCTAAAAAATTAGGCCACGACTTATTTGTAAAGCCATCTAACCAAGGATCTTCAGTTGGTGTTAGCCATGTAACTAACGCTCAGGAATATGAACAAGCTTTAAAAGAAGCCTTTAAATACGACGATAAAGTTTTAGTTGAAGAAACTGTTCATGGCTCAGAAGTTGAAACTGCAGTGCTAGGTAATGATAAGCCTATCGTTGCTGGCGTAGGTCAAATTACCAATGCTAAAGGTTCATTTTACACTTATGAAAATAAATACGACGATAATTCAACTTCTACGCTTCAAATTCCAGCTGACTTGCCGGAAGGTATTGTTGAAAAGGTTAGAAGTAATGCTTTGAAAGTTTACCAAGCTACTGAATGTTCTGGCTTAGCTAGAATTGACTCTATGCTTAGAGATGGGGATCATGAAATTGTTTTAACTGAAGTTAATGCTCTGCCAGGTTTCACTAACATCAGTATGTATCCAAAGCTTTTTGAAGAAGTAGGTATTCCTTATACTGATTTGATTACTAAGTTGATTGAATACGGTATGGAGCGTTACGACCACAAGAAGACTTTGCTTCATAAGCACGATTAAGTAGCGGGCTAGGAGTAAGTTAAATGGTGGAACGTGATTTTGAAGAATTAGTTTCAAGTACACAAGCTGCTAAAAAGTTGGATATTAGTGCAGCCACTCTTAGGAAATACTCAGTAATTGTTGAAAAAGTTACTGCTAATCCGAAGTATTATCAAAGAAATAAGCAAAAGGCACGTCTTTATTCTGAAAAAGATATTTCTGATTTAGAGAATTTTAGAAATCTTTTCAAAAAAGAAGAATTGACGCTAGACCAAGCGGCTCAGCGTATATTTGCAATTAGTAATGTGCAAGAAAAGACAGATGGTAAACAAATTGATGCAGCAGTAGTTAATCCTGATCAAGTAGTAAAATTACTTAATTTACTTCAGCAAACTATTGCCCATCAAAATGAAGCAATTGCTCAGCTGCAAGAGCAAGTGGCACGTGTCGAAGCACAAAATAAAGAATTAATTGATAATGCGCATCGATTAAAAGCGCCAGAAGATAAAAAAGTTGATCCTAAAATTGAATCGATGTCCGATATTTCAGAAATTGTGGCAGAAAGCAGTTTGACTGAAGAACAAAAAAAGCAAAAACTGGCTCAGCAAGTTGAATCTGATAAAAAGAAGTCTAGTCACCAGGTGCACGAGGAAATTTTAAACAAGGCTCGTGAAAACCAAGAAAAAAAGGCTCGGCAAAATATTCACCGTACTTTAGCTGATATGCAAATACCAACTAAGAAAAAACACTGGTGGAATAGATTTATTAAATAAAGCAAAAAGAGAATCTAACTCATTATCATAATGATAGTGAATAGATTCTCTTTTTTTACTTTTAGTCGTCGCTTTCTTCAGGTTCAATAATCAATGATTCAGCAAGCAAAACATCATTGTAAAGTGAAAGGATATATTTACGATAGCGTATTTCTTTTTGACCGATCATTTCTAAATATTCACGTTCAACTTCAAAAGCGCGGTAAAAAGCCATCCTTTGCAAATATTGTTCCTGTGGAGTAAACTCGGGATAATTAATTGTTTTGAGCAAAGTCTTGATTGACTCTTTAAAAGGAATAGCTTTCTTTTGCGTTAAGAGCATATAAATGACATATTTTTTAACTCTTTGTGGCAGATACATATAGTGAATTTCCTTGATAGCGCGCTTAACCATTTCTTGCCTAACGCGTTCAATCGTCTGCAGCGCTACTTGATCAGTAATTTGATGAGGCAAGATAAACTGAAAAACAATTGTTGGTACCATCATACTTAGTAAAATTAATGTCGCTTCAGACATGATAATCAAATTATAGTTGTCTCGTCCTAAAAATGTCCCAGATAATGTTAAAGCCAAAGATAAAGTAACAGCTCCGTGAATACCGCCTAAGGCAAATACGGTTGCTTCATGATGGTCATATTTTAAAGCTAATAAGCTATAAAGGTAGCGAACAATGACATTTGCCAGATAAATTGTGATACCCACTAAGATCCATTGCCAAGCAAAGTGATTGCCTAAACGATTGCGAGATATTCTAACCATTAGTATACCTAAAATTACGAAGACCATACTGTTGAAAATTTCCGAAATTAATGATTGCAAATCACGTCCCATATGTATTTGTCTTGAATTAAGCAAGATACTTTGTTGGGTTTCGGCATTGTGTAAAAGTCCGGCAACCACAACGGCAATAATGCCAGATAAATTAAATTCCTCAGCTAAGGCATAAATAATTAAAGGCGTTAAAACATAAAGCAAATTTTGCGCGTTTAAAGAATTCAAGGTTGAGCGCATTAAAAGCTGACGAAAGATAATAATTGCCCAGCCTAAGATTAATCCTAAAATGGCTCCGCCAACTGAAGAGTAAATAAAATCGCCTATTGTTTGCCCGTAATTGATATAGCCGTTTGTAAACCACAAAATGGCCATGTTGAGTAAGATAATACCGGAAGCGTCGTTGAATAAAGATTCAGCTTGCAAAGATGCATTAACTCGGCGCGGCATTTTTAAGCCATCAGTCACTGCACTAGTAGCTGTGGCATCAGTGGGAGTACTGATACTGGCGATAATAAAAGCTACTGGTAAACTGACATTGCCCACCCAGCTTGCACCAAATCCAGCCGCAATTAAAATTAAGACGATCATAACTACAGTGATGCTGATGATCTTTTTAAGATTGCTGCGGACATTGTGAAAGCGAGTTTTTTGTCCTTCAAAAAAGAGCAGCGGAGCTACGATTAGTTCCATAAAAATCTCAGAATCAAATGCCGCAACTTGCCTATTTAAAAACGGAATTAGAGCAATAATAATGCCGATAATCATACTGATGTAGTTGACTGAAACGCGGTTAAAAGCCTGGGCAATGATAATGCTTAAAGCAGAAGTAATTGCCAAGGTGAAAGTTGAAACCATTAATTCCATAAAATCATTCCTATACTTAAGTTAACTTTAAGATTTTGATGTTATTATAGTAACATATACTTTTAGAGAAAAAGGGTACGACATGCATATTAAAAATAAGACGATAGCTAGTTTAATAGTTCTACTATTGGGAATTATTATTTCAGTTTTTGTTTATTTTTCAACTTCATTTTCAGCTAATCCAATTGGAAAAGTCGAAGATACTCATATTAAAGATGTTTTAGTAAATAAAACACAAGATAGCTATGACAATAAAGATGAGGTACGCAAGCAAACTTTACATGTAAAAATGCTCTCGGGATCGCACAAGGGAAAAACATTTATTGTTAGAAATAGCTATTCCCCTTCTCAGGCAATGACGCAAAAATATTACCCTCATCAAAGAATAATTATGACCTTTATTAAGAAAAAAGCTAAGATTTTAAGTCCAAAAAGAGATTGGGTAGTAGTTTTCAGCCTTGCATTAGTTTTGAGTTTGTTAATTTATATTAGTGGTCCACATTCGATTTTATTAGTTTTGTCGATGCTTTTAAATTCTATCATCTTTTATTTTGTTATTCGCTTAGATATTGCTGAAAATGGAACGCAAATTTTTGCTATTTATGGGACAGCGGTAATTTTGTTTACGCTGGTTTCGCTGATAATCGTGCAAGGCTTTAATCAAAAGATGCTAATGACGGCGCTAGCGACTTTATTAGGAGTCTTTGTTTCATTTGGGATCTGCTATTTAATTATGCGCGTAACTCATGAAAGTGGCATAAAATATGAAGCAGTGGATTATGCGACACAGGATCCACGCTCATTATTTTTAGCGCAAACTTTATTAGGCGTCTTGGGAGCGGTCATGGACGAAGCAACGGACATTGTTTCAAGTTTGTATGCCTTGTGTGACCGCCACAAAGACCTGACTTTTAAGGAGCTTTTTATGAGCGGGCGGACTTTAGGCCAAGAAATTATGGGTCCATTAATTAATGTTTTAGTTTTAATTTTTATGGCAGAGGCTTTGCCGATGACGATTTTATATTTAAGAGACAATAATACTTTGGTTTATACATTTGAATTTGCTCTGTCTTTGGGCGTAATTCAAAGTTTAATTTCAGCTGTTGGCATTGTATTAACCGTGATTTTTGCGACGTTAGCTAGTAGCGTCTTTTTAACAAAAGTTACTAAGAAAGTAGGCGATTAACGTGAATACCTTGACTGCTTTACTGCTTTTATTATTCGTCTTAATGCTTTTAGTTGGTGGAAAAACTGGACTTAAATCTTACCTAAGCGTAGTAATCAATGCTTGTTTGGTTATTTTGGTAGCTTTGTTAATTTCTTGGGGCGTGAATATTATTGGCGTGGCTTTAGTATTTATTCCGTTGAAGTTATTGACCATTATTTACTTAGGAACGCATGACTATACAGTAGCGAGAAATTCATTTTTGACTGCTTTAATAGTTAGTGCGATTGTTATTTGCTTAATTGTACTAATTCAATTCTTTGCTCAAACAGGTGGTTTTGGCGATCAAGCTGGCGAAGAACTGGTTGGTTTATCGCTAGTAGCTGGGATTAGTTTCCCGCAGATTGCAATTGTTGTTGCAATTTTTTCTACTTTAGGTGCGATTGCTGAAGCAAGCGTTGCAATGACGGCGGGGCTATTAGAATTAAAGCACCACGATCCTTTAATTACTAAAAAGCAGCTTGAAGAAAGTGCCTTACAAATGGGGAGCGATATCTTAGGAACAGCTATGAATACGATTCTTTTTGGCTTTTTCGGCAGTTTTTTACCATTATTTATTTGGTATATGAGGTTACATTACTCACTTTTTGAGGTATTAAATGATAAACTTTTTGTAGGGGAATGTTTAATTATCATGTACTCATTTATTGGAGTACTATTGACAATACCACTGACTACTGTCTTTTTAACCCGTAGTTTGACCCATGAAAGCAAAAATATAAAAAATAAGAAAGAATGAGGAAATTCAAATGGATGTACGTCACTTAACATTAAAGAATTTCAACAATCGTGAATTTAAAGTTACATATTATGGGTTACAAGATAATCCTAACTTGGTAATGCAAAAGCGCCCATTGATTATCGTCTTTCCAGGTGGTAGTTTTGACCATTTAGCTTTACGTGAAGGCGAACCAGTTGCCTTAGCTTATGCAAGTCGGGGCTTTGATGCGGCAGTAGTAAGCTATAATTTAACTACTGATCCAGGTAAAATTTATCCCGATGCTTCTTTGTCAGGATTAACTGCCTTAAAATATTTCAGAGATAACAGTCAGCGTTTAGGAATAGATCCACAAAAGATAACTACTATCGGCTTTTCTGCTGGCGGTCACGTCGTTAGTGCGATGAATGTCATGGCAGAAAGCCGAAAGTGGCAAAAAGAATTTAACTTTAAGCATGATGAAGTTGCACCAAATGCGACAATTTTAGGCTATCCATTAATTGATATTACTAAAATTGGCTTTAGCTTAAATGAAGAAGATAAGTCAAAAATGCCGACTGAAACTGAATTGCTTAATACCGCAGCTGGCGTAACTGATCAAACGCCGCCAACTTTTATTTTCCAAACTGACGACGATCCAACAGTCTTGATTGATAATTCATTAGAATACTTGATGGCTCTGCGTAAGCATAAAATTGCTTTTGAAGCACACTTATTTGACCGTGGCGGTCATGGTTACTCTTTGGGGCTACCTGAATTAGTAACTAAGAACTGTGCTTGGCAATTAAACCCACACGTAGCTCATTGGTTCAATTTGAGTATTGAATGGTTAGAGCATTTAAAGATTGCTGCATAACGAATGAAATAAAAAAGAAAATGAGATAGTGATTTTGAATTTGAATCGCTATCTCATTTTTATATATTTATAAAATTATTTATTAATTAGTCTTTAGCAACAAAGAAAAGAATTTCTTTAGCAGAAGCTAAGTTATCGCTGCTTGCTAGAATCTTTAGCTTAATTGCTTTGGCGACCACATCTCTTAAGCCGATAACTTTGTTTTTGCTATCATTTGGCCAGTTGTAGTTATCAGAATATTCACTAAAGTTCTCACCATCTTTAGAAATAGCAATTTGCGCTCTTAAGATGTGACCCTTGCGATCTCGTGATCTTGGAACATAAACCATGCGGCTTAATTTATAAGCTTGATCAAAGGTGAAAGTTAAAACCAATTCTTTATCTTTACTAAATTCTTCTTTAGTAAGCCATTCTGAAGCTAAAGTATGATCAACTAAATTTTGTACCGGCATTTGGGCGTCACTTTTAAGCGTGCTGGTTACGTGAATATTGTTAATGGCATAATCCATTTGATCAGGTTTGGTCTTAGTGCCAAAATATTCTGACCAATCAGAAACTTTGTTGCCAACTTTATTTCTAATTCTAAAGCGATAACGCGTATTTGGCGTTAAATCGTGGAAGGTAAAACCGTAGCCATCAATATTAGTATGGATTAACCCATTTACTTCAATGTCGGCTTTAATGTTATGGTTAGCTAAAGCTACTGGATTAGTCCAGTTTACGGTAATGCTTCTAGAAGTTAAACGATCAGTTAAAATAGATGCACTTCTTGGTGAACTAATTGCGGAATCGGTAATTGAGTGCTTGGCAATTTGATCGCAGTAGTGATAGTTTTCAACGATAATTTCATACTTATTAGAATGAATTTCAGCTTTAGGCAATTTAATTTGCAAAGCTGGTTGAAGTTGACCAGTAAATTTGCCAAATTGTTGGGCAGGCATGAAGTCTTGGTTGAAGAAAAATCCTGCGTCAGCTTGTTCAAATTCATTGCGACTGCCAAATTCTGGCAAGCTTGCTACTTGATCGTTAATTTTCAAGGTTAATCTGCCTGGATATTGGTCAGACATGATGTTTAAAACTGTCTTTTGTTCATTTTCTAAGCCATGATAATTGCCGTTAGTTGGATGAACCGTGACTGATAATTTACCGTCATCTAAACTGGAAGTTATCTTGGTAGTAGCAGACTTGCCGCTTTCGTATTCATTGCTCTTGCCGTCATCACTGTATAAAACAGCGCTAGTTTTTCCTTGAGGGAAAATATCAGCTTTACGCAAGCCTTTTTCAATGATACTGCCGCTTCTGACATAAACAGGCAGGTGCCAAAGCGGGTATTGAAGGCGGTCGTAAACGCGGCCACCAATTAATTTTTGACCGGTGAATAAATCAATCCAAATTGTGCGATGGTCAGGCAAGTAAAGATTATCTTTAACGGAATTACCTTTTTGATCTTCACGTCCGTTAGTAATTGGTGCAACTAGGAGGCTATCGCCTAGCATGAATTCATGGTGAACTTGTTCAGTGTAGTTAACTTTTTCATGGGGAAAGGCTAAAAATAATGGTCGAATAATTGGTTCGCCTTTTTGAGCTCTTTGGGCTAGGCTATAAAGATATGGTGTCAGCTGGTGTCTCAGTTCAAGATAAGCGCGGTTAATGCGGCTGATTTTTGAGTTAAAGGCAAATGGAGTCTTTTGGCCTGCGCCAAAGCCATCAATTGAATATAGTAATGGTGTAAATGTCTTCCATTCAAAGTCACGTACGCTAAATTGGGCATTGCCACCACTTTCAAGTCCATCAACGCTAGAGCCAAAGTTGGCTTGACCGGATAAGGATAAACCTAAAAAGCTGGCTATTTGAGTGCCAATTTCGTCCCATTCACCGCCGACATTGCTAGTAGCAGTTGCGCTTAAAGTTTGAATTGCACTCCAGCCGTTAGCTGCGGTAGTCCAAGGACGCAGAGCTTTGTTTTTGCTTACTAAAGGATCGCTATCTGCAGCGATGTTTTTAATAATTTTGGCATTGCCGCTATTAGCAGGCAGAGTCTTATTAACTAAGAAATTAGCTGGTGCATTTTCAGGTAATTGTCCATAAAAACCAAGCTTGATGTTTTGTTCATCAGCAAAACTTGCCAAATTTTCTACTGAAGTAGGAGCTAATTGAGCGTCGCTGTTAAAGTTAGGTACCATCCAACTGAGTGGAAAATGATTCTTGTGGAAACGTTCGATCATTGCTCGTGCTGAGAATTGATATTTTTCTTCACCATTAAATGAAGATTTAGCGTAGACGTTTTCAGGATCATGAGTGATTTCATAGCTGTTGCCATCTTCAAACTTGATAGCTCTTGAATGCTGAGGATCAGCTTCTTTCCAAGAAGTATTGACAAAGTTTGCCATGTAGCCTAGACCTAAAGTATATTTTGGTAAAAATAGCGGCTGGCCAGTTAATTTGTAGTATTGGCTAATGATTGCGCTTGGAGAATCGCCAATTAAGTAGAAGTTGTCGAAAATCGGGCTTTCATGGCTGATGATAGTTTGACTTGGATCTTTACTACCAAAGTCGTAATTACCATTTTGCCAAGTGTTGCGCAATTCGCCAAAGCCAGCATTAGACCAAAAGAAACTAATTGGGCATGCAACTGCTCCTTGACCAGTTAAGTTGGTATTTTTAATTTCGATTTCTTGACCTTTATGGCTGAAGCGACCGTTTTGCTGGCCTCCACCATAGTAGAATTCGTTTTTATTTTGTACTAAAATTTCGCTACTGTGGCTAGCTCCTAATTCTAATGGGGCCTTTTGCATCATACGGTAGCGATGTAAGTTGTCATCAAAAATACTAAAAATTGCGGGATGGCGCTGCAGGCGAATTGAGTATTGACCGCTTTTAACTGTGAAAGTTTCGTCAGTAACTAAAAGTCGAGATTGCTCAAAAGTATCTAAGCTGAAGTTAGAAAGTGGAATGGTTAATTCGGGATTCAATGGTTCAAATAATCTGCTTGGATCCACAATCAAACGAAAGATACCATCAGCTACGATAAATAAACGTGCCCTTTCGCCACTCGCAAACTCTAATTCATAAAAGCGCGTGCCTTTAGCAACCTTGATTAAACGATTTAAATGATGTGTTTGTTGAGCATTTGTATTTTCTGTCATAATAATTCTCTATTTAATAAAACAATTTAAAAACTAGTTAATCTATTTTAACTTATTTTCTTCATTATAACGAAAAAAGAGGCCTCTTGTCTGTTTGTATTTGACAATAGATGGATTTCCACCATTTTATTTTGAATAAAATGATAGCGAAGAGCTCATAATGTAGTAAATTCATGAGATAATTATCATACAAAGCGCCTTGAAGTTATAAAAATATGACAATGAAGGAGATAAATCTGTATGGTTAAAATAAAAAATATTATTTCAGACGAAAAAAGAAGCAAATTTACCAATTAAAAAATGCAGTTATTACTCCAACTATTAATGATAAAGGCGTATTAGTCTTTTCGTGTGATGTTCCAGATGATGTTCCAGATGATGTAAAAGAATGGATTGAAAAAGGATAATTGGTTTGAGGTATAGTGGATAATAAAAAAGCAGAGAACATTTGGTTCTTTGCTTTTCTGAGTAGTATTTCAAAATTCGGAGCGGGATGTTTTATTTTTATAAAGATACTTATTAATTAAGTTGTAAATAAAAAATAGTCCGAAGCAATAGAGGGGCTATAAATATTAAACAATATTGAAAAAATGAATTAGCTCTTTGGCAGATTATGGCTAAAAAAATCATGGAAGATATATAGATTATTAATACTAAAGTTTCAACTAAGAATAAAGAGTAAGAAAGTGAGAAAAGTGATAGATGGACTGTTAAAATTAAATATAAAAAAACGTGGAATTGATGAAAATATGTCCGAAGTCTATTATGCCAATTGAGCTGACGTATGCCAATTTCATTTTTTAAGTGAAGAATATCAGATTTGAAAAATGTAAATCCACTAATATCATAAATTACGATTAACCACGATAATAATAAAGTTTTATAGCTATTACAATTCCAAGAAAAATTTGTTTTTATTAAAGAAATAGGAGATAATCTCCAGTTAAAACGAACATTAAAAATTAGAACAATAATTATTATTGAAAAAAGTGTAAAACTTTTCTTTTTATTCATGCACTAACAGTCCTTTTTCAAGCCTGTAGGTTGCATCGTATTTAAGATCTGGCAGAAGGTCATGACTAGCAATAATAATACTTTTATTTTGATTTCTTAGTTTATTAAGTAAATCAACAAACTGTTCAATGCTTTCTGGATCGAGACCTCGTGTAGGTTCGTCTAGGAGAATCAAATTTTGATCTTCCATAATTGCTTGAATAATACCTATTTTTTGTCTCATTCCGATAGAATATTTGGATACAGGCGAATTATCGTTAGGATTTAAATAGAAACTTTCCATCAAATTAGAAACAGTAGATAAATCAAAAGCATTGTTTAAATTTGCGAGAAATTTCAAATTAGTTAAGGCTGATTCATATTCAATAAAGCCAGGATTCTCAATTAGAGCTCCGATTTTTACATTAGAGTCTAAAGTGATGGTGCCAGATGTTGGCTTTATTAAGTGGGTAATTATTTTAAAAAGAGTTGATTTTCCAGAACCATTGCGGCCGGCAATATGTACAATCTGTCCTGGATAAATTTGAAATGAAATATTGTTTAATACCTGATTCTTTTTGAAATTTTTAGAGATATTTTTAACTTGTAACATAAGAACTCCTATCCATAAATATGATGTTTAGCACGCCATAGAGGATCAAAAAATTGACTATAAAGCGGTAATAATATTCTTTTTTCGATGCTAAAGTGGTATGTAGTAATAATTAAAATTACTAAGAATAATAAAAAGTATGGATTACTTGATTCATAAACTTTAATTAACAGCAAGCTTAAAATTAAAACGATGAAAATATGTATTAAGACTATAAATATACCGTCATTAATTTTGCCTAAGATAAAAAAAGGTTTATTTAAAAACATAAAGGGTAAAAGTAAAGAAGTATATAGCAATAGCCAATTTAGAATTATTAAGGCTATTAATTTTGTGAGTATTTTATGATTCTGGTTACGAATGATAGCGTAATTTCTAATAGGATTTAGCCATACTATTTCTGCAGTTGTTAAAATAAAGAAAAAAGGTTCTATATACAGAGATATCAGATTACTATCAAAGTAAAGATTAATAAAATCTGGAGTATGGGCATGTCGAATCAAAGAAAAGCCGCCCAATAGTCCTATTAGAATGATTAGAATTGAAATAAAAAGGATTCTATTTCGTGTTCTCATGCATAGCCGCCTTGCTTTCTTTTAGACCAACTAGTAATTAATAAAAGGGCAATCGAAATGTATAAAGCAATTCCTATAAAGTATGCAAAAATAAAGTTAATAGGAGGCGCCATGCTGTTAAAAGTCATTTGACCGGGTGCAATTATAGTTGGCAAAAACCAGATAAAGGATATTATTCTCCAAATAGAATTTTGCATATTTCCTACTAAGGGACTGATAATAAGAATTAAAGCGACTAAAACTCCCGTCAGCAGACAAATTATATTTTTGGGTATAAATAAAGAAATTGAAAATACTAAAATTGAAAAGATGCCCCAACCTATAGAAGATAAAAGGATAGAAGAAGCTAATTCCAATCCAGTATTTAAAGAAAAGTATTGTATTCCCATATCGGCTAAGTGTGGATCTACATAAAATACAATAGGTGCACAAAAGATGGTAATTAAGGCAAGTTGCAAAAGATAGGTTAATAACATAATTATTGCGCCACCGATAAAGGAAAAAAGTATGCCTGTTATAAGGAAGTTGCGATAACCAGTTCGTTGTTGGATAGCAATAAAACTGTTATTATTCTTTAAATAGATGAATAGACCGCTATTCAACAGTGGAATTAGTATAAATTGAATTATTTGAAGAATAATATTATTGTAAGCGCCACCTATTTGTAGGCTTAAAAATGTAGTTAGACCAGTACTAGGTCCTTTTTTTAGTTGGTTAACTTGTTGGATAGAAATAAGGGTAAAAATAGTTATTATTATAAAATAGATAACAAGAAGCGCTAAAATTATTTTTTTGGTGTTCTTGAACATAATTAAATCCTTTCCCAATTAAGTTGGATAAAGAAAAAAGAGGAGTGACCCTCTTTTTCTTTATTTATAGTCTGAACTGAAGTGTAATTTTACATAACTAGAATGAGGTTCATATGTTTGTGAACGTACATCAGCATAGTAATAATAATTTCTCTTACCAGTATTATTACCTGCATGAGTTGTTGTATCTTTAACTAAGCCTACATAATTAGAACGACCTGCAGCATTTCCGTTGATTAAACGAACGTTATATCCAAATGAATTAGGTAATACATCGCCGTTAAATGAGGCAGAGTTGGAGTTACTTTGTTTTACGTTAGCACTACCATATGAGCTCCAACGTCCACGCTCTGAAACTGATTCAGATGATACGGTCCAATAAGCCGCTGATGCCACTCCAGTTCCACCTAAGCCTAAAAGTGCACTTCCAATAATGGCACCTCTTTTTAAAAATTTAAACATTTATATTCCTCCTTAAATGAATTATGAAAATAATTATAGGGAAGAAATTCAGTGTATTTAAAAACGTTGCAAATATAAAAACAAAATCGCAAATAAGGTGGTTTTATCGGCTTCCTTTATAAGCTTGTTTCATTTTTGCAACGCATTGATAAATATTGGACAATTAATGATTTAATTTAGTTTGGATTTCGACAAATAAAGAATAGAAATCAGAGTAGTATTCTTCTAATCCTAAAATTTTAGTAGCTTCGATCATATTATATATACTTTCTTCACCAGTTTGGTTAATTTGGTATCTGAAAAGGGCTTCTAAAAATTTCTTTCTGAAACGAATAGATACTAAACTAGAAGAGATCGAAAGATTTTTAATCCTTTTATATAATTTTTTAACAAAAGGAGACTGGTCTTTCAGAAGTATAGCGAAGGAATTTAAAATAGTTGTCCAAGCTACTAATGTGAGCTCTAGTCCACTATCTTTTATTTCCTCTAGATCATTAATGATAAGATTAGTTAAACCAAATACTAATCGGTCTGATAACAATGGGATAGTATTTCCAAAAATACCTAGGTAGTAATGACTCCAATATGTGACTGAAGAAAGATAAGCTGCTAATTTATTTATATAAAGTTGGGGTAATAATTTAGTTTTTGTAAGTTCGAAGTAAAAACTCGAAGCAATTCCAGCTATAAAAAGATTATGAGGATTAGCTTTTTGCTTATATTGTTGGAAAAAATCATTGAAAAGAAGTTTTAACGTTATTATATCTTTTTTGAAATAAGCTTCATTCATTTTAACTATTTCAAGTGAGTATGACTGTATATGGGCATAATTAATAAATTCATATGGAGAAACATGGATTTGCTGAAGAAGTTTTACGATGATATTAAAATTAGGAGTAATTTCGTCATTTTCCCAACGTGATAGAGTTGAAGGCGATACTACATCGGTCGCGACTTGTCTAATAGACAAATTTCTTTTTTGCCGTAATTCTTTAAAATATTTACCATACATAGAAAGGCCTCCGAATAAGTATGAAAAGAAAATTTAAAAATAAAATTATAACGCTATTGATTGGTGGATTGATCCCAATATTAATCCCCACTGCGCAACAACTTGCTTGTTTATCAAAATGGGGATAGAACAATAGCTAGATGACTATCAATATAATGAATCATAACAAAAAGCGAAGTTCATTTGAACCTCGCTTTTTCTACACTTTAATATACAGCGCCTTCGTAGAAGCTAAACTTAGGTTGGTTGAAGTTAAAGTCCTTCAAATCGCTCATCTTAATTACGCTGTCAGCAACGCCCCAACTCATTAAGTTGATTGGCTGACCAAATTGTTCATCAGGAACAACCAATAAAACAAACTTACCTTGTGACATTGCGTAACCTAATTCCATCCCTAAACCAACGTCTTCTTCTTTAGGAACGTATACGCCGAGCATAATATCGCTTGTTTTAATGCCAATTAAATCGCCACTGTAAGTAGCTTGAGCCCATTCTTTGTCGTGCAAATATTCAGGATGTTCGTCAACGCGGATGCCTTTGTATTGGTTTTGAAGAGGAACATAGCTGTTTTCAAGATCAATAGTTGGATTTTGCTCTAAAGCTTTCATAGCATCTTTGTAAGCTTTGTTTTGAGTTTCAGTAAACCAGCCAGCACCAAAATAAACGGTTTTTTGTTTAGTCATAATCAAGGTCCTTTCATAAAAAATGATTACTTGTCTAACTTTAACAAAAAATGCTAAAACGTTACAGTAGCATCGGTGTTTTTGAAACCGGTTTTAAGATATAATTGATTTATGAATTCAACGACTAGGAAGGAATCGACGCGTATGTCAATTGATAAGAAAAAACTTTTTAATAAAAAAGCCGTATTTGTAACTGATAAAACAGATCGTAATGAAATCTTTAGGGACGTTTACCAAGAATTGCTTGATCTAGGCTATGTTAAAGGCGATTTTATTCAAAATATTATTGAACGTGAAGATAAATATCCTACTGGTATTTCAACTCGTCCTTTATCTCATGATTTACCCAATGTCGCTATTCCTCATACAGAAGGTAAGTTTGTAAACAAGCAAATGATTGTGCCCATTGCGTTAAAGCAACCTGTTAAATTTAATAACATGGTCAATCCGACTGAAACATTGGAAGTAAAATTCTTATTTATGATCTTGAATGACAATCCTGATCTGCACTCCAATATTTTAGCCAATATTATGGACTTTTTAGCTCAAACTGATGTTGAAGATTTAAATGATTTATTTAATGAAACTGATCCTGAGCAAATTTATGATTTTTTAGAAACTAATTTTTAATTGAGTGTAAAAAAACTAGCCTTTTGGGCTAGTTTTTTGTCTTAAATTTCTGGATAATCAGGAGTAGTGAAGGAAACTTCAGTGTAGTCAACTTTTTTGTAGTTAACCCTGTAAAGAAGTACTTCCGCATTTTTAGAAGAAACAATTTTCTTTTCTTGTTTAACAACGTAGGCATCATCGCTCAAGTTTAATGCGTTAGCAACTTCTTTTGGTGCATTTACTACGCTATCTTTTTCTTTAAATGGTTCATCTAAAAGATAGATGTTGGAGTCTTCGCGAATGCGTACATAAATATTTTGAAAGTTTGCTTGCAGGTCTTTGAGTTTACGATAATTAATAAATTTAGGTGCAAAGTAGGCTTGGTAATACAAAAATGGCTCATTGTTAACGCTGCGCACTTGAGTTAAGTGATAGTGGAATGTATTTTTGTTGATTCCAAGTTCACGGTTAATGTCCGCATCGTCTTCTTTTTCTAAGCTGAGAACTTTAATGCTTTCCTTATTTGCGCTTTCTTTGTTAGGGAAACGATTTAATTCTTGATAGCGAACTAAGCGTTGGTGAGGAGAGTGGGAAACGAAAGTACCTTTACCTTGATAACGAACAAGATAACCTGCTTTTACTAGATCTTTAACTGAACGAATAACAGTAATTGAAGAAACATTGAATTTGTCTTTTAATTCTTTTTCACTGTAAAATTTATCAGCGTATTGAAATTGTCCAGATAAAATTTCTTCTTTTAATTCATTTTCAATTTGTAAATATTTCGGTTCAACCATTTTTAACTCCCCTTATCCTTCAAGATATATTCTTCTTAAATCCATAATGTCACCAACTGATAAATGCATGCTATTACGCAAGTATTCGTTGATACCACCATATTCTTCATTAAGCACTTTAACTGCATGATCAAGATATTCTGGATAAACAGATTGAATATCTTTGATAGATTGTAAAACTCTGGCGCTAGCTCCGTCACTTGCAGCTTCTTTAAGCATGTTGTCTACAAAATCTTTTGTTGTAACGTTAGTTAAGACGTAATCGTATTTAATAGTTGAAAAAGGTACGCCAAGTGCTGATAAAACTAATAATGCACCATATCCTGTACGATCTTTTCCAGCTGTGCAGTGAAAAAGCAATGCTTCATGTTCATTACTGTTAGTTAAAAGTAAATCAAAAAATTTGCGATATGCTTTTTGAGCTGTTTCGCCTTTAATCATGTCTTCATAAGCAAAGTACATATGCTTAAAGCCATAGGTTGGATCTTTTTCCGCATTTTCTTCTAAAGCAAAGATGCCCTTAGATGCATTGGTTAAGTCATCGCTAAAAACTGGATCGAATTCATAAATAGCACCATCTGGCACACGATCAGGATGCTCTTGTTTTTCTTTAGCCGTTCTAAAGTCAACGTCATATTTAACGCCATAATTGTGCAGTAAGTCTAGATCTTGTCTTGAAAGATCTGCTAAGTTACCAGTTCGTAATAGTTTATTGTACTTTATTTTTTGACCACTAATTGTTTCATAGCCACCTAGTTCGCGGAAATTTCGGCCAGAGGTGACACCAATCAGTTTAGTCTTATAATTTTCGCTCATAAATGTAGTTCCTTATCTATATACTTGCAGCCGCTGTACAGCTGAGTGCATGGAGTAGTAGTTAATATAGTAATAAAATAGCATTTAGATTTTAACACTAATTACGTGCGTGTGCTAGATCATTTAGTTTTCTAAATACTAATTTTGCATAGAATTATGGTAAAATAATTATGTTAGAAATTCGCCGGAAAGCTGGAGATGATACAAATGATGGAAGATTACAATAATATTTTGGTACCTGTCGATGGATCAGAAACTGCCGAAAGAGCTTTTGATAAGGCTGTTCAAATTGCAATTGATAATAATGCCCATTTAGATGTTTTAAATGTCATTGATACTCGTCAATTTATGGGAGAAATGCAAGATACGCTTATTTCAGGTGATACTATTTATCAAATGACTCAAGATTCAGAAGAGTATTTAAAGAGCCTTAAGAAATGGGCTCAAGAAAAGATGGACTTTTCTGATGTTAGTTATCATATTCGCTATGGCTCGCCTAAGAGAATTATTGCTGTTGATTTCATTAATGACCACCACAATGATTTAATCGTGATGGGAGCTACTGGAATGAACGCAGTTGAAAGAATGTTAATGGGTAGTGTCACTGAATACGTTAACCAACATGCTTTGTCTGATGTTTTGATCGTTAAGACAGATTTAGAAAACAAAGAAGTTCCTAAGAAAAAGAAAAGAAGATTTTAGTTAAATCCGAACATTTTCAGGCTGGCCTAAATAATCAAAAGATCGGCTTTTTTGTTTGTAATTGGACCGCTCCAATTAGTACTTTTTAGAAAAAAATGGTTTTTTTGGCAAAATATATGTTCAACTCCGAATATTTCTGGTATTATACTTAAGAACAAACGCCAGTTGATATTGAAAGGAGTCATAGATGTTTTTGTTACACTTAAGTAAATCTTGTCGTATTACATCCGTGGCTCGTTTAAAGGCTGTTTCTGACATAGAAGCAGTCTTAGTTCGCGTTTTTGTTTTAATTTCATCGTGGTTTTTAAAGGCTTAATTAGTCGTCGCCTTTTTGACGTCTGATTAAGCTTTTTTTGTACCATGAAGTATGTGTATGTTGTGTTGTTATCGTTGTTTTACTTTTTGATGTCGTAGGAGGACACAAGATGAAAAAGTTCAAAAAAGTGCTGTTTGGCCTTTTTACAATCTTGCTTGCAGTAGCAGCTACTGCCTGCTCAAATAAAAAATCAAACTCAAGTGCGGGTTATACCCCAAAAGAATTAAACGTGCAATTTGTACCAAGTCAAGCTGCCGACAAGCTTGAAGGGCGCGCAAAACCATTAGAAAAAATGCTTTCTAAAAAGCTGGGTATCCCTGTTAAAGTTACAATGTCAACTGACTACAACACAGTTGTCGAAGCTATGAAGTCAAAGAAAGTTGATGTTGGCTTTTTGCCACCAGATGGATATGTCTTAGCTCATAAGCAAGGTGCTGCTGATGTGTTGCTGCAAGCTCAGCGTTACGGCGTCAAGCAACCAAACGGTGAGGCTACTAAGGATTTAGTGGATTCATATCGCGCTGAAATCGTTGTTAAAAAAGGTTCTAAGATTAAGAACTGGAAAGATTTAAAAGGTAAGAGCATTTCAGTTCAAAACCCAACTTCTTCAGCCGGTTACGTTTTCCCAATTGCGGAATTAAAGCAAAAAGGCTTAGATGTGCCAAAGAGCTGTAAGTTAGTTACTGTTACTGGACATGACCAAGCTATCTTGAACGTCTTAAATGGTGATACTGATGCAGCCTTTGTCTTTGAAGATGCACGTAACATTGTGAAGAAAGATCAACCTAACATTATGAAGAAGGTTGTGCCAATTTACTTCACTAAGCCAATTCCAAACGATACTGTTTCTGTAAGAAGCGATATGTCAAAAGCATTCCAAAAGAAACTTGCTAAGGCATTTATTGAAGTAGGCGAATCTAAGAAGGGTAAGAAGTTGATTGAATCAATTTACAGCCATGAAGGTTACGTTCGTTCAAATGACAGTAAATTTGCTATTGTACGTAAGTACGATAAGATTATTGAATCTACCAAAAAATAAAAAATGAATAAATATTAAACGTGTGCTAAATAATCTAGATAATTGAGTATTAATGGAGATAAAAATGAAATATATAAAAAAGGTTTTCGTTGCTGCCTTTTTGTTCCTAATTGCAATTGCTAGTGTGGCTTGCTCAAATAAGAGTGCCAAAGATAAATCAGGCTATACACCGAAGTCTTTGTCAATTCAGTTTGTACCAAGTCAAAATGCTCAGACACTTGAAACTCGCGCAAAACCATTAGAAAAAATGCTTTCTAAACGTTTAGGTATTCCGGTAAAAGTTACAACTTCGACTAGTTTTAATGCTCCAATTGAAGCATTGTCTTCTAAAAAAATTGATGTAGCCTTTCTGCCACCTGATGGCTATGTTTTAGCTCACAAACGCGGCGTAGCTGATGTATTATTGCAAGCTGAGCGTTACGGCGTAAAACAGCCAAATGGTGAGGCTACTAAGAACTTAGTTAAGTCTTATCGTGCAGAAATTTTAGTTAAAAAGGGCTCTAAGATTAAGAGCTGGAAAGACTTAAAAGGTAAGAGCATTTCGATTCAAGACCCCACTTCTTCTTCTGGTTACTTATTCCCGGTAGCTGAATTAAAGCAAAAGGGTTTAGATGTAACTAAAGATAGTAAGCTTGTAACAGTTACTGGACATGATCAAGCTGTCTTGAATGTTTTAAATGGTGATACTGATGCAGCTTTTGTATTTGAAGATGCACGTAATGCCGTTAAAAAGGATAAGCCAAATATCATGAGTAAGGTTGTGCCAATTTACTTTACTCACGAAATTCCAAACGACACTATTTCTGTAAGAAGCGATATGTCAAAGGCCTTTCGTAAGAAGTTAGCCAAAGCATTTATTGATATTGCTCATACTAAAAACGGACGTAAAGTTATCGAACAAGTTTATACCCATGAAGGTTACGCCTATGCAAAAGATAGCGACTTTAACGTAATTCGTCGCTACCAAAAGATTGTAGGTCAAAATAGTAAATAAAAGTTAGGAGTATTATTAATGGCAAATCAGCCAATGATCCAATTAAAGGACGTTACCAAGGTCTATGACAATGGTACTGTAGGTTTAAAAGATATTAATTTAGAAATCGATAAGGGCGAATTCGTTGTAGTTGTTGGTTTATCTGGTGCTGGAAAATCAACTTTGCTTCGTTCAATTAATCGCTTGCAAGATATTTCTGAAGGAGATATTTTGATTGATGGCAAGTCTATTACTAAGGCAAAAGGTAAGGACTTACGCTTGATTCGCCGCGATATTGGAATGATTTTCCAAAGCTTTAACTTGGTTAAGCGCTCTAGCGTATTGCGTAACGTTTTAACTGGTAGAGTTGCTTATTATCCAACTTGGAAGACAACTTTCAATTTGTTTTCTAAAGAAGATAAGCAGAAAGCTTATGAAGCTTTGCAAAGGGTTGACTTGGCAGACAAGGTTTATACGCGTGCTGATCAATTATCTGGTGGTCAGCAGCAACGTGTGGCTATTGCCCGCGTTTTAACTCAAAATCCTAAGATTATTTTGGCTGATGAACCAACTGCTTCGCTTGACCCGCAAACTTCACGCCGTGTAATGCATGACTTGAAGATGCTTAATGAAGAATATGGCATGACCGTTCTTGCTAACTTGCACAGCGTGGAATTGGCCCGTGAATTCGGTGATCGCGTTATTGGTGTTCGCGCAGGTCAAATTGTTTACGACGGCAAGATGAGCGAAACTCCACAATCAGTCTTTGATGATATTTATGGTGGTAAAAAAGATGTAGAGATGGGGGCTGAAAATGAGTAATTCACAAACTCCCAATCATGAATTGCCTAAGAAAAAGTTAAAGGTAATGAATATCGTTTGGGTGTTAGTGTTAGTTATTGGCTTTTTCTTATCTGTAAATACAACTAATGCCCATATTAGCGTTTTGCTTGCTCCGCAAAACTTTAGCCAATTTGCCGACATCTTTGTGCAAATGTGTCACCCAGATTGGTCTTATGCATCAACTGCAATTCCTTTAGTTATTGAAACTATCAAGATGGCAGTTTTAGGAACTGTAATTGGTTCAATTGTGGCATTTATTTATTCTTTATTAATTGCTCGCAACATCATTAAAAATAAAGCTGTTACTGGTGTGCTTCGTTTTATCATGAACATCATCAGAACTTTGCCTGACCTTCTTTTGGGTGCAATCTTTGTGGCTATTGTTGGTATTGGTCCGGTAGCTGGTGTGTTTGCCTTATCAGTCTTTACTTTTGGTGTAGTTGTAAAACTATTTTATGAAGCAATTGAAACGATTGATCCAGGTCCAATTGAGGCTCTAACTGCAGTAGGTGCAAACAAATTCCAAATTATTTGTTTTGCCGTATTGCCACAAATTATCACTTACTTCATTTCTTATGTTTTATATGCATTTGAAATAAATGTCAGAGCATCAACAGTTCTTGGTTATATCGGTGCTGGTGGTATTGGTCTTTACTTACAACAAACTTTGCAGGTCTTTGCTTACGACAAGACTGGAACCATCATTATCGTAATTATTATTGTGGTTGTCTTAATTGACTACATTTCATCTAAATCACGGGAGGCGTTAATGAAATAATGGATAATACTATGAAACAATTACCTGCTAAACCCGTCGATTTAAAAAAACGTATCTATCACTGGGCAATTGCAATCGTTACTGTCGCTGTGATTGTTTGGTCATGTACCGGAATTAACTTTGGCGGAATTAAAGATAGTGCAGCTCAAATTACTGGCGCTATTTTCGCCGGAATTTTTCACCCAGATTGGTCTTATGTTTATAACGGTACAGGCGAAGACTTGATCTCTCAATTATGGGAAACTATCTGTATTGCCTTCTTAGGTACATTTATTTCAGCTATTATTTCTTTACCATTTGCCTTTTGGGCAGCTCATACTAAACATAAGAAATGGTATGTTTCGAGAACTGGAAAATTGGTTTTGGCAATTATCCGTTCATTCCCAGAAATTGTTTTAGCATTGATGTTTATTAAAGCAGTCGGCCCTGGATCGGCAGCCGGTGTGTTTGCCTTAGGTTTTCACTCTGTTGGGATGCTGGCTAAGCTGTTTTCTGAAGCAATTGAAAACTTGGAAACTGGTGCAAACGAAGCTGTTGCTTCTGCTGGTGGTTCTAAGTGGAACATTATCACTTTTGCGACAATGCCAAACTTAATGCCAGAATTGATTTCTAATACCTTATATCGTTTTGATGTTTCAATTCGTTCCGCATCAATTCTTGGTTTGGTTGGTGCCGGAGGTATCGGTTACCCATTGATTATTGCCTTGCAGTATCGTCAATGGAATCGTGTTGGTATTATCTTATTAGGTATTATCATCATGGTGGTTATTATCGATTGGATTTCTGGCTGGATCAGAAAGAAATTAGTTTAATTAAAAAAATAAAACGAACAGTGATTTTTCCTGAAAGAAATTTTACTGTTCGTTTTTTTGTATTGTAATTAGTATTTTATCTAAGTAAATTTGCCAAATTGCGAAGTTACTGGCATCTTTACTCAATTTTTTAGACATTTGATGGCCGCGTCGATACATTAAAGTAGCAACAATAATTAAGATAATGCCTAAAATGATGTATAAAAATCGTGGGATTTGCGGATTGGTAATTCCCATTAAAAATAAGACAGGAACGATAATAAATATGCCACTAAAGAATGTTCCAAAATAAATCACATAAGGAGCTGCAGCAATTGATTTGGATTTTTTATCGTATTTATAGAATCTAAAAGTTCTATATAATTCAAAAAATCCAGCTCCCATAGCAATCAGACAACTAATAGTTAGAGGCCAATCTTGCATTTTAATCACGCTTTCTGATATTTACATTATTTATTTAATTATGAAGAAAGTTATCTCATTTGTAGCAATTATATTATCCCGTTTTTGGAAAAATAAAATCATTTTATTAGAATGAATATTTATCAAAAAAGTCAGCTTCTGAAAGCTGATCTTTTCTTTTTCAAAAGAAAGTTTTAATATCCTATTAAATAGAGCCCAAAATCGCAATAAATACAACTTTTTTGCTATAATGGAACATGTATTTCGAGGAGGAAATTATGGAAAACTTAACAACCATGACTCTGGCCGATGATTTGGCTTTATCACAAGATCAAATTATTAGTGGTCAACAAGACCTAGATACTGAAAAAATTCATAAGGAAATTGATAGCTTGGGTGTTTTAGATAAGCCAATTAAGGACTATTTCTCAATGACTCAAGATGAATACTACAACAGTGAATCTGATGGTAAGTTAACTTTGCTTCATTTAAATGAGCCAATGAGCGCACTTCATGATCGTATTTTGACTAATCATGTGGATGGCTACGTTGATAAAGATGAAATTAATTTAACTTACAACCACGAAGATCCATTTGAAGATGACAATTATGATCGTACAACAGATGTGCACGTTTTGCTTTACAGTTTAAAGGTAATTGGTGCAGTTCGTGCGATTGATGCGAGTGATTTGAAAAAGGTTTTATCTAAAGATGCTGTTGTATCTTTAGGCTTAGCTGCAAACGCTTTGGCAAATAATTAATTCTTAGGGGCCAGACGAGCAATTGGTCCCTTTTGTATTGAAATAGAAGTGATTCTAACCATGAATATAATTAAGAAGACTCAAGGGGTATTAGATCAGCTTTCAGGGATGAGTAAAAAATGGCGTCAAAAAAGGCGCGATATACCTTTTGATGAGATGCAGCAATACATGACTGTTGGCGAGTATCAAGTGGGATCTGCGCAAGATACTCCTAATGGTGAAGATTATGACTTAATTGTTTATAAAGATGATGAGGGAACTCTTCATCAAGCTTTGCGTCCAGTAGATGCTTCAGATTTAGCTCCTGAATATGTGAGAAAATTTGATAAACGTTTGGATCGATATCAAGCCTTTGTTAACAAAAAGACAGGTCGACGCTATATTGTTGAAAGGCAATTAGATGATTTTGTCGATTATGTAAATAGACATATACGTAAAGGCAATAATTCCGTTAATATCGGAGTCTTAACCGATACCCACTACAAAGAAAGCGACAGTATCGATTTTTATGGTCATAATGGACTCACTCATGTTAAAGAATTTAATTATTTAGAAGATAAGAATATCCTCGATCTTAAAGCTCACTTGGGCGATTGGATGGATCTGATCCAGGATTAGTTGATGAACAAGAATTAATTTCTTTAAGAAAAGCCTTCAGGTCAAATAAGACTAATTTTGCGATTATCAAGGGCAATCATGATGAAAATGATAAATTCGACGAGCACCATGATTTAAAAGCCTCGTTTCCTGAAAACGAATTTGAAGATATCATGTGGCCAACCATGTATTTTCAAAAAGGAATCCATTACATTTCTCGTAAACATGGCGTAGCTTACTTTGACAAAGATAATATCCGCGTGATTACGGTTAATACATCTGACGTACCTTATATTTTGGATAAACAAGGTAAAAAGAAGTACGACACTAAGATCACGCTGGCAATTCGCGAAGATCAGATGCAAGAAATTATCGAAATTTTGGAGCAATCTAGCGATAAGAAAATTATCTTTATGAGTCACGCTAATCCAATTAACCGTAAAGGCGGTAACGCCCTGAAGTATAATGGACGTTCGCTGCATGAATTATTAGTGGCCTTTAACCAACGAGAAAAAGGCTACTTGAATTCGCGCGATGTTCCAGCGGAATTTTCATTAGCCAATAGTTTTGACTTTACTAAGATTCAAAACGCCAAAGTGGTCGCATACTTTTGCGGACACCGTCATACTGAAGATCAATATCGCATTAACGGTATTCAGTATGTACTATTTAATTGCTCGGCTTTAATGGGACCAAATCATGCTTTGACTACTCAATACAATAAACGTTGGAACCGTAAATATGACCATCCTAATGAATCAGCTGGTTATATTGTAAATATTGATCCTAATCGTCATTTGATGCAGGTATTTGGCTATGGTGCAAGTTCACGCCGACGCTTATATCGTATCTAGTAATTAAAAATAAAAATTAAGGAGAAAGCTTTTTATGTGTGGAATCTGTGCAATTGTAGATCCGAAATTAAAGGATAAAGATCATGCAATTCAATCAATGATGGATACTATTAAACACCGTGGACCTTCTTCAGATGGAAAATTTGTTAATGATGAAGTAGCGCTCGGATTTAGAAGATTATCAATCATTGACTTAAGAGGCGGCGCTCAACCAATTTGGAATGAAGATCACAGCCGCGCAATTATTTTTAATGGTGAAATTTATAATTTTAAGCCATTAAGAAAGGAATTAATTGAAAAAGGTCATACTTTTTCTACGAAGGCCGATACTGAAGTTTTGCTTCATGGATATGAAGAGTGGGGCATGGATGGCTTATTAAAGCGTGTCCGTGGAATGTTTGGTTTTGCAATTTGGGATGATAATAACAAGACCTTATACGGAGCACGCGATTTCTTTGGAATTAAGCCATTATATTATTCAGACCACGATGGTCAATTAATTTTAGGCTCAGAATTAAAGAGTTTCTTAGCTGTTCCTGGATTTAAAAAAGAGCTTAACACTCGTGCTGTTAAGCCATACCTCATGAACCAATACAACGACTTAAAAGAAACATTCTTTAAGGGCGTTTATCGCTTCCCAGCAGGACACTGGTTCGAATATAAAGATGGCAAGATGAATATCCACAAGTACTGGGATGCAGAATACATTGAAAATAGCCTTAGCTTTGAAGAAACTTTGGATAAGATCAACGAAGATCTTAAAGAAACTGTTGACTTGTACCGTAATGCGGACGTGCCAGTTGGGGCCTTCTTATCTGAAGGAATCGATTCATCTTACTTAACTAGTTTGCTTCAACCAGAAGATGTTTTCTCAGTAAGTTTTGACGATTCAACTTATAACGAAGCATCAAAAGCAAAAGCCTTATCTGATTTAAATGGTTGGAAATTCTTTGCTGATAAGGTTGATGCCGATGAAGCAATGCGTGATTTTCCAGAAATGCAATACCATATGGACGAACCTGATGCCAATCCATCAATTATTCCATTATGGTACTTATGTAAGTTAGCTCGTAAGCACGTTACGGTTGCACTTTCTGGTGAAGGTGCCGACGAATTGTTTGCCGGATACGTTAACTACGGCATGCATACGCACAACAACGTTATTAAGGTCTTTACTGCAGGACTTAAGAAGCTTCCTAAAGGCGCTCGCGTGAAATTAGCCCACGGCATTAAGAAGATGCCAAACTTTCCAGGTAAAGTTCACATGTACACTAACTTAGCTAAGCCAAGCGAATTTTACGTAGGTCAATCAGTTATTTACGACATGGATTATCCAACAATCTTTTCTTCAAAAGATGCTAACGGTATTTTGAAAGAAAAATATCAAAACGACTTAACTGTTAACGGCAACTACCAAGAAGATTTCAAGAAAGTTGAAAACTTAGATAGCGTTAAGCAAATGCAATACATCGACTTGCACCACTTCATGCTTAACGATATTGAACAAAAAGCTGACAAGATTTCAATGGCTCACTCATTAGAGTTGCGTGTTCCATATCTTGATAAGAAGATTGCTGAACTTGCAAATTCAATTCCTACTAAGTACTTAGTCAACCGTCATGATACCAAGTATGCTTTACGTAAAGCATCTGAAAAAGTCTTGCCTAAAGAATGGGCTCAAAGACCTAAGTTAGGTTTCCCAACTCCGATTAAGCAATGGCTTAAAGAACCACGTTTTTACAAGCAAGTACGTGAAGTCTTTAGTGAAGACTTTGTAAATGAAATTTTTGACCAAGAAAAAATCCTCAAGTTGCTAGATGACAACTACAAAGGTGATGGTAGCGCAAGACGTCAAATTTGGGCTATTTACACATTTTTAGTTTGGTATAAACTTTTCTTTGTGGATTATGACAATACCGTCAAAAAGTACCAACATGTTCAACCTGAAGTTGCCAGTTTGATTGCATCTGGTAAGTTAGTTTAAAAGATAAGATAGACAGAAAGAAGTTATTGTTTTGCAAAAATTTACGCCAATTCTTTTAGGTAGTGATATTAACGTATATGGGATGGCTCGTTCATTTAACGAAGCTTACGGAATCAAGGTTAAGGCTTGGGCTGCTAGTCATTTAGCTGCTACGCGTTATTCTAAGATCGTCGATGTTGAAGTTCATGAGGGATTTGCGGAAGATCCTGGTTTTATGAACGTTATGAAACAAAAGATCCAAGAATACAAAAACCACGAAGAACCAGTTATCTTGATTGCTTGTGGGGATGGATATGCAGAGCTTCTTGCTAAGCACAAGGAAGAATTACAAGAGGCATTTATTGTACCTTATATTCAATACGATTTACTTGAAAAGTTGATTTCAAAAGAAGGTTTTTATGAAATCGCTGAAAAGTACGGCTTGCCATATCCTAAGACTAAGATCATCACTATGGCTGACTACAAGGCAGAAAACTATTTAACTATCCCATTTGATTATCCAGTTGAATTAAAGCCTGAAGATCCTGTTTCTTGGCTTGATTGCCAATTCGAAGGTCGTAAAAAAGCTTTCACTATTCATGATGAAGCTGAATTGGCTGATATCGTGGGTAAGATTTATACTCACGGCTATAAAGAAGACTTGATTTTGCAAGACTTTATCCCTGGCGATGACTCTAACATGCGTGTACTTAACGCTTATGTGGATAAAAACCATAAAGTTAAGATGATGTGCTTGGGACACCCATTACTTGAAGATCCAACTCCACAATCAATCGGAAACTATATGGCAATTTTGCCAGCATTTAGTCAAAAGTTGTACGATACAGTGCAAGCATTCCTTGAAAAGTTAAATTATACAGGTATGGCTAACTTTGACATCAAATATGATGCTCGTGATGGTGAATACAAGTTCTTTGAAATTAACTTACGTCAAGGTCGTTCAAGTTTCTACGTAACTTTAAATGGTTATAATTTAGCTAAATGGTACATTGATGACTACGTAGAAGATAGTTTAAAAGATAAGCCAACTGTTTACGGTAATAAAGATGGTAAAGACTATGTCTTATGGCTTGGTGTTCCAGTGAAGGTCTTTAAGAAATATGCCTATGATAATGGTGCCAAGCGTTTAGCTGAACGCTTGATTAAAGAAGGTCGCTACGGCACAACTGTCTTTTACAAGAAAGACGAAAGCTTCAAACGCTGGTTGCTTATGCATTATATGTTCCACAACTACATTGGCCGCTACAAGAAGTACTACCAAGTAAATAAAGGACAATACTTCGAAAAGGCTGCCCAAAGTATTAAAAAGCAAGCTGAAGGAATTGGCGAAGAGCAAAATCACGAAAACGAACTTTAATTAAATAACCCCACTAAGCTAAAGAGCTTGGTGGGGCTTTTTTTATTAACATAATAAATAATATAGTATATATTGCTTAGCCAAGAATAGAAAACATTGTTGCACTTTCAATAACATGTGTTATTATTAATTGGTAAAGAATGATAAATCAAAAAATGCTATTTAGAAGAGATGGATGAGCAATGAAACAAGATCAACAACCTCGTTTTTCAATTAGAAAATTAACAATTGGTGCTGTTAGTGTGATGTTTGGTTTGGTGATGTTGGGTGCCAACAATCAAGTTCACGCAGCTACTACTGACGAAGGTAGTCAAACTCAGGCAAACACTGAAGATAGTCAAACTCAGGCAAAAACTGACGAGAGTACTACTGATTCTGAAAAAATTTTAGATACTAAGCCTGCTAAAAAGAGTGTAACTTTACGTGTAGCTAGTCAAGCTCCTAGCTCAGACAACACAACTGTAACTAGTCAAGCTGCTACTAAGTCAATTCCTCCTCAAGCAGGTGAAGATTACACTGCTCAAAGTAAAGCTGAATCACCAGCATTGCTTTTTCCATCTGATAAAAAGCAAGATAATTCAAAGCCGACTTTTGTCGATAAAAATGGTGTAGTAACTAATATTGAATTTAATGCCAAAAATAAGGAAGGTCAAATTACTACCATTGGCTTGAATGACGACACTAAAGATAGCAAATTAATTTATAATACATCTACTGCTAGTGACGCCAATTTTAAAATTACTATCACTAACCCAACTGATAAAACTCAAGACATTACAGGTTTTGGCGATTACGCTTATCAATTTCCAGCATGGGATGGAACTAATGCTAACATCGTTGTAGATGCTAGTCGAACTAAGACAGATGCTGCAGGCAATATTGTCTTTGATGGAAATTATAGTGAGCAAGGCTTAAGCTTGACCAATTTTGGTATGGCAGCAGTCGTTGGTTCATCAGGCTATAGTAAATCTGCAGCTGATGCTGCTAAAGATCCAAGTAAGATTGCAGGCTTTACTGTTGTTGGTAAGCTGCAAGCAGGTAAGAGTGCGACAATCGTCGTTCCGTTTACTGTTAAAGATGTTAATAGGAATTACCCAGTTACTACTTCAAGTCCTATTGGTATTTTCTATAAGACTGGGTTTAACATTGCAGATACTGCATTTGAAACTAACTTGAGTGATCAGGTTGGTAAAGATTACTTCTTAGTAGATATGACTGGTGTTAACGCTAATACTAGAGAATTACACTCAGTACCTCAAAGCGTCATTGATGCATTAGTGAAGGATAATAAATATCCAACTTATGAAGATGGTGATGCGTCAGTTAATAACTTCTCATTTAATTACTATAAGCCTGGAAAAGATGATTTCTTAACTAAAGAAGCTCAAGTTAACCTTAATGGAGCTATGAAACGCTTGGATTCTACTTTAAGAAGCTTCGGTTATAAACTATTAAACTTTGGTTCTGCTACCGATGTTCAAAATGGCTACTTCTATAGATCAGAGTATAAGTTTTACGATGCTCAAGGTAAGCCAATTCAATTAGGAACTGGCAATATTTCAAGTTTATTTCTTCCGGTTGAACGAGTAATTTATCAAAAAGCCGATGCGCCAACTTTGCTTGAAGCTCAAGGACCGGACGACAATGATCAAACTTATATCCAAACTGTAAAGAATATGTTTACTGATGATGCAAGTGTTGATACTTCACAAATTGATATTCATAAAGCAGGTGTATATCCAGTTAAGGTTTCAAAAGATAATACTAGTCGCGTCTTTAACGTGGTTGTCTTTAATACTGTAACGCCACATGCATATAAGAGTAGTGATGCAAATCATGTTGATTTAATGCCAGACAGCATTATTAATGATGACAGTAAAAATCTTTTAAAAGATAATGGTTATACCGTTTCATGGGTCAAAGCACCAAGTTATGATGCTGCAACCAATGAAGTCCCAGTTGAGATCGTTATTACTGATGCTGATGGTCGTACATTTAATGTAAAGGACCACATTAGTGTATTGCAAAAGATTACTGTTAACTTTAAAGATGGTGATCAAACTGTTGCAATTTTCCCACTTTACAGTTATGCAAATAACTCCAATACTTTTGGTGACCAAGTAAGTTGGGCTGATAGTAGTGCTAAGGCAAAATGGAATGATACTTTGAATAACTTGAAAGAAAAGTATGTCATTGATTCTGATAGTGTCAAAAATGCCTTAAATACAGTCTTTGAATCTCAAAAAGACGATCAAACTGTAGATGTTAAATTATTAACCGATACTACAGAAAGTAAGATTTACACTAGAACTATTGAATACGTTGGAACTGATAAAAACGATTCAACCAAAAACATTCCTGTAAATGGAGCACCAGATGGTAAGAGTAGATATGTTCAAACAGTTACATTTACGCGTCATATTATTAAAGATGGCGATAAAGTTGTAAAGACTACTGATTGGACATCAGATCAACCGGCATTTGCTGATGTAGTTTCTAAAGCACCAAAAGATCTTGGCTATGATTTGGTTGATAAGGCTACTGTCGCAGGGATGAGCGTTGATTCTAAGTCTGATGAGACTGATTTAGGTACCATAATAGTTACTTATTCTATGAAGAAAACAGCAACTGGTGATCCAACTACTCAACCAAGTAAGCCAATTTTGCCAATTGACCACGAAGCTACTAGTTACACTAGAACAATTAGATATGTAGATGAAAACAACAAGTTGTTACAAGATCCAGTTGTTCAAGTCGTTACACAAACTAGACCATTCGTTGTGGATAAAAATGGTAATAAGCACTATGGATCTTGGTCTGACAATAAATATGAAGCAGTAAAGAATCCGGTAGTTGATGGCTACTTTACTAATGAAAAAGACGTCGATGCTGAAAATGCAGTAAAAGATGAAACCATCACCATCCACTACACTAAAAAGCAAAGTCAAACCGACGATCCAACCACTAATACTAAGCCAGCTTTAGAGCAAAGAAGTAAGACTTACACTAGAACTATCAACTATGTAGATGAAAATGGTGCAGCCCTTCAAACTCCATTTAAGCAAGAAGTCACTATAACTAAGTGGGTATCAGTAGATCCAGAAACCAAAAAAGAAACAGACGTCACTAATTGGACAAAGGCAGACTTTGAAGCAGTAAAGAATCCAGTAATTGATGGCTACTTTACTAATGAAAAAGATGTCAGCGCTGAAAATGCAACTAAGGATGAAACTATCACCATTCACTACACTAAAAAGCAAAGTCAAACTGACGATCCAATCATTCAGCCAGATAATCCAGTTTACCCATTACCACAACCAGAACCACAACCTGATGTTCCAAACGATAATGGTGATAACAATAATTCTGACAATAATGATGTGCCAGCACCTCATGGTGAAGATCAACCAACTAATCCAAATACTGATAATACTTCTAATGATGAAGAAACAGTTAAGCCTCACGCAAGTGAAACGCCAGCTATTTCAGAAAAGGTTGTTGCCACTAATGATGTAAATAATGGAAAGACCAATTTTGCACATTCGAGTGCTCAAAATACAACTAAAAAGCACGATGATACGGTTAGACCACTTCCACAAACTGGTGCTAAACAAAATTCTGCTTCAATCATGGGCTTAGTAGTTGCATCAATTGCAGGTTTATTTGGAATTGCTGCAGATCGTAAAAAGAAAAACTAAATAATTCTTCCTTATCAAAGATAAAATAGTGGATTCGAGATTGCGAACCCACTATTTTTTTGTCTATTGAATCCTATACAAAATTTGAAAAATATTTTTAAAAGTGTGTATTACTATCCCAGTAGGCTTTTTGCACCTACAAAATGTATTGTTCGGATTCTGCAGCATACAATATGTTGTGTTTTCTGTTAGAATAGACATATGCTATCTAACGAAAGAAGAATTAACTATGCTAAAACAACGCCGCGAAATTCAAAAAGCCAATGACTTAAATATCCCTGAAAAAGTTACTAAACGTGACGGTAGCGTCTACGACTTTGGACTTTATAAATTACAAATGATCTTAGAAAAAATGGGCTTAAAGGATCAAGAAGGTCAATTATTGCCCTTGATTTTGAAAAAGATCAGCAATAAAGATAATGTGCGTGCCCAAGATATTGCGGCAAGCTTTGTGGCAGTTTTGCGTGAAGAAGGCTACGTTAAACAGGCCCAAGCTTATATTGACTATAGAAGACAAGATGAACTTAACTTTAAAGAGCAAACTAAGACTACTAACCGTTTGCAACGTTTAGTCCACCATGATCCAACTATCGTTAATGAAAATGCTAATAAGGATTCACGAGTTTTTTCAACCCAGCGTGATTTAACAGCTGGTGTGGTGGGTAAAACTATCGGTCTAACTATGATGCCTGAACATATTGCAAAAGCGCACTTGCGTGGTGATATTCACTGGCACGACTTAGACTACACTCCACTCAGTCCGTTGACTAACTGCTGCTTGATTGATTTTAAAGAAATGCTGGCTCATGGTTTTACCATCGGTAATGCAAATATTGAAAGTCCACATTCAATTGAAACCGCAACAGCTCAAATGTCACAAATCATCGCTAATGTCGCTTCTAGTCAATACGGTGGCTGTAGTGCTGATCGCGTTGACGAGGTCTTAGCTCCATATGCTGAAAAGAACTACCACAAGAATATTAAAGAAGCCAGTGAGTTCTTTGATGATGAAGAAAAGATCGAAGCTTTTGCCAAAAAGCGCACTAAAAAAGATATCTACGATGCTATGCAAGCACTTGAATATGAGATTAATACCTTGTTTTCAAGTCAGGGTCAAACACCATTTACCACTTTAGGCTTTGGACTGGGTACGAGCTGGATTGAGCGTGAAATTCAAAAATCTATCCTTAAGATCCGAATTGAAGGATTAGGTAAAGATAAGCGAACTGCAATCTTTCCTAAATTAGTTTTCACCTTAAAAAAAGGCCTTAACTTGCATCCTGGTGATCCTAACTATGACATCAAAGAATTAGCCTTAGAATGTTCAACTAAGAGAATGTACCCAGATGTTGTCATGTATGACACTCTTAAAAAGATCACTGGATCCTTTAAGGCGCCAATGGGTTGTCGCTCATTTTTACAAGGCTGGGAAGATCCTGAAACTGGCAAGGAAGTTAACTCGGGTCGAATGAACTTGGGAGTTGTCACTTTAAATCTACCGAGAATTGCAATGGAATCAAAGGGTGACAAGGACTTGTTCTGGAAGATCTTTAAAGAAAAAGTTCAAACTGCTCACGAAGCACTCCAAGTCAAAGCAGCGCGCTGTCGCCAAGCCGTGCCTGATAATGCTCCAATTTTGTATGAATATGGTGCGTTTGGTAAACGTTTAAAGGCAACTGATGACGTCAACCAGCTCTTTATCAATGGTCGCTGCACCGTTTCACTTGGCTACATCGGACTTTATGAAGTCGGCACTGTCTTTTATGGTCCTAATTGGGAGCATAATGAGCAAGCTCACCAATTTACAATTAATATTGTTAAGCAGCTTCACGACTACTGCGCTAAGTGGGAAAAACAAGATCCTAACCACTACCACTACAGCGTTTACTCAACTCCTAGTGAGAGCTTAACTGATAGATTCTGCAGATTAGATACTGAAAAATTTGGCAAGGTCAAAGACATCACCGATAAGGAATACTACACTAACTCTTTCCACTACGATGTTAGAAAACACCCAACCCCATTTGAAAAGTTAGCTTTTGAAGCACCATACCCATATTATGCTGCTGGTGGCTTTATCCATTACTGTGAATACCCTAACTTAAAGCAAAATCCTAAGGCCTTAGAAGCTGTTTGGGACTGGGCTTATGATAAGGTGGGATATTTAGGAACAAACACTCCAATTGACCACTGCTTCAAGTGCGGCTTTGCCGGTGAATTTAAGGCAACTGCTAAGGGATTTGAATGTCCGAAGTGTGGCAATCACGATCCAGAAACCTGTGATTGTGTAAAACGTACTTGTGGCTATTTAGGAAATCCACTTAAGCGTCCAATGGTTCATGGCCGTCACGAAGAAATTGTCCACCGGGTAAAGCACATGAACTTAGGTATGGAGCAACAAGTAGCAAGTAAAGAAATTAGAAAGAACAAGGAATATTAATGCCTGAAAAGGATAAAAATAACCAAGAAGGACCTGACGTCCGTGGTAATTTAATCAAAGTAAATATTGGCGGCGATACCGTTTTTGTCGATGCTAACCAATATAAGCCCCAAGTCCAGCATGCTAAACTCCTCAAGCGTCAGCACAAAATGCCTAAAAATCCTAAGCCAGGTGAGTGGGTTTCAGAAGAATATTCTAAACATAAGATTGCAGACTATAAGCCGTTTAACTTCGTTGATGGTGAAGGAGTGCGGTGCAGTCTTTATGTGAGTGGCTGCTTGTTTGACTGTCCGGGATGCTATAACTTAGCTGCTCAGAATTTTAATTATGGTCGACCTTATACCCAAGAACTAGAAGATAAGATCATTGAAGATATGTCTCAATCTTATGTTCAGGGCTTAACGCTACTTGGTGGCGAACCATTTTTGAATACCTGGGTTTGTCTAAAAATTATAAATCGCGTCCGCAAGGAGTTTGGTCATAGTAAAGATATTTGGTCTTGGTCTGGCTATGCCTGGGATGAATTGCAAAAAGAAACCCCCGATAAAAAAGAGATGCTATCTAAGATTGATATTTTAGTTGATGGTCGCTTTATGGATGATTTGAAGGACTTAACCCTACAATTTAGAGGTTCAAGCAATCAAAGAATTATTGACGTTCAAAAATCGCTCAAAGCTAATAAAGTTATAATTTGGGACAAATTAGTCCGATAGGTTATGTAGAATATAAGAGAGACAATTTTGTTTCTCTTATTTTTTTGAGGTAAAGCAATGAAAGAAAAGAACTTACAATTGGTTGATCAAATTATGACTCAGCTGCAAAAGGTCCAAGATCCTGAATTATTAGTTGATGTAGTTAATTTGGGGTTAATTTATGGTATTGATATTGAAGGCTCGCATGCCACGGTGAAGATGACACTTACTATTTCAGGTTGCCCGCTTTCTTCATATTTGCAAGATCAAATTGAAAAAGCCGTCTTGCAAGTTGATGGTATTGATAAAGTTGACGTTAAGCTTGTTTGGTATCCGGTTTGGAGTCCAGAAAAAATGACTCAGGCAGCTAAAAAGCAATTGGGAATGTTAGATAATGAGCAAGCAATTGATCAAGAAGAGGAAATTGAAGCAACTGAAGAAAAAGAAAAAATTATTGACTTTAGTGTTCCAATTAAAAAACTAGCCAGCCAATATCCTGATTTTATTCAGATTATGTATGATTGTGGTTTTACTAGAATTAAGATCCCAGGACTGCTTTCAACAGTAGGAAGGGTAATGACGATCCCACTAGGTGCACAAGCTATGCATTTAGATTTAGCTAAAATAAAAAAAGCCTTTGAAGATAAGGGCTATAAAGTAATTGATGGATAATAGTGAAATTGCAATTTTACGTAGGTTTTGATGAGCCACTCTCAATTGACTTTGAAAATATAATATAAATTTTTAGTTTAGGAAGCAAAATGAAGCAAGATAACAAAAGACAAGCAGCGATTTTAAAGATTCTACACTATATTCAAGATGGCGGCGACTTAGCAAACGCTAAAAAAATGTTTCAAGAAAATTTTGACCAAGTCGACGTCAGCGAGATCACTAAAGCTGAACGTGCACTAATTGCAGGCGGGCTAGATCCGCGCCAAATTCAGTATTTGTGTAATGTACATGTGGACTTGTTCAAAGATAATATTAAGCAAAATAAAGAAAATCCCGATTTTTCAATTCCTGGTCATCCAGTCCACACTATCAAGTTAGAAAATCTCGTCATTAAGTCCTTGATTGAAGATGCTTTACTGCCAGATCTTGAAAAGTTTAAAAATGGTGATCAGGCAGCCTTAAATAAGCTTCAAACAGAATTGCGTGATTTAGCCACGATCCACAAGCACTATGCTAGAAAAGAAACATCGATTTTTCCGCTAATGAATAAATACGGGATTACAGCGCCGCCGCAAGTGATGTGGGGCGTTGATGATAAGATCAGAAAATTGATCGCGCAAGCAAATGAAGCTGTCGATGCACCAAAACCTGACATGAATTATGTAGAGTCGACCATTAAACAAGCCAGCCATGAAGTACTTGAGATGATCGTTAAAGAAGAAAAAATCATGATCCCAATGATAGACGAAGTCGCAAATGAGCAGGATTGGTATAACGTTAAAAAAGAAGAAGACCAGATTGGTTATACCTTGATTCAAAAGCCAATGAACTGGCAAGCAAGCCATAATTCGACTGCTAATACAAATTCAGGTGCAGTATCATTAGAAAAACTATCTGGTTTAATACTTAACTTTAAAGAAGGGAGTCTGAATTTAAGGCAGCTCAATGCTATTTTGGACTTGTTGCCGTTTGCTTTAACTTTTATTGATGAAAATGATAAGGTAGTTTATTTTGGAGGCGGTGCTTCAATTTTTCCTCATTCAAGCAATGCACTGGGAAACTCTGTTTACTCTTGTCATCTTCCAGAAAGTGTACCGGTAGTTAAAAAGATATTTGATGCTTTTCATACAGGTGAAAAGGATAAGTATGAATTTTGGTTTGAACCTAGACATATGAAGCGATATTTATATTTGCAATATTTTGCAGTGCGTGATGAGTCAGGCAAGTATTTGGGATGCTTAGAAGTTGCCCAAGATGTTACTAAGATTCGCAGCTTTAAAAAAGAAAAGAAAACTTTATAAAGTATCGTAAAAGAATATACAAGCTCAGCTCCGATTATCTAATTACTTAATAATGATTAACTTATTACCTTCTAAATAGCGTTATGTTATGCTTAGCGGTATAATAAAACTGGTTTATAGTATTAAATTAAACATATTATTAATAGAAATTACTACAGGAGTATGAGGCTACATGTTATTCAATAAACGTGACTTAGATGCAAAACAAAGATTCGGGATAAGAAAGTTAACTATTGGAACTTGTTCTGTTCTTTTGTCAACTTTATTTTTAGGATTAAGTAACAATGAAGTGGTTCATGCAGATACTTTACCTAATAATATACAAGAGCAGAATTCTCAAACTAATAAAAAAGATCAAGAAACTGAGGCTAATCCAGTTCAAAAGGATGTTACAAATAATGATTCACAAAAGAGTGTAGTTCACAAGTCTGATGAACTTACAAAGGATGATAGCGCGGCAGCTACTCCTTCAAATAATAATCAAGCTAGTGCAACTGCGCAGTCTACAGAAACTCCTTCTACTATTCAAAAATCTGAAACTTCAAAGCCTAATTCTTCTACTTCTCAAACCAAAAACGAAACAAATTCTGCAACTCAAGAAAATACTGCTAAGAATGCAGATCAAAAGACAAATAAACTTAATGTAAGCAAGGCTGCTGCTAATGTAGCAAATGTTAAAGCTCTTCAAGAAAATAAAGCTGCAGCAAAAGCAGCCACAACTAACGGCGGATATGATTCTGCTACTTGGGGGACATTAGATACCTCTAAATGGACAGGGCAGAACACGACATTTGATGGAAACAATTATTACCAATTAACTGGCTACACCGGCGATCAAACTCACATTATTGTGCCTAATGAGGCTGACTTTACGGCTGCTGATAAATCAACTAATAATCTTCAAGTATCAATATCTAATGATTTAATTAAAAGCTGGCAAAATGCTGCTACTATTGCCTTTAGTAAAACTGATGATAAGAAAATTAAGCTTGCAAGCACTAACTTAGATAATACTTTCCAAAAGAACACTACTTTGACCAATTTAGATGCCAACAGTTTAGACACAAGTAGCGTTACTTCGATGCAAAGTACTTTTGAAGGTGCTTCTAACCTATCATCTTTGACTGGAATCAGTGACTGGGATGTTTCCAATGTAACTAATATGTCCCTTTTATTCCAAAATGCGACTGGCTTGACTAGCTTAACTGGTTTGGAAAACTGGGATGTTCAAAAAGTTACGAATATGACCCGGATTTTTAACAATGTTAACAAAGTTACAGATCTTTCTCCTTTAAGCAATTGGAAGACTGATAGTTTACAAAAACTTAACACTGCATTTGCTAATAATAGTTTTACGAACTTACAAGGTCTAGAAAATTGGAATGTAAGTCATGTAACTGATCTGGGCGTCATTTTTATGAGTGATGCTAATTTGACTGACATTAGTGCCTTAGCTAAGTGGGATACTAGCAATGTGACTGATCTGAATCGGGCATTTAATGTTAACCAGGCTCTAACGAGCCTGCATGGTTTGGAAAACTGGAATACCAGTAAGGTAACTAATCTTGAAGCAACTTTTGCCAATGAAGGATCATTGGTTGATGCAAGTGCGATTGCTAACTGGAACACGAGCAATGTTACCAATATGTCAGTTTTGTTTGCTGGGTCAAATGCTCAATATGTTGATCTTTCTAACTGGGACTTTAGTAAGGTAACCAGTGCATCTAATGTCATAAATAATACTCAGTCAGTCGTTTATCTCGGTAATAACTCCACACTTACTGCTGATAAGTTAAACACTTTGGGTATTGCCAATGGTGGCTTTACTCAACCAATCATTTTAGCTAGTGGTAGTCTCTACACTCTTTTATCCAATAAAAACAATAATACACACAATATCACTATTAATAATGCCAGTGGTAGCCAACTTACTACTATTTCTGTACCTGTTGTTTATGATGCAGCTGGTGCAAGTAACATGACGGATGCCATTAATAGTTACAAAGACATGGTTGATCAAAAGCTTGAGGATTATGTTACTGAGCATAACTATGTACTAAAGAGAGTTTCAACTGCCCCTGTTGATGATGTAACGGGTCACAATAATCATCTAGTTAACTATGCGAATGCTACATACCAAGTTGTTACTATCCCTGCAGATCAAAAGAAAAACCTTCAGATTCAAGATAAGACTACCTATAAGGGGAAGACTTTAACAGCTAAAGATTTAGTCACTAATGTTGCTGATTTCCCATCAGGTACTACATTTGAATTTGCTGATAATAGTGAACCAAATTGGGATCAAGTAGGGACATATAATGTTAAAGTTATTGCAACTTATCCGGTTTCTGTGAATGGCCAGCAATACACTGCCGTAACTGCTCCAGCTACTGCTAAGGTTACTGTTACTCAACAAATGCAGTTTACAATCACTTACTGGGATGATACGGAAAATAAGGAAATTATTCAATTTGATATAAAAAATGCTGGTAATGGTGGCTATAGTAATGATCTTAAGTTTCCAGATGGCGTAAATCCAGCTAAGTATCAATCTGTTAGTGTCTCTGGAGTACCTGCAGGAGCAACAGTTGCTGGAGATCAGTGGAGATCATTTACAGATCCAAGTTGTAATTGGACAATACCAAATTATAAATGGACGACTGAGGCTGCTCCTTCATTCTATGGTGCAAATGTTGTTGTTCACTTAGTTCATAAAACTCAAGACGTAACTAATACTGATCCAGCTGCACAAGAAACACGCACTGTTACCGTAAATTACGTTAAGACAAAGGTTAATGAAGACGGTACTTACACCGAGGATGGTAATGCCTTTACTTCTGCAGTTTTAGATGTTTACTATATTCGGCAAGCTACAAAAGATTTGGTAACTGGAACTGTTACGTATGGTCCATGGCAATGGAATACTAAAAAAGGTGATAGTAATACACCTGGTTACCATGTAGTATCCGGGACTTGGACTAATTTACCGCAAAAGTGGGCTACAGTAACTGCCGATGTACCAACCTTAGATGGATATACAGCTTACACTGGTGGTCCTGCTACAAATACTAGTAAAGTTCCTGCTAATCAATTTGTTTTCCCTACTTGGAATGGTAGTGATGGCGATACCAGCGATATTTCTAAAGGCTCAACTGCATATACTACGGCTGCATCTCTTTATGAAGCTCAACCTGTTCATACTATTTTCTATGTTCCAAATAAAACTGAAGCTAGAACAATAACCGCTAAATTTGTGTATGCAGGTGGTGATAAGAATGGCCAATCAGTTGCACCCGATGCGCAGATTCAAGTTTTCTTCAAACAAGCTGGGACCATTAATGCTTCAACCAATAAAGTGGTTTATGGAGATTGGACTTGGGATAAGACTGAGGATAACTTAGGTTTCCATGTGATTTCTGGAAACTGGAATATAGCACAAGATGGACAATTTACTGTTACTCCTCCTGATGCTGGCAATGACTATGTAGTAGCAAACCTCAATTCTACAGGCACATATACTACTGTAAATTTTGCTAATCCAAATTATAATTCCAATACAGTATTTACTACTAATAATGCTCCTCAATGGTATGTTCGTAACGAATTGACAACTTACTATGTACCTAAATCATTGACGCAAAAAACTATTAACCGTGTAATTAACTTCACGCCAGTTAACCAACCAGGAACTCCTTCAGTTACCCAAACTACGACTCAATCAGCAACAATTACTAGACCTGTACGCGTAAATGCTGATGATAGCGGAGTAGTATTTGATGGCTTTGATGGTAGTGGCTGGACTACAGGTGAATGGGACCGCTATAACAATATACCGGTTCCTAATAATTATACGAAAGTCATTAAACAAATAGTTACGCATCCTGATGGGACAACTACTGAAACAACATTAAATATTCCAAACTGGAGACCTATTCCAGCTCAAACTGTCACTATCGATACACTTCCGACTGTAATTAATATAACCTATACGGCAACTGCAACAGCATTTTTGGCAGGTACTAATGAGTCAACTTACACTGGCAGTCCAATCACTCTTGATGACCTTAATAATGGGGATGGTGACAATCCAATTTATGCTGGAGTTACAGGGCCCACTGGGGATGTCTATACTTTACAGGCCGGGGATGTTGAATTTTCATCTAATAATGGTCAAACTTGGACGACTGAAATGCCAACTAATGCAGGTACCTATGAGTTACGTTGGTCAGAACATGGCAAGCAGAATATTATAAAAGAATTTGGTAATAACAGTATTAAATGGGTAGATGCTCAGGGTAATTCAACCTTTACCAGTACTGCAACCTATATTATTAATCCGGCCCCAGCTACTTTCACTTTAAGCAACCAGACATCTGGAAATTATAGTAAGATCTATGATGCCCAACCTGCGACTAGTATCGATCCTTCAAAATTAACAATTACTACTAACTTTAACAATGCCAAAGTAGTTTTAGATACGACTGGCCTCACCAGTGATAGTTATGAGTGGGTAGATGCTCAGGGTAATTCGATCAGTAATCCTGAAAATGTTGGAACTTACTACATAAAACTTAAGGACGCTGCACTATCTACTCTACAGAAGGATAATCCTAACTTTACTTTGATTAATGGTGGTGGCTTAGCTACTTACACTATTACAGCTGCTGAAAATACTGTAAGTGTCGATGGTACACAAACCGAAACTTACACTGGCCAACCAATTAGCGTTAAATACAATGCTAATGGAAATAACAGTGTTCAAGTAAGCATTAGCTCTAAAGATGGAGCAACAGCTAGCTTGAGCAATGTACAATTAGATTCTGGTGACTTCCAAATTGTTGATGTCAGCGGTAAGCCTATCACTGCAACGAATGCTGGTGGTGTTTACCATATTGTCTTAACTGATGCCGGTGCCAATAAGATTCAACAAGCCGTTGGTGATAATTACAAGATTAGCCAAGGTACAAGTTTCGGTACTTTAGTTATTAACAAGGCCCAAGCATCTGCAGAATTTAGTGGCAATCCTTCATACACTTACACTGGTAGTCCTAATAGTGATTACTTAAACGGCTTCTCAATTAAGCTGAATGAACCAAATAATCCAACTTATAACTTAGTTGCTGGTGATATTGAATTTAATATCGATGGGACTTGGACTACTACTGTTCCAATTAATGTTGGAAAATATGCAGTTCGTTTATCCCAAACTGGTTGGGATCATATCAAAGAGATTAATAGTGATAATGTAACTTGGTCTGCCACCGCATCTAGTGGAACTGGCACTTACAACATTACTCCTGCTAGCGCTAATACTGAACTTAGCGGTCACAATTCTATGGTTTACAATGGCAATTCAGTAACAACAGCTGATTTGTATACTGATGGTTCAACCATTAATGTAGTTATTAGTGGTAATAATGTTGTTAACTTGCCAACTAGTTTCACTCTTGCAGAGGGAGACTACGCTTGGAATACTCAAGATGGTAAAGCACCTGTTAATGCTGGTCCCTATACTCTGACTCTTTCTAGTGCAGGTCTTGATAAAATTCAAGCTGCAATTGATGAAGCGGTTGGTAAAGGTAATGTAATCTTATCTAAGGACAATACAGGGAGTGCCACTTTCCAAATTGAACAAGCTGTTTCACCAAACGTTCAGTTAGATGGTAGTGAAAAGAGTGAATACAATGGTCAAGCGGTCAGCTTTGATCCAAGTAATGAAGAAACCAAGAAAAACTTTGGCTTCAATAATGTTCAAGGCTTGACTATTCCAGATTTAACTGCTGATGACTTTGAATGGGTCGATCAAGATGGCAAACCGATTGCTGCTCCAACTGATGCTGGTTACTACTACTTGCAATTGAATGAAAAAGGTAAGACCGCTTTTGCGAATGCTAACCCTAACTACACATTTGTTAAGGACGGAAATAGCACGATTTCAGGCCGCATTACTTACCACATTTATCCAGCAAGTTTGATTATCGGCGTAAGTGGAACTGCATCACAAGTTTATAATGGTCAAAATGCAGCTATTACCCAAGCTCAGCTTGATAATGGTGATATTAAATTAATGTGGGGTAACTCAAATAATGAGCCAATTGGATTGGGAAGCTTCACTTTAATCCCAGAAGATTTAGAAGTAGTTGATAGTGCTGGTAATCCAGTCAGCCATGCTAACGCCCAAGAAAACGATAAAATAGGTAATCCAGCTTATTATGTTCGTTTGACAAGTGCTGCACTTAATAAGATTAAGAATCTAACAGGTGCAAGTAATTATGACATTAGTTTAGGTAAGGCAACTGGTGATTTCTTGATCTATGCCCGCAAGGCTCAGGTTACCTTAAATGGTAATCAAACGACCCCTTACGGGACTGATTTACCACTCGATCCAAGTGCATATCATATTGAATTAACTAATTGGAATAGCAGTGTTCCTGGGCCAACCGAGGCTGAAATTATTCAAAAAATTGGTGGTTTGAAAGCTGGCGATGTCTATATTAATGGCTTTACTAACGGGCAAATGCCAGTTAATGTCGGCTCTTACCAAGTTAAGATTACTGATCAACTATTGCAAAAACTCCAAGCAGCTTTTCCAGATTATGATTGGGATGCTGTTAGCGGAAATAATGGCACTGCTAGAAGCGGTTCATCTAATTCAGATCCTATTGATGCTAGACATGAACCAGCTACATATGTAATTACGCCGGCTGATACTACCGTTACGATTAGTGGCGCAGAGCATATTAAATATGGCGAAACTGCCACGATTCAATATGGCGGCGATAATGGCTACAGTATAACTATTACTGCACCTGTTAAGAATGCGACAACTGACAATGAACATGAGCCAATTTATACAGATTTGAAGCTTGAAACAGGCGATTTAGAGTTTGTAACTACTCCAGATAATGTTGGCACTTATCAAGTCAAATTATCTGCTCAAGGATTGAAGAAGCTCCAAGATTTAACTGGTTCAACTAACTATAATTGGACTCAAGGTTCTGCAGCACGGGCCAACTTCTTTGTTGATCAAATGCCAGTGACAATTACTGTTGGTGGTAATGAGCGAAACGTAACTTATGGTTCCAATGATTGGTTAAAGGCTATTAAGGAGAATCCTCAAGGTTATACCTTAACTGTAAAGACTGAAAATGGTACTACTTTAAACTACCAAGCTAAAGATGGAGATTTGATTTTTAGTCAAACGCCAGGAGATGTTGGTAGTTACCAAGTTGTCTTATCATCTCAAGGTCTGGATAATCTCAAGACTGTATTGGGTACTAACTATGCTTATCCACAGGATGCGAGCGATGTAACTACTTATGGCATCTTTAAGGTGAACCAAGGCGAAGTCACGATTAGCTTAGATGGTAGCGATAGTAAGACCTATGATGGAAACGCTACAACACCAGCTGATTTAAATACTGGTAAGTATAATTTAACTTATTCAGCAACTGTTTATGCTCCCGACGGTACTGCACAAACGATTAAGTTAACTAGTGATGATTTGCAGTTTGCTAATGGTGATCCTATTAATGCTGGAACTTATACGGTTGAATTATCACCAGCCGGTGAAGCTAAGTTGAAGAATTTAACTGGCAACAATGGCGATAACTACAAGTGGACATTTAATACTAAGGCCACTTACACGATTAATGCAGCCACTGAGGCTAGTGCAAGCTTGTCAGGTTCTAACCAAATGACATTTAATGGATCAGCAGTAACTACCGCTGAACTTAACAATGGTGGTGACATTATTGTTAACTTGACCTTCCCTGGTAGTACTGAAAATAGTATTTACCACTTGCAAGATGGTGATTACATTTGGACAGATGGTGAGGCACCAACTAATGTAGGTACTTACACTATTAAGTTGACCCAAGCTGGTTTGGCTCATTTGCAGGCTGCAATTGATCAATATGCTGGTTCAGGGAATGTAAAAATTAGTGCGGATAGCTTAACTGGTTCAGCTACTTTTGAAATCGTTCCTCAGTCAATTACCGATGTAACTATTTCTGGTAAAGATCAAGAAAAGACTTACGATGGTCAGCCTGCTAGTTTAGATGTAAAAGACTTAACGATTAACGCTAATGATCTTGTTACTGATAACCCATTATCAATGAAAGGTATTACTATCAGTGATTTTGATTGGTATAATGCCCAAGGTGAGAAGCTAGATGCGATCCCAACTGATTCTGGCACTTATGAAGCCTGTTTGAAACCTTCTGCTCTGCAAACATTGCAAAAGGATAATCCTAACTACAGCTTTAATGCTGCAAGTGGCACGATTAAGTACACAATTAATCAAAAAGCAGCTACTGATACTTTAGGTGGAAATGGCAATAAGATTTACAATGGTCAGGAAACTTCAGTTAGTGATGTCTTTAATTCAATTACTTGGACGCCAAGTGGCTTAGTTGCTGGCCAAAGCTTAGATCTTTCTAAGCTAAGCGAAGCTGACTATGCTTGGTATACCAAGAATTCAGACGGTACTTATACTGAAATGACTGGCTTACCAACTAATGCTGGTACTTACTATTTGAAGCTTAAGGATAGTTCAATTGCTAAAATTCAGGCAGCTAACCCTAACTACAGTTTTGCCACTGGTGCAATTAGCGGTGAGTATACTTATATTATTAGCCAAGCTAAGGCTGAGATTACTTTGCCAAGTACTAGTGATCAAACTATTACTTGGACTGGTAATCCAGCAACAATTGATCCAGCTAACTTTATTCCAGAAATCACTACTGATAATCCAAATGAAAAGACCATTGCTTTGCCAAGTACTTTGCAATTAACTACAAGTGATTATGAATTCTTACAAAATGGAAAAGTGATTTCTGCACCAAGCGAAGTTGGAACTTATCAAGTTCGTTTAACTGAAGCTGGCTGGCAAAAAGTTCAAAATGCGATTACTGGAAATACTAACTATACTTGGAGTTACCAAGGCGAAGGTAATTATCATATTCAAAAGGCAACTGCAAGCATTACTCTTGACGGTTCAGCTTCAACAATTTACACAGGAAATCCAGTAGTTATTCCAGCTACTGATGGAGTTGTTAACGGCATTAATGTGAAGTTATCAAATGGCCAAACTTATGTCTTAAAGCCGGCAGATCTTGAATTTGTAAATAATCAAGGCAATCCAATTCCTGCACCAACTAATGCAGGTACTTACAAGGTTAGATTAACCGAAGCAGCATTAGGTCAAATTCGAAATCTTGAAAGTAATCATTATAACTATACTTATAATAATGATGCGGTAGACTTTACAATTGAAAAAGCTAACGCTGATGTAACCACTTCAGGTTCATATGATGTAGTTTACAACGGCCAAACTCCAGAAATTAATGTTGATAAGATTACTAACGCTATTGCTACTAACAATGGTGTAGATCTTACCGTCCCAACTCTATCTGCTGACGACTATGAATGGGTTGATGAAACTGGTAAGGTAATTGCTGCCCCAGTAAATGTGGGTACTTACTACTTGAAGCTCAAGGATTCTAGTCAAAGTAAGATTGCTACTAATAATAATTACGACTGGAGTTTTGATGGTTTAGCCAGTGTCACAATTAGTAAAGCTACTGCAACAATTAGCTTTAATGGTAGTCAAGAATCTTCTTACACTGGAAGCGTTATAGCATTAGAGCCTGATAAATTTGAAGTTAAACTTTCTAATGGTCAAACTTATAAGTTAACTGACAAAGATATTCAAGTTATTGGTAACCCAGTAAATGTTGGTACTTACCAAGTTGAGCTCAGTCAAGCTGGAATTGATGCAATTAAGGCAGCTGATAGTAACTACGACTACAGTTATGATGGTAGTCAAGGATTATTGGTAATTACTCCAGCTGAAGCTACTGCAACTATTAGTGGCTCTCAAACTACTAAGGACTTAGAAGTAGATCCTCGTAATTATTCTGTTGTTGTGGTAATCAATGGCGACAAGCAAGTTATCTCAGGCTTAACTGCTAATGATTTTGTCTTTAGTAAAGATGGTCATCCAGCTCAATTAACTGAAGCAGGAACTTATGATGTTGAACTTAGTGGGGATGCAATTAATAAGATCCGTCAAGAATATCCAAACTACAATATTAGCTTTAGTTCAACTGCAACATTTATTCTAGAAAATAGTAGTCAAACTATTAACTATGTAGATGCTGATAACAAGGTAATTAGTTCAATTGTTATTGATGGTCACATTAAGGGCACTAAGCTTCCATTTAAGCCAGAAATTCCAGCTGGTTGGGTCGCAAGTGATCCAAGCAAGTTACCAACGGAAATCACCCTTAATAATGGAATTACTTCAATTGCAATCAAGAAGCAGACTACTCCACAACCACCAATTCCACAAAGTGCTGATCAGTTAGTTAAATTTGTGGATAGTGAGGGAAATGTAATTGATTCTAAGACCTATACTGGTGCATATGATTCGACTGTTTCGGCAGATCTTAAGATTCCAGCAGGCTACAAGTTAGCTGAAGGTGAAAGTTTGCCAACCACCATTACTATCCTTAATGGAGTAACAATTATTAATATTGTTAAAGATAATGGTGATAATAAACCAGATAACAAGCCAGATGATCATCCACATATTAAACCAGATGATAATAACGATAAGCCAAATAACAAACCTGCAGTCCCAGATAAGCCACATACTGACAATCATGGTCATCTCGTAGCTCCAGATGGCAAGATCTTTCCTAAGGGAAGCCATATTGCTGCTAACGGTGACGTGATTGGACCAAATGGACGTATTCTATATCACGCAGGGATGCTTACACGTATTGGTGAAAGAGTTGTTAAGAAGCATCTTCCTCAAACTGGAGCTGCTTCTGACAATCCTGTTGTGGCAGGTTTGGCAATTTTAGGTGCAAGTTTAGGACTCTTTGGTTTAGCTGATAGACGTAAAAAGAGAAAAGAAGATAAGTAATTGAACTTACTTCTTTAAACGAAAAGACATGGAAATATCCATGTCTTTTTTGTTAGACTAGGTTAGAGAATGGGAGGGATTGCATGAAGACTGCACATGGTAAACAACCAGCAGATGAGATTAAGTTGCATTGGTTATTACTAGGTGAATTGTTAACTTGGATTGGAGCTAGTTTTATTTGGCCACTAACATCGGTTTATTTAAATAAGCGTCTACACGTTTCATTAGCGATGATTGGGGTAGTACTGCTTTTTAACTGTTTGGCTAATATGCTGGGCTCATTTGTCGCAGGATGGGCTTATGACCACTTAGATCCATATTATTTACTGATCGCTGGTGGAAGTTTAGATGCACTAGTTTTGTTTTTAATGGCTGCTTTTCATGGCTGGCCAATTTATTGGGTATGGATGACACTAACTGGATTACTCGGCGGCTGGAATGGAGCATTAATTAATTCAATTGCTACTAGTATCAAGTCTAAACCTGGGCGCTACGTCTTTAATGTGATTTATTTTGCCCAAAATTTAGGTGTTGTATTAGGTACGCTAACGGTCGGCTACTTGTATGATTACTCGGTGACGTTGCTATTTATCATTGCAGCGTGCTTATTTGTGGCAGTTAGTGTTAACACGATTTTTAATTACCGCCCAATTATTCAATTTCATAAAGAAAGAATGGCTAACAAAGATAAGCAAGTTAAGCAAAAGATTCAGCCAATGCCAAAGGCTAACTTGATCTTAACGATTGGCTTTTATACTACTTTAGCTGTGATTTGGTTGATGTATATGAATTGGGAGTCGAACTTATCAGTTTATATGGTTTCACTAGGCATTCCATTTCATTTATACAGTTTGCTGTGGACGATCAATGCAGGAATTATCGTCTGTGTTCAAGCGCTACTTAGCAAATTTCCTAATATTTTTAAGAACATTTTTCACCAGATGATATTTGGTGTGACGATGTTTGCGATTTCTTTTGTGACGCTAATTTTTGCCAAAGATTATGCTCACTTTGTCTTTTCGATGGTGACTTTAACCATCGGAGAATCTACTGCTATGCCAGCTATCCCAGCTTATGTAAATGATTTATCGCCAATGTCGAGCAAGGGAAAATACCAGGGCTTGACGCTATCGACTTCAGCTATTGGTAGAGCGTTAGGGCCGTTATTTGGCGGACTTGTGATTGATAGATTTGGTTATATCGACTTCTTTATTGTTGCTGCAATTGGAATCTTTTTAATGATCGTAGTTTTAGTACCAATGCATGCGAAATTGAAGCAGCAGTTAGAATTATTTAAGTAAAATAGGGAACTTTTTGAAGGCAACTAAATATAGTTAGCTCCTTTTTAATTTTAATAATAGACTAACAATTTTAAGAATGATATCATTTAGATAGTTACTTATAAATTCAAAGGAGGATTTTTATTTGATGACTCATTTTAACGTTCGCGGTGGAGCTGGCGATATCACCAAGCCCGACACCAATGCTCGTGTTCAAGATAACTTATATTTAGCGGTTAACTCTAAGTGGTTGGAAAATGCGAAGATTCCATCAGATCGTTCACGCACTAGTAGTTTTGACGGAATTGATCTTAATATTGAAAAAAACTTAATGCAAGATTTTGCTGATTTTGCATCCGGTGACAAAGAATTACCTAAGGTTCCTAACTTCGGTAAGGCTGTAGCACTTTACAGAATCGCCAATAACTTTGAAAAGAGAAATGCTGACGGTGCACAACCAATTAAGGCAGACTTGTCAGTTTTGACTGATTTGAAGAATTTTGCTGATTTCAACTTAAAAGCAGCTGATTTATTCAAAAACGGCTTTGGTCTTCCATTTAGCTTCTATGTTGAAGCCGACATGAAGAATACCAAGATTCACGCACTTCACTTTGGTGGAGCAGGTTTAATTTTGCCTGATACTACTACTTACGACAATCCAGCTGCTAAGGACTTGCTTGACGTTTGGTCAAAACAAACTATTAACTTATTAACCATGGCTGGCATTGACGAAGCTCAAGCTAATGCTTATGTTGCTGGAGCTTTGAAGTTTGATGAAAAGCTTTCTAAGATTGTTAAGTCAACTGAAGAATGGGCAGATTACCCAGCAATGTACAATCCAGTTTCACTTGCTGACTTTGAAGCTAAGATCAAGAACTTCAAGATCGATTACTTCTTAGGCGAAATCTTTGATAAAAAGCCTGATCGCGTAATCGTTACTGAACCACGCTATTTAGATCATTTTGACGAATTAGTTAATGAGGATAATTTCTCAGAAATCAAGGGCTGGATGATTACTGGATTTATCAACAGTGTGGCTAGTTACTTGTCACAAGACTTCCGTGAGGCTGCTTTCCCATTCCACAAGGCACTTTCAGGTCAACCAGAATTATCATCTGGCACTAAGCAAGCCTATCACTTGGCAAACGGCCTCTTTAGTGAAGTAGTAGGTGTTTACTACGGTCAAACTTACTTTGGCGCTGAAGCAAAAGCTGACGTTGAAGACATGATTCACAAGATGATTGATGTTTATGAACAAAGAATTAGCGCTAATAGCTGGCTCAGTGAAGAAACCAAGAAAAAGGCTATTACTAAGCTTCGCGCTTTAATTTTGAAGATTGGCTATCCAGAAAAGATCGAAAGAATCTATGATCTTTACGAAGTTACTCCAGAATCTGAAGGCGGCAGCCTTTATGCTAATGAATCTCAAGCTGGCAAAGTTGCCTTAAAGTACAACTTGGATAAGTTGTATAAAGACGTTGACCGCAGCGTATGGCTGATGCCAGGTAACTTGGTTAACGCTTGCTACGACCCACAAAGAAACGACATCACCTTTCCAGCTGCAATTTTGCAAAAGCCATTTTATGATTTGAAGCAATCACGTAGCTTGAACTATGGTGGTATTGGTGTGGTTATTGCTCATGAAATTTCTCACGCATTCGATAACAATGGGGCTAAGTTCGACGAATTTGGTAACTTGAAGAATTGGTGGACTGACCAAGACTTTGCTGAATTCAAGAAGCGTACGCAAGCTGAAATTGATTTGTTCAACGGCATTGAATATGGTCCAGTTACTTTGAATGGTAAGCAGATTGTTTCTGAAAATATTGCTGACCAAGGTGGACTGACTGCTGCTGTTGAAGCAAATAAGGGCGAAGGCGGCGATATGAAAGAAGTCTTTGAAAACTTTGCACGTGTTTGGGCAACTAAGCAATTGCCAGAAAGTATCAAGACTCAAGTTTCTGTTGACGTTCACGCTCCTGGTCCAGAAAGAGCAAATGTTCAATCACAATGTCAAGAAGAATTCTACAAGGCATTTGATGTAAAGCCAGAAGATGGTATGTGGCTTGATCCAGAAAAACGTGTAGTTATCTGGTAATAGGCATAGAAATTTAAAAGACATTGAACTATTTATGAGTGGTTCAATGTCTTTTTTTGTATAGAAAACTAAATAATTTATGGCTAATTTAATAACAGGAGGTATCAAGTGATGAATTAAGATGGTATTATTGAACAATAAGATTGAATTAGTTATCGCTTTCAAGACGGCTACAATTCAATATGCTAAATTAAATAACGATAATTTGGCGTTAATAATAAAGGCTTGAATGAGCAAAGAGGCAAGCAAATGAAAAAGCTATCACGTAATAATAAGTTGGGAAGAGAAAAAAGCCAAAGTGAGTTACAACATCACTATTCTTTTCGTAAGCTTAATTCAGGGTTATTAGTTTCAGCAGCTATCGGTGCATTTTTATTTTTTGATAATAATACTGTTCAAGCAGCTGATACTAGTTTTTCAACGGACACTGTAGCAGCTGCCCATGATAAAAATTCAACTAGTGATGAAGAACTGACTAGTCAGAATATTCACCAAAAAGAAGTTACTTTACCTAAAGCAGACGTTAATAATACGCAAACTTCTTCCGACGAAAATAAGGTAGAAGCTAAAAATACTGATAGTACTGCTACTACTGAAAAAACAGCGTCTTATGATGTAGTTACTGGGGCAAAAGAAGAACCAAAAGCAGTTCAATCAAAGATTGATACTCAGAATTTTGCAACTGATCATAAAGCTTCTGATAAAGAAAAAGTTATAGAAGCTAATTTAAGTTTAGCTGAAAAAGCTTCATCAAAAGCAGTTCTTAGCGCTGGTGAAAATAATACCGAATCTGTTAAATCAAAAGATGGGACAGCTATGTTATCTATGGATAACAACCAAGTGGGTAATGTAGGCAAAGACGCAAATAATACGATTAAGTTGACTCTGAATACCTCTACCTCCAGTCCAGATCCTGAAAAACCAACTATTTCAAATGATCAACATGATAAAGATATTGCAGATAACAATACTGAACATAAGGACAACACCATTAGTCAAAATAATATTCAAAAGAATAGTTCTGTGACTAAGCAAGTAAAACATCCAATACCTGTATATCACAAGAAACAAGCTTTACCACAAACTGGGAATAGAGAAAACAATACTTTATTCTTGATTTTAGGTTTAGGTAGCGTATTAGGTGCCTTGATTAGTGGCGCATGGGCTTCTAAGAAAAAGAAGGACAATTAAAAGTAATGATAATTAGTTCTTAGGGAGCTCCCAGTGATGGGGGCTTCTTTTTTGCTATCTTATAAAGATCACAAAAAAATGTGATCTTTGACCTGTTATGTGCTAAAATCAATCAATAATGGAGGTAAAATATATGCTAATCGATTTTATTACTAAGAATTTTGCTTCATTTAAAAATGAAACTGAATTGTCTTTTCAAACTGGTGCACGGTTATATAAGTACAAGGAAACGAATACTTTCCCAGGAAAAGATGTTTCTGTATTAAAAAATTTACTGTTATTTGGGCCCAATGGTGCAGGGAAATCTGAGCTTCTCCAAGGAATTTTAACTATGGCTCATTTAATTCGAATTGGTGGTACCAAATCGATTACAGATAAATTGGTATACAATCCATTTTTATTCAATCCCAATAGTGCTAAAGATTTAACTTATTTTGCAGTAACTTTAAAATATCAAAAGCAAATATATGAATATTCATTTTCGTATGATGCTGATCACATTGAAAGTGAAAAATTAGTACTAATTCTATCTAATAGTGAGAAGACGTATTTTGAAAGAAAGGGACAGGATTTCTTAGTCTTACCGGATAAGCTAAAAGGCTTAACAGATAATTTGAGAAAAAATGCTCTCTTTCTCTACTTAGCTCAACAAAATAATGATCTACATGCCTCGGGAGTTTTTACTTGGTTTAGTGAAGATTTGGTCTTTTTAGGCTCAAACGTAATGATTCCAGAAAAAATGTTGGAATTATTATCAAATGAAAAATTAAAGCAGGAAATGATTGATTTCTTAAGTTTTGCGGATTTTAATATTGTAGATTTAAATTTGAGACGTGTTGCGATTGATGATCCAATATTGAGAAAAATTTCGACACAATTAGATGCGCCCTTACCGACTGATAGGTTGGAAATTTATACATCTCATAAAGTTTATGATGATCAAGGAAATGTTTTAAGAACTGAAGAATTACCGTTAAGTTCTGAATCGCAGGGGACACAAAGGATCTTTTATATTGTCTTGGCGATGATTTTCTCTCAAGTTAATGGCAACCATAAAACAATAGTTATCGACGAATTTGATGAGTCGCTCCATCATGAGTTGGCTGACAGTTTAGTTAAATTATTTAATACAAAGGAAAACAGTAATCAATTTCTATTAGCAACCCATGATTTAGAATTGCTGGATAATGAAATTAGAACAGACCAGATCTATTTAATTGAAAAAGACTTTAAGGGTGTAAGTACGTTAAAATCAATTTTTGATTTTTCCGATTCAAGAAATTTGGGAAGATTAAATGTATCATTCTTACATCGGTATCTTAAGGGACAATTTGGTGCGATGCCAATTATTGATTTAGATGGGTTGAAAGAGACCTTAAAGTCGATACATGAAGAGGTGAAGAAATCTAATAATGAGAAAAAAGCGTAAACCTAAAGAGCTTTCTCTGCAACAAAGCATTTATATTTTTTGCGAAGGCGAAACTGAAGAAAATTATTTTAGAATGCTAAAGCAAAAATATCATCGTACTGAAATATCTATTGCTCGTCCTAAAATTGAAATAAAGGCGATGGGGCGATCTGGTAAAATGCTAATTCATGAAGCCATCGCCCATACTAAAGGAAAAGATCCCGGTAAAATATATGTTGTTTTTGACAGAGATGATCATGGTTTGCAAGAAATTTCAGAATGTCGAAAGTTAGCTCAAAAAAATAATATTGAGATACTGTTTTCTTCAATTTGTTTTGAGATATGGATCTTAATGCATTTTGAGCCAGTATTTAAAAGTTATTCGCGCCCAGCCTTATTTCAAAAGTTATCGGGTCCGCAGTATTTTGCCCAAAATTATAAAGATTTTAAAGGAGCAGATGTTTTACACATGAGAAAGTTTTTATATGATCGAATAAAAACAGCAAAAGAAAATGCAGATGCCCTTTACCTAAGAAAAAACAATTTATTAACAGATGATCCGTTTACTAATATCAATTGTTATCTAGGAGAGATATTTCATACGGATCAGTTTTAGAGAGCTCCTCAAAATGTTGGAGCTCTTTTTTTGCGGCAAAGTTTAAAAGGGTTTAAAATGTAGTATGAAGTTTAAAAGAGTTTAAAAATAGATATAAAGTTTAAAGGAGTTTAAAAATGAACAATCCTTTTAATCCAACTTTTGGGGATGTGCCCCAGATTTTCTTAGATACGGACTCTAGAATTAATGATTTAATCAAAACTATTAAAAATAGCAGCTTCGCACGCTCCTTTTTTATTACTGGGGTGCGTGGATCTGGAAAAACAGTCTTTTTAAATGCAGTAGGACAGACACTGGATAAAGATAAAAGTTGTATTCGAATTAATTTGTTAAATAATGATAACCTAGTTGAAAGTTTTACTAAGAAATTACTTCATGCAACCACATCTAATTTAAAAAAAGTAGTTAAAAGCGTAAGTTCCATTTCTGTCAAAGGTCTTAATATTGATCTTTCTAGTGATAGTCTTGAATATGATGAGGCTTTGAAAGAAATGCTGATACATTTGAAAAAGCAAAATAAATATGTAGTAGTGACGATAGATGAGATCAGCAATTCTGAAGCTGTAAGAAAGTTTGCGCAAGTTTCTAACGAACTAAAAGGTGAAAAATTACCTCTATTTGTTTTAATGACGGGATTGCCAGACCTCGTCTTGAATTTACAAACTGAAAAAAATCTTACATTTTTGCTCAGATCAGAAAAAATTCACACTTTACCTTTGAAACCTGCAGATGTAATTGCTAGTTATCAAAAGATTTTTAAATGTTCACTTGAGCTTGCCAATAAAATGGCGCAAATGGTGGGTGGCTATGCGTATGGTTTTCAATTGCTGGGCTTTTTATTGTTTAATGAAGTAAATGGAAAAGTTCCAACATTTGCAGACTTGGAGAATATCACGCTCCAATATAAACTCCAACTTTTTGACAATGCATACCAAAAGATTTTTGATGATCTATCCGAAAATGATCGTAAGTATCTTTTGTTTGTTAAAGACGGTGGAAAGTTAGAAGAGATTGTTCAAAAGTGGGGCAAGAGTCGAGTTTATGTGGCTCAATATCGTCGACGGGCAATTGAAAGAGATTTAGTAAAGCCGGTTGGACATGGAATAGTAAATTTCACTTTGCCATACTTTGCAGATTATCTTAACCAAGTGCAAGATCCGAACTCTGTATATTATTTAGGTTATTAAAAACTTTAGATTTCATACCAAAATACCTAGACATTACTTGTATAGCAATCCTTACGATAGACCAATAATTTCTTAGGCGGTTAACACCAAATTTGTGTAGCTATGCACAAATAGTTATGTTAATATAAAGGTGTCAATTGTTGAAACCGCTTACTTAGCTTTCGAAGGAGGAAAATTTTAAATGAGTACACAAGAACGCTATTCTAGTTCAGAATTAAGAAAAGATAATCCAAAATTTAGTCGTGTTCGTTCTACAATTGAATCAGCATTTTATGGCAACAATGTTCATGAAGTCACAAGTGTTGCTGAAGCTTATAATTTAGCTAAGAAGCAACCTGGTGTAATTGAAACTGACTTGCCAATTTTACATACTAAGGATTTGGGCTTGCCACAAGGTGCTAAGCAATTAGTTTATAACCATGGTAAGATTTTGGGCAGAACTGCTAGTGCGCGTCACTTTGTAGACGATCCAAAAGAAGACCCAGAAGCATTGGCTGGCAATTTGCGTGAAGATATTTATAAAGGTCACAATGAAAAATTCTTGAAGGCAACTGTTTTAGTAGGACTTGATCCAACTTATACTGTTAAAGCTCACATTATGATGCCAGAAGATCAAGCATTTAACTTGCTTTCTTACATTTTGAACTTCCACTTCTATGATGAAGAAGCTGAAGAAATGTACAAAAAATCTAAGTTCTATGATGAAGGAGACATTTACTTCTACTTCGATCCAAATGTTACTGATGATGATTATCCAAAGGGCTTCGGCGTCTTTGATGCACCTCACAACTGTGCTGCTGTCTTTGGTTTACGTTACTTTGGTGAATTGAAGAAGGGTACTTTGACTTTGGCTTGGGCAATGGCTCACAGACATGGCTACACTGCATGTCACGGTGGTGAAAAGTCATTCCACTTTAAAGACAAAGACGATAAGGTATTTGCATTCTACGGCTTGTCAGGTTCAGGTAAATCAACTTTGACTCACGAAATGTACGATGGTAAATACGATATTACTGTTTTGCACGATGATGCATTTATTATTTCACGTGAAGATGGTTCTTCTGTAGCATTGGAGCCTTCATACTTTGATAAGACTCACGACTACCCAGCAGGCCACCACGAAACTAAGTACTACACTACAATCATGAACTGTGCCGTTACTGAAGACGAAGATGGCAAGAAGGTAATTGTTACTGAAGACTTACGTAACAACAACGGTCGTGTTATCAAGACTCGCTACACTAGTCCTCACCGTGTTGACTTTGAAAAAGCCCCAATTACTGCTTTGTTCTGGATTATGAAAGATGGTTCATTGCCTCCACTACTTAAAGTTGATGATCCAGTTTTGGCAACTACTATGGGATGTACTTTGGCAACTAAGAGAACTAGTGCTGAAAACTTACCAAAGGGATTTGATATGAATACTTTGGTTATTGAACCATTCGCAGACCCATTCAGAGCATATCCTGTTTCTGGTGATTACAGAGACTTCAAGGAATTGTTCACTAAGCGTGGTGCAAGCTGCTACATCTTGAATACTGACGCATTTATGGGCAAGGATATTCCTAAGGAAGTAACTAAGAAGATTGTTGAAGACTTAGCTACTGACAAGATCAAGGACAGCGACTGGAAGCCATTTGGCAACTTCAAGGGCGTAAGCTACTTGCCAATTGAAGGCTACGAAGTTCACTTAGAAGATCCTGAATACCAAAAGACCTTGTCTAAGAGAATGCAAGATCGTTTGAACTGGCTCAACAAATATGATGAAGAACACCCAACTCAAAAGATCCAAGATGAAGCTAAGGAAACCTTAGAAAACATCATTAAAGAATTAAGTTAATAATTTTACCGCGTAAGCAAGAAATGCTCCTCAGTTTTGACTGGGGAGCATTTTTGTTCATCAAAAAGACTTCGGTTCATAATCGAACTGAAGTCTTTTTACTTATCTAATTAAATTTGACCTTCTTGGATTTTCTTTTTCATTTGCTCGTATTTCTTGGGAGCAATGTGAGTGATTTGCTGCTTGTGTTGGTCACCTAAGATCAATGGGACACGTTCAATGACGGTGTCTGCATAATCTAACCCAAACCAAGAAGCAGGGTTAGAAGACAGGTTTTGGAGCCATACACGAGCTTCTACTAAGAACTTTTCGTAGTTACGTAATTGAGTTTGAGGGCTAATTACGTCGTTAACAATAACGAATGAGAAGTCTCCGACATCACGTCCGGGAGTGGTCGTGTATTCTTGGGGCTGTGATTCGATTGTACCGTCAGCAATTAAGTCATGCACAATTTGACGCAAGTAAACATTAACTCTTTGTTGTTGCTTAAATCCTAGGAAAAGCTGAACGTTAATTACGTTCTTAGTGCCATAAGTGTTAACAGCATATTCAGCAGTAAATGGCTCGTTAGTTACGTTAACTGTAACGAACCAATATGCCTTAGCACGCTTAGGACGTTTATCCAAGATCGAGTATAAAATTTCTCGTTTGATAAATTTATTGTACTTAACTTTAGCCATGTAAACTAAGTTGGTGGCGTAAGTTGGATAGTCTTCATCGTGACTTAAGTCAGTCAGCATATCGGTATATTCATCTAAACGCACATATGCATTGCGTGATTCACGCTTGTCGCGGATCTTGTTTCCGTAGAACCAGATGTACATTACAATTCCGATAAAACCAGCGATAACTAATGATACGTAACCGCCATGGGTAAACTTGCTCAAGCTTGCGGCCATAAACATAATGTCTAAAAAGCCGAAGAAAATAAGAAATAGCCAGTTCCAGAACCAGTTGATGCCTTTCATGACTAGCCATTCATATAGCAAGATGGTCGTCATTAGCATTGAAATCGTGATAGAAAGACCATAAGCTGCTTCCATGTGAGCCGAAGTTTGGAAGAATAAGACGATTGAAATAGTGGCTACACAAATCATCTTATTAACAGATGGAATATAAATTTGTCCCTTTTCAGTCGACGGATAAACAATATTCATTCTAGGTAAGAACTTCAAACCACTGGCTTCAGCAACTAATGTAAACGAACCAGTGATTAAGGCTTGTGAAGCAATAACAGCGGCAATAGTAGCTAAAACAATTGCGGCTAAACGAATGTCTTGCGGAATGATTTCAAAAAATGGATTAAAATCACCATTACCTGCATTGTAAGTTGGGTTATTCAAAATCCAAACGCCTTGGCCGAAGTAGTTCAGTGACAAACATACAAAAACGTAAGGCCAAGAACCGATAATGTTGCCTTTTCCCACGTGTCCTACATCAGAATATAAGGCTTCAGCACCGGTAGTAGCAAGGAAGATGGAACCTAAGATAAAAATTCCGGCCTTGTTATACGGACTAAATAAAAGCTTAATAGCATAGTAAGGATTGAGGGCTTCAAGAATTGACCAGTCGCCAGCCATATTCATGATTCCGACGATTCCTAAGAAAGTGAACCAGACAAACATGATTGGCCCGAATGCCTTACCAATAATGCTTGTTCCCATTCGTTGAATAGAAAATAGAACCAGCAAAATCACAACAGTAATAGCAATAACCGTACTTTGAGTGTTAACCGGAATATTGCCTTTGCCAAATTCAATCCCTTTTAATCCTTCAATCGCTGTCGTAACAGTAACGGCTGGTGTTAAAGTACCATCAGCTAAGATAGCAGCTCCTCCAATTAAAGCAGGAAGCACCAACCATTTTTTACGTTTACGAATTAAAGTATAAAGGGCAAAGATACCACCTTCGCCATGGTTAGTTGCCTTTAAAGCAATAATCACAGTTTGTAAGGTAGTAAGCAGGGTAACCGTCCATAAAACTAAGGAAATCGAACCAATAATAAATTCGCGGTTAACATTGCCAATACCGCCGTTTCCGGCAACAATGGACTTCATAACGTACAGTGGACTCGTTCCGATATCACCATACACAATCCCAATAGCAATCAGTAAACCTGCTGCGGTGAGATTTTTTCGTTTATTATTCATGAATAAATACTCCTAATAAAAGCTATCAGCTTATCAAGATAATATAAAAATCAAAAAAAGAATGCCATTGCATTCTTTTTTAGTTACTTTATTCTTATATATTTTGCTTAAAGTTTCAAGCCTTTAAGACATAGTTTGTGGAATATTATTGCGACGATCAGTATACCACTTATCCCAATCCTCATATGTCTTCATACTTTGAGGATCTATACCAGTTTCTTTTTTGATATTAGCTAAAATATCTTCAAATCGTTGAGCATGGATGTTCAAAACATGCTTAATCAAATTTTGACGAGAAAATGCTTCGTTGTTAGTAAGGTAGGTATTAATTTCAACAACGTCGTGGTTACCATCAAAAGTATCCATGATTTCGAGGTCAGCTTGTTCAAATTTTGCAATATAAAAGTTAGCAAAAACTTTTAAATAATCTGGTTGAACTGCAAATTCGGTTGCTGGCATCTCAACGCGGTTAGCTTCTGGGATGACAACTTGGAACTTTTCGTCTTTTTCCGTTTTTTCAGCGGCAGTTTTTTTGCTTTCTTCAGTCAAAGTTAAGAGCTCCTTTAAATAATGTCGTACTAGTACAAAAATTCAATATAATCTTACATTGAAATCATTCTAAAAGCAACTTTTCTTCTTATTTATTAAAGTTATTTACGTCGCTTTGAGTGTAAGAATCAATAGTAGTGTGGCCATTTTTAGCTGCAGAGTTCATGAAGTTAACTACGTCTTGATCGCTCCAAGATGAAGTAGAAACGCCCATAGAACTTAATTTATCACGTACTTGAGCAATTACACGAGCAGTAACTGCTTGACCGCCGACAGTCATATTATTTGAGTTTGAAGATGAACTGTTTGCGTTAGATGAAGTTGAGGAATTATTATTTTCTTTTTCGGTATCTGAAGATTTGTTTTCTTCATTAGAGTTTGAACTGTTAGTCTTAGATGAAGAATTTTCATCGCTCTTGCTATCGCCGTTAGCATCTTTTGCATCATCTAACAAGTCGTTAACTTTATTTCTGATTTGTTTGTAGTATTTACCATTAATATAAGGTAAGTCTAAGATTTGGATGCAGTATTGCTCAGCCTGTTGGTAGTTACCGTCTTTATAAGCTGATTTTGCATTGTCATATAATGGATTAATCTCGTTTTTAATATTGCTTTGAACACGGCTAATCGTCTTGTATTGCTTCTTAGCACGGTTAGTCATTACTGAGTAGCCATTGTTTGCATAAACTACCTTATTTAAATCTTTTAAAGCTTCGCTAAAGTTATATTCGCTAATGCTGTCTTTAGCATCAGACATGTGATTAGCTTGTTTAGCATAAACATCTGATTCATCAGTGGCTTTAACTTGATGAGCTTGTTCGAATTTATCTTCAGCTTGGGAATACTTTTCGTCGGCTACATAGGTTTTACCTTGCTTCATTAAAGTAGAGTAGTCGCCAGAAGAGTTAGATTGTTTACTGCATCCAGCTCCGACTAAAACTACGAAGAGGGCAACTAAAGCTACCCAAATTTTGGATTTTTTCATTATATATAAATCCTCCTTAACTTATTGATCAAGTTTGATTTTACACTTTTCATTATAACAAAAACTATTTTTTGAACTTTCTTTAAAAAGTTGAGCCAAAATTAAGATCTATTTCGTTAGTAATAGTGTAAGGCAAATCACCGGTGAAGTTCTTACAAAAATTAATTAATAATAGAGGTAGAAAAATGAAGACTAATTTAGTAGAACAATCAGTAAAATTCGGCTTTAGTGGTGCTAAGTACAAAGACAACCTTAAAGAACGTACTTTTAAGAACTTGAAGCTAGATGCAGATGCACAAAAAGTGGCTCAAGTAGGTCGTGCATTATCTACGCTTCAAAAAGACGATGGCTTGCAAAGCGCTATGTTAATTCAACATCATGAACTTGAATTAGACGCAAACGAATAATTTTAGTTCGAAAATAAAGCATATTTATAGAAAAAAATAAAGCATATTTATAGAAGAAATAGGAGAGAAAACAAAATGCCAACAACTAAGACTTTAAGATTAACTTTCGTAACTAGTGATAACAAGAAAGCTTCAATTAACGTGCCAGAAGCAGCGGGCGATTTAGAAGAAGTTCAAGTAAGGGATGCAATGGACAAGATTGCCAATGCAAATGTTTTTGAAAGAAAGGGAGTAGATCTTTATACCAAAGCTCAGTCTGCTCAATATATTGAACGCACTACTACTTCTGTGTTTAATGATTCTAAATCAATGTAGACTAATTTTTGAAGAAATAAGAGAATTAAATAACTTATTTTGGAATATTTGGTATATTTTGAAATATTTTTGAAATAATTTTTTATCAAATTAAACAGGTCTTAAAACTCTTGCGTAAACATTAACCAAGTGAGAAGAATCCCAGTATTATGGGATTCTTTTTTGCTTACACTTGATAAGCGTATAGGAAAAATTGCATAAAATTCGTCTTTGTGAATATTACAACAACATTAAAAAATATAAAAAATGCAAGTAAACTTTGCAAAAAGCGAGAAACAAGATATAATATGAGTCGTGGTAAGTAATAGGACAAATGCTTCAGGCGTGATGCCTGTACAGCATGCGGATTTCTTATCAAGGACTGACTACCTCAGAGGATTTATAGACCTCTGATCTTTGATGAAGGGATTTTGTACAATTATGGGCGATTTCACGATGAGCCTTTTGCCTATTACATTTGTATTATCAAGGAGGAAAAGACCACATGAAGAAAAATGTTAAATATTTAAGTGCTGCTGCAGCTGCATTATTAGCTGTTGCTCCAGTTGCTGTTTCAGGTGTTGCTAATGCTGCAATCAACTTGGATGGAAAACCAGCTGACACTTCTACTAAGCCAGCTACTGATCCAGTTATCAACGTTGCAAGCACTATGAATTCACAAGCTGCTAACACCCAAGTTTCTACTTTAACTACTGCTTCAGCAGTTGAAAGTGCATTATCAGTTAACGGTTCCAACGCAAAAGTTGTTGGTGTTTCTAAAGCTGCAGTTGTTAATGTTAACGCTCCAACTGTTGGTGTAACTAGTTTAGAAGCTGGTCAAAATTACCAATTACAAGCTTCTGTTGCACTTGGTGGCTTAGAAGCTAACAAGACTTACACTATCAAACAAGGTAGCGAAAGCGTTTCTGCTACTGCTAACCAAAATGGTGTTATCCCAAATGTTTACGTAACTCTTAACTTTAGTGCTTATGATGCAGCTGTTCAAGGTGCACCATACTTTGTAGACTTAACTACTGCTAACCACGTAAACCTTACTGAAGGTGCATTTGCATACAAGGCTCAAAGCTTCACTGCTGGTGAAACCGTTGCAGACTTAGAAAAGACAGTTGCTGGTGCAGTTCAACCAATGGTTAATGTTGACGGTACTAACAAGCCATTAATTATTAACTACGGTGATGTTAAGGCTCAATTAGCTAACCAAGGTGTTACTTTAACAAGCAACAACACTATCCCAGCAAGCGCAACTAGTTTCTACTTAACTGTAACTGCTACTAATCCTGCAAACAATAAAACTGCTACTGCTAAAGTTCAATTTAATAAAGATGTAAATTCAAAAGTTTACCCAGCAATCTACGAAGATGCTACTTTGGTAAAACAAGGTAATACTGGTGCAGGTGTTACAGTTCAACCTACTACAGTTGGTTCAAAAGAAGCTAAGGCTTTAGCTACTGATCCAATCGCAGCTCTTAAGTTAAAGGCATACACTATTGATGATAAGAACTCTGGTCAAATTGATCTTAAAGTTCTTTCAAACAAGATTGATCCTAACACTGTAGGTGTTTACCCTGTAACTTTAACTGCTACTAACCCTAATGGTTACACTACAACTCTTTCATTTAATGTTGTTGTAAATCCTGCACTTCCAGGTGAAGGACGTAAAGCTACTGTTAAGTACAAGGCTGGTTACGGTGTAAACGTTTGGAACGTATTAAGCTCAACTAACGTTTCATTCTCAGGTAAACGTGTAATGGATGGCGAAACTGTTACTATCTTTGGTGAAAAGACTGTTAATGGTGTTAAATACTACCAAATCAATGCAAAGAACAGCAATGACTACATCCAAGCTCAATACGTAGACGGTGAACAAGCTGTTACCCCATCTAAGCCTTCAACTGATTCTTCTAAGGAAGAAGCAGTGAGCGGTGTAATCGTTGTTAAATACAACGGTCGTGGTAAGGTTGCTTTAGTAAACCAAGATGGTCACTACGGTACTGGTAACTACGTATCAAAGAACGCAGCATACAAGGTATTTGCTAAGAAGACTATCAACGGTAAGACTTACTACCGTCTTGGTACTCAAAACCAATGGATCCCAGCTCAATACGCACAATTCCGTTAATATTGAGTTTTGATTCAAATAAAAAAGTCGGCTCCTCGGAGACGGCTTTTTTTATGCAAATTATTATCTTTTGGAGGAAATAATGGAAAAACATCGAATCCATTATTTGGATCTACTACGCGTAAGTGCAACTTTTGCAGTTATCTTAATCCATGCAGCAAGCCAGCAGCCTTTTTATGCTAAAAACATCCATACTTTATCCTGGATGGGCGTAAACTTTTGGGATGCAATTAGTCGCTGGAGCGTACCAATCTTTGTGATGATCTCAGGAGCATTGTTTTTAGACCCTAAAAGAAAGATCACTGTGAAGCATTTGTTTACCAAGAATATTTGGCGGATTGTAACTGCCTTTATCTTTTGGGATATTTTTTACGCCATTTACTGCTACTTTTTTGAAGGCTACAGCAAGATGGCAACGCTTGACGTCTTAGTTAAAGGCTATACTCACTTGTGGTTCTTGCCAATGATTATTGGACTTTACTTAATTGTCCCATTTCTAAGAAAGATTACTGCTAATATTGGTTTAACTAGGTATTTCTTAGTCTTGGCAGCCTTCTTTTCAGTCTTCTTGACTACTTTTTTTGGAACTTATGGCGACGTATCAGCGCATTATCATATGCCAGTTGTTGTGCAAACTATTATGAATAGCTTGTATCGTTTGAATATCAATACTCATTTCAATTTTACTTTGAGCTTTCCAACTTACTTTGTTGCCGGATATTATTTAAGCCAGCTTAAGCTAAGTCGCAAGAATCGCTATTGGATTTACGGCTTTGGCATTTTTGGACTTATTTGGTCATTTGGCGCAACTCAATGGCTGTCAATGAAGTTCAATACGCCAATCTTGCCATTTTACCAATACATGTCGATCCCAGTTGCTTTAACTAGCGTAGCAATCTTTGTGGCAATGAAAGAACTTGGTTCAAAGATTGACTGGACTAAAGATACCGCTTTTAAGAAAGTATTGCTAAAGACATCGGAATTAACGTTTGGAATTTATTTGATTCATTTTATGTTTGTTCATATAGCGGCTAGAAACTGCCGTATATTTGAATTGATACCCAATACTTTTATTGCAGTTCCGGTTATGTCAATAATTATCTTTATTATTTCAGGACTTTTAGCATGGGGATTATCGTACATATCTTGGGCTAATATGCATTTGATGTAGACAGAAAAAAGAGATTCAATTAATTTTTGAATCTCTTTTTACATTTTTAAACGTTTTATCTGTATAAAAATACACAAATTGTGTAAAATATAAATTGTAAATACTACATAATACATACTACATAATACACACTAGGGAGAATAAGCGATGAAAAATATAACCACAGTTGATAACAATTTATATTTTCTAAAAATGAAAATAGAAAATCATCCACTTTTCAAAAATGGATTAGAGTTCTCTCTAATGAGTGATGCCCGTATCACAGAAAATACTCGAGATCAATTAACAAATCTTGCGGGTAATTTATGGATTAATAATTTGATCACGATCGTAGGAAAAAATGCTACGGGTAAAACAACAATTATGAGAACGATTATTGGTATGCTTCAATTATTGCTATATGGAAATTCAATTGACCAAACTTCTCTACAAGACATCTTAGTTGGTGACCAGCCTATTACTATTACTACTTATTTTTATGGTACAGATCGATTGCTTTATAAAGATGTAGTAACTTTTAAGCAAACTAGAGATAAACTAAATAAAAAATGGATCATTGATAATGAATTAATTTATCGTAAGGAATTTAAAGATAGATTAACTAAAAAAGAAATATTGAATTTTGACAATATTGAGCCTTTATATAACCGAAAAGACTTGGGAGAGTTGGCTTCCTCGATCTTATCACCTGATGATTCAATATTTAGGTTGATTTTGACGAAAGAAGATTATCATTGCCAATTAATATTCGACAACTTAATGTTAGCCAATATCAATGCTCTATTTTACGATGAGGAAAAAGTACCTGTTGCAATATTGAACTTTTTAGATCCTTCTATTGAGTACTTAAATATTGAATCAGAAACTGATGATGCTAATCACATTAAAAAGATTATCTATCATTTAAAATTTAAAAATGCAGAAGAAGAAATTACTGCGACAGGATTTGATGTAATACAGCATTATCTGTCTTCAGGAACAGCTAAAGGTATCACTCTCTATGGACGTGTAATGATTGCTTTAAAAACAGGTGGCATAATGTTTGTTGATGAGTTAGAAAATCACTTTAATCATGCAATTGTACGCTCATTCATCGAAGACTTTTCTGACCCAAAGATTAATATTAATCGGGCGACGTTAATTTTTAGTACCCATTATTCTGAATTATTAAATGATTTGGATAGAGGCGACGAAGTCTATGTTGCCAAGAGAAATGATAAGATTGAACTGCAAAGATATTCTGCTGCTAATGTAAGAAGTGATCTAAAGAAAGCCGAAGTATTTGAATCGGATTATCTTGGAGGCACGGCTCCTGAATACTCTGCTTATTTGGCACTTAAAAAGGCTACAAAGAAAGTGGTGCAAGATAAGCATGAGTAACGAATTAATCGCCATTATTACGGAAGGAAACACTGAACGAGCAATTATTGATGTTTTGCTTGCTCATGATGCACTTAAGTTTAATCGTCAAGACATGTTACAAGAAGAAATTATTCGGTGTCGTAACGGTAAACGTTTTGCAAGCCAATTTTTGGATAAAAGTTTTGACAGAAAGATACGCGTTTATCGAATTCTTGATTCACGAGCAGAGAATTTTAACGTGCCGAAAGCGTATGAACGTAAAATTTCTGAAGTCATTAATCTTACTACTAGACCGGAAATAGAAATATTATTCATTCTTTACCATCATGATTATCAACGATATACTAACGGAAATTTTGCAAAACCTAGTATTTATGTAAAAGATAACTATAATGACCTAAATAAAGTAAAATCATATCAGGATAATTTTGACTTTTGGGACCAAAATTTTGATATGTTAATTAGCATTTTAAAGCAATACAAATCTTATCACCCAAATGATGAAACTATTGCGGATTTGCTAAAAGATTAAACAAAAAATCCCTTGAAGCATTACGTTTCGAGGGATTTTTATTTAGTTAATTTTTATAACATATTTTCCATCAATCCATTGGCTTCCGCCTAAATTGTAAAAAGTACGTCCGTTGTAATTAGCAGTAGCCATGTATTTCCAACGGCTGCCATGCTTTAATCTACGTCCTAAATAGTGTGTACCTTGAGGGCTGCCCCATAAGTTAACGCCAAAGCCAGGTTTGTACTTAATTTGGATTACTCCGTGAGATTGGACTGGTACGCTATTAGAGTTTTTATTTGCTGCATAGGATACAACGTATTGCCCATCAATCCATTTATTATTGTCAAGCTTATACCAAGTCTTGCCATTTTCAATTGCCACTTGAGTTACATGGTGCGACGTACCGTTTTTAACGCGCAAACCACTGAAATGAGCATTTTTACCATAACCATTCCATAGATTTACTGAATAATTATTCTTGTATTTAACAATTATCGTTCCATCAATATTTTTAGCTGGATATTGCGTTACTCCAAGAACTTTAGATAAAGTGCCAGGATAATTAGTGATAATACCGTCAATTTGACCAGAATTAACCAATTGACGCATTTTATCTGCATTATCGACGCCCCAGAGCAAATATTTCTTACCTTGGCTCTTAAGATAGGCACTTACATTTGAATCAAAATAGCCATTCGCATAATATTGACTGTCGCCAATGTTTTGATAGCTACCTGATAATTGAGTTCGTGGAATTTCTGGCGCTAATTGTGCTAAAGCATTTAAAGATGGAATAGAAAACGACTCAAATAAAACACGATTTTGCATCCCATATTGTCTAACTAAGTTCACTAGCTCATTTTCCATACCTGTTGCTGATCCCACGTTTTTAGTTTCAATCATAAATTTGATATTTGGATCATTTTTGTAACGATTGAATACTTCTGCAAGAGTATGAACTGGTTCGCCAGCTTGGTTACGATATTGAGCTAATTTGGCGTAAGGAGTTTTATTAATGTCTAAATCTACACCAAATAATCTACTGAGATTGTTGTCATGACTTACTACTAGCACATTATCGCTTGTCTTATGAATGTCTAACTCTAAATAGTTAGCCTGTTCGGTCAACGCGCGATCGTAAGCTTGGTATGAATGTTCAGCATACTTTCCATTTTGATTATCTCCACGGTATGCAATATTAGTAAAACCGAATAAAAATGGTAAAGCTGCCAAAGCAACTAAACATTTTTTAGCTTTCATTTTTCCTCACAAAATTAATAAATTGCATGAAAAAAGCCGCCTCTAAAAGAGTCGACCTTTTTTACTTGAATTGATTCTCAATTATTAACGGAAGTTAACGTATTGAGCTGGAATCCATTGGTTGTCGTTACCGATACGGTACATTTCACGACCATTGATAGTCTTCTTAGCAAAGACTTTCCATGCAGAACGGTTCTTAACAACTTGTGATTGGTATTTACCTTCACCGTTAAGAAGTTTTACACCACCACGACCGTTGTAAACAACAGTTGCTACACCTGAAACCTTTTCTTCGTTTGATGAAGTTGAAGGTTTAGTAGATGGAGTGGTAGTTTCACCGTCGATGTATTGTGCTTGGATGAATTGAGTACCTTCCTTATTGATTTGGTAGTACTTAGTTCCGTTAACGGTCTTTTCACCGTAAATAGTTACAGTTGAGCCTGAAGCTTGACGGTTACCAGTAAATGCAACACTAGTAGAACTTAATACGTTCCAAATGTTTACACCGTAACCTGGCTTGTAGTTAACAACCGCAGTACGAGTGTTTGATGCAGCAACTGGTAAAATAGTTACGTTGAAGCTGTAAGTGGTCTTGTAACCATTAGCATTAGTTGCGTAAACAGTTACAGGGTATACACCAACAGTTGAAGCGTCAACCTTGTTACTCAAAACGTGCATATCAATTAAACCAGAAGTGCCATCAGCAGTGGTAGTAGCAGTAAATCCTTTAGCTGGATTTGCAGCAATTGCCTTAGCTTCTGGTGAGTTAACCTTAAATGCCAACTTGTTAGCAGGAACTTGTTGGAAGTTATGTCCACCTTGTTGAATGTAGTTATTTTCATAACGAATCATTGGGTATAATTGGAATGCAGTGTTTCTGTTGAATTGTAATTTAACAGTAGCAGTCAATGAGTTATTAACTGGGTTAACTGCGGTTAAAGTTACGTTAAAGCTTTGTGCTTTAGCAGAAATTGCACCATTATCAGCAACTGAAACACCTTGGTTAGCTAATTGTTCCTTAATTTGAGCATCAGTAGTAGTGATAGTTGCTGGTTGGATACTAGTGTTAGCTGCTTCATATCTGGCAAGAAGTTTAGCAGTAGTACCAGTCCAAATGTTCTTAATGTCTGAAACATTTGCAGGAATATCAAATTTGTTGTTTACAAAAGAGCCATTTGCAATGTTAGCACCATTGAATGAGAAGTATGGGTTACCAACTGCTTCTGGGTTTTGTGCAACAAAGCTGTAAGCAACAAATACACCTTTACCATCGTTGTTTAAGCCATTAATAACACCACGAGCATCAGACTTGTATTCCTTACCGTTAATAGTGTAAGTCTTGTTAGCTTCTAATCCAGCAAGAGTAATAGTAGTTTGAACCCAGTAAGTTTTACCTTCTTGTAAAGAACTTACAGCGTTTCCACCATTATTTTGCTCAGAAACCTTTGCAGATTGAACACCAGCAATAAATGCACCGTTAACACCGGAAACCTTTAAAGCATTTTTAACTGCTGATACTGAAGTTAATGAACTAACGCTAGTATTAACGTTTGCATTAACCGAGCCATCGAGAGTAATTGCTGGATATTGTGGGTTAGCTGGTGTAGTAGAACCAGCAGCCATATCGTCGCCTACAACAGTATCAGCATTAGCAACAGTAGTTGAAGCAACTACGGGAGCAACAGCTAACAATGCAGCTGCAGCAGCACCTAAATATTTAACATTTTTCTTCATGTGGTCTTTTCCTCCTTGATAATACAAATGTAATAGGCAAAAGGCTCATCGTGAAATCGCCCATAATTGTACAAAATCCCTTCATCAAAGATCAGAGGTCTATAAAACTGCTGCAGGGTAGGTATTATTAAAAGAAAGATAAGGAAAATTTTTAGATCTTGGCCTCAAATTGACCTCAATTTATTAAATAGCATCAAGTGCTTGGTTGATTTTTTTATTAACCTTGGCTTGGTGCTTTTTAAATTGATAAGCATAAATTTTTTGTGTCGTTTTGATATCCTCATGTCCTAAACGCTGCGCAATATCGTAAATATTGATGTCCGCATTAAGCAAAATTGCTACTTGAGAATGACGTAAAGAATGGATATGCACACCTGATGCATTAATATTTAATTCTTTTAAACTGCGTCTTAAAGTGTCAATTAAACTCCGCGATTGAGGGAGTGTCTGATAGCTTTTTGACCAAAAAACTTTGGTGGGATGATTATCTTTGAGTTCTTTAAGTAAGGATGCTAATTTGGGTGACATTCCGATAATTCGTTGAGAAGACTTATTCTTAGTTGGTGAATAGTCTTTTTGTTTATAATCCCATGCTTTATTAATATTTAAGGTTAAATTATCAAAGTTCACGCAGTCCCATGTAAGGCCAGCTGCTTCGCTTTCACGCAGACCTGTATACATAATTGTAATAATCATGTAAACGCCAGAATAATTAGAATTTCGAATTTTAAGGAGGTGATGCAATAATTGCTTTAATTGATAATCTTCGAGATAGGTTAATTGACGTGTATTTTTAGGATTGAAGCTAAGTTGAACTCCTTTGGTAAAATCGCGTTGAATTAATCCATCTTCTATAGCATATTTCACACATGCTCGAATATGATTGTTGAGTTTTTTAACTGTGATTTGTGCATGAGATTGGCCGAATTCATTAATAAAATTTTGATAATGAAAGCGAGTGATATCTTTTATTTTTAGATTAGCTAAGCCATAGATGATCCGTTTTTCATCAAGTAAATATTCGCGCAATGTGTTAGGTCTTACTGCATTAGTCTTTTTATCAAGTTCGCCTTTATAAGTCTTAACCCATTCATGAAAGTACGAACTGAAGCGAGGATTATCAGAATTATAGACATTGTTTTTTATTTGCAAGATCAGTTCAGCTTCAAATAACTGTCCTTCTTTCTTGGTTTTAAAGCCACGCTTCGTTTTGAAATGTCTCTTTCCGCCAGTATCGGTCCATGACTTGTTAACAAACCATGTCCCGTTTTTATCTAAATATACTCCCATAATATTTCCTTTCTTTTAATTAATAATTAAAAGAAATATCTTATCAAAATGACCTCGTTGCGACCTCAATTAAATGATAAAAATAGTATGGTAAAAATAACTAAAATAGGGTATAATCTTTTAAGAAAATTTACGTCGTATCTTAATGTAGATATCATTAGGATTTTTTTATTTGGAGGAAAAAATGAAATTTCCCAAGGTTATATTAGGAGTGGCTGCTTTACCATTTTTATTTGGTTTTACTAATATTGCGCATCGTGGCGATAATGAAGCAGGCAAGTATGCCGAGCATAGTTTTCAAGCATATGATCGGGCAGTTGCTCAAAGAGCAAATTATATTGAAATGGATATTCATAGAACTGCCGACGGCGTATTAGTGGTAAGCCATGATAATAATTTAAAGAATAATTTTGGTGCGAACGTAAATATTACATCTAGCAAGTATAGAGATTTATTAAAATATCGTAATAAATCTGGCGAACCTATTCACACGCTCAAAGAAGTTTTCGAAAGATATAAGAATAATCCAAATGTTAAATTTATGGTAGAAACTAAAAATGAAACCGCACCAACAGGGATGGAGCGACAATTAGTTAACTTGATTAATAGCTATGGATTACAGAACAGAATTTTGTTTGAATCATTTTCGCAGCCATCATTAAAACTTTTAGCTCAGCTTGCACCTAACATTCCGCGGACATTATTAGGACGTAACTACCGTGATATTGGCGATAATCAATATTTTGCAAGTTATTACTATAATCAAAATATCTCAGATTACTTAAAGATGCATGGTAAGAAATATTTAGTTTTCGGTGCTAATGATCCAGCCACTATGAGAAAATTAGTTCAGCAAGGCAATATTGAAGGAATTATTACAAACTTTCCTGGCGAACTTTCTAAGATATTAGGCGTAACGTCATATCCTGCACAAGATATTCAAGGCAAGATCATTATTAAATATAGAAAAAATGGTGCTGTTAATGTTTGGAACGGCTATGGCAGATCTGCAAGATTTAGTGGTCAGCGTCTTAAAGATGGCACGACTCATGCGGTAATCCAGGTTGCAATTCAAAATGGTAAGACTTGGTATAACTTGGGTAATAATAAGTGGGTTGATGGTCAATATATTGCTTTTTATTCAACTAGCAATCCAACTGTTGGTTCAGAAACCAAAAAGAGTGGCGTAATTAGAATTAAGTATCGACCTGGCTACAGTGTTAACATGTGGAATAATCCAAACGGAACTCATTTTTCTGGACGCCGCTTAAAGCACGGCACAAGCTGGAAATATTTTGCTACAGCTAAGAATAATGGGCGAACCTTTTATAACTTAGGCGGAAGTCAATGGATTGATGGACGCTATGCAGTTATCGTTCGATAAAATTTCTCTTTTAAATCTTGAGAGATAGCGCTAAAATTATAGCTAGATTGAGATTTTAATTATCGGAGGAATAAGTGATGAAGAAGTTCACTAAGATGTTAGCAGTCTTAGCTACTGCTTTTACCATGTTTGTTGGTGCTGACTTAGCTTCAAATCAAGTTCAAGCTGCCACTAACGAGACCCCAGTTCACGGTGTTTTAACTGTTAAATATAATGGCCGCGGAAGAGTTAACTTGCTTGACAACAATGGCAAGTACCAAATGCAATACGTTTCTAAGAATAGTCGTTGGAAGGTATTTGCAAAGGCAACTATTAATGGTCGCGTAATGTACCGTATTGGAAGCCAACGTCAATGGATTCCTGCACAATATAGCAGTATTGCTACTGGCTCTGCCCCAGTTGCTAAAAAAGCAGTTGCTCCAGCTAAGAAAGCTGTAGTGTCAAGACATGGTGGAACTAACCAAGTTTTAGTTGGTAACAGAAGAACTAAGAAATACCACTTAGCAGGTCAAGAAACTTACCACATTAGCCCAGCTAACCGTGTTTACTTCAGTTCAGAAGCTCAAGCAAGAGCTGCAGGCTACACTAAGTCCTTAAAATAATAAGTTTTAAAAAGAGTCGCATGTGCGACTCTTTTTTATTTCCCAAGCTTTTTTCTATATGTGATAAAGCAATAAAATATATAATCTTAATGGATAAGTCTGATAAAACTTATACCTATATAAAAAAATATTTATGTTTTTATTACACTGTTTATTAATTAGAATATTTGCAAAGCCAACAGGCTGTAAGGACTAGTTTTGTTACAGACAAAAGTCGTTATATTACTTTTTTGTTGCAAAACTGTTGTTCGGTTGTATATGCTAAGCAGACTAACTAAAATAAACATTGTATATATCCTAGGAGGAATAGAAAGATGAATAAGAGAACAATCACCGGTATTGCTACCGCGGCAGCTTTAACGGCTACTGGAATATCGGTTACCAACAACCTTAAGAAGGTAAATAATCCTTCAGAAGGGGTTGTTCAGGCGGCCACAGTTCAATCTAATCAACAATTTTTAAACAAAGCCATTCCTGCAGCTACTGCAGCTTCTTCAAAATACGGAACTTATACTTCTGTTATGATTGCTCAAGCTGCTGTTGAATCAGGCTGGGGCAATTCAGGCTTAGCTCAAGCACCAAATAATAACTTATTTGGTATTAAGGGTTCATATAATGGTCAATCTGCAAATATGTCTACCGGAGAATATACTAAGGGTGGCCAATATTACACAACTAATGCCAACTTTAGAAGATATCCTTCTTATGAGCAATCATTTGAAGATAACGGTTCTTTATTAAGAAACCAAATGGGTAGCTACTACAGTGGTACTTGGGTAGAAAATTCAAGTAATTATGCTCAAGCTACTCAAAATGGATTGCAAAATAAATATGCTACTGCACCTAACTATGCAGCAACTCTTAATTCCGTAATTAGAGCTAACCATTTAGATCGATACGATCCCGTTACTAAGGTAGTTAACGAAAACAGAAAAGTTACTCAAACTACTACTATCACTTCAGCACCTGTTGATGCTAGTGTTGGTAACAGTGTAGGCACTGCTCAAGCAGGTCAAAGTTTTAACGTGGGCAAATACATCACCTATAACAATGGTGTTAAATACGCATATTTAACTAACGCTAATGGTTGGGTAAATGCAATTGCCTTTGGTAATGGTGTTCAACAACCAGCAAAGCCTGTTACTAATACTCAAGTGGCAAAACCTGCTACTACTAATACATTAGTTTTGAAGCCAGCTGCTAAGCCTGCAACTACTAATAAAAAGGCTCCGGTTACTAATACTGCTGCACTTTTAGCAAGCAGTAAAGTAGTTAAGCCTGTAGCTAAAATAAGTGCTACTGAAGCTCATCAAAAACTTGTTGTTAAACCACAAGTAAATAGAGTTGAAGCTCAAACAGCTGTTTCTCAAGCACCAGCTGTTAAGACTAGTGAAACTGTAAAGCCAGCTGCAACTCAAGCAGTTCAAACTCCAGCTAAGCAAGTAACTGCTGCTGTAGTACAAACCAAAGAAAATAAAGTTCCATCAACTAAAGCTATTCAAAATAATACTCAAGTAACCAAGACTGCTTCTAAAGTAGTTAATAATATTTCAGCTCAAAATAACGTAGTTGAGCCAGCATATCAATCAGTTCAAAAAGTTGTTAGAATCAACTATGCACCTTCATACGCTGTTGCAGTATGGAGTAATCCTGGACAAAATATTACCAGTGAATTTTTACCAAATGGCTCAAGCTGGAAGGTAACTGGTCAAGCTTACGTTAATGGTAAGTTATGGTACAGAATTGGCATTAATCAATGGATTGATAGTAGCTATGTCAGTGAAAATACTGGTGTTGCATCTACTGTTAAATCTATGCCAGCTCCTGCTGCACACACCCAAAATGACAAGCGTCAAAACGGCACTTTAACTATTAAATGGCGTGCAGATCAAGGTGTAACTGTTTGGAATATGCCAAATGGTAAAGCTACTGGTAAGTATTTACAAAATGGTACCAGCTGGAGATTCTTCGGATCTACTACGATTAATGGAGAAGTATGGTACAACCTTGGTGGTAACCAATGGGTTCCAGCAAAATATGTTTACGTAAGATAAAAAAGATTTTGTTTAAACGCAAATTATATTTATACTAATTACTAACGGGGGATTTCATGCATTCTGCAAAAAATAGAATTTTAGGTACTTTAGCTTGTGTTTCAGCTTTGGCGGGCGTAGCTGCATATACTGGAAATACACCACTTTCATCTAAGTCAGTGGTGCAAGCTGCAACTAATTATGCTCCAGCTCGTTCATACGGAGTTGATGTTTCAAGCTTTCAAAGTACTAACCTGGGACCTCATGCACAAGCTGGTGCTCAATTTGCGATTGTTAAGGTTTCTGAAGGTACTTCTTACCGTAACCCTAACGCTGCAGGTCAAATTGCAAGTGCAAAGCAACACAATATGATGCCTATGTCATATCACTTTGCTATTTTTGGTAACAACGCTTCTGCAGCACAAGCCGAAGCACGTTACGCAATTAGCTCAGCTCAAGCATTTGGTTTACCAAAGGGTTCATACATTGTCTGTGACTGGGAAACTGGTGACGGAAATGTAGTAACTGGTAGTATGTCAGCTAACACTAATGCAATTATGGCATTTATGAATACCATTAAAAGCGCTGGCTATCAACCAATGATTTATTCAGGTGCGTACTTATTAAAAAATAATATTGATACTACTACGCTTTTAAGATCATATCCTAACTCATTATGGGTAGCTTCTTATGCAACTACTGGTAGAATCGATACACCAGACTTTAACTATTTCCCATCTATGGATGGAATTGCCATTTGGCAATTTACTGACAACTGGAGAGGTCTGTACGTAGATGGTAATATTAGTTTATTGCCACTTTCATACAATACTACTTCAAGTCAAGCTCCAGCTGGCAACACTAACAAACCTGCCAACACTTCTAAACCTTCAACTCCAGCAGTAAGTGAAGGTGCAATGGGTCAAACTTCAAATTCAGGCAGTAAAATTGCTACTGTTAAATATCCTGGTAACATTGCTCTTTGGCAAAGTCCAAATGGTCATGTGACTGGTCGTTACTTACCAAGTGGCTCACGCTGGGTCGTTTCTGGTAAGGCACAAGTTAATGGTGAATGGTGGTACAATCTAGGTGGTAACCAATGGGTTCCAGGAAAGTACTGCTACGTAACTGGATTTTCTTCAATTCCAGTTGTTAGTGTAAATTCAAGCTCATCTAGTTCTTCACATACTAGTTCAAATTCAGGTGAAACTAAATTTACTGGAATTGGTCGTGTAAACTATGTTCCAGGTTATGGAATTAACTTATGGTATGGTTATGGTTCAAACGCTCACTTTAGCGGTCGCCGTTTGCCACATGGTTCACGCTGGAAAGTATTTAAGAAAGTAACTGTTAACGGTCATACTTGGTACAACCTAGGTGGTAACCAATGGCTGGACGGTAAATACTTAATTATGGAATAATTGAATTTAATATTTTGCGTCACTCTTTTATTAAGAGTGGCGCTTTTTTTGTATCTTAAGCTATAATTGAAGTGTTAGAAATTTTGGGAGGTATTGTACTTTGATTTATACAGTTACTTTAAACACTAATGAGAGTGTAGCCGGCAAAGGTGTTAATATCTCTTTAGTTTTAAAAAAATTAGGCATTGATTCTGTGGCTACTGGAATTATGGCTAATGGTGAAAATAATGTTTTTAAAGAATTAGATCAAGCAAAAATTGAGCATCATTTTATTAAACAAGATCAGGTGGCGCAATTAGATCTTTTTTCTAGTGATGAACAAAAAGTTCCAGCTGAAAAGCAGCAAGAATTATTAGATTATCTAAAAAAGCAATTAAAAATGGGCGATATTTTAGTAGTAGCCGGATCATTTGCGCCAGGAATTGATCCAGTTTATTTAACTGATTTAGCAAAATTAGCTCAGGAAAAAATGACGCACTTGGTTGTTGACGTGCCTTATGTCAATGTCTTAGATATATTACCATTGCATCCTTTATTAATTAAGCCTAATGCGACAGAATTAAAGCATTGGTTTAACAAAGAAAATGAAGATTTAACTACTGATGAATTAGTTGAATTAGCGCATGATATGGTAGTTCGCGGTGCAGACCATGTTTTACTTTCATTAGCTTCCGACGGTGCAGCCATTGTTAACCTAATGCATGCTTATGTAGCACCGGCTCCTAAAGTTAATGTGGTGAGCCAAGATGGTGCAGGCGATACTTTACTTGCGACATTTTTAGCAGGGATGCTGGAAAATCATACTCCAGTTAGAAATTTGGCCGATAGTATTGCAGCCGCTACTGATACTATCCAAAATGAAAGATTGACTGATTTTGAGTCAACTAGTGAATTACAACGTCAAATTATGGCGCACAAGATTACTTTTGAAGAAGCTGAATAGCTTTAATAAGTCCTAGCCAAAGTGCTAGAGCTTATTTTTTTTGCATTTTTTTAGTGATATATTTAACTAGTATATAAATTAATGATAGAGAGAAAAAATGACTTCAAAAATATTAAAACGCATAAATCCCTATGTACCATATCTTGTTTTTATTATTGCTGTGTATTTATTACTCAGCTATCAAATTCAAACTAAAACTACGATTATTGTAGGAGATGGATATTTTCATTTTAGTAGAATTTATGATGTAGCTGAGCAAATTAGGCATCATAGTTTTAATTATTTTCAAACTAATTGGGGCTTTGATCAATCTGGTAGAGTAATAAATGCAGTTTATGGACCATTTTTTGCTTATTTAATGGGTGGCATTTTACTAATTACTGGTTCTTGGTTTAGATTTCAAATTTTAACAGCTTTTGTTATTTCTATAATTGCAGTTAGCGGGATGTATAAGGTTTTAGATAAGATTAAGCCTAACCTGGTTATTAATACATTATTAGCTTTAGTTTATCTTTTCAAAATTAGTACTTGGAATAATGGCCCGACTTTTAGCGCAGTAAGTTATGCTTTGCTGCCTTTTGTAGTTTTATGCGCTATTAGAATGATTCAAAATAAAGAGCGACCAGTAAGTTGGTTGCAGCTTGGATTAACAATGAGCGTTGTGGGTCAAATTCATTTAATGTCGACAGTTTTATCAGCATTAATGTTAATTCCATTTGCAGTGGTTGGCTTTATTCAAACTAAGAATCGTAAAAAGATGGTTATTAATTTGCTAGTGGCGCTTGGCTTAACTTTACTTTTAACAGCTAATATTTGGCTGGGAGTAGGGTATTTTAAAGTTGTAGATCCATTGGGCAATCCAATTGCTACTAATATGGCAGAATCAACAATTAACTTTAGTGCTTTTTCATTTGTTTTCAACTTATTTATGGTATTTCAGCTGATTTATGTTGTCTTTAACTTTAAAGAATCAAAACTAAATATGACATTGACTCTGACTGCTTTAGTTTTTATTTTGATGGGGTCAAGTTTAATGCCATGGGGCTGGATTCAAAATGCATTTCCAACTTTAAGAGAAACCTTCCAGATACCGCGTCGTCTTTTTACAATCGCGCTACCATTAATTGTTGCAGGGAGTACGATTTCAATTCAAAATTTATTGCAAAAAAGAATTAACTGGCGCTATTTCGTCGGAGCATTAGTCTTAACCACTGTATTTGCCAACTTTAACAGTAGTATTCGGGATAATTCTTTTTATGCTATTAATTCCTTTATGAATAAACCAGTGCAAAAGATGGCTTTCTCTTATCCAATAGGTGATTTGTTCAAGTATATTAATCGGCCTGCTCCTGACTATTTGCCACGACATGATAAAATACCTACTCAAGACAAGGTTGCTCTTTATCAAAAAGATGTAATTAACCATAAAAATGAATATCGTCATCAAGTTCTAAAAGATGGATCATTAAGGCTTACGTGGCAGGCAAATAATCCAGGAAAAGTAAAGCTTCCAATAGTGATGTATCGTTATTCAAAACTAACAGTTAATAAAAAAGACAGCTTTATTTTGAAAAATGCTATTGGAATTCCTACTATTAAGGAGCAAAAGGGTTTTAATCAGGCAATATTATCTTATCAAGCTCCGAAATGGTGGACGCCGATGTTAATTATTGTAGGTATTTCTTGGGTAATGACTATAATTTATAGTCTTTATTTAGCAATTAAAAAGCTACGTTAGTTCAAATAAGTCCTAGCCAAAGTGCTAGGGCTTATTTTTTTTGCACTTTTTTAGTACAATATCTGTGTTAATTAGAAAAAGGAGAATGAAAAGTGGAACAACTTTCAATCTTTATTGTTTCCTTAGCAGCGTTGCTGATTCCATTATTGATGGCGCGCTTTAAAGTAAATACGATTCCGACGGCAGTTGCGGAAATTATTGCCGGAATACTTTTAGGACAATCTTGTTTTAACATTATTCGTGAAAATGATGCGTTAAGTCTGTTATCTAGTCTTGGAGTCACCTTGTTAATGTTTTTATCAGGGATGGAAATTAACTTTGATCTTTTTAAGCGCGATGATTCAGCTCGTCCTGTTAAAAAAGATCTTAGTCATGAAGTAAATCCTGCTAAGACGGCAATATTTTCATTTGTTTTAGTGGCTATTGTCGCTGTAGTTCTAGCATACTTATTGAAATTATTTGGCATGTTCAATGATATTATGCTGGCAACGATTATTTTTATGACTGTAGCTTTAGGAGTAGTTATTGCTACTTTGAAAGAAAAAGAAATTTTATCTCGACCAATTGGGCAAACAATTTTACTAACGGCAGTTCTTGGCGAAGTTGTACCTTTAATGCTGTTGACAATTTATGCTTCAATCAATGGTGGGAACGCTGAGAGATTATGGTTAATCGTTATCTTGTTTGTTGTAGCTATTTTCTTACTGCGACGCTTTAAGCAGCCTTATATTTGGTTTACTAAGGTTACTAAGGCAACTACGCAATTAGACATTCGTTTAGCTTTCTTTTTGATTTTTACTTTAGTAACTGTAGCTGAAAGAGTAGGAGCTGAAAATATTCTTGGTGCCTTTTTAGCTGGAATGGTTATGAAATTGCTTGAGCCAAGCGAAGCTACAATGGATAAGTTAACATCAATTGGTTATGGATTTTTTATTCCAATCTTTTTCATTATGACTGGGGTAAGATTGAACTTGAGAAGTTTATTCACTCAGCCGCAAGCCTTAATGCTGATTCCAGTTTTGGTTTTGTTTTTAATTATTGCAAAATTGCCAATCTTTTTGGTCTATAGTCGCAGTTTTAACAAACGCAATAGTTGGGCAGGGACGTTCTTAATTATGACAACAATTACGATTGTCTTACCAACTTTGCAAGTTGCGCGTAAATTAAAAGCTATTACTGCTATTCAGTCAGATGCCTTTATTTTAGCCGCAGTTATTGTTTGCGTTGTGGGACCAATCTTATTTAATGCAACCTTCAAATTAACAGTTCAAGATAAAATTAAGCAAAGGGTTAACATTGTCGGCACTAACATGTTTACTGTGCCAGTTGCTCAAGAATTGCATGATAACTGGTATGATGTAACGATGTTTACTCATCGTAGAGAAAATTACGATACTTATAAGAGCCGGGTAAGTAGGCTCGAATACTTAACTGATTTAAATGATGTTACCTTAGAGCAAGCTGATGTATTTGATTGTGATATTTTGGTTGCTGGATTTAGAGATGACGAAGCTAACTTGAATTTAGCACAGCTTGCTAAATCTCAAGGGGTTAGACGTGTAATCGTTAGTCAAGAACATCCAACTCCGCAGCAGACTAATGAGATGGTTGAAGAAGGACTAGAGATCTTCAATGTCTTTAATGTGCAAACTTCAGTATTACGGGGATTAATTGAGTCACCATCATTGATGAGAATGCTGATGGATACTAAGAATGCTCTATATGAAGTTAACGTTAAGAACCACAAATTTGCTGGTCAAAAGTTAATGAACTTGCCATTTGTTGATCAAATGACAGTTAGCCGTATTCGTCGTGGCAATAAGTGGCTAGCGCCTCATGGTAATACAGTAATTGAAGTAGGAGATAGATTGATTTTTACTTCAAATAATGAAAATGCCGAACATATTCGTGACGAATTAGGAAAAGAAAACTAAAAAAAGACTCTGATTAAGTTTTTGATCAGAGTCTTTTTTTGTATGATATTAAAATTAATCTTCGATGTTAGAAGCTGTAACGCGGGTAGCTTTCTTCAATTCGCTAGGAGTTTGTAAATTATTAACGCCGTTAATGTCAAATAGGTGAACTGAAACATTACCTTGATTGTTTTTGTAAGTTACAGTGTAGTTCATTTCACGTAATTGGTTTTTGCGATTTACCTTAATTGCTAAATCAACGTTTTTGATTTGAGAAATATCAACTTCTTCCCCAGTTCCAGATACTGTAGATGCCTTTTGTAAGCCTTCTAAGACATCTTTGTCGTTGCCTTGATAAGTAACTGTATAGCCGCCTAAGCCGTCTAAATTAACCTTTAAAGCACTAAATGCTTTATTTGAGAAACGATTAAAGTGGTGAGCAGTAAATAATTTATTGTAAGAATCAAACATTTGGTCAAAAACACCCTGGGCTAAGCCTGATTTAGCCATATATTGCCACTTGCCGTTTTTATCTTTATTATAAACGCGTTTAGGAGTAGACCATAATTCTTGTTCTTCGCCAGCAGATTTTGGCTTGAATTTGCTGCTTATGTGGATGTAGTCTTTATTGAATTCATAATTCATAGTGCCGATTTGAGTTTTTTTAGAAGCTTTATTAGTAACTACAATTGTGCTACGAGCTGAAGTGATATTGGTTTTAGCAGCAGTGGTTAAAGCAGTTTTAGCAGTCGGCTTAGTTAAGTTTAAGAATAAAAAGATTGCAGCTGCAACTACAACTAAGCAGGCAATAACGATTGCGACAATTTTAGAGTTTTTATTTTTAGTAGGTAGCTTTTCTTGTTTTTGATCCATCTTATCCTCTTTCTGAAATTAGTTATCAGCCTTTTGGCTAGCCTTTAATTTTTGTACATCAATTGCATCTTTTTGAATATTAGCTGGAACACTGAGATCTGAATGAGTATTTAATTCATCAAACTTACTAGTCCAAGCAAAGTTATATTGATCGCCAACGCTAAAATTAGCTTTCATATCGATTTTGGTGATCATCTTTGAAGATTTGTTAACGGTGTAGGAGATATGAATATTTTGCACTTGAGCAGCGGAGACCATTTGTGCAACATTCATGTTTTGAGATCCCGGGGTATTTAAAGTATCAACAATTAAGCTGTTTAACTTCTTCCAAACGCTTTCGTCATTACCATTATAAGTTACTGTGTAATTAGTACTAGTTTGTTTTACAATGGCGTGTTTTGCGACTGCTTTATTTAATGCAGTATAAGCACTTGGCTTAAAGCGACGAGTAACTTGATCCGGATCAAAGTTATCTGCAGTAGACTTGTTCTTAATCCATTTACCCTTGTTTTGTTCAAGGAATAAATATAATTCTGAATCAGTCAGCCAAAGTTGTTCCCCTTGAGTTTTATCTTTGTTAGTTAAAGAATAAGTCATACTAATTGGATTAGTACCTTTAAAGTAGCCATTGTCTCGGCTACTTTGTTTCATTTCTGTTGATTTAATAGTCTGGCTGTAGTGTCCGCTTGCCATGCTTTGGGCAAATTTATTAGTAATTAAACTATTTGCTGATGGCAAGTTTTCACCACTGTTCTTATTTTTGCTACAACCAGTTAGAACTGTAATTGAGCAAATTAAAGCAAGTATTACAATAAAAGTTAATTTCCGTTTTTTCAACATTAAAACTCCTTCACAAAAATCTATAACTCATATTTTACACTTTTTATGTACAAAAAAGGCACCTTGATGGTGCCAAACGATTAATGTTTTTTGATCATATTTAAAATGTTGCGTAATTTACTGTGCTTTACCTGCAATTTAGCTACTGGTTGAGTAACTTCAATGCAGCCAATATATTTGCCTTGATCATTATGTAAACTGTAAAAAGAAATATTGATCGGTTGCTTATCTTTGGTAATAGTAATTGAAAGAGAATCACGTTTGTTGTCGTGCATTTGCTTTAAAACAGCCTTAACATGATTTTGCGAATGGCCTGGATGGACTTGATAAACAGTTTTGCCAATGTCAGCTTCGGTACGTTTAAAAAGACGATGCTTGTTCATTGAGGACCAAACAACTACATCATTTTCATCTAGAACATCCATTTCTTGAGGGATGGTGTAAAAAATCGCATTTAATTGCTCTAATGTTAAATGTCCGCCATCTAATTTAATTACATTGTTCATAAAAAACACCCGTCTGAATACTAAAAAAATTACTATAAACTATACAATTACATTTTAACACTAATTTTTGGAAGAGTTTTAGGAGTTTTTTTCTGATTTCCTATGATTTTTTTGGCGAAGCGTGTAAAATAGTTGATGAAACATTGAATTTAAAAGGAGATACAGTTCATGTCGAAATTAGTTTTAATTCGTCACGGTCAAAGTGAATGGAACCTTTCAAACCAATTTACTGGTTGGGTAGACGTTAATCTTTCACCTAAGGGTGTTGAAGAAGCCAAGAAGGCTGGTAAGTTAATTAAGGAACACGGTCTTGAATTTGATCAAGCTTACACTTCATTATTAACTCGTGCCATCAAGACTTTACACTACGCACTTGAAGAAAGCGACCAACTTTGGATTCCAGAAACTAAGACCTGGAGATTAAACGAACGTCACTACGGTGCATTGCAAGGTTTAAACAAGAAAGCTACTGCTGAAAAGTACGGCGATGAACAAGTTCACATTTGGCGTCGTTCATACGATGTTTTACCACCAGCTATCGATGATGATAACGAATTTAGTCAAGCACATGACCGTCGTTACGCAAATCTTGATCCACATATTGTTCCTAAGGCAGAAAACTTACACGTTACTTTGGATCGTGTAATGCCATTCTGGGAAGATCACATTGCACCAGACTTACTTGACGGCAAGAACGTTATTATTGCTGCACACGGTAACTCACTTCGTGCTTTAACTAAGTACATTGAAAACATCTCAGATGATGACATTATGGACTTAGAAATGAAGACTGGTGAACCAGTTGTTTACACATTTGATGACCAATTAAATGTTGTTAACAAGGAAAAGCTTGATAAGTAATTTTTAAGCTAATAAAAAACCTCCGACACTGTCGGAGGCTTTTTTGTGTGACTTATTCATTGCTTTAAGTTGTAATTCAACTAAGAGATTAATCTTATAATTTTACCAACTAGCCTTTTTAACGCCAGGAAGTTGGCCTTTATGAGCTAGTTCTTTGAATCGTAAGCGAGACATACCGAACTTACGCATAAATCCATGTGGACGTCCATCTTCTAAATCACGGTTGTGGAAGTGAACTGGACGTGCATTACGTGGCAATTTAGCTAAGGCTTCGATATTGCCCTGCTCTTTTAATTCATAATACTTTTTGATTAATTCACGCTGCTTAGCAGCTTTAACAATTTTTGATTTTTTAGCCATATATCTACTCCTTTATTATAAATTTTTTCTGTACTAAAATATGTGCTAATTAAAAGTAAGTATATTCTATTATGGTTTTATCATAATGTCAAATAAAAGACTTGACAAAAATATAAAAAATTTTGATGATATAAATTGATGTTCAAAAAGATATTCTATTAAGTTATATAGGAAAAAAGATGCTCAGTAAAAGTAAGAAGATACTCTTGTCACAAGATTTCCGCCAATTAGTAGGCTATATTTTAATTGGTCTTTTAGGTTTGGTAGTTGATTTTGGAGTTTTCACTCTTCTTGTAAAAATCAATATTAATGTGGAGTTGGCTAATTTTATTAGTTCAAGTTGCGGGTTAGTTAACAATTTCTTTTGGAATTCGTTTGCCAACTTTAAAGTCCATGATAAATTGTTATTAAGATTTATTTCTTATTATTTAGTTGGTCAAATTACAACGCTATTTACTACCGCATGTTTATTTATTTTTGTTGATAAATTGGGATATGACAAAATAATCGTAAAAATTATTTCGACTTTTATTGCTACGTTAATTCAATTTGTAATTAACAAAGTCATTACCTTTAGAAAAGATAAAAAGAGGGTAAAAGAATAAAATGGATAAATTATCAATAATTGTACCTTGCTATAACGAACAAGAAAGTATCCCTCTTTTTTATTCTGCTGTTCAAAAAGTAATGAAAACTATTCCTGATTTATCTTATGAATATTGGTTTGTTAATGATGGCTCGCATGATAATACTTTAAATGAGCTGCACGGGCTTCATCAAAAGGATCCCGAGCATGTTCATTTTGTTTCATTCTCACGAAATTTTGGTAAAGAAGCTGCTTTATATGCTGGTTTGCAAGCGGCAACTGGTAATTATATTGTTGTCATGGACGTAGATTTGCAGGATCCACCAGAATTTTTGCCTAAGATGTATAAGTTAATTAAAACTGGTGAATATGACTGTATTGGCACACGGCGAGTAGATAGAAAAGGCGAAGCAAAGTTTAAGTCGTTTTTATCAGATATGTTTTACAAAGTAGTAAATCGAATTTCTAATACTGAAATTGTGCCAGGGGCTAGAGATTACCGCATGATGACGCGGCAAATGGTAGATGCAGTTTTGGCAATGCCAGAATATAACCGTTTTTCAAAAGGAATCTTTTCTTGGGTTGGTTTTAAAACAAAGTATTTAGACTATCATAATGTTGAACGTGTAGCAGGTGAAAGCGATTGGAATACTTGGAAGTTATTTAAGTATGCTATGGACGGCATCGCTGATTTTTCTCAAGCCCCATTAAATATTGCTGTGTGGATTGGAACCACTTCTTTTATTATTTCAATTATTGGTTTTTTTGCAGTCATTATTCGGCACTTTTTAGATCCTGATTCTAGTATTTTTGGTTGGGCGTCGCTTGTATGTATCATTTTGCTTTTAGGTGGCCTGCAACTGCTTTGTATCGGTATTTTGGGTAAATATTTGGGACGAATTTATATCCAAGTTAAGAATCGTCCAATTTATATTATTAAAGAGAAAAAGTAAGGTTTAAATGTCCTTACTTTTTTATATAGGATTGCAAACCCCTTACATCCTTGTTAAAATACTAAAGTTACAAAAAGTTAGGGAGAAAACTATGAAATATCTATATTTATTTATTCCAGCAATTGGCTGGGGCTTGATGCCATTAGTCATTGCGAGCGTTAAAAAAAGTACAGTTTATAATCAAATTGTCGGAACAGTTGCGGCATCATTTATTTTTGGTGCGTTAGTAATGTTAATTATGCATCCGGCAATTAGTTGGTCGCTATTTTTACTTTCGGCATTAGGCGGTGCACTTTGGGTAGTCGGCCAAGTTGGTCAATACATTTCTTATGCTAGAATTGGTGTTTCTGAAACAATGCCAATTTCAACTGGTCTGCAACTAATTGGTGTTCCGTTGGTTGGAGTAATTGCCTTTGGTGAATGGGCTACAAATCAAGCTAAAGTTTGGGGCTTTTTAGGAATTCTGGTTTTAATCGTAGGTGTTGTATTTACTTCGCTGACTGATAAAGGTACTGCAGAAGGTAATAAAAATAATCAAGTAAGTACAATTATCTTATTGGTCTTAACAACTTTAGGATACGTAGCTTCTAGTTCCATTCCTAAAGCATTACATGGTTCTGGCGTTTCAATCTTTTTTGGTCAAACTGTTGGAATGTTAGTGGCCGTATTTGTCTACACTTTAGTAACTGGCAATATAAAATCTTGGACTGAAAAAGCAACTTTCCAAAGCGGCTTAGCAGGTGTTTTATATTCAGTTGCAGCACTAGCTTACATCTTATCTGTTCAAGCAAATGGTGTAAACATGGCCTTTGTTATCTCACAATTGTGTGTAGTGATTTCAACTTTAGGTGGTCTAATTTTCCTACACGAAAAAAAGACCCAAAAAGGTCTTATCTTTACAATTCTAGGTTTAGTATTAATCATTGCTGGTGCAGTAATGACTACTTTGTTTTAATTTAAGACAACAAAAAAGACATCCCCGGAAGGATGCCTTTTTTGTATCAACTTGTCCTAATTAAAATGATTTCTTAGAACATCTTTTATTGTATTAAATTAAAATTAAAAGTCAAGCAATTTATAATAAAAAATTTTGCGTTTTTCGTTATCGATCGTAAAAAATGAAAATTAAGAATACGCTTACAGTTGACATGTTAAGACTTCCATGATATTTTCAAAAAGAGAGATAATGGTTTAATAGTGTCTAGGAGAATCGTTAATGTTAACAATTGAAAATAACCAGCTGAAAGTTGGTATCGATGAAATGGGGGCTCAGCTGACCCATGTCATTGATAAAAGTGGTAATTTTGACTTTATATGGAATGGAATTGAATGGAAAAAACATGCACCAATTCTTTTTCCTGCAGTTGGAGGATCAGTGAATAATCAATATGTCGTTAATGAAAGAACATTTTCGATGAAGCCAAATGGATTTGCGTCAGATACTGCCTGGACTGTGGTAGATAAGGGTGATGAACAGGTAAGTTTAACTTTGACTGATAGCGAAGACACTTTAAAAATATATCCGTTTGAGTTTTCACTAATGGTCACTTACAGCCTAGAGGGCAATAATCTTCATATTCGTTTTTTAGTTAAAAATAATTCTCAAAAGACAATGCCATTTGCGTTAGGGCTAAAACCCACATTTAATATTCCAATTATTAGTGATAATCTTAATTTTTCTGATTATCGGTTAACTTTTACGCCAGAAGTACCAAAATTAACTAAATACAAGCTAAATGATAATTCATTACGTGAAAAAGAAATTTTTACAGTATCTGGAACTGATAAAAATAGTTTGCAATTAAAATATGCAGATTTTGAAGATGGCCCAATTATTATAGCTACACCAGGTTTAACGCGAGTAGATATAGCAAGTGAAAAATCAGATCATAGGATCGGCGTTTCAATAGAAGAATTCGACCATGTTGCCTTATGGACGATGCCAGATCAAGAAGCTAAGTTTTTATGCATTGCGCTTTTAAATGGCTTGCCTGATCAAGAAAGCAATACCTTGGTTAACTGGAACGAAAAAGAAGGAAATCATCAACTTGAACCTGATCAAAAAATCGAATTTTCAACTACTTTAACATTGCAATAAAGCTAAGCACAATATCAATTAGGTATTGTGCTTTTAAAATAGGCGAGTAAGATTAATTATTAATTAGTAAAGATTTTAAATTAATCTTTTAAAGCAAGTTTGATTTGCTATAATGAATTTTGATTTTTTAGAAAGCAAAGGATTTATTATGGATAAAAGACCGCTGCCGTCACGAATGGAACTTAATGAACAAAAGCATCATAAAAAACATATCTGGCGCTGGATCACTTTAATTATTGTGCTTTTAATCGCAGGTATTGGAGTTTATGTAGGCTCAATTTATGTAAAAACTAAAAATGCTGTTGATAAAACTTATGATCCACAAAATGCAGTGACGCAAGATAGCTTTAATGGAAAAGAACCGTTCTCTATTTTACTTTTAGGTACTGATACAGGTGCTTTTGGGCGGAAAGAGAAAAACGGTAATTCAGATACCATGATCATTGCCACCGTTAACTCATCAAAGAAAAAAGTTTCGTTAATGTCTATTCCGCGTGATACTATGGCACAAATGATTGGAACTGAAGATTTTAGTGTCCATAAAATAAATGCCGCATATAATATCGGTGGCCCTAAGATGGCAATGAAAACTACAAGCCGCTTATTAAATGTACCTTTGAAATATTACATTGTGATGAACATGGGAGGTATGCAAAAGCTAGTTGATGGTGTAGGTGGAGTTGATGTGAAGCCACCATTAAGTTTTAGCTATGACGGATATTCCTTTACTAAGGGTAAGAAAGTTCACTTAAACGGCAGTCAAGCTTTAGCATATTCAAGAATGCGCTATGATGATCCACAAGGCGATTACGGACGTCAATTACGTCAAAGACAAGTAATTATGTCTATTTTAAAAAATGCTCTCTCAGTTAAAACAATTGAGAATTTAGATAGCGTTTTAGATTCAGCCTCTAATAGTATCAGAACTAATATTACTTTTAATTCTATGGTTTCGATTGCTAAGAACTATCGCAATTGCACCAATAACATGAGTAGCGATTACTTGCATGGAACGGGTGCCATGATTGGGGATGCTTCTTATCAAGTTATGAGCGACAAGGAATTGCAACGCTGCTCGGATATTGTGCGTTCAGACATGGGATTAGATAAAGAAGACTTAAGTAATAATGAGACTTATCAAAATTCAAAGAATGTAAACTTCGATTGGAGCAGTGGCGATCCTAACCAGGTTTACTATGTCTATGAACCAAATAGTGATCAGCTTTGGGAGGGAGATCGTAGCTACTAATGTTTAGAGTATATTCATTACTTATTGGCTACTTTTTTGGCAATTTCTTATTTGCTATGATAGTTGGAAAGTTTTTGCTTCATAAAGATCCAACAAAATATGGATCAAAAAATCCAGGTACTGCCAATATCGGAGCAGTCTTTGGTAAAAAGTTTGGTATCATTACTTGTTTTGGCGATTTGGCTAAGACTCTAATTGCTTTAATAATTGTTTATTTCTTGTTTAAAGGTAATCGACAAGCCGAAGCTGCTTGCGGGTTAGGTGTGATTTTAGGTCATTCATTTCCTTGGTGGAATCATTTCAACGGTGGAAAAGGTGTAGCAGTTAGCGCAATGTGGATGGTCTTTTTTGATTGGCGTGCAGGGTTAATTGCTTTAATAATTGGCTTGATTTTAGTGATTATAATGAAAAATTTAACTATTCCGCCATTAGTTTACATGATTGGCTTTAGTGTTTATGTCTGGATTAACTTTGGCTGGCAATGCGGTTTTATCTTTTTACTTGCTACTTTGGTAATGTGCTTTAAATTCAGAAAAGATATTGTCGACTTCTTTGAAGGAAACGGCAAGCGCGTTGATGTATTAACTACAATTAAGAAAAAGATTGGCAAAAAGGCTTCATAATTGAAGCCTTTTTTCATGGATTGTTGTTAGTTTTTTAGTTAAGAGTAAAATAGAAGAGAATCATAATTTTTTATAAAGGATGAAAATAGTGGATAATAAAAAAACTAGCTTAAAAATTTTAAACTATCTTTTTGTTTTATTGATAGGCATTAGCCTTTTATTGCCAGCATTTGGCGTTTTGGATTGGGCTAGCTTTAATAAAGACCCTTGGATTCAGGCTATTCCGCAATCTTTAGAAAATCTATTAGTAGTACTGATTGCATTTTTAATGGGGAGAGTTTTTCGAATTAAAAAAATCACTTTTAAATCTGTAATTAGCTTTTGGCTACTTGGCGCAGTTGCAATGTTGTTATTTACAATAACTAGCTGGATTAAAGCACCAAATACTTTTAGCCTATACAGTTTTGGAGCATTTTTATTTCCATTTATCTCAGCAGTTTCGCCATTATTTTCACTATTTATTTTGGGAAGTTTTTTAGCGCCTCTATTATGCGAAATACAAGCAAAGTTAACTTCGAAAAACTTTAATTTAATATGGGGAATAATTACATTTTTAGTATTCTTATTCACCGCTGTCTTTTTACCATTGCCCAATAATTGGCAAGCTGTTGTTTTAGTTGTTGCCTTAGGGTGGGGAATTAAGGAAAAAAGTTTCTTAGATAAAATTAAACCGATCTGGGCAGGTTTATTTGCATTAATTTTGCTGGCTTTATCAATCAGTTTAACAGTATCTTTTAATGAAGCTAAGCTTATTGCAAGTACTAAATTTAGCTTTAATCCAGCTTTATTAATTAGCTACGCTTCTCCAGTATATATATTTGTCGCAGCTTTAATTGAAAGAACTTTTAGGCCAGTTTTTAAAAATATTACAATTAATCAATTATATTTTTTAACCCCGCTAGCAATTGTTGGACAATACAGTCTGAGTCCTAATTTATTCTTTTATAATAGTACCACCCATCGTTTGGGAATTAGTAAGCTTAAATTATTAGTAATAATGGCTGGTTTATTAATTTTAAGTGCAGTCCTAGTATTAGCTGTAAAGGCATTAATCTTACATACTTCATTTGGTAAAATGATCTCTCAAAGTTTAGATTATGCATCTGGAAAAGATCTGTTAAAAGTTGCTTTAGATGTAAAACATAAAATCTGCACTTTTATTTCTAATCATAAAGTTAGCTTATGGACTTGGGCTTATTTTATTGTATTGAGTACTTGCTGCATTTTACTTATGGCAGATAGCGGAAAAATTGACAATCAAAGTGCATGGGGACTTTTATTGGGACAAGATCTATTTGTTCCAGTTTTATCTGCAATTTTCTTATTTGCTTTATTTGCCATTTTTAATTTTATTTTTACTAGATACTGGACTTCAGTAGTATTAGTTACTGTTTTAACATTAGTTTGGACAATTGCAGAAAAAGAAAAGTTACTCTTGCGTGGAGAACCAATTTATCCATCCGAAATTCAGGAAATTGCCAACTGGAAAACTTTATTGCCAATGGTCGGAATGGGACTAGTAATTGCTGCAATTATTGTTATAGTAGTTTTAATTTTAATTACGATTTTTTTAGAGAAAAAGCATCCCATTAAGATGGGCAATTTTAAGCAACGCTTAATTTGGTTAATTATCAGCATTGTCGTATTTTTAACGCCAATGGGATTTAACAATAAAAATAATCCTTTGTATTATATTCCTCGTGGATTTGGTAATGTAATCACTTTTTCTAATCCTAAGGGTGATTTACAAAAGAATGGTCCTGTTTTAACTTTGCTGGATTACTTAAATATTGAAGCAATGCAAAAGCCAGAAGGCTATTCAATTGATAAATTAAATAAAATTCAGCAGCACTATAGTGTAGTAGCTAAGCAAATTAATAAAACTCGTAAAAACGATATTTCTAAGCAAACGGTTATTTTTAACTTAAGTGAATCTTTTGTTGACCCAACGGATTTTCCAAGTGTTAAATTGACGGGTCCTGATCCAGTTCCATATTTACATAGTTTGCGTAAGGATATTACCTACGGACATATGCTTAGTGCTGGATATGGTGGTGGAACCGCAAATATGGAATATGAAGCAATGACTGGTTTTAATATGGCAAACTTTAAAGGCCAAATTATGCCCTATTTGCAAGTATTACCTAAATACTCTAAATATCCTAATATGGGGCAAAGATTTAACTATGCGTCTGCAATACACCCATTTTATGGAACATATTATGGCAGAAAGTCAGTTTACAAAAAATATCAGTTTAACAAGTTTGCTTATTTAGGATCAAAGTATAAGATTTATGATCAAAAGAAAATAGGCGCTGATTGGTATATGTCTGATCAAACGTTATATGCCAATGGCTTAAAGCAGATTAATTCAGTAAAAAGCGGCCAATTTATCAACTTAATTTCGATTCAAAATCATACACCGTATAATAATTGGTACGGCGATAGTGAATATAATAAAGAAATCAAGCTTTCTCTTCCTTTAGCTAAAGGAATTACTGATACTAATTTTGCAACCTATACTAAAGGCGCCCAATATACTGATCAAGCTGTAAAGAACTTTATTAATCAAATTGATAAAATTAATAAACCAATCACCTTTGTATTTTATGGTGATCACTATCCAACTATTATTAATCAAGATGAAATAAAGAAATATCCAATTAAGCTTCATGCAACGACTTATTTCATTTATTCAAATAAATATGCGCGCAAGCATGGCGCTAAAGCGAAAATTAGTAAGGCTAATTATGTTAATACAAGTGATTTTATTAGTATGACGCTTGAACAAACTAATTCTAAAGTTACTCCATATCAAGCATTACTTACTAAGATTCATCAAGACTTACCAGCACTAACGATCAATTATGATGGCGAAACAGGATATGAACTAGTTAATCAAAAAGGTCATAAAGTATCGTCAAATACTTTGACTGCGCATCAAAGGCAATTATTACGCGATTATGAAATGGTCCAGTATGACATGAGCGTTGATAAAGGGCACTTAATGAATTCTAAGTTTTATGATTAGTTTTCTAAAAAATTATTTGACTTATAATCATTTGTCGCTTATTATCTAAATTAATAATTAGTAGTCCATCAGTTCAGTGTTCAGAGAACTAGTATATGGTGAGAGCTAGGCAGGCTGATTAGGCGAAGTACGAAATGGGGCAGTTCCCGTAAAGACTTTTTAAAGGCGCATTTTGCGTGAACGTGGGTGGTACCGCGGCTAATAAAGATATTTAGTCGTCCCTTGAGCTTTTAGCTTAAGGGACGTTTTTTATTGGAGGATATTATGGCAAAATTTGATATTTTAGAGGACTTGGAATGGCGTGGAGCTATTAATCAAGAAACTGATGCAGAAGGCTTAAGAGATTACCTAAAAGATCACGATGATTTAGCATTATACTGTGGAACTGATCCAACTGGCGATTCGCTTCATATTGGGCACTTAATTCCATTTATGATTTTAAAGAGATTCCAAATGGCCGGTTATCACCCAGTAATTTTAATTGGTGGAGGTACTGGTTCAATTGGCGACCCATCAGGTCGTAAGACTGAGCGTGTGCTTCAAACTGCTGAGCAAGTTAAACACAACGAAGAAAAATTAACTGCTCAAATGAAAAAGTTATTCGGTACTGAAAACTTTGAAATTAGAAACAATGCTGAATGGCTTGGCAAACTTAACTTGATCGACTTTTTGCGTGATTACGGTAAGTACTTCCAAGTTAACAACATGATCAATAAAGATGTTGTTGCAAGCCGACTTGAAAATGGTATTTCATTTACTGAATTTTCATATCAAATTTTACAAGCCATTGACTTTTACCACTTAAACAAAGACGATGGAGTTCAACTTCAAATTGGTGGTAGTGATCAATGGGGCAACATCACTGCTGGAATTGATTTGATTCACAAGCTTGAAGGCAATGATAGAAAAGCATTTGGTTTAACTATTCCATTAATGCTTAAGGCAGACGGTACAAAATTTGGCAAGTCTGCAGGTGGTGCAGTATGGCTTGATCCTGAAAAGACTAGTCCTTACGAATTCTACCAATTTTGGCTTAACCAAGATGACCGTGATGTGGTTAAATACTTGAAATACTTTACTTTCTTATCACGTGAAGAAATCGAAGATTTAGCTGAAAGCGTTGAAAAAGAACCTTGGAAGCGTACTGCTCAACGTCGTTTGGCAGAAGAAGTTACTAAGTTTGTTCACGGGCAAGAAGGCCTTGACGAAGCTCAATTTATTACTGAAGCTCTCTTTAAAGGCAACGTTAAAGACTTATCTGTTGCTCAAATTGAACAAGGATTCAAAAATGCTCCAAGCACTGAAGCTACCAAAGAAGCTAAAAATATTGTTGACTTCTTAGTTGAAACTAAGATCGAGCCATCTAAGCGTCAAGCTCGCGAAGATGTTAAAAACGGTGCTATTTACGTAAATGGCGAACGTCAAAATGATATTGACTTTATTATTGAGCCAGATAGCGCATTTGATGGTAAGTTCGTAATTATCCGCAAGGGTAAAAAGAAGTACACTTTAGTAAGAATTAAGTAATTAAGTACAAATCAAAAGACATTGCTAGTATTAGCAATGTCTTTTTTGATACAATATAGACGCCATTTTAGCTCAGGAGGTAGAGCACCGCCGTGGTAAGGAGGAGGTCCCCAGTTCAAATCTGGGAAATGGCTTAAGAATAGAAATAGATTAATATTTTGTGCAAGTATTGAAATTTTTTTAAATAATTATATTATGGTTATTAATACGAAGCAAAGCTAAATAAGTTATTTATAATTTACAGAAAGAAGAAACAATATGGAGCATGAATTAACTTTAGACGAAATCACAAAATTTCAAAAAGAATACGAACAAAACAAACAAAATCGAATCGCAGAACTAGCCGTTGTAACCAATGGCGTTCAAAAAGCAAGCTTTAACAGCGAGGGAATTCGTGATTTAAATCGCACTTTCTCAATTGAAATTCCAACTGATAATGTAACTGATCAAAAGCAATCCGGACGTTGCTGGTTATTTGCGGCGCTTAATACTTTACGTCATGAATTTGCCAAAAAGTATAAGGCAAAAAACTTTGTCTTTTCTCAAAGTTACCTCTTTTTCTGGGATAGAATTGAAAGAGCAAATATTTTCTTTAATCACATTATTGAAACTGCTGATCAACCAATCGATGATCGAACAGTTCACTTTTATTTACAAGCTCCAGATACTGATGGTGGTCAATGGCATATGGCTATCTCTTTGATCAGAAAATATGGCTTAGTGCCAGATTATGCACAAGCTGAAAGTTTTACTGCTAATAATACTGCAGCTTTTAACCAGGCTTTGAATATGAAATTACGCGAAGATGGACTTGTTTTGCGCAAGTTAGTTCAAGATGGCAAAATGGATGAAGTGAAAAACAAGCGTCAAGAATTCTTAAGCGAAGTTTACCGAATGGCAGTAATTGCTTTTGGTCAGCCAGTTCAAAAATTTGATCTTGAATTTAAAGACGACGATAATAATTACCAATTAGATAGAGACTTAACCCCATTAGAGTTCTTTAACAAGTACTTTACAGATGACTTAGATGATTATGTAGTGCTTTTTAATGCGCCAGATCATGAATATGATAAGTTATTTGCATTGCCATTTGAAGATAATGTGGCCGGCGGCAGTCCGGTAAGATTTTTGAACACTAAGATTGAAAATCTGAAAAAAGCTGCAATTGCCCAATTAAAAGCTGGTGAAACTATCTGGTTTGGTTGCGATGTGGGTAAGTCTAGCGATCGCCAAAAAGGTATTTTAGCAGCTGATTTATACCAAACTGATACGATTTTTAATATTGAAACTAAGCTTGATAAAAAGCAAAGATTGCAAACTGGTGCTAGTGGCTCAACTCATGCGATGACGCTGGTTGGTGTAGATGTCGTTGATGGAAAACCTCGCCAATGGAAAGTGGAAAACTCTTGGGGCAGCAAAGTTGGTGAAAAAGGATACTTTGTGATGGACGATAAGTGGTTTGACGAATATCTTTTCAAAGTTGTAGTTAAAAAGAAGTACCTCTCTCCAGAACTTGTGAAGATTTCTGAAGGACCTGCAGCTGAAGTACCTTGTTGGGATTCAATGGCTTAATGAAGAAACCTATTGCGCGATGTCGTAATAGGTTTTTTGCTAGAATAAAAGATAGAAAGTGGGTAGGAGGAAGAATTATGGATATTCAACAAGTCGAAGACTTTACTAAAAAACAGCTAGCTAATGAGCGAACAGGACATGATTTTTATCATGGTCAAAGAGTAGCAAATTTGGCAACAAAAATGTATTTACAAGATAATCCTGCTGCTCATCAAGATAGTCGCATGGTAGCAATCATTAGAACTGGAAGTTTTTTGCATGATACGATTGACGAAAAGATTTGTCCCAATCCTGAAAAAGTAATTGCTCAAATTAAAGACTTGCTACCGAGCGTAGGTTTTAGCGAGTTAGAAATAGCTGATATCTTATTTACGATTCAGCATATGTAGTTTTCAGCAAACATTGAACACCATTACCAGTTGCCACTAAGCGGGCAATATGTTCAAGATGCCGATCGAATTGAAAGTCTTGGAGCTATTGGAATTGCGAGGGCTTTTACTTATGGCGGAAAGCATGGCAATTTGATTTATGATCCTAAAATTAAACCAGAAAAGTTAATTAGTCATGATCAGTATCGCAATCATGAAGAAACTACGATCAATCATTTTTATGAAAAGCTTTTTGATTTAGAAAAATTAATGAATACGCCGGGTGGCAAAAAAGAAGCGCATAGACGTACGGAGTTTATGCATGAATTCGTCAAGGAGTTCATGGATGAATGGAATGTATAAGAGAAAGAAGAACCCACAGTTATTGGAGAAATCTGATAATTGTGGGTTTCTTTTTTTGCCGCTTTAGTAACACTTTTAAAATATTTACTAAACAATCTGCTGAATACAACTCTGGATAGCATGCTGATATATCAATATCTTAGCGACTTGAACAAATAATTAATGCAAAATAGTATTTACTTAAACATAGACAAATTTAGTAAACAATAATAAAATGAAATCGTTAACAAATTAGGAAGTGGTATGGGGAGGTTTTTTATGAAAGCCAAGATTTCAAATTTGTCTTATGCCTTCGGGGCATTTGGAAATGATGTCTTTTATGCGACATTATCGACGTATTTCATTGTTTTTGTGACAACGCACTTATTTAAAGCTGGCGATAGTCACATGATTTTTATGATTACTAATTTAATTGCGATCATTAGAATTAGCGAGGTCTTAATTGATCCCTTGATTGGAAATGCGATTGACCGAACAGTCACTCCTTGGGGAAAATTCAAGCCTTGGGTAGTTGCAGGTGGCGTAATTAGTTCGCTTGCTTTATTGAGTTTATTTACCAATTTAGGTGGCTTAAATAAAACTTCGCCAATTATATACTTAATTTTATTTGCTATTTTGTATTTAGTAATGGATATCTTTTATTCTTTTCGCGATACCGGATTTTGGTCAATGATTCCAGCACTATCTTTTGATTCAAGACAACGCGAAAAAATTGCGACAGGTGCTCGCATTGGTTCAACAATCGGAGCAAATATTGTCGGCGTTGTAATTATGCCACTAGTTTTATTTTTTTCAGCTAATAAAACTAATCCTAACGGCGATCAACAAGGTTGGTTTTGGTTTGCGTTTTTGGTAGCATCTATTGGAATTTTATCTGCTTTGGCAGTCGGTGTTGGTACGCACGAAATTAAATCTAATTTACGACAAAACAAAGAAAAAACCACTTTAAGCCAGGTTTTCAAAGTCTTAACTAAAAATGATCAACTAATGTGGTTAGCCTTGTCATATTGGTTTTATGGCTTGGGAGTAAATACTTTAAATTCATTGCAACTGTATTATTTTTCTTATATTTTAGGAAATACGCATGGCTATACGGTCTTATATAGCATCAATACGGTAGTTGGCTTAATTTCAGTTACGCTATTTCCATCCTTAGCACGAAAATTTAATCGCAAGCGTTTATTTTATATTTGTATTTTGACCATGCTAGCAGGAATTGGCGTATTTTCTCTAGCGCGTGGATCTTTAGCAATTGTTTTACTAGGCGCAGAATTATTTTTTATTCCGCAGCCATTAGCATTTTTAGTGGTCTTAATGATCATTTCCGATGCGGTAGAATATGGTCAATTTAAAACAGGTCACCGCGATGAAGCTTTGACTTTATCTATTCGCCCATTAGTAGATAAATTAGGAGGAGCATTATCTAATTGGTTCGTATCTTTAGTAGCAGTACTGGCCGGGATGACAACTGGTGCACGGATGCAGGATATTACGGGACATGAACAATTGATTTTTAAAATATGCATGTTTGCTTTCCCAGCAGTTATGTTGCTAATTTCGGTAACAATTTTCGCTAAAAAGATTTGGCTTACCGAAGATAAACATGCAGAAATTGTTGATAAATTAGAGCAGCTTTTTACTAAAGAGCATGCTAAGCAAAAAGTTAAAAGCGATTCTTTTGTTTTAAAAAGTCCGATTACTGGTACATTGCTTTCTTTGAAAGATATTAGTGACCCTACTTTTGCTAGTGAAGAAATGGGATATGGCTTTGCAATTATTCCTAAATCAGGCAAAATTTATGCTCCATTTAGTGGAATAATTAAAGCAGTAGCTCCGACGAAACATTATGTGATTTTAGAAAAAGATAATGGTCTGCTTTTGTTAATTCACGTGGGGCTTGGGACAGCTAAATTAGATGGAACTGGCTTTGTGAGTTATGTGAATAGTGGCGATTATGTAAAAGCAGGAGATGAAATATTAGAATTCTGGGATCCAGTAATCAAAAAGGCTGGGTTAGATGATTCAGTAATTGTTACAATTATTAATTCTAAAAAGTTTAAAAACTGCGTTTTGCAGCAAGCCTATGGCTCAAAAATTGAAAAAATGGAAACTATTTTTAAATTAAAGGCGGTAGAAAATAATGAAAAGTAGAAGAACTCGCGCTGACTTATCATGGTTAGAAAATCCAGAAGTCTTTGCTGTTAATACGCTGCCTGCTCATTCAGATCATGTGGTTTATGAAAATGAGCAGCAATTAGTAGAACAAAAATCTTCACTAATCCAAAATTTAGATGGAGTATGGAAAATTGATTATGCTCGAAATATTGCTTTATGGCCCAAGAATTTTTATGAAAAAGATTTTGACGATAGTGGATTTGGTTTTGTTAATGTGCCTGGTAATTTAGAATTGCAGGGTTATGGCAGGCCGCAATACGTCAATGTTCAATATCCTTGGGATGGACATGAAAAATTGCGTCCGCCTTTTATTCCGACCAAAGAAAATCCTGTTGCTTCGTATGTACGTTATTTTGATTTAAATGCAGGATTAAAAAATAAGAGAGTAAACTTGCGCTTTGAAGGAGTAGCTACTGCAATTTATGTTTGGTTAAATGGAAAATTTGTTGGCTACGGCGAAGATTCGTTTACGCCAAGTGAATTTGATATCACGAATTTTTTGCAAGAAAAAAATAATCGTTTATGTGTTGCAGTATTTAAGTATTCTTCGGCATCCTGGATTGAAGATCAAGATTTTTGGCGCTTAAGTGGGATTTTTCGCAGTGTAGAGTTAAGAGCTAAGGCTGAGCTGCATTTAGAAAATATCCAAGTGACGCCAACTTTGTCGAATAATTTAAGTTCGGGTCAATTGAAGACAGATATTGAGTTAGATGGCGCTATTGAAAATGGTAAGTTTATTTGCGAGTTGCTTGATCCAGATAAAAAAGTTATGCGAAAAGCTGAAGTTGCAATTGAAAATAAACGCCTGCATTTAAACTGGCGCAAACTGCAAGTTCTTGCCTGGAGCAGCGAAGAACCTAATCTGTATTTCTTACGCGTCAAGCTATATCTTAAAGAAAAATTGCAAGAAGTAAGTGAGATCCAGTTGGGCTTTCGCAACTTTAAAATGCGCGATGGGATCATGTATCTTAACAATAAACGCATTGTCTTTAAAGGTGTTAACCGTCACGAATTTAATTGTCAAAATGGTCGCGCTATCAGCAAGCAAGATATTTTATGGGATCTAAAAACCATGAAACGCAACCACATTAATGCGGTCAGAACGTCGCATTATCCAAATCAGACTTATTTTTATGACATGTGCGATCGTTTAGGTATCTACGTAATTGATGAAACTAACTTAGAAAGTCACGGCACTTGGCAGCAAGTGGGGCGAGAAGATGCAACTTATAATGTTCCAGGGAGTAAAAAGAGTTGGTTGGCACCTTGTTTAGATCGAGCAAATAATATGCTCAGACGTGATTATAACCATCCGTCTGTTTTGATTTGGTCATGCGGTAATGAATCTTATGCAGGCACTGTAATCGCACAGATGGCAGAATTTTTTAGAAAGAGCGATCTGCATCGCTTGGTGCATTATGAAGGAGTTACGCATAATCGCAAATTTGATCAAGCTAGTGATATTGAAAGCCGAATGTATGCTAAGCCTGACGAAATTAAGGAGTATCTAACTTCTGATCCAGTTAAGCCGTATATTTCCTGTGAATACATGCATGCCATGGGTAATTCCGTCGGTGATTTAAAATCTTATACTGATTTAGAAAAATATCCCCAATATCAAGGTGGCTTTATTTGGGATTTTATTGATCAAGGGATAGAAAAAGATGGACATTTATTATATGGTGGGGATTTTGATGATCGACCTAGTGATTATGAATTTTGTGGTGATGGTTTAGTTTTCGCAGATCGTAAAATTTCACCTAAAATGGCAGCTGTCAAAACTTTGTATAATAATGTGCAGATGACTTTGAATGGTAAGACTTTAATAGTTGATAATAAGAATTTGTTCATTGATTTAAAAAATGAAAAATTTATAGCCCAAGCTATGGTAAATGGCCAAGTCATCTGGGAGCATCCTTTAGTTGTTAATGTTGCAGCAGGAAAAAGTAAGACTTTTGCAATTAAATGGCCAAAATTTAATTTGAAATCAAGCGATGAATTAGTTTATGAAGTAAAAGAAAGCTTAGCTAAAGATACTTTATGGGCTAAAGCAGGTTATTCGTTGGGTAAAACACAATTTATAGCCCAACGCGCAATGCACGAGTTTAATCCGGCAGGATGCGGCAAGGTAATTGATAGTGATTATAATTTAGGTTTTGCGGGGCATAATTATCAATTCCTATTTTCTAAAGAAAAAGGCAGTCTAGTTTCGCTCAAGTACGGTAATGTTGAATTTTTGCAATCGCTTATTAAACCAATATTTTGGCGTCCTTTGACAGATAATGATCGTGGCGCACGTTATGGCTTTGAAATGGCGAAGTGGGAAAATGCTGGAAAATTTGCTCAACTAAAAGATCTTGAAACTGAGCAGACTGAAAAGTATTTTGAAATTAAGGCTTATTTTGAATTGCCAGTTGCCTTAAAGAACGATTTAACAATTAGGTATCGCATCGACAAAAACGGCAAAGTAAATATCAAGGCTGTTTTTCCAGGAGCTCTAGCAGCAGGAAAATTACCACTTTTTGGATTAGAATTTGCAATTCCAAGTGCTTTTAATAATTATCAATATTATGGCTTTGGACCTCAAGAAAGTTATGCAGACCGGTTAGCTGGTTCATATTTAGGAGTTTATTCTGGAAAAGTTTCTAATAATTTTACGCCATATTTACGTCCTCAAGAAAGTGGCAATCGTAGCAAGGTGCGTCAATATAACCTGTTTAATGCATCTGGAAACGGAATCGCTATTTGCAAAAATGAAACTAGCTTAAATGTTTCAGTATTGCCTTATTCAACTGCTCAAGTCGAAAACGCTAATCATTCATTTGAATTAATTCCACGCAATTTTACTTATGTAAGAGTTATTGCCAAGCAAATGGGAGTTGGTGGCGATGACTCATGGGGCGCGCAAGTTCATCCTGACTTTATTTTGGATGCTCAAGATGAGTATAGTGTAGACTTTACCTTGGCACCGTTTTTTAAGAATTAATGGTAAAATAGTTTAGTAAATAAAATCTATTTTACTTATTAAAGAGGATGCCATGGCAACTATTAAAGATATCGCAAAAAAGGCTAATGTTTCGTCGGCGACAGTATCAAGAGTACTTAATTATGATCGCAGCTTATCAGTAAATGATTCAACGCGTAAAAAGATTTTTCAAATTGCGGAACAGTTGCACTATGACAAAACTAAGCGCCATTATAAAAGAAAACTAAAAAAGATTGGCGTTGTGCTTTGGTGCGATGCTGCTCAAGAAATTAAGGATCTATATTACTATTCAATTCGCAATGGAATTGAAAATGGAGCTAGTTTGCAAAATTATCAAAGTCAAGTAATCTATGATGGACAAAGTCTGGAATCACTAGCTGATTGCGTAGGCATAATTGTGATCGGTTATCAACAATATTCTCAAAAACGTCTGCAAGCAATTTTTTCTTATAAAAAGCCAATGATTTTTGTGGATGCAGATACCTTAGATCCGGGCTATAGCTGCGTAGTACCTGATTTTCATGCTTGCACGAGACAAGTTATTGATCATTTTCTAAAACATGGGCAAAAAGATATCGGGATGCTGGCGGGTGATCTTTCGTCAAACTACGATAAAGAGAATTTAATTGATTTTCGTTTTCAGGATTTCAAGAATTATCTTACTCAATTAGGACTCTTTAATTTAGATAATGTCTTTGTGGGACAGTTTACTCCTGAAAGTGGCTATAATGCACTTAATGATGCTTTAGATAAAAATAAGAAATTGCCCCAAGCTTTAGTGGTAGCAAACGATGCCATGGCAATCGGCGCTTTAAAAGCCTTGCGTCAGCACCATTTACGTGTACCAGAAGATGTTAGCCTAATTTCATTTAATGATACGACAGCTGCCGAATTTGCTAATCCAGCTTTAAGCAGCGTACATGTCGATACAAATGAAATGGGCAAGCTAAGTGTCTGCGTCCTTGAAAATATTATTGAAAATGACTTTAAAGAAGCCTTTAAGACGGTTGTTAAAACAAAAGTCATTCTGCGTGAAAGCAGTATTAACTAAAAAAGCACAAAAGAAAAATGGTAAGACTAAAATTTGGTTAGTCTTACCATTTTTTGCAAATATGCAAAATTTTAAATTATTTTTCTAAAATTAAGCAAGTGAGTCCCAAGCTGGAAGTGGAGTAGGAGTGCTGTCAGCAAGCTTTCTTTGTTCATCAGTTAAGTATTGCTTGTGGACAATGACTTCGTAAACGTAATCGTTGAACCAGTCATCGCTCATAGTGAAGTAGCCTTTACGGCCAGACTTTTCGCCCCATGAGTTTTCAACTTTCCACTTACGAACGTCACCTTCGTGATCTAAGTCAACACCAACTAAAGTCATAGCGTGAGTTACAGCACCTTCGCCAGTAGCTAAACGATCTTTTTTGGACATCTTAGTGTCAACGTTGAATAAATCATCAGTCTTATATAATTCGTCGTCTAAGAAACCGGTCTTACGATCCATTTCCTTCAAAACGTCATTACCAAACCAAATGCTTTCGCCATTTTTTAATTGCTTGATAGCAGCATCTTTTAAGTATTCCATTGGTACGTTTAAGAAAGTAATTGGAATACCGCCTTCAACATTGTCTTCAAATGGAAGTGAGTAAAGCTTGCCATATTCATGATCAGGTGCATTAGTTAAGCAGACGTAATCTGAAAAGTCGAAGTCTTTCCAGTATTCGTTAAAGAATTGAACTGGAGTTAAGCCTTTTTCTAAGTGAAGTTTCTTATCATCGTCTCTGAATTCCAAGTCAAAGCTCTTAGGTGGTTCACCTACTGCAATAGCAGTCATGCGGTAAACTTCGCTCAAGAATTCCTTACGTTTTTTCTCAACTTCATCCAGCTTACCTTCGTTAACTAATTTACGTAAGACTAAGGCATCTTTTTTCTCTTTGCGGGCTAAAGAGTCTGAAAAGCCAGAAGTGTGGTTTGTGTTAAAGGTTTCTGGCATTGCATTAGTTGGAACTACACCATATTTTTTAACTAATGAAGCAGCCATTGCCCATTGACCGCCGTCAGTACCAGCAAAGTTTAAGTAAGCTTTCACAGTACGGTCGTCTAAAGGCTTGTCAGCAGTATCAATAATCATATCGTAAAAGATGTTGGCACGCTCAATTTTATCCCAGAAAAAGTTATAAGCTTGAGATAAGGTGAAGTTCTTGTAGTTGTTCTTTTCACCAAAGTAGTGACGCAAAGTGTTCAATGTTGCAAATAACCAGCAGCGACCTGATTGTTGTTGGTTAGTAACGTTGTCAGTCTTAACTTCAACTGAGAAAACATCATTTAAAGTTTCTTCAACCTTAGGATTAAATGAAGCTTCTAAAACACCAGAACGCATTGCAGCACGAGAAACAACGTCATTTCTTGAATTATCAAAATCATTGCGGAAATCTTCTATTTCTTGAAAAGTTAATTCGTGAGACATATTTTATACTCCCCTTTTTAATTTATTTATAATCTTATATTTAATATTCTACCGCAAGTTTTTGTCTTAATATAGAAAAAGATATTAATAAAAACAATAAATGTTAAAATTTTGCATATATGCAAGGCGTCATGGACCTGAAATAACTCGCTTGTTATAATTGGGCTGAGTTTCATAAAAATAAATTAAAGATAGGGAAGTAACGATAATGCATAAGAAATTTTTATTATCATCAATGACATTGCTAACAGCATTTTTAGCTGTGGGATGTTCTAATAATTCAGCTAAATCAAATAATAGCGATGTTAAATCTAGTCAAACCAGTAAAAAGAGCCATAAGGTTAAAAAACATAAAGAAAAAAGCGAGCAAGATATGAATAGTAGTGATACTACTTCAAGTAAAGAATCTTCCACTAGTCAAAATAGTAATTCGAATAATTCAAACAATTCTAATACACAAAATAATTCAAATTCGAATAATTCAAATTCAAATACTAACAAAAATAACTCACAAAACACTGGTGCCCAACCTGCTATTAGTCAGATTTTTCCAATAGTAGTAAATGACACAATTAAACGTGACGAATACCCATCTGGCACTACTCAAGCTGATTTTGTTTTGAGAAATTATGGCAATGGCGTATATGCTGTAGCTGAAAAAAAGACTGGCACAGTTGTTAACAACTACATGGTTAAGAATGGTAGAATATACTATCAAGATGTAGCTACGGGAGCCAGTATCCCGCTAAATTAGGATAGTAGGTAAAAATGGTTTATTTTCAAAAGATGACGCCGGAAGGTTATAAGCAAATTGAAGATGAAATTGCTCGTTTAAAAAAGGATCGTCCAAGACGAATTAAGATTTTGCAAGAAGCAAGAAGTATGGGTGATTTGTCAGAAAATTCAGAGTATACAACCGCTAAGATGGAACTTGGTCATTTGCAAAGTAGACTGCGTTATTTAGATAAACAACTGCGCTATGCCGAAATTATTAAGCCAGATAGCACTGGGAAGATTGATTTAGGAAGTAGCGTGCAATTGCAGTTTGAAGATGATGATGAAGTCCAAGACTACAAAATAGTCGGTCGCATGGAAGCCGATTTAGCAGCAGGTAAGATCTCTTTTGATTCGCCACTTGGTCAAGCTTTAATGAAAAAGCAAGCGGGCAATGTGGTTGAAGTTGAAGCCCCTGCTGGGAGTTATCAAGTGAAAATAATTTCAGTTAGATAAACATAAAAAGACGCAGTAAAATTCTGCGTCTTTTGGTTTATCTTGGACTTATCTTCTTAATTAATCAACGGTAATATTGTTGCTGTTGTCTTGGGCACTTTGCTTTGGCAAGGTGACAGTCAAGACGCCGTTTTCATCTTTAGCAGTAATTTGCTTAGCATTGACATCAGGTAGGTGATAACTTCTTTGAATTCTGCCAATGCTTCTTTCTTCATGAATGACAGTGCCTTTTTTGTCATCAAGATTCTTGAAGGCCTTACGACTTCCGGAAACAGTTAAAGTTCCATTATTGTAAGAAACATTGATCTCATTTTTGTCCATGCCTGGCATATCGATTTTGACGATATAATCCTTATCAGTTTCTGCAACATCTGATTGCATAATATTTTTGATTGAACTGTCGTCAAAAAAGTCTTTTGGAAAACCAAACCAGTCATTTAATTGATCAATCATTTCGTGGTTACGACTCTTCATTAAATCATTTGCCATTCAAAAAACTTCCTTTCTCTAGAATATCTTCATTTTCTACACTTCCTATTGTAGTAGCTTATTTTTAAAATTAAACTATTTAGCACTCTGAAGCATATATTGCTAAAAATTTGTTATACAAACATAAAACGGATCCCTAAGGATCCGTTTTTATTATTAAAATAAGCTATTAATAAATTATTCTTCTTTGCCCAAATCTTCACCATTTGAAGCAATGACATTCTTGTACCAGTAGAAGGAGTCTTTTCTTGAACGCTTTAATGTGCCTTTACCATCATCATCTTTATCAACGTAAATAAAACCATAACGTTTAGACATTTGACCAGTACCAGCACTAACTAAATCAATGCAGCCCCATGGAGTGTAGCCCATTAAGTCAACACCGTCGAATTCAACCGCTCTTTCCATAGCAATAATATGCTCTCTTAAGTAGTCGATTCTGTACGGATCGTGGATAGAACCGTCAGCTTCAACTTTATCGTAAGCACCCATACCATTTTCAACGATAAATAATGGCTTGTGGTAACGGTCAGTTAAGAAGTTAAGTGCCCATCTTAAGCCTTTAGGATCAATAGTCCAGTTCCAGTCAGTTTGTTTTAGGTATTTGTTTGCGATGGTTACTGCAGGAATATCGATCTTGTCATCATCAATTGTCATCGTGTCAGCAGAAACGTTGTTTGATGAGTAGTATGAAAAGCCGACATAGTCAACAGTACCATCTTTTAATACCTGACGGTCTTCTTCAGTAATATCTTTACGATAGCCGTGTCTTTCAATATAGGCTTCTACAGCTTTAGGATATTCGCCCCAGCAGTGAACGTCTGAGAACCAGCTTCTAAATTGCATTACTCTTTGTGCTAATAAAACATCTTCTGGATCAGAAGTAGCTGGATAAAATGGAGTGAAGTTGATCATACAGCCAATCTTAAAGTTAGGATTAATTTGGTGACCCTTGATAACCGCAATTGCGCTAGCTACTAATTCATAGTGAGCAGCTTGAAACATTGTAGCTTCTGGATTTTCTTGTTCGTCTACGAAATAGCCAGAATTAGTCATTGTTTGGAATTTGCCAGCCCAATCAGCTTGGTTATCAATTTCGTTGAAAGTCATCCAATATTTAACGCTATCTTTGTAACGCTTAAAGCAAGTTTCAGCAAAACGTACATAAAAATCAATGACTTTACGGTTAGTAAAACCACCATATTTTTCTACTAAATGATATGGCATTTCAAAGTGGGCTAAAGTGATAACTGGTTCAATGCCGTACTTGTGGCATTCAGCAAATAAGTCATCGTAGAACTTTAATCCTGCTTCGTTTGGCTCTTTGTCATCGCCATTAGGAAAGATTCTGGTCCAAGCAATCGAAGTTCTAAAACATTTAAAGCCCATTTCAGCCATTAATTTAATATCTTCTTTATAGTGATGATAAAAATCAATAGCAGAGTGGTTAGGGTAATTCTTACCTTCTTTAACGCCGTGAGTAATTTCACGTGGTTTATCAACGCTACCAGCAGTCATTACATCGGCTACTGAAACGCCTTTGCCATCTTCATTCCAAGCACCTTCTAATTGGTGAGCAGCAACAGCGCCACCCCACAAAAATCCTTTTGGCATCTTATATCCAGTCATAAAATAATACTTCCTTTCGAAAAAAATTATAATTATTTTTTGTATTACTCTTGAAAGCACTTACATTTTAGTATATTATACAGGTGTTGTCAAAATTGTTTAGGAACAATTTAGAAAGGAAAGAAACAATATGATCAAAACAGATCCAGAACTTGAAGCTAAAAAGCATGATATGAGCGTCCGCTCAATGTATTTTAGTCGCTATCTGATGATTAGATATTTTTCAGCGGCCTATGTTTTTACTAATCTATTTTGGTTTATATTTGCGATTTCCTATCGTGATATTGTTGCTTCAATCGTAGCAGGAATTTTACTAGCTTTAATTCTAATTGCTTCTATTGAGCAAGCTGGCAAGTGGCATAAAAAAGATACTGATCTGAAATTTACAACTTTATACTATGGAGTTCAGTTGATTTTTAACGTGCTTTTGGCTACTGCTTGCTACAGCCCACTTGGAAAGATGTTTTTCCCATTTATAACTACAATTGGGGTAGCGCATGTGATTTTTACAGTTTTAATTGCGGGTATTCTGGGATGCGTTTTAGTTTTGAAGAGAGTTCAAGCTATTCAAAGTGGAAAAGACAAATACTTACGAGCAATTAAGACATTTGAAAGAAATAGACAATAGACACAATTAAGAGGGGGATTATTATGTCAGATACTGCTAAACCTTCATTCAAGGATAATATGATGAAGTATCTCGGTAAGTTCTCTGGTTCACGTTTTGTACGTGCAATCATGGGTGCCGGATATTCAATCATTGCCTTTTCAATTATCGGATCAATGTTTTTAGTTTTAACTGTTTTGCCACAAGTTATTACTGCTAACTGGTTCGTAGAATTTTATAATGCAACTATTGGTCGTTTTAGTAACATGTACACTGTTATTTACAATGCGACAATGGGAATTATTGCTATCTTCTTTGCTGGATCATTTGCATATAACTATGCCGATATTTATCGTAAAGAAGAAAATTTGTTGCTTGATCCATTAAACGCTGTATTTTTAACTTTAATGGCTCTATTTATCACAGTTCCACAATTGATTTGGAAAAACGGTGCAACTATCTTTGTAGATATTTTAAAGAAAGGTAATGTTGTATCTGGTGGCTACGGTGTTTCTGGTTCTGGATTAACTAGAATCGGTGCTACTGGTATTTTTACTGGTTTGATTGTTGCCTGGTTAACTGTTCAAATTTACCGTTACTGTATGAAGCATAACTTGAGAATTAAGATGCCAGCTTCTGTTCCAGCCGGTGTTGCAAACTCTTTCTCAGCTATGATTCCAGGTTTCTTAATTGCAATTATTGTTGGAGTTATTGATGCAGCGTTAATTATTTTAGGAACTGATATTTTCCAAGTTCTTTACATTCCATTTTCATTTATTTCAGCAATTGCCGACACTTGGTGGGGATTCTTGATCGTTATCTTCTTTATCCACTTCTTATGGTGGTTTGGTATTCATGGTGCCACAATTACATCAAGTTTCTACCAAGCAATCGTTTTAGCAAATATGGCAGATAACGTAAAGGGAGGTTTTCACGTATTTGCTGGTGACCCAATTAACGCCTTTGTTACTATTGGTGGTTCTGGTGCTACTTTGGGTATGGCAATCTTTATTGCTTTCTTAGCTAGATCGCAACAATTGAAAGAATTAGGTAAATTGGAATTAGTTCCTGCTATTTTCAATATTAACGAACCTCTAATTTTTGGTTTGCCGATTGTTTATAATGTTAAATTACTTATTCCATTTATTTGTGCACCACTTGCTTCCGGTGCTGTAGGTTATGTCGCTATTGCAACTCACATGGTTCCAAAGATTAGTTTTCAACAACCATGGCCAACTCCTGTTGGTTTAAGTGGGATGATAGCTACTGCTAGTTGGCAAGGTTTTGTTCTTTCAGTAGTATGTGCTATCGTAGCATTTCTTGTTTGGTTCCCATTCATTAAACGTTATGACACTCAAATATATAAGAAAGAACAAGCAGATGCTGCAAAGACTGCTCAAAACTAATAAGTAAAAATAAAAAATCTCCATGGGACCGTCTATGGAGATTTTTTAATGAAAAGTAAGTTATTTAAGTAAGAGAAGTATTATGAAGAAATATCAATTGGTAGCTAGTAAAATTAGAAATTATATTATTGATAACAATTTAAAGCACGGAACGCAGCTTCCTAAGATAACTAAGCTAATGGAAGAATTTGATGTAGGTAAGTCAACAGTTTTGCAGGCTTTGACTTTGCTTGATCAGGAAGGTAGTGTGTATAAGATCCAAGGCTCTGGCATCTTTGTTCGCAGGCCTCCGGAAAAAGGCTACATGAGTTTAGGTGCTGATTGGGGTTTCAGCCATGCTTTTAATGACAATATTCATAAAATTAACGTCAAGGTTTCGCAAGTAGATAAACCACCAGTTGAATTAGCTAAGAATGTCTTTCCGCTTGAACCTTGTTATAAGGTTGTAAGAACGGTAGTTAAAAATGCTGATGAGCCACTACTTCAAGAAGAATCGTATTATTTAAAAGAGTACGTACCATTTTTAACTAAAGAAATTGCAGAAGGATCGATTTTTAGTTATTTACAAAAAGCTTTAAAACTAGAAATTCGTTTTTCTGATCAATATATGGAAATTAGAAAGTTAAACGACTTTGAAGCCAAGGCATTGCAGTTAAGTACTGGCGATCCTACCTTGCAAATTAAAGAACTACATTATTTAGCAAATGGTGAAGTATTTGATTTAGCCAAGTTGGTTTATAATTATAAAAACGTCAAGTTTATCAATCAAAGTCCAGATAAAATTATATAAAGTTTAATTAGTGACAAAAAGAGATCTAACGGTATAGTTAGATCTCTTTTCGTGATGTGAGTTTTCGTATCTATTTTAAACTTATTTTTGCAATTAGTCTAAGTCTTTTCCATTGGAAGCGATAACTTTTTTGTACCAGTTAAATGAATCCTTAGGATATCTCTTTAAGGATCCGTTGCCACGATCGTCACGATCAACATAAACAAAGCCATAGCGTTTCTTCATTTCGCCAGTGCCATTAGATACTAAATCAATTGCTGACCACATGGTGTAGCCCATTAGATCAACGCCGTCGATATTCACTGCTTGCTCCATTGACTTAATTTGAGAGCGTAAATATTTAATACGGTAGTCATCATGAATGCTATGATCTTCTTCTAATTTGTCATCCCAGCCTAAGCCGTTTTCTACGATAAATAATGGCTTGTGGTAACGATCCCAAAGATCATTTAAGGCAATGCGTAAAACATCAGGATCAGTTGCCCAGCCCCAGGCATTACTTTCTAGGTATGGATTAACTACGCCACCTGCAGAAACGTTTCCTGAGGCCTCAGCTTCTTTATGATGGGTAGTTAAGACGTTAGATGTGTAGCAAGAAAAACTTAAAAAGTCGACTGGATAGTTCTTAATTAAGTCATAATCTTCAGGTTTGTCATCTAACTTGACGCCATCGCGTTCATATTGCTTTAAGCGATAATCTGGATAGCGGCCGCCAGCTTGAACGTCGCTATAAAAGAGCATCTCTTGCTTAGCCTGCATTACTTTAACTTGATCTGCAGGATCGCAAGTATATGGATAAAGAGCGCTGTAAGCTAGCATCATGCCAACTTGGTTATTAGAGTCAATTTCGTGAGCCAATTTAACTACTTTAGAGCTAGCTACGAATTGATTATGAGCTCCTTGAGCGCGATTTTGCTCGCTATCGTCAATTAATCCGCCACCCATGTAAGGCGCCATATCCATTGCGTTAATTTCGTTAAAAGTTAACCAGTAACGGACTTTGCCTTTGTAATGCTTCATTACGATTTCAGCATAGTGGGTAAAGGCATCGATTAAATGGCGATCTTTCCAGCCACCAAAGCGTTGAATTAAAGATAGGGGAGTTTCATAGTGCGATAAGGTTACCAGTGGCTCAATGCCATATTTTGCGCATTCAGCGAATACTTTATCGTAAAACTCTAATCCTTCTTGATTTGGTGTTTCATCATCACCATTTGACAAAATACGCGACCAATTTAGCGACAAGCGAAAGACGTTAAAGCCCATTTGTGCCATATATTTAATATCTTCTTGGTAGTGGTGGTAAAAATCAGTTCCTTGGTGGCTAGGGTAGTAGTAGCCATCAACTAATTGAGGAACAGCTCTTTTTGGCAAAGCAAATTTTTTACCCCAAACTAAGTCTGTTGTCCCAGTTTCACCATCATCTTTTTTCCAAGTAACTTTTCGAGGTTCAGTAGCTGAGCCGTTTGTCAAAACGTCAATGGCATTTAAACCTTTGCCACCTTCGTCAAAACCGCCTTCGTATTGGTTAGCAGCACTGGCTCCGCCCCACATAAAATTCTTTGGTAAGGTCATAATTTCTCCTTGCTAATTATTAAAAACTCTTTGTTTCTAAAACAACATAATTTCGTTCATTGAATCGATTGCGACTAGTAGAGTATTCAATAGGCTGACCATTAGATAGCCAGATAATTTGTTCTAATTCTAAAATAAGATCGTCTTTTTTAGCTTTTAAAAATTCTTGATCCCATTGATCAGCTTTAGCCGCTTTTATTTTTCGATAAGCAACGCTAAATTTTAGTTTTAACTGTTTGTGTAGATACTCGTAAATTGAGTCATTCAAAATCACGTAATCAAGGTTAGGAACTAATTTTACAGGCATATAAGTATGCTCTAAGATAAAAGGCTTTTTATCATAGCGACGCAGGCGCAAAATATTGTAAACAGGTTCATTATTTTTGATGCGTAGATTTTTTTGAATATTCTCATCAGGAAAATCGATTGTGAAATGCAATACTTCGCTAGAAATATGATCTCGGCCCAGTTCTTCTTGAAGTCCGAAAAAGCCATTTGCGGCTGCATCATTGGACTCTTTAATGGGGATATCGCCTAAGACAAAAGTTCCTAAACCCGATTGCTTATAAACAAGGCCCTTGCGCTCCAGACCATCTAGCGCTTTTTTTACAGTCAACCGACTGACGCCGAGTTCCTTTGCGAGGGCCTCTTGATCAGGAAGGGGAGTTTGAGTTTTATAAGTCCCATCCTTGATTCTATTTTGAACTATCCGAGCAACTTTTAAGTATTTTGCTTCGTGCATAATTATTTTTCTTCATCCATCTTTTTGTAAACGTCAACAACTTCTTTTGCCAAATCGATAAAGGTAATTGCAGTCATTAGGTGGTCTTGGGCGTGAACCATGTATAAATCAACTTTTACATGGTGGCCTTGAGCTTCTTTAGTAAGCATGTCAGTTTGAACGTTGTGAGCATTTACTAAAGCTTCGTTTGCTTGGTGAATAAATTCATCTGCTTTTTTAAAGTCGCCTTTCTTTGCAGCTTGAATGGCTTGCATTGCAGCAGCTTTACCATTACCAGCTTGCATAATAATTCCCATTACGACTTCCATGTTTTGACTATTTTCTTCTGCCATTTTGATGAACTCCTTATATTTTGTAGTGTTTTTGAAATAAAAAATGCTGGAGACATTGTTTTTCGTGTCTACAGCATCTCTTAAAGTTTATATCGATTATTTTTCACCCATTAATTCCATTGCGGTGTGAAGAACTTTTTCACCGTTCATCATACCGTAATCCTGCATGTTAATAACTGCTAATGGAATACCTGCGGCATCAGTCATTTTTTGAACGCTATCTTTCATGTATTGAACTTGAGGTCCGAGCATTAATACGTCTGGGTGATCTTTATCTAATTCGTCTTGAATACCTGAAGCTGCAGTAGCAAAGATCTTGTAGTCCTTGCCTTCAGCTTTGGCTGCGTTTTGCATCTTTGAAACAAGTAATGAAGTTGACATACCAGCTGCACATGCTAACATAATAGTTTTTTCTGCCATAATAATTATCTCCCTTTAATAATCATAAAAGTGTTTATCTATTTTAATAAATGTATGTACTTTCTTCCCTTTGAAAGCACTTTCATTATACACTATTTTTTTGTTCCGGAACAATTATTTTTGTGAAAATTTTAAAAATAATTGTTTTTTATTTTATTCAGCAGTTTTTGTAAGTTAGTTTTTACAATTCATCGCCATTGTCTTTCAAGACTTTTTGGAACCAATAAAATGACTTCTTTGGTACGCGTTTTAAGTCTTTAAGATCGTGATTAGTGCGGTTGACATAAACTGCGCCGTAGCGCTTTTCAACATCGGCATGTGAGCTTGGAATATCAATTAAGCCCCAGCCTAAGTAGCCTAGTACTTTTGCACCGTCGATAAATACAGCATCTTTCAAGGCTTTGATATGATCGCGGTGGTAAGCAATTCGCTCATCATCTTCGATCATGTGCTTGCCATCCCAGGTTTCTTTTAAGCCAATTCCGTTTTCAATTGGAAAGACTGGAATGTGGTAGCGATCGTACATAGTAGTAATTGCATTTCTAAAGCCAAGAGGATCAATTGACCAGCCCCAGTCATTAGTTTTAAGAAACTTGTTTTCTACCGTTGCATCATTTAAGTAGCGATTAGGTGCAGTATTTTCTGGAATCTTATTAGAATCTAATACATTTGAAGAGTAGTAAGAAAATGCTAAAAAGTCAGCTTTAGCTTTTTTCATTTCTTCCAAATCTTCGTCGGTAATATCCATTTTAATATTGTGATCTTTGACATATTGCATGACTTGAGGGGAGTAGCCACGTCCAGTGTCAGCGTCATAAATATTAAAATCTAAGAATTCTTGGGCTTGCTTAGCTGCAAAGATATCGCTTGGCTGACAAGTTTCAGGATAGATTTGAGCGTAAGCAAGCATGCCGCCGATTTTAACATCGTCATATTTTTCATGAATATAATTTGCTAGGCGAATATGCGACATCATTGTGTGATGGAAAATAGTGTACATATCGTCTAAAGTCTTATCGCCTTTTTCGTATCCTGAAATTTGGAAAGCTTCGTCTTGGAAGTAAAGGTTATGTTCGTTAAAGACGATCCAATATTTAACGCGGTCGCTAAAGTGGTCAATCATCTTTTTACCAAAACGAACAAATGCATCAACGACGTGGCGTGACATAAATCCGTTATATTCTTTAGCTAAATGCAGTGGCATATCGAAGTGATAAAGACAGATCATTGGCTCAATGCCGCGCTTGAGCATGGCATCAACTAAGCGATCATAAAAGGCAATCCCTTTTTCATTGAATTTGCCGTCTCCATCAGGACAAACACGTGACCAGGATATTTGAATCCGGTACATGTTCATGTTCATTTCTTTCATTAAGTCTAAGTCTTCATCGTATCTGTGATATTCATCAATAGCTACATGCCAATCAGTAGTGTTTTCAGTAGCAGGACGGACATCGTAAACGGATAAGCCTTTACCATCTTCGTTCCAAGCACCTTCAGTTTGCATACTAGAAACTGAGTTACCCCAGAAAAAGTTGGCTGGTAATTTACGATTACTGTTCATTATCTATATCCTCCTATGTAAGTGCTTTCATAATTTTACGCTTTAATTATAGAATTAGTTTTTATAAAAATAAATAGTTTTTAAATAAAAAGCTATACTTTTATAAAATGCAAAGAAAAAAGCTTGAAAAATCAAGCTTTTAAGACAAATTATTTACTTAAATTAGTTACAGTGCTCATTTTCAAAATCAGCAATTGCTCCGCGCAAGTTGGCATTAGCTTTTAATTCACAAACGCTAATTTCTGGTTTTAAAGTAGCGATATCAAAGTTGTGACGAATGCGATCAATTTCATCGTTGATTAGAGGAACTAATTCTGGATTATTTGAAATGCCGCCTCCGAGTACAATTTTTTCTGGGTCAAAACTATGTTGAATATTAAAAATTGCACTAGCTAAGGCATGCAGCATAATATCTCTTTCTTTGGTAGCAATAGGGTCGCCATTATCAGCTAAAGTAAAGACAGTTTTGCCATCAAAATTTTTGCCAGTTTGTTCGTTATAGCGCTTAGCCATTGCCACAGGAGAGGCAATGGCACTTAACTGTTTACCATCAATTAGCATATAGCCGAATTCACCGCCATAAAGATGGGCGCCATGCCAAATTTTATTGTTGATAATGATACTGCCACCAATGCCAGTTCCGATTACAAAAAATGCTAAGCTATTGCAGCCTTTGCCAGCTCCGTCAGCTAATTCGCCTAAAGCAGCACAATTTGCATCATTTTCAATACTTATTGGCAAGTCAAAGCGTTTTTCTAATTCCGGTACAATTTCGAAGTTGTGAATATAAGGCAAAGCGCTAGCTCCTTCAATGACGCCAGTTTTTTTGTTAACTGCACCAGGAGAAGAAATTGCTACGCCCTGAGCATTTACTTTTTCTTTTAATTCGTTAACTCCATCAGTTAATTCTTCATAAAAAGTATTTAAATCCTTTGGAGTATCAATTGAAAATTCCTTGTGTAATTCATTGTTTTGCCAAGTAGCAAACTTGATAGTTGTGCCACCGATATCGATTGCGATTAGATTCATATAAAATCACTCCTTTACAATTCTATATGCTAATCAAGTGTGAAAACGCTGTCAAATGAAAATGGATTTTTTTCTTGAAAGTGATTCTAAATTAGTTTAAGATTTATTACGAACACACGTTCGAAAGAAGGAATAATCATGTATGACTATCGCTATGAACCGAAACGATTAATTTTTATGATTGATAATAAATCCTTTTATGCTAGCTGCGAGTGCATTAGTCGGGGATTAAACCCAATGACCACTGCTTTATGCGTAATATCGCGCCAGGAAAATACTAACGGCGGTTTGATAATGGCGTCTTCGCCCTTAGCTAAGAAAAAATACGGTCTAAAAAATGTAATGAGACAAAGAAATTTACCGCCTAAAGAAAAGACGCCAGGCTTATATCGCGTTGATCCGCATATGAATCTGTACATCAAAAAGGCGATGCAAATTAAAGAAATTTTTTTAAAATATTGTGCACCAGAGGACTTGCATACATATTCTATTGATGAAAGTATGCTGGATATGACTAAGTCTTGGCATTTGTTTGGCAAAGAACCTTATGAAGTAGCGCGAAAAATTCAAAAAGAAATCCATGATACTTTAGGCCTATATACCACTTGCGGTATTGGCGAAAATCCACTTTTAGCTAAATTAGCTATGGATATTTCTGCTAAGCATCGTTTATCAATGATTGACTTTTGGCACTATGTTGAAGTTCCCGATACAGTTTGGAAAATCAAAAATTTAGAAGATGTTTGGGGCATTAATACGCGAACTGCTGATCATTTGAGAAGAATCGGTATTAACAATATGTATGAGCTTGCTCATAGCGATCCGACTTTATTGCATCGCGAATTTGGTATCATTGGCGATCAATTATTTGCCATGAGTTGGGGTGTTGATCGCAGCATTATTAGTCAAAAATACCACCCCAAAAGTAAAAGTTACTCAAATTCGCAAGTCTTAGCTCGAGATTATACTAATCAAAGAGAAATAGAGATCGTAATTAGAGAAATTGGTGAACAAGTTGCTGCTAGAATTAGGGCACACCATTTTCAAACAAAAAGAATTACTTTATTTATTGGCTATTCGTTAAAGCAGAGAGCATTTAACGATCATCGTGGCGGTTTCGTAAAAAGCGAAACGATTAGTCCAACTAATAGCAACAAAGAATTAACGACTGAATTAATTGCCTTATTTCGTAAAAAGTGGCAAGGAGAAACAGTAAGAGAAATTGGTGTTGATTTTGGTAAATTAATTCCTGATACTGAGCAACAATTATCATTATTTTCATCAGTTGAGAGTCAGATTAAGCAATTTAAATTCGATAGAATCGTGGATTCAGTTCGACACAATTATGGCTTTACTAGCTTAGTGAAAGCGTCAAGCTTACTGCCAGGTGCCACTGCGATTGAACGCAGTAATCTAGTTGGTGGTCACAATGGCGGTAATGCGTATGAGTAAAGACTTTGATGAGCGGATAGAAAACTTTTTTAAAAATTATCAAGATCGAGGGATGAAAAAATGGGCTGGTTATTATCTTAGCGATCATACAGCCAAAATTAATCAAGATAATGCTAAAAAAGCTATTGTTTATCAAAAGCGCCCAACTATGACGATTGAACAAATAAGCGAAGTTTTAGCTAAAGCTTATCTTGATCATTATCCGGTAAGCGTGCAATTAAAGCTTTTAAATTCTCAAGATGAATATCAAGCTGATATTTATGGCTTTGTGGAAGGCTATAATGGCGATCAAATAATTATTGCGGCTCAATTATTAAGGCTCAGCGAAATAAATAACATTTTACTCAAAAAATAAACTCTTAGGGCTGATTTTTGGTATAATCAAAAGGATTCAAAGTCTTAAGGGGAGTGGAGTTAGTGAATACAAATGCACCTACATCGATGCAGGGAAATTTAATTAGATATGGGGTTTATATAGTTTTATATCTTTTAGTTTTCGGGCTAAAATCATTAAGCGTTTTAGGCTCTAAAGTGCATTTGGTTGGAGTGGTCTTTTTCGTTCTCTTTAGCGCCGTTGTTTTGCTATTTTATATCAGGCGCTTTAATCGTGAGAAAAGTCGCTACTTTAAACCTGCTTTTTCACTTTCTTTTTTAGGCGATTATGGTTTTATTTTAGGGATGACGATCTTAGTCATTGCTAGTCGTATTTTTATTGCATATTTGCAAGCTAAAGGTCGAATTCCACTGACTAGATATCAGATGGTATACGCTAAAAAAGATTCAACGCCTTTATTTTGGTTTTTGATTTTTTCTCACGGTTTTATTTTGCCAGTGCTGCAGCAATTTTTAACAGTTGGTTTTTTCTTTAATTATGGTTTTAGAAAAGATAGCTTGATAACTGGAATATTGGGAATTATTTGTTCGGGATTATTCTTTAGCGTACTTAATTTCCAATGCTCCTTATCATTATTCATAATTGATGCCATTATAGGCATGACGCTAGCTTGGAGTTATCTGTATTCGCAATCTTTATGGATTCCGATGTATTTAGCAATTTTAAATGGAATATTTGCAATTTTGTTAATTTAAATATTAATACGAAAAAAGACGAGCAAAATGCTCGTCTTTTTCAATAAGCGGATAGCGTGAATCGAACCCGCATCCCCAGCTTGGGAAGCTGGTGTTTTACCATTAAACTATACCCGCATAACGATTTAATTATAGCATTTTTATTTTCTTTCTGGCAACTGAGTGCGAACTAAGTTAAAGTCTGTGCGGTCAATTAAAGATGTAAAGTTTTGAAAAAGCCATCTGCGCAATTCATCTTGAGTGATAACTAGTGGCATGCGATCATGAATTGGTGCCATTATTGAGTTAGGCTTAGTTGTAACCATAGCAAAATTTTCTTGATCATAAATTCCAGCAATCATTGTAATTGGAGTGTTAGCTTGTTTAAAAGCAAATTGTTCATGATAAGTTTTGTTTTGGAGTGTAGTATAAGTTTTTTTACCTGTTTCAAAAAATTGACTAGCTAAAATAATACACCGCTTGCGAGCAAAAGATTCGTCCCACATTGACTTTTTTGCTTCGTAAAATCGCTCAATTCTAGCATTAAAGATCACTTGCTTATTTTTGTATGGACTGGGGTAACCCCAACTTTTAGGTACTAGTTGCAATTCATTATTTTGATAAAGCAAGATAAGAGCTGTTTTTTTAGGATAAATTTCTGAAGGTTTATCGAAAAGATTAGCGTCAAACTTAGGTTTAACTAGCGGTAAGTTAAGTTCTCCTTTTAAATATTGTTTAATTTCTTGAAGAGTAGGTAATTGGTAGTGATTGCACATGATTCGGCCTCGAAAAATATTACTTGATTCAATTTCATTTTAACAATAATTGATGAGTTTTGAACAAAGCAGGATTTTTGCTAGAATAGCAGGTATATTAGTGCTTTATTTAGAATGAAAATTATTCAAGGAGAAAATTATGGCAAAAGAAATTTTATTAACTGGTGATCGTCCAACAGGCAAGCTTCACATTGGACACTATATTGGTTCTTTGAAAAATCGTGTGAAACTTCAAAATGAAGGTAAATATGAGCCTTACATTATGATTGCGGATACTCAAGCATTAACAGATAATGCTCGTGATCCAGAAAAAATCCGTAATAGCTTGATTCAAGTAGCATTGGATTATTTGGCTGTTGGCATTGACCCAAGTAAAGCAACGATTTTTGTACAATCACAAATTCCAGCTTTATTTGAATTAACTGCTTATTATATGGATTTAGTTACAGTTGCTCGTCTTGAAAGAAATCCAACCGTAAAAACTGAAATAAAACAAAAGAATTTTAAAGATTCAATTCCAGTTGGCTTTTTGAACTACCCAGTTTCACAAGCTGCTGATATTACTGCATTTAAAGCAACGATTGTTCCAGTAGGCGATGATCAAGAACCAATGCTCGAACAAACGCGTGAAATTGTACGTACTTTCAATCGTGTTTATGATTGTAACGTGTTAGTTGAACCGAAAGGCTATTTCCCAGCTAAGGGACAGGGGCGTCTTCCAGGACTTGATGGCAATGCGAAGATGTCTAAATCTTTGGGTAATGCAATTTACCTTGCTGATGATGCTAAGACGGTCCAAAAGAAAGTAATGTCAATGTATACTGATCCAGATCATATTCATGTTGAAGATCCTGGTAAAGTTGAAGGTAACACCGTCTTTACTTATCTTGATGTTTTTGATCCAGATAAAGATAAAGTGGCCGAACTTAAAGCTCAATATCAAAAAGGCGGTTTAGGCGACGTTAAGATTAAGCGCTATTTGAACAAGGTCTTAGAAAATGAACTTGCTCCAATTAGAGAGCGTCGTGAAAAATTTGCTCAAGATGAAGATGCAGTTTATGAAATGTTATTGGAAGGCTCAAAAAAGGCTAACGAAGTTGCTAATGAAACTTTAAGTCAAGTTCGTGAAGCTATTGGTTTGAATTATTTCGATCGTAAGTAGAGGGTTATCATGTCACGCGATAGAATTCCTTGGAAACAATATTTTATGATGCAAGCGCTAGTTATTTCGCAGCGTTCAACATGCGATCGTGCACTAGTTGGCAGCGTCTTAGTTAAAGATGATCGCATGATTGCTACGGGATATAACGGTAGCGTTTCTGGTCAGCCACATTGCGATGATGTAGGACATTTAATGGTTGATGGACATTGCGTGCGTACAATTCATTCCGAAATGAATGCTTTGATTCAATGCGCAAAAAACGGCATTTCAACTGAAGGTACTGAAATTTATGTTACTTATTTTCCATGTTTTAATTGCAGCAAATGCTTAGTGCAGGCTGGAATTAAAAAGATTAACTATTATTATGACTATCATGATAATCCGTTAGCTTTGAAGTTGTTGCGTGAAAAGGGCGTCGCCATTGAGCAAGTTCGTTTAGAGCGCAAGTATGTTCAAAGTTTGGAAGATCATTTGAAAAAGGCTGAAAATGCGAATGAAGAATAAAATATTTTTGCTATTTTTATTGCCTATTTGCTTACTTGGAATGTCTATGAGCAATGCTAGCGTAAAAGATCCGCTGCATTTTTATAATTCTCAAACGCGCCAGCTAGTAGAAACAAAAAATAGTTATTATCGTAAAACTAAAGCTAAGCCTGAGGTGATTTTAGTTTCGGTTAAAAACGATGATCAAATTAAGCAGCTTAAGCCAAGTTCTAAGCAGGTAATTATTGCCACAGGCCATAGCCAAAATGATCGCAAGAATGTTCAGATTTTAGCTGGTAAAAGTCTGCAAAAAGTTTTATCGCAAACGCAAGTGGCCAATATTATTCGTTATGCTGGAAAAGATTTACGCAGTAAGAAAAATGCAACTTTTAATAAAGGTATTCGCTCAGTAGTTAATGCTTGTACGACATTAATTGATCAAAAATATAATTTTCCTGGCGATAAAAACACATTAACGAGTCAGCAGATGCAAAAAATTAATCATCCCCAAAGCGTAAACTTGGTTTGGGGAATTGTGATTGCAATTATTGCGACAGGTGCATTTACGTGGTATGAACACTGGAAAATAAAAAATTAAATTAAGTCCTTGACTAATTGAAAAAATCTCTATAAAGTAATTATAGAAATTAAATAAGTAAAGCAAATAAACTGTTAGGTGAGACTCCTACGTGAACACATGCTGTCGCCCAGCAACATCCAGAGATGCCAACGGGTCAAACAGGGATCGTCGATATAAGGCCCTCCCCAGCCAGCTAGTTACATTTTTGTAACCTTACGTCACGTAGTGTTAAAACTGAACGACGAGTATATAGATCGCTTAAAAAAGACCAATGCAGTTTTTGCATCGGTCTTTTTTCGTTTGTTTGCTAGTTTTTGATGAAAGGATGTTGAAAATGCTCAGATTTACCAACTCCGACAAGAAAATAACTGCAGACATGAAGTTAGTTTGTCGAATTGCGCAAGAAGAAAAATTCGCTACATTACAACGCCTTAAAACTTCAACTAGTGGATTACCAAGTAAAGAAGCTTCTCAAAGATTGCAAGCTCATGGTAATAATGAAATCACAATAAAAAAAGGCAATCAGACATTTCATTTGTTAATTGAATCGTTGCTGACGCCATTTGTCTTTGTTTTATTAGCAATCTCTGTTATTTCTTTTTTCACTAATTATCTTTTTGTTACTTCTCAAAAGGATTTAAGTATTACAGCAATTGCATTAACTCTTGCAGTTTTAGTTACTTTAATGAATTTTGTGCAAAAGATGCGAACTAATAGTGAAATCGAAACTTTATTAGATCGTACTGACCATAAAATTAGTGTGCGTAGAGATGATGAAAAACAAGTTTTAGCAACGCAAAACCTAGTTGATGGTGATCTTGTTTATCTTAAAGCAGGCGATGTTGTGCCAGCTGATATGCGTCTAATTGAAACAAATAATTTATATTGCTCATCTAGTTCTTTGACTGGACAAGCTAAACCAGTGAGCAAGAATGCTTTTAAAAAGCCCAATGTTCAAATAAATGATCATTATCTAGACTATCCAAATATTGCTTTTCAAGGCACTAGCGTAGTTGCTGGAACTGGAGTAGGAATTGTCTTTGCTCGTGGCAACCGTAGTGCATTTGGCAGATTGGCACAAGATGTTTCAAAAAATGAAATTAAACAATCTGTTTTAGATATTGGCATTAAAGATATTGTTAAAATTTTATTGATGACAAGTATTTTTATCTTGCCATTTGTCTTACTAGTTAGCGATATAACTAGAGGCAGTTTGATTAATGCAATAATTTTTGCATTAGCTGCAACAATTGGTATCGTTCCAGAAATTTTATCAAGCAAAGTGACTAACAATATCGTTAAAGGAGCACTTGATCGAGCGTCTATGAAGCGATTGTTTGAAGCCGCGAAAAACTAACTAAACATTTAATCAAAAAAGAGAATCAAGCGATTCTCTTTTTTGTGTCCATCTTCGCTTGCTGGAATGCTATGATATACTAGCAATAAAACAATGAGGGAGCAGAAAATTATGGCAGAAAAGAAAACATTTTATATTACAACGCCCATTTATTATCCATCTGGGAAATTAACTATCGGTAATGCTTATACTACTATTGCTGCTGATGCAATGACTCGCTACAAAAAATCTCGCGGTTTTGATACCTTCTTTTTAACAGGTACTGATGAACATGGTTTGAAGATTGAACAAAAGGCCGAAGCACAAGGTATTAAACCACAAGAATTTGTAGATAAAATGGCAGCTTCTTACAAAGATTTGTGGAAGATGTTAGATGTTTCTTATGATCGTTTTATTAGAACAACTGATGAAGACCACGTTAAGGCTGTGCAAAAGATTTTTGAAAAGTTGTTAAAACAAGGCGATATTTATTTAGGTGAATATACTGGCTGGTATTCAGTTGAAGATGAAGAATACTTTACTGAATCACAACTTGCCGAAGTATATAAAGATGATGATGGTAACGTTATTGGCGGAAAAGCTCCATCAGGTCATGAGGTACGTTTAGTTAAGGAACCTTCATACTTTTTTAGAATGAGCAAGTACGCTGATCGTTTGCTTCAATATTATAAAGATCATCCTGACTTTATCTTGCCACACTCTCGTGAAAAAGAAATGGTAAATAATTTTATCAAACCAGGTCTAGAAGACTTGTCAGTAACTCGTACAACAGTTGACTGGGGAATTCCTGTACCTAGTGACCCTAAACACGTAGTTTATGTTTGGATTGATGCACTTTCTAACTATATTACAGCTTTAGGTTATGGTTCAGACGATGATTCGCTCTTTAAGAAATATTGGCCTGCTGATGTTCATTTGGTAGGTAAAGAAATTGTTCGTTTCCATACTATTTACTGGCCAATTATGTTGATGGCTCTTGATTTGCCGCTTCCTAAGCAAATTTTTGGTCATGGCTGGGTACTTATGAGAGACGGCAAGATGTCTAAGTCTAAAGGTAATGCTGTTTACCCTGAAATGATTGTCAAGCGTTATGGATTAGATGCGCTTCGTTACTACTTGATGCGTGCAATTCCATTTGGATCAGATGGTATCTTTACTCCTGAGGATTTCGTTGAGAGAGTTAACTTTGATTTGGCTAATGATTTAGGCAACTTGCTAAATAGAACTGTTTCAATGATTAACCAATACCAAGATGGTCACGTTGCACCAATTGCAGCAGACCAAGATGAATTTGCTCAAGACCTAATTAAGACAGCTAAGGAAACAATTGCCGAATATCAAAAGCAAATGGACGCTCTCCACTTTTCTCAAGCTCTAGATAGTGTTTGGAAGCTTATTTCTCGTGCAAATAAATATATTGATGAGACTACTCCTTGGACTTTGAATAAAGAAGGTAAGAGCGAAGAATTATCTAAAGTAATGTCTAATTTAGCAGAGAGCCTTCGTTTAGTTGCCATTTTAATTGCACCAGTAATGACCCAAAGCCCAGTTAAGATGTTTGAACAACTTGGCCTTGATTGGAATAATGAAGATCAAAAGAAACTTGAATTTGGTGCTTTTGACTGGAATATTAAAGTAACTGAAAAGCCAACACCAATCTTCCCAAGACTTAAGAATGATATTGAAGTTAAGTATATTAAGGAAGAAATGAAGAAGGCAAAGCCAAAGAAAAAAACTAGAAGTCAGCAAAAAGAAGAAAAGCACATTACGATTGATGACTTTGACAAAGTAAAAATTCAAGTAGGTCAAATTTTATCTGTTGAACCAGTAAAGGGTTCAAGCAAGCTTTTAATGTTTAAGCTAGACTTTGGTGATGGTAATGAGCGCCAAATTTTGAGTGGTATTCGTAAATTTTATCCAGATGCAAGTGAACTATTAGATAAAAAGGTATTAGCAGTAACTAACTTGAAGCCACGTAAAATGCTAGGTCATGAAAGTCAGGGTATGCTTTTATCTAGTGAAAAAGATGGTCAAGTCAAATTAGCTATTGTAGGCGATGAGCATGAAGTTGGGGCTGAATTAGGCTAATGGAAATTTTCGATTCACATACGCACTTAAATGATGAGCCATTTCGAGGAAAAGAAGAATTTTATTTAGATAGAGCGCGCAAGCTTTGTGTAACTAAGGCAGCAGTTGCAGGGCAAGATTCTGAATTCAATGAAAGAGCAATGGATTTAAGTCAGCGATTTGATAATTTGTATGCAATTGTTGGTTATTGTCCTGATGTAGCTAAAGATTTTGATCAAAAAGCTCAAGATAAATTGATTGAGCAACTGCAAATGGATAAAAGCGTTGCCTTAGGTGAAATTGGTCTTGATTATTATTGGGATGAATCTCCACACGATGTGCAGCAAAAAGTATTCGCCCAGCAATTAGAGATTGCTCATGATTTGAAAATGCCCGTGAATATCCATACTCGAGATGCTTTTGAAGATACTTATCGGATTTTAAAAGACAGTAAAGTTGGTGAATATGGTGGAATCATTCATAACTTTAATGGTGATCCTGAATGGTTGAAAAAATTCCTTGATTTAGGAATGATGGTTTCTTTTTCAGGAGTAGTTTCTTTTACTAAGGCGACCGATGTACATGCATCTGCAAAAGTAGTGCCTTGGGATCGGATGCTAATTGAGACTGATGCGCCATATTTAACCCCTAAGCCTTATCGAGGAAAACAAAATGAAACAGGCTATGTACGCTATGTTGCGCAAGCAATTGCAGACTTAAGAGATACTAGTGTACAAGAAGTAGCAGAGCATACTTATGAAAACGCGATGAAAATATATGGAATCAAATAATAAACACTTTAATGCCGTCATTGTTGTTGAAGGACGCGATGATACCAAAAGACTAAAACAGTTTTTTCCTGGAATAGAAACAATTGAAACTAATGGCTCAGAAGTATCGCAAGAAACTTTAGACCAAGTAGCTAAACTTTCTCAAAACCGTGAGATTATTGTTTTTACGGATCCGGACTATAATGGAGAAAGAATTAGAAAGCTTGTAACTAAAGCTGTTCCTAACGCTAAGCAAGCTTTTATTACGCGTAAAGAAGGCGAGCCTACTAAAAGAGGCAATAGCCTAGGCGTAGAGCATGCTTCTAAAAAAGCGCTAGAGCGAGCATTGTCTGATCTTCATGAAGTTAAACAAGCAAAAACGCAGATTAGTCATATGCAATACATGTCTTTAGGCTTAGGCATGGGATCAGGTGCTAGAAAATTGCGTGAAAAAGTTGGCATTGAGTTAGGAATTGGCTATGGTAATGCGAAGCAATTTCTGCGTCGCTTAAATATGTTTGGCATCAGTTATGAGCAACTTAAGGAGGCTGTTAGTCATGTCCAATAATATTGCAATTGGTTCGCCAGTTAGAACGCAAGCAATTATCAATCGCTATTTTATGCATGCTAAAAAGAATTTAGGACAAAATTTTTTGGTAGATTTGAATACAATTAAGGCAATTGTACAAGCAGCTGATATTCAAAAAGATGATCAAGTCATTGAAATTGGGCCAGGAATAGGCTCTTTAACTGAGCAATTGCTGCTAGCTGGGGCAAAAGTTTTGGCTTATGAAGTTGATCAAGACTTACCAGAAATTTTGCATAATGAATTACCTCAAACAATTGGCGGACAAGCCCTAGATCAAAGATTTAAATTGGTCATGAAGGATGTTTTAAAAGCTAATTTTCAAGAAGATGCTGGCAATTTTTTGGATTTAAATAATCCGGTTAAAATTGTGGCTAACTTGCCATACTACATTACGACGCCAATTATTTTTGATTTAATTAAAAGCGATCTAAATTTTGTCAGTCTAACTTTAATGATGCAAAAAGAAGTAGCGCAGCGCCTGTCGGCTAAGCCAAAAACCAAGGCCTATGGTCCTTTGACTTTGGCAGTGCAATCGCGAATGCATGTTAATTTTGATTTAGAAGTTATGCATACTTCATTTATGCCGCAACCAAAAGTTGATTCAGCTGTAGTTACATTGACGCCACTTACCCAAAAGCCAGATATTGATGATTATCAATTCTTTGATCATGTTGTAAAAATTGCTTTTGCTCAACGCAGAAAAACTTTATCTAATAATTTAAAAACTTTTATTTCTGATAAAAATGAACGCGAGCAATTTATTACTAATTTAGGATTGGATTTAAAAGTTCGTCCTGAAGAACTTACTTTAAATCAATTTGTCAGTTTAGCTAAAGCATTGAAAGCCCGTTAATCATAGCCACTCTTGATAATATATAGAATTTGTGATAAAATACACTTCGTATATAAAGGAGTGACGTCCAGTGCCAATGAGTTTAACGGCAATTAAGCAGAATTTGGATTCTCACTTGGGTGAGAGTTTAGTAGTAGTAGCTCAAGCAGGTCGTAAGAAGGTTACCCGTCGTAAGGGAACTTTGACTAAGACCTATAGAGCAGTGTTTGTGGTTGATTTAGATCAAGATCAAAACAACTTTGAGAGAGTTTCATACAGTTACACAGATTTATTAACTAAGAACATTGAGCTCGAGTTTGATGAGATGTAGATAAAAACTTAATATATTTCCGAACAATCACTAGCTTTTAGTAAAAAATGCTAGTGATTTTTTTGTTTATAGAGTATTATAAGTCTTTGAAATAAGAAAGTTAGAAAGGTAAAACTCATGAAACGTTCAGAACGATTAGTTGATATGGTGAAATATTTATTAGCAAGACCGCATACTTTAATTGCGCTTCCTTTTTTTGCTGAGCGCTATGATGCAGCTAAGTCCTCAATTTCTGAAGATCTTGCTATTTTAAAACAAACGCTGGCAAGTAACCAAGACGGAATCTTAGAGACAGTTGCTGGTGCTGCCGGAGGAGTGCGTTACATTCCTTTTATTGGAAAAAATTATGCACGCGAGTATTTAACTGAACTTGCTGATCGTATTGAAGAACCAGATCGAATTTTGCCAGGAAATTTCGTTTATCTATCAGATATTTTGGGCTCACCACAAGATTTACGCCGAATTGGTCAATTAATTGCTACTAAATATGCTTATAGCAATGTGGACTATGTGATGACCGTTGAGACAAAGGGAATTGCTATTGCTCAAGCAGTTAGTCGCTTTTTGAACGTTCCCTTTGTTTTGGTGAGAAGACGTCCCAAAATTACTGAAGGAGCAACAATTTCTGTAAATTATGTTGCTTCATCAAGCGATCGTGTTGAAAAGATGGAATTAGCCAAAAGAAGTCTTCCAAGTGACTCCAACGTTTTAATTGTCGATGACTTTATGAAAGGCGGCGGAACGTTAACTGGAATGGAAGAATTAGTTAACGAATTTGACTGTCATGTTGTGGGCATGAGCGTTTTGTGTGAGACCAAGTATGCTTCACAAAAAGTAGTTGACGATTATCAATCTTTAATTAAGATTACTGAAGTTGATCGAAACAAAAAGCTAATTAAAGTTGAACCAGGTAATTTTTTAGAGCAGACTGATTTCGATCGCTTTTAAAAATGCTATACTTATAGCTAGTTAAAATTGAAGGGGATCAAATACAAATGAATAAATACGTAGTTATTTTAGCTGCAGGTAAAGGCACAAGAATGAAATCTAAGCTTTACAAGGTTTTGCACAAGGTTTGTGGAAAAACTATGGTAGAGCACGTAGTAGATGCAGCTAAGGGCACTAACGCTGATAAGATTATTACCGTTGTGGGTACTGGTGCTGAAAAGGTAAAAGACGTTTTAGCTGGCCAATCAGACTTTGCTTTCCAAGAAAAGCAATTGGGTACTGGCGATGCTGTAATGGCTACTGCAGATTTATTAGAAAACCTAGATGGCGTAACTTTGGTTGCAACTGGAGATACCCCATTATTTACTAGTGAAACTTTCAATAATTTATTTGAAAAACACATTGCTGACGGTAATAGCGCAACTGTTTTGACCGCTAAAGCTCCAAATCCATTTGGTTATGGCCGTATTATCCGTGACGATGCAGGCAATGTTTTGCGTATTGTAGAACAAAAAGATGGCAATGCTGAAGAATTAGCTGTTGATGAAATTAATACTGGCGTTTTTGCCTTTAATAATAAAGAATTATTTGACGCCTTAAAGCAAGTTGGTAATGATAATGCTCAAGGCGAATACTACTTAACTGATGTCTTAGAAATTATGCGTAAAGCTGGTAAAAAAGTTGGTGCTTACGAAATGAGCGACTTTAGCGAAAGTTTAGGCGTTAACGACCGCATTGCATTGGCTCAAGCAACCAAGATTATGCAAAAACGCATTAACGAAGCACATATGCGTGATGGCGTTTCATTTATTGATCCAGATACTGCTTATATCGATAGCGATGTAAAAATTGGTAACGATACTGTTATTGAAGGTAACGTAGTTATTAAGGGCAATACTGAAATTGGTAGCGATTGCTACATCACTAGTGGTTCAAGAATTGTTGATTCCAAGATCGGCAATAACGTAACCATCACTTCTTCAACTATTCAAGAAGCTGAAATGGACGATAATACTGATATCGGTCCAAATTCACACCTTCGTCCACAAGCAATTATCCGCAAGGGTGCTCACATTGGTAACTTTGTTGAAATTAAGAAAGCTGAAATTGGTGAAGATACTAAAGTTGGTCACTTAACTTATGTTGGGGATGCTACTTTGGGCAAGGATATTAACATTGGCTGTGGTACGATATTTTCTAACTATGACGGCGTTAAGAAGTTCCATACAAATGTTGGTGATCATTCATTTATTGGTGCAGGTGCAACTATTATTGCCCCAGTTAATATTGCTGATCATGCATTTGTGGCAGCTGATTCAACCATTACTAAAGATGTCGATAAATACGACATGGCTATTGCTAGAGGCCGTCAAACTAATAAGCCAGACTACTGGCACAAGCTTCCTTTATCAAAAGATAAAGAATGGGAATAATTTAGATAATGCATTTAAAAGAGTTGGATTGAAAAATTCAACTCTTTTTTCAAAATATAAGCATCTTGGTCATTTTTTTGCTATTATAATAATTGATATGTAAGCTTTTTTTGCGGAGGAAATTATGTCTAAATTAGACGAAAATATAAAACTCTTTGCGCTTAATTCTAATAAGCCATTAGCTGAAAAAATTGCTGATGCTGTAGGTGTAAAGTTAGGTAAGTCCAGCGTTAAACGTTTTAGTGATGGAGAAATCCAAATTAACATTGACGAGTCAGTTCGTGGTAAGGATGTTTATTTGATTCAATCCACAAGTGCTCCAGTAAATGACAATTTGATGGAATTGTTGATTATGATTGATGCCGTAAAACGTGCTTCAGCTCGTACAGTTAATGTAGTAATGCCATATTATGGCTATGCTCGTCAAGATCGTAAGACTCGTGCACGTGAACCAATTACAGCAAAATTGGTGGCTGATATGATCCAAACTTCTGGTGCAGATCGTGTATTGTCACTTGACTTGCACGCTCCTCAAATTCAAGGATTCTTCGATATCCCTGTTGATAACTTGATGGGGGCTCCATTATTAGCAGATTACTTCTTAAGTCATAATTTGGAAAAAGATTGCGTCGTTGTTTCACCTGATCATGGTGGAGTTACGCGTGCACGTAAGTTAGCAGAATTCTTGAAAGCTCCAATTGCAATTGTTGATAAACGTCGTCCAAAGGCAAATGTGGCTGAAGTTATGAACATTATTGGGGATGTTCGAGGCAAGCGTGCTATTATTATCGATGATATGATCGATACTGCTGGTACAATTACTTTGGCATCACAAGCTTTAATTGATGCAGGTGCTACTGAAGTTTATGCTTCAGCAACGCATGCAGTTTTATCTGGTCCAGCTGTAGATCGCTTGAATGCTTCTCCAATTAAGAAGTTAATTTTAACTGATTCTATTAATCAACCTGAGGAAAAACAATTAGATAAAGCAGAGATTGTTTCTGTGGGGCCATTAATGGGACAAGCTATTAAATTTATTCAAGAACATAAACCAGTTAGTCCATTATTTGATACACGTTTTGAAGCAAATAAATTTAAGAACTAAAGGAAGATAAACGAAAAGATCCTCTGTCATTAAGCGACAGAGGATCTTTTTTGCATTAGAAATTATTGTTTAATTGTTCTTATTAGGTTTAATAGTTAACATTGCTAAAGCAATTAAGCCGGTAATTAAACCACCCAAAAAAGTTAAAAAGATATTATTTTTACTGCCAGTTTGTGGTAGAAGAGTTTGTGTCTTAGCTTTAGCTTGTAGTAAAACTTGATGAGTAGATTTTTTAGTTGAAATTGCTACATTTTCTATCTTTTGAGCTTTCATTGGTGAATTAGATTTTGGTTTTGCAACTTGTTTAATAGGAGCAGGATTTGTAGGCTCTTTAGTTGGTAATGGTTTAGGAATGTTAGTTTTATCATCTGTTGGCTCGTCTGGAGTAGGGGCAGGCTCTGGTTGAGGTTGAGGAATTGGATCAACAGGTATTACTGGTGTAGGATCAGGTTTATTATCTGGAGCTTTTACAATTAAAGTAGCTACAGTTTTACCATGATTACCGTCTGGGTATGTAGCAATTAGTGGTAAAGAAAATGTACCTGCATTAGCTGTAGAAGGTTGATCTTTTGCCCATTCAATTTTAGAGCCAGTAGGTAAACCGGTTAAATATTGACTAGGATCAGTGGAGATGCTATCTCCAATATTTTTAGTGATTGTTTTTCCTTCAAGTTTCACCACGACAACATTAACGTTGGCGGAAACGGTGCCGTTAGCATAAGTAATATCGATGGCAACAGGGTAATTTCCGACGGTTTTACTTAAAGTATCTGGATTGATATTATTTTGCTTATTAATTTTGTTATCAAAGGTTAAAGACTTAATATTGGCTTTTTGCTGGGAAAGGTCTAACCCGCGTTGGGCCTCATTTATAGAAAATGGATCGCCTTGGTTAATATAAATAGTTTTACCGTTAATAACAGGATAAACTTTATAGTCTTGAATTATAAATAGAATTGGATTTAAGCCTTTAGGAATAGAAACATATTTGTAGAGTAAGTCAAATGGTGCCATAGGATTAGGGTATATGCCGACGTCATCTGCACCTGCAATGTCACCATGAGCATTATGTTCTGGAATAAAAGAACCACCGACAATGTCTTTATAAATCTTGCCTTCTTTTGTTGTATTTAAATATAATTTAAAATCCCATTTAGCTTTAACTGTAACTTTCACACCATTTTCTAAATAAGTGTTTTTATCTAGACCTAATGCTTTTAGCTGTTCTGAAGAAAGCTCATTTTTATTATTGAGAAGTGCGTCTTTAAATTCTTCTTTTTGCTTTTCAGTTAAATCTGGAACTTTCCAATTTTTCCATTCTTGAATTTTATCATTTGAGTAATCAACAGGCTGATCAGCTGCAGATTCTGAATCAGAAGTTTTAGTTTGACTGTTTGTTTTATCATTGGTCGTAACAGTAGTCTGATTCTTATTTTTTGAAACTACAGTAATATTAGAATCCTTTTTAGGATTATTTTTATCGGTCTGAGTTTGTACTGCTTGATCTTGATTTAAAACGTTGGTTTTAGTGGCTGCATTAACTTGTCCTGAATTATTGAGTAAGACTAAAGTGCTTAAAGCAGCGGCAGCTATACCAACCGATAATTTTTTATTAGCATTCTTTTTATTTAACACGGTTCAAATTCCCTTCCAATATATAAAATTGAAGGTGCTTAATGATACAGCATCATTATAAAACTCAATATTTACCCAAACAATATAGCAAGTTGTTATTTAAAAGCATATAGAAACAAAAAAGTCCGAAAATAATCGGGCTTTTTAAAATACTATTTATTTTTTGCTAGGTCTTCTCAAATAATGCAATTCGTTGTTTCTGATATATTTTTGAAACTCTTGATAAATAGGATCAAAAATTTGTGGTTCATTATTTTGTTTAACCATAGTTTTTGGGAAGAAGAATCTTTCATCACCTTGTAAGGTTCCATTTAAGGACTTGACTAAGGGGCTGAACTCAGATAATTCAACTAAAGTCCCATCTTCTTGCATAATTTCGATTGGACTGTGAGCATTTTTGCCTGTTGGTTTATAAGCATCATATGGTTCATCAAATGCGGAATTAGTATCAGTATAATATTTAGGATTAAAACCAGCTTGCTCAATTAGTTTATCTAGTTTAGGGATCAAATTTTTAGTTTCTTCGTTAATTTTGACACTTTCTAGAGGGTGACGATATAGATAACGATTGGCTAAATCAGCTAGAATTTGATCGCTGGACTCACTCCACAATAAAAAGTTGGTTTCCATTACCCCATCGTCTAACTTAAGATAATCACTTAAAGTCCAATTTTCTCCTAAAAAGGCAGCTAGTTGAGGCGTAACTTGCAGTTTGTTTTCTTGATAAAGTCTTTGTGCACGTTGAAGTAAATGGTGTAAGATTACTTCCATTGAGCGATTTACGCGGTGAAAGTAGACTTGTTGATACATTTGATAGCGACTGATTATATAGTCCTCAACAGCATGAATTCCCTTATAAGTAAAACAAATTCCATCGCGATATGGTCTAATTACTTCTAAAATTCTGGTTAAATCGAAGGCACCATAAGTTACGCCTGTAAAGTAGGCATCTCTTAATAAATAGTCCATTCTGTCGGCGTCAGCTTGACTGGAGATTAATTTGACCACTTGCGGATTAGGGTAAGTTTTTGCAATGACGCTAGCAACTAGTTCAGGAAAGCTAGGGCTGACTTGGCGCAAGGCTTTGTTGATCTCGGTATTTTTATCAGTGATAATTTCTTGGCCCATTTTTTCATGGTTGGTATCAAATAAATGCTCAAAAGTATGAGAATATGGACCGTGACCAATATCGTGAAGTAATGCTGCGCATTGTGCAAGCAAGCTTTCGTTTGGATCCCATAAGCCGTCGCCCGGATGGACGCTAGGATACTTTTCTTCAAAAATATTACAAATGCGACGCGTTAACTCATATACGCCTAAGTTATGTTCAAAACGCGTGTGAGTGGCTCCTGGGAAAACATAGCTTGCTGGCCCCAATTGCTTAATACGACGCAGGCGCTGAAATTCTTTGGCATTGATTACGTCAAAAACCACTTTATCTTTAACATGAATATATGTATGTACGGGATCGCGGAATACTTTTTCGTGATCTAATTGTTTGCTTTGAAATTTTTCCATTTTTCTTATAATATTTTCTAGTCTACTAAAAACAAAATTCTTTATTTCTTTACTAAAATTGATTATAACAATAATGCAAGTAAATGGCTATGCAAGGCTTTTTGAGGATAATTGTATAATGGAAAATATAAAAATAAAACTAACAAGTAAAATTACCCAGGAAGATCAAAGCGCAACTTTTTCTCGTACTGGATTTGGGACGATAGAGCAGCTTGATAATGGCTTCAGGGTAAATTATCAAGAAGAAAATAAAAACGGTAATGTGCCCGTAAAATTGCTGATTAAGCCTAAAGAATTAGTAATGCAACGTGGAAAAATCGAAGATAACGATTATACGATGATGAAATTTGAACCTGGTGAAAAGAAAAACTGTCGTATTATTGCCCATTCTAAGATTATGGATTTAACTAGCGTTACAAATAAATTGGATTTTTCTGGAGAAATCGGAGAGAATATGCAACTAAATGTTGAATATGATCTCTTTTCTGGTCTATACTTAGTAGGTAACTATGCAATTAAGATTGATTTTTACCATTAAGCTTAGTAAAATGGTAAAGATTTAAAGTGAAAGGACGTGCCATTAGTGGGTTTAGATGATTTTAAGGGCCAAAATAAAGACGAATTGTCAATGATTGAAGTTGCTCGAGCAATTTTGCAAGATAGCGGCAAGAGAATGGCCTTTGCTGACATCGTGAACGCTGTTCAAAGTTTCTTGGGCAAGAGTGATGAAGAGATCCGTGAACGTTTACCACAATTTTATACTGATTTAAACACTGACGGCGAATTTATTTCTATGGGTGATAATGTTTGGGCATTACGTTCATGGTTCCCATTTGAATCAGTGGATGAAGAAGTAAATCACCCTGAAGATGAAGAAGACGCACCACGTAAAAAGCACCATAAGAAAGTTAATGCCTTTATTGGCGATTCTGATGATGATGACATTATTGACTACGATTCTGATGACCCAGAAGACGATGATTTGGATATCGATGATGAAGATAATGATGACGAATATTCAGATGATGACGATTTAGATGATGCTAATGATGACGATGATTTAGATGACGGTATTGAAGGTCAATTATCAGAACTTCATCAAGATGATTTAGATGACGATGACGAATAAAATACTTGACGAAGAGATAAAATCCCTTTAGTATTTTGTATGGGCACTCTACGTGCATTTTAGCTCCCAAGTGGGAGCTTTTTTTGTTTTATTTGATTTTATTTCTATAGGAAGGAAGCAGGGCATGACCAAGTATATTTTTGTAACCGGTGGGGTTGTATCATCTTTAGGTAAAGGAATTACCGCTTCAAGTTTAGGACGTTTATTAAAAAATCGTGGCTTAAAAGTTACGATGCAAAAATTCGATCCATACATTAATATTGATCCAGGTACGATGAATCCTTATCAACACGGGGAAGTATATGTAACTGATGATGGTACTGAAGCTGACCTTGACTTAGGTCACTATGAAAGAATTGTAGACGTTAGAACTAGTAAATATTCTAATGTTACTACCGGTAAGATTTATAAAGAAGTTCTTGAAAAAGAACGTCGTGGCGATTACCATGGAGCAACTGTTCAAGTTATTCCGCATATCACTGATATGATTAAGAAAAAGATCATGCGTGCTGCACTTACTACTGATTCTGATGTAATTATTTCTGAAATTGGTGGTACTGTAGGTGATATTGAATCAACTCCATTCATGGAAGCAATTCGTCAAATGCGTCGTGAAGTTGGCGATGAAAATGTAATGTACATCCACTGTACATTAGTGCCTTATTTGCATGCTGCTCATGAAATGAAGACCAAACCAACTCAACATTCAGTTGCTGAACTTCGCAGTATTGGTATTCAACCTAATATGCTAGTACTTCGCGCTGAAAAGCCAGTTGGTCAAGAATTGAAGAATAAGATTTCTACTTTTACTGATGTTCCTGTAGAAAGAATCATTGAATCGATTGATGAACCTTCATTATTTGATGTTCCACTTTCTTTCCAAAAGCAAGGCATGGATCAATTAGTATGTGATTTCCTTCATCTTAAAAGCCCCAAGCCTGAAGCTGATATGGCAGCTTGGAGTAAGCTTGATGAAAGAGCTAAGAACTTAAAGCATACTACTAAGATTACTTTGGTAGGTAAGTATGTTGAATTAGAAGATGCTTACATTTCAGTAACTGATGCTTTGCAGCATGCAGGATATCTTTACAATACTAAGATTGAGGTCGATAAAGTACAAGCAGAAGATATTACGCCAGATAATATTGCAGATATTATGAAGGGTTCAGACGGTTTAATTGTTCCAGGTGGTTTTGGAACACGCGGACTTGAAGGCATGATTACTGCAATTCAATATGCTCGCGAAAACGACATTCCATTTTTAGGAATTTGCTTAGGGATGCAAATGGCTAGTGTAGAATTTGCACGTAATGTTTTAGGCTTAAAAGATGCTAATACTGCTGAAGCTGATCCTAAGACACCAAATAATATCATTGATATTATGGCTGATAAGCGTGATATCGAAGATATTGGTGGAACTTTACGTTTAGGACTTTATCCAGCTGCCTTAAAGCAAGGCACTAAGACGCGTAAAGCTTATGACAACCAAGACGTCATTCAAGAACGTCACCGCCACCGTTATGAATTTAACAATGATTATCGTGAAGCTTTTGAAAAAGCAGGAATGGTATTTTCAGGCGTTTCGCCAGATAATCGTTTGGTAGAAATTATTGAATTGCCAAAGAATAAATTCTTTATTGCTGCTCAATATCACCCGGAATTTTTGAGTCGTCCGCAACGTCCAGAAGGATTGTTTAAAGCATTTATTGGAGCTGCAAGTAACTTGCCTGAATCAAAATTTGATTAATTTTCAAAAAAGACATGTATTCCAATAAAAAAGATTAAAATTTGATAACAAGCAGGGCTGGTCTAGACTGATCCTCTTGTTTTTTTGTCGATTTTTCTATATTATATTTTGTGATACATTTTGATATTACAAATAGATGAAAAGGATTGTTTCCCCAATGAAACAAATGATTATTCATGGCGGAAAGCCCTTAAAGGGCGACGTATGGATTGGTGGAGCCAAGAACTCTACTGTGGCTTTGATTCCAGCGTCAATACTTTCCCGTACCCCGGTAACGTTAGAAGCTGTGCCGAGAATTGCGGATGTTGATAACTTAATGGACCTGCTTACAGAAATGGACGTTAAATGTAATTTCCATGAAACGACTTTAGAAATTAATCCCGACAAGATTAAGATGAGTCCACTTCCAGCAGGAAAAATTAAGTCTCTTCGTGCATCTTATTATTTTATGGGTGCTTTACTTGGTCGCTTTGGAAAAGCTGTTGTAGGCTTTCCAGGTGGCGATGATATAGGTCCTCGTCCAATTGATCAACACATTAAAGGTTTTGAAGCTTTAGGAGCTACTGTAAAAAATGAAAATGATCAAATAATAATTACTGCGCCAGCAGATGGTCTTCATGGAGCAAAAATCCATTTGAAAATGCCATCCGTTGGAGCAACGATGAATATTATTATGGCTAGTGTAACTGCACAAGGACAAACGATTATTGAAAATGCAGCTAAAGAACCAGAAATTATTGACTTAGCTACATTTTTAAATAATATGGGTGCAACTATTCGTGGTGCAGGAACTGATTCAATCAGAATTGAAGGTGTTGAACAGTTAAAGGCTCAGATTCCGCATACTATTATTCCTGATCGAATTGAAGCTGGTACTTATGTTTCTTTGGCAGCTTGCATTGGTAATGGAATCAGAATTCATAACATTATTGAAGAACACCTGGATTCGTACTTAGCCAAAGTAGAAGAAATGGGAGTTGTTATTGATTCTGATGAAGATTCGCTTTATGTTTATCCAGCTGGCGATTTGAAAATGGTGCAGGTAAAAACTGATGTTTATCCAGGTTTTGCAACTGACTTGCAGCAGCCAATTACGCCGCTTTTACTTACTGCTAAGTCTGGTGAAGGTGTAGTAATCGATAATATTTATCCTAAACGTGTGGGTCATATTCCCGAATTGCAAAAAATGGGCGCTGACATTAGGGTAGAAGATAATATTATTTTAGTTCATCCAACTCCTAAGTTGCGTGGTGCACATGTTAGCGCTGGTGAAATTCGAGCTGGAGCTTGTTTAATGCTGGCTGGTCTTATGGCAGATGGGGAAACCGTCATTTCTAATGCTGGTAATATTTTGCGCGGCTATGATCGTGTCCAAGAAAAAATCCGTCAATTAGGCGGCGATGTTACAGTAATTGATAAATAATAAAATATGAAACACAAAAGGCCTGAAATTAATTTTTCAGGCCTTTTTTTGTTAGTGATTATATTGATTAATAAGAGTGACTGGTAAGGTGTAAACACTTTCTAGGGGATATAAAGGATCATTTATGTGCTTAAGAAGAAGATCGCTCATTAACTGTGCTAATTCTTTTGTATGCTGGCGGACAGTAATTAAGCTAGGGAAGAGAGTTTGGATTAAATTAGTACCGTCAAATCCTGTAATTAAGGGATCTAATTTTAAAAAGTCGCTGCATTGTTTGGCAATCAGCGCCGTAATGTCATCTGTGCAGCAGATTGCATCATATTCATGTTTTTGCAAGATTTGCTGGATCATAATTTTCTTAGCAATGATTGATTCGTTCGCATTTAAAGATTCAAGAGTGACTTTCATCTTATAAGTGTTAAAAACACGCATCATACCCTTAATACGATCATTAATTGGGTAATAGTCTTCTTTTGCTCCAGCGATAATTAAAATTTTATTTTTTCCCCGATTTAAAACCGATTGTGCGATTTGAGCACCAGCATCAAGGTTATTAGATTGAATAGTCGGAATTTTGGGACTAATCTTTCGATCAAAACTAATAATTGGCAAATTGCGATTTAAGTCTTTTTGCGAAATATGGAGTAAGGAACTGGTGATTAGCCCAGAAATTTCATGTTTTTTAAAACGTTTTAAATAATAGTCAAAATCTTGGATATGAAAGTGGTCTATATGAAGAACGCAGTCATATCCTTTTTCTTTTAAGTAACCTGACAAGTATTCAAATAGTTCGGCGTAAAATGGATTGTCGATATTAGGAAAATTGACCTCAATTAATTTTACTGGAGTCGGATTAAAGCTTGAGATTTTTTGCTTATAGCCCAATAGTTCAATGGCTTGTTTTATTTTTCGTGCTGCTTCTTGGCCTACGTAGCCACTGCGATTTAAGTAGCGTGAAACTGTGGCCGTTGAAACTTGAGCTTTTTTTGCGACGTCTGTAATAGTTACTGGCATAATTTACACCTCCACATGTAAATTATCATAACACTAATGCTTTAATATATGGAAATTACAAGATATCTTTATGTAAATTTATGAAAATGGGTTGAAAAATTTACAGATTGAGTTATGATTGATTTGTCAAATGAAAACGTTTACTTATTTTTAACTTGGCAGAGATACTTAAGTTTGGAGGAAAGAAAGCTATGAATAAATGGCTACGAAGATTATCGCTTGTTGGCTTGGCTGCACTAGGCTTAACTCTAGCGGGATGCGGGAATAAACAAGCTAGCGAAGAAAGTCATAATGGGAAAAAAGTTACAATAGAGTATTTTAACCAAAAAAAGGAAATGTCTGGCACCTTAAAAGAAATTATCAAGGATTTTGAAAAGAAAAATCCAGATATTCATGTTAAGGAATTGGACGTTCCTGATGCTGGGACAGTTTTAAAAACTAGAATGCTTTCTGGTGATGTTCCAGATGTAATTAATATTTATCCACAAAATATCGATTATCAAGAGTGGGCCAAGGCAGGGTATTTTGAAGATATGACGAATGCGCCATATATTAAGAACATCAAAAATCATTATGCAGATCAATTTAAGATTAATGGGAAAATTTATAATGCCCCATTAAGTGCGAATGTTTATGGATTTTTCTATAATGCAACAGAATTTGAAAAACTAGGAATTAAGCCACCAAAGACTTGGGCAGATTTTGAAGCAGCAGTTGAGAAAATTAAAAAGAGCGGCAAAGCTCCATTTGCAGTTGCTGGTACTGAGCCTTGGACTTTGAATGGTTATCATCAATTGTCGCTTGCTACAGTCACTGGTGGTGCTAAACAAGCTAATAAACTTTTAAGATATTCTGCACCAAATGGAATTAAGGTCAATAATCCATATATTCAAAAAGACTTTAATAGACTTAACTTACTAAGACTTAATGCTCAAAAGAATTGGCGTGGAGCGAGTTATAACGATGCGGTTGTATCATTCGCTAGTGGCCAAAGCTTAATTATGCCAAATGGTTCATGGGCTTTACCAATGATTAATCAGCAAAAGCCAAAATTTAAAGTTAGAACTTTTGCTTTCCCAGCTGCTAAACCAAACCATGAAATGACAGTTGGTTCAGGAGACTTGGCTTTATCAATTTCATCTAAATCTAAACATAAAAAAGCAGCTGAAAAATTTGTGGCTTACATGACTACTCCAGCTGCCATGCAAAAATACTATGACGTAGATGGAAGTCCAGTAGCTGTTAAAGGAGTTAAACAAAAAGGCCCTAATTCACAATTAGGTGGACTTTCACAATTAGCCTTTACTAAGCATGATATGGTCTGGCTTGCACAGGATTGGACTAGTGAAAACGACTTCTTCAATTTGACAGCAAGTTACTTGATGACTGGCAATAAACAACAAATGGTTAACGATATGAATACATTCTTTAACCCGATGAAGGCTGCTAACTAGAGGGGAATCAATAATGAAATCAAAGAACTTTTTTGAAAGACATTGGGGCTGGTTGTTCCTCATTGTGCCATTGATTTTACAAGCTATATTTTTCTACTTCCCACTATTTCAGGGAGCATTTTACAGTTTTACCAACTGGACAGGATTAACTTATAACTATAAATTCGTTGGTCTGAATAACTATAAATTATTATTCATGGATCAAAACTTTGCTAAATCAATTGGCTTTACTGCAATATTGACTATTTGTTTAATAGTAGGTGAAATTGCAATTGGTATTTTGGTAGCTAGGGCTTTGAATTCAAAGATCAAGGGTCAAACATTTTTCAGAGCATGGTTCTTCTTCCCAGCTGTTTTATCAGGTTTAACTGTGGCTTTGATTTTTAAGCAAGTGTTTAACTATGGTTTACCTGCTATTGGTAATTTCTTACATATTAGCTGGCTTCAAACTAGTTTATTAGGTACAAATGTTGGTGCGATTGTTGCGACTATCTTTGTTTTGTTATGGCAAGGCGTTGCGATGCCAATCATTATTTTCTTAGCAGGTCTTCAAAGTATTCCTGATGAAATTAAGGAAGCTGCCGCTGTTGATGGTGCTAACAGTCGTCAAATCTTTTGGAAGATTGAATTGCCATATATGTTGCCAAGTATTTCAATGGTCTTTATTTTAGCTTTGAAATCAGGTTTAACAGCATTTGACCAAATCTTTGCGATGACTGCCGGTGGACCAAATAATTCAACTACTTCTCTTGGTTTGTTAGTTTATAACTATGCATTTAAGAACAACTCATTTGGTTACGCTAATGCGATTGCGATTGTTTTATTCATTTTGATTGCAGTTGTTTCATTTATTCAAATTAAGTTATCTAATAAGTATGCGGTTGATTAGGAGGACTTTTAAGAATGGAAAAAGATAATAAATCTAAAAAATTTTGGGATTATGCACTCCTAGTTGTAGGAGGAATATTAATTCTTATCCCGCTTTTATACACGATTCTTAGTTCATTTAAGGATACCAAGCAAATTATGAATCACTTCTTTGCTTGGCCAAATCCTTGGACAATTGCAAACTATCAAAAATTATTTGCAGATGGAGTATTAAACTACTTCTGGAACTCAATTGTAATTACTGTTTTGTCAGTTGTCTTGGTAATGATTTTCGTTCCAATGGCTGCTTATTCAATTGCTAGAAATATGTCAAAAAGAACTGCCTTTAATTGGATGTATATCTTATTAATTATCGGTATTTTCGTTCCTTTCCAAGTTATCATGATTCCAATTACTGTCATGATGAGTAAAATCGGTTTGGCAAATATGTGGGGCTTAATTATTTTGTATCTTACTTATGCCGTCCCACAAACGCTATTTCTTTATGTTAGTTACATTAAACAAAGCGTACCTGAAAGTTTAGATGAAGCAGCTGAAATTGATGGTGCTAATAAGTTTACAGCTTACTTTAAGATTATTTTCCCATTGCTTAAGCCAATGCATGCCACAACTTTAATTATCAATGCAATGTGGTTCTGGAACGACTTCATGCTTCCATTGTTAATTTTGAATAGAGATTCAAAGATGTGGACGCTTCCTTTGTTCCAATACAACTACACCGGTCAATACTTCAATGACTATGGTCCAAGCTTTGCTTCTTATGTTGTAGGTATTATTACAATTACGATTGTCTACTTAATTTTCCAAAAGAATATTATTGCTGGTATGAGTAATGGTGCGGTTAAATAGATAGATTTTTTAAAATTAAAAAAGCTAGAACTGCAGTAAGGTTCTAGCTTTTTCATTAGTATGAGTAATTAGGAGAAAAAGATGCAAATGATTTCTTTCGATGAAAAAGATCAAGTATTTCACTTACATAATGATCAAATTTCTTATTTATTATCAGTTGAAGATGGTGGTACACTAGCTCATTTATACTTTGGCAAAAAAGTAGATAATTATCATGGACAGCTTCGCTATCCTCGCGTTGATCGTGGATTTTCGGGAAATTTACCAGGATCAAATGATCGAACATTTTCTCGCGATTCACTCCCTAAAGAATATAGCTCAGCAGGAGAAATGGACTATCATACGCCAGCTTGCATCGTAAGACAAAAAAATGGTTCAAATGCTTTATTTTTAACTTATGAGGGATATCAGATTGTTTCAGGAAAGCCTGACTTGAAAGGTTTGCCACATACTTGGGTGAAAGATAAAGACGAAGCGCAAACTTTAATTGTGACTTTGGTAGATAAGGTTACTGGCGTAAAGTTTGACCTAGCTTATACTATTTTTCGCAATCGCCCAGTTATTACTCGCTCAGTAAAAGTTAGAAATACGGGAAACGAAACAGTTAATTTAGAAAAAGTTGCCTCAATGCAACTAGATTTTGTGGATCGTGATTTTGATTCGATCACTTTGCCAGGAGCACACGCTCATGAAAGAAGAGTAGATCGCAATCCTATCAATCAAGGAATTCATGTTTATTCAAGTATTCGTGGCACTTCAAGTCATCAAATGAATCCATTTTTGGCTTTGGTTGATCCTGAAACTACTGAATTTAGTGGGGATGCCTTTGGATTTGCTTTTGTATATTCAGGCAATCATAAATTTGAGGTTGAAAAAGATCAATTTGCGCAAACACATCTTAATATTGGAATTAATGATTTTAATTTTAATTGGCAATTAAAACCACAAGATAGTTTCCAAACTCCTGAAGTTGTGATGGTTTATTCCGATCAAGGCTTGAATAAGATGAGTCAAGCCTTTCATAGCATAATTCATGAACGAATTATGCGTAGTAAATTCAAAAACGAAGTTCGTCCAATTTTAGTTAATAATTGGGAAGCTACGTATTTTGACTTTAACGAAGATAAATTAAAGACAATCGTTGATGATGCCAAAAAACTAGGTATTGAAATGTTTGTTTTAGACGATGGCTGGTTTGGCCATCGCGATGATGATAATTCTTCTTTGGGCGATTGGAACGTCTTTAAGAAAAAGTTTCCTAATGGCTTAGATCACTTCGCAGATTATGTTCATGACCGAGGATTGAAATTTGGTTTGTGGTTTGAGCCAGAAATGATTTCTGTAGATTCTGATTTATATCAAAAACATCCTGAATATTTGATGCATGTGCCAAATAGAAAGCCTAGTCCATCGCGTAATCAATACTTGCTAGATTTAGGGCGTAAAGAAGTCCGCGATAATATTTTTGCACAAATGGAGCATATTCTAGATAGTCAAAAAATCGACTATATCAAATGGGATATGAATCGCCATTTATCAGATATTTATGAAGCAGACTTGCCAGCAAATCGTCAAGGCGAAGCCTACCATCGTTACGTTTTGGGACTTTATGACTTATTAGAGCGCCTTGTAGATAAGTATCCAAATATTTTAATTGAAGGATGCTCTGGTGGTGGTGGCCGTTTTGATGCGGGAATGGCTTACTATAATCCACAAATTTGGGCAAGCGATGATAGCGATGCAATTGATAGATTGAGTATTCAATATGGTACAAGCTTAGTTTATCCACAATCGATGATGACGTCGCACGTTTCAGTAAGTCCGAATGAACAAAATGGACGTATTACACCATTTAAGACACGCGGAATTGTTGCTATGTGGGGTGATTTGGGATATGAACTTGATCTAACCAAAATGAATGAGCAAGATCGTAAGGCTGTTCAAAAACAAGTTGCTGAATACAAGAAAATTAGAAAAGTAACGCAATTTGGTAAGTTTTATCGTTTAAAATCAGCTCAAACTAGCAACCAATGTGCTTGGGAAACAATCAGTCCAGATCAAAAAGAAGCAGTGCTCTGTGTAGTAAGAGTTATGGCAAGTGCCCAGCCCTATATCACCAAAACCAAGATGGTGGGACTTGATCCTGATAAGCATTATGAAAATCAAATGACTCATGAAGTTTATGGTGGTGATGAGTTAATGAATATGGGGATTTACGATCCAGTAGAGCATGGAGATTTTAAGGCGCAACTATATCACTTTAAGGAAACTGATTAGGGAGAGTTGAAAATGGCAATTTCTAACAAAGTAATGTTGATTACTTATCCAGATAGTTTAGGAAAAAATATTAAAGATTTAGACGAAGTATTGCACACGGATTTAAAAGGTGTAGTTGGGGGCGTTCACTTACTCCCATTTTTCCCTTCAACTGGGGATCGTGGATTTGCGCCAACTGATTACACAACTGTTGATCCAAAGTTTGGCGATTGGTCGGATGTGGAAAAATTAGGTGAAGATTATTACTTAATGTTTGATTTTATGATCAACCATATTTCTCGTCAGTCCAAATATTATAAAGATTTTCAAAAAAAGAAAGATAAGTCAAAGTATGCCGATTTATTCTTGAGTTGGGATAAGTTTTGGCCAAAAGGGCGTCCAACTAAAGCAGATGTTGATTTGATTTATAAGCGTAAAGATCGTGCACCATATCAAGAAATCACTTTTGCAGATGGCAGTAAAGAGAAATTGTGGAATACTTTTGGTCCTGAACAAATTGATTTAGATGTACGCAAGAAAGTTACCCAAGAATTTATTAAGCAGACTCTGAATCAATTAATTGACCATGGGGCAGATATCATTCGCTTAGATGCATTTGCCTATGCAGTTAAAAAGCTTGATAGCAATGATTTCTTTGTTGAACCTGAAATTTGGGAATTGCTGGCTCAAGTACGTGACGATATTGCCGATAAAGGCGCTATGATTTTGCCGGAAATTCATGAACACTATTCAATGCCATTTAAGATTGCAAAGCATGGGTACTTTGTTTATGATTTTGCGTTGCCAATGGTAACTTTGTATTCCTTGTATAGCGGTAAAAGCGAGCGCTTAGTCAACTGGCTTAAGATGTCGCCAATGAAGCAATTTACTACGCTTGATACGCATGATGGTATTGGAGTAGTTGATGCACGTGATATTTTGGCTCCAGAAGAAATTGAGTATACTACCAAGCAGTTGTATAAGATTGGTGCAAATGTCAAAAAAAAGTACTCAAGTGCTGAGTACCATAATTTAGATATTTATCAAATTAATACAACATTCTATTCTGCATTAGGCGATTCAGATAAGAGATACTTTATTGCTCGTTTATTGCAAATGTTCGCTCCGGGAATCCCACAAGTATATTATGTAGGGATGCTTGCAGGAAAGAATGATATTAAGCTTTTGGAAGAAACAAAAGAAGGACGCAACATTAATCGGCACTATTATAGTCGCGATGAAATTGCAAAAGAAGTTAAACGTCCAATAGTAGCAAGCTTGTTAAATCTATTTAGATTTAGAAACAGTGAAGCTGCCTTTGACTTAAATGGAAATATTGAAGTAAGTGCCCCAAGCGAGAATGAAATCCGTATTGTTCGCTCAAATAAAGATCAAACTCGCAAGGCCGCATTATTAGTTAACTTAAAGGAACTAACGTATAAAGTTCTGGTGAACGGTAAAGAGATTGATTTTTAAAACTAAAACGAAATAATCTATTTGCTAAAGTGGACTGTCAAAAACTTGACCGTCTGCTTTTTCTTCGTGCTTAATTATCTTTTCGTTATGTAAACCTTCTTTACCTTTAAATAAAATATTAAGTAAAGTAGCGCTTAAACTTGCAACTACGATTCCATTGCCTAAGAATAACTGGATAGTTTCAGGAAGGTTTTGGAAAAGCTGTGGATAAACAGTCACGCCTAGACCTAAACCGATAGAGATAGCGACAATTAATACATTGCGGGTGTCTTCAAAGTCAACGACTTTCAGCATTCTCATACCTTGAACTGCAATCATAGTAAACATAACTAACATGGCTCCGCCTAAGACAGAAGTTGGAATGATTGTGACTAAAGCACCAAATTTTGGTAGCAAACCCATCAGCATTAAAAAGCCGCTAGCCCAGTAGATTGGCTTTTTATTTGTAATACCAGATAATTCAAGCAAGCCGACGTTTTGAGAAAAAGTGGTGTAAGGAAATGTATTGAATACCCCACCTAAAATTTGTGCTAAACCTTCAGCACGATAGCCTTTTTTAAGGTCATCAGCAGTTATATCTTTTTTCAATAAATCGCCGATTGCAAAGAAAACACCAGTGGATTCAACCATTGATACTAAGGCGATAATGATCATTGTTAAGCTTGATGACCATTCAAATTGTGGCATTCCGAAGTAAAATGGCTGTGGCAAGTGAAACCACGAAGCTTGACTTACCGGGGTTAAACTTACCATTCCTAAGCCTGCTGCAATAAGCGTTCCAATGATTAAACCGATCAAGACAGCTATTGACTTAAGAAAGCCTTTGCCCCAAACTTGCAAGGCTAAAATAATGGCTACTGTAATAAAGCCGGTGAGTAGATTTTTAGGATCTCCAAAGCCCTTGGCGCCGATATTTCCACCGCCAATGTTTTGAATTGAAACTGGAATTAGAGATAAACCAATGACGGTAATCAGAGATCCAGTGACCACTGGTGGAAATAATTTTTTGATTTTTGAAAAATATCCCGCAATACAAAAAACAAAAATACCAGCAATAATAATTGCACCATACATTGTGCCAATGGAAAATTTCTTGCCGATCATCTGCAAAGGAGCTACGGCTTGAATGGCACATCCTAAAACAACAGGTAAGCCAATCCCGAAATATTTATTTCGAAGTAGTTGCAAGGCAGTTGCTAAACCACACATAAAGATATCGATTGAAACTAGATATGTCATCTGTGTAGAGTTGAATTTTAGCGCGGTTCCGATTAAAAGAGGTACGGCAATTGCTCCAGAATACATTGCCAGCAAATGCTGCAAACCTAATAAAGCTGCTTTTTTGTGGTTAACGTGGATATTGTTTTGCATTTTATTCTCCTACGAAATGAACCTGACCATTTTCAAAACTTGCAATATTTGCTAGGGCTTCTAAACGAATATTTTGCTCTTTAATCCAATCACTGCCGCCTTGGAACTCTTTGGCTACGACGGCGCCAATACCAGCGATATTGCAGCCAGCTTGGCGTGCGATGTTTACCATTCCTTTGACTGCTTCACCATGAGCGATAAAGTCATCAATAATTAAAAGATTGTCGTCTTTATCTAAGAATTTTTCTTCAACGCAAATTTTATTGGTAACTTTTTTGGTGTAAGAAAAAACATCAGCCCAATAAACAGCATCGTTCAAAGTAGATGGCTTTTTCTTTCTGGCAAAAACCATTGGCACTTTCAAGCAATAAGCTGTCATGACACCTGGAGCAATTCCTGAAGCCTCGCAGGTCAATACTTTAGTTATATTGCTATCTTTAAAAAGACGTTGAAATTCTTGTCCAATTTGCATCATCAATTCGGGATCCACTTGGTGATTTAAAAATGAATTGATTTTTAGCACATCACCAGGTAAAACGGCACCGTCTTTACGAATTCTATCTTCTAGTAATTTCAAAATTTCCTCCAAAAAGTAAACAAATAAGGACCTCGTTTTACCTTCGACTACAGGGTAAAAGAGGTCCTTTAATTAATTTGACGTTTTACCTATAGTCCAGAATTTATGGTTCCGGGTAGAAACTGTCGACCTTATTTCGACGATATATAAGTATTATTAAGTTGCTTATATGTTAGCAAAATAGTTTAGCTAACACAAGATAAATTATGCAAAAATGCGAATTTAAATTTAGGACAAGGCTTAATTATTCAGTTTTTATTATTGCGAGATAGCCAAAAAATAATGAATTAAAAATAAAAAGTTGAATTAACGCTGATTCGCATTTAATCTAGATGTTTTTGATTTTAAAAAACGAACAATTTTGAGCGAGAATCATTTTTTTGATTGACCTTTTAATTTTTTCCTAGTAAAGTTAATTAAAAATGTAGATCAGAAAAGGAGCAAAAAAGTGGCAACGAAAAATCTTAGCGACTTTGATAAAATTATTGTCTTAGATTTTGGTAGTCAATATAATCAATTGATTACTCGTCGAATTCGTGACTTTGGTATTTATTCAGAACTTTTACCGCATGATTTAAGCATTGATAAGATCAAGCAAATGCAGCCTAAAGGGATTATTTTTTCCGGTGGTCCTAACAGTGTTTATGATGATGGTGCTTTGAAAGTTGATCCAGAAATATTTAAGTTGGGTATTCCAATTTTGGGTATTTGTTACGGGATGCAATTAATGAGTTACGACTTAGGCGGTAAGGTTGAAAAAGCCGATAACTCAGAATATGGTCGTGCTGATATTGAAGTTACTGATCCAAATGCTGTTTTGTTTAGCGATTTGCCAAAAGAGCAATATGTTTGGATGAGTCACGGCGATTTAGTCACTAAAGCTCCAGCAGGTTTCAAAGTAACTGCTAAGAGTAAGAATTGCCCAATTTCTGCAATAGCCAATGATGAAAAGAAATTCTATGGTATTCAATTCCACGCTGAAGTTCGTAATTCAGAATATGGTTTAGATATTTTAAAGAACTTTGCTTTTAAGGTTTGCGGTGCTAAAGCTAATTGGACGATGAACGATTTTATTGACATGCAAGTTGATGAAATCCGTCAAAAAGTTGGTGAGAAGAAAGTTATTTTAGGTCTTTCTGGTGGGGTAGATTCAAGTGTTACGGCAACTCTACTCCATAAGGCAATTGGTGATCAATTGACAGCAATCTTTGTTGATCACGGGATGCTGCGTAAAGACGAAGGCGACCAAGTAATGCAAGCCTTGAACAAGGATCTTGGTGTAAACATTATTCGTGTTAATGCACAAGAAAGATTTTTGAATAAATTGAAGGGCGTTACAGATCCTGAACAAAAGCGTAAGATCATTGGTAAAGAATTTATCGAGGTCTTTAATGAAGAGGCTAAAAAGCTTAAGGATGTTGATTTCTTAGCTCAAGGTACTTTGTACACTGATGTCATTGAATCGGGTACTAACACTGCTCAAACAATTAAGTCTCACCACAATGTGGGTGGACTTCCTAAAGATATGCATTTTGAATTAATTGAGCCACTTCGTAAATTGTTCAAAGATGAAGTTCGCGTTCTTGGCGAAAAATTAGGCATTCCGCATGATTTAGTATGGCGTCAGCCATTCCCAGGACCAGGTCTTGGAATTCGCGTTCTTGGCGAAGTTACTGAAGATAAGCTTAAGATTGTGCGCGAAAGTGATGCAATTTTACGTGATGAAATTAAAAAAGCAGGACTTCAAGAAGATGTTTGGCAATATTTTACTGTTCTGCCAGGTATTCGTTCAGTTGGTGTAATGGGAGATGGTCGTACTTATGACTATACCATCGGTATCCGTGCAGTAACTTCTATTGATGGGATGACTGCTGACTTTGCTAAATTACCATGGGATGTATTGAGTAAAATTTCTACAAGAATCGTAGATGAATGTGATCACATCAACCGCGTAGTTTACGATATTACCAGTAAGCCACCTTCCACAATTGAGTGGGAATAATATAATATATAAGTAAAGCTCGCAATTAGATTTGCGGGCTTTATTTTGAAAAAATATGGTATAATTTGTATAAAGAAAAAGGAGATCCGATGATCTCCTTGCAGCCCGCTTTAAGAGCGGTGGTCGATATTATAAAAATCGTAGAAAACGACGCTCTATAACTCGCCAAAGTTATGTAAGTAGAGCGGCGTTTTTATTTTTTGTGGTGGTCGATGTAGGTTAGCAAAGCTAACACAAACGTACCAAATAAAAGCATTAAAGAAATGCTTTCGTAAACCGACATGGTTGAACCCTTTCTGTAGTATATTGACCATAGGCCTCACCTCTGGGAGGAAAAATAACCGCCGCTCATAAAACTTTCTGCGATAAATGTTATATCGAAAATTCGTTCGTAAATAAATATGATCAAATTAAAAAAGCTCGCAATTAATTTGCGGGCTTTTTTTTAGATAGTTATTCAGCTTTTTCTTTGATAAAGAAGTACGTAAATAGACAGTAAACAATAAAACCTAAATATAATATATTATCAGCGTTGAATATATTGTAAGTATAGTAACGGATAAAATAAGTAATTCCTAAAATGAAGAAAGCATAAATCCAACTGCCATAGACAAACAATCTGTGGAGCTTAATTGGCAAATGCTTTTTATGCTTAATTAGGGTAGAAAGATAATTTCTTTGGAATAAATAGAAAGTAAATAAATATGAAGCACCACTAAAAATTATAAAAGTTATTCCCCAGGTAATAATAAATCCTATGTTGGAGCTTGAAAAATTACTGAACCCATTAATCATTGGTCCGATAATACTTAAAACGGCTAAAATACTAGCGAAGACTATGTATTTATCATTATTTTGGTGAAATAATTTAATTGTGAACTCTAATTTCTTTCTCTCTTCAGTCAAATCAAAGTTTTGCTTTTTGATTTGTTCAAACTCACGCATATTTAATAGACTATAAATAAAAAGTCCCAATGCAATGGCAATAGTAATAATAGCTGCTACGTAGCCACTGAGAGAAATTGTGAAAGTTAGAGGAGTTTCATAGTGACTGCCGTGGTTGAAGAAGATAGATAAGATACATGCAAAACATATCCACACAGGACTAAAAATAATTAAGGCAATAGCTAAAGCACGTAATTTGGAACTTTTCTGACTAGCAGCTAAATATTTTTTAACTAGTTCATCAGATAAAACAGGTAATTTATCTTTATCATTAATATCTTCATTTTTAAGTTCAAATGAAGGTTCGCCGCTCTTTAATAGATAATCAGTTGTTACACCAAATAATTCTGATAAATTAACTATTTTTTCAATATCTGGAATTGATTGTTCACTTTCCCATTTTGAAACAGCTTGGCGGCTAACGTTCATTATTTCAGCTAAGCCTTCTTGAGAAAGATTATTCTTTTTCCGCAAGTCTGCGATTTTTTGACCTAATCTCATAATAGATCGTCCTTTCTGTTTTTATTGATCTTAATTTATAAAAAATCTTAGTTGCAGACAACCACTTTTTGATTGCTTAGCACGCAACTATTAGTTGCAAATACCTTTTTATAGGCTAAATGATGCTATATGTATCTACAAAATGATAAAATGTAATCACACAAAATGAGTGGGAGGTAGTCTTATGGACTTTTTGAAGGATAATAAAACAGCCAAAGTTTTTAAAGCAGGAAATTCAGAAGCAATCAGATTAACTAAGCAAGATACGGCTATCTTTAAAGTTAAGCCTGGAGATCAGGTAATCAAAGAGGTTTCTCCAGATGGGATGTCAATTACATTTAAAAAAATGCCTGAAGTATCAGAGGATGTAAAGAAAGAAGTTAGTGAGATCTTAAATGAAGATGCAGATTTAATTCAAGCATTAAAGGATTTGTAAAATGGAATATAGATATTTATCTTCTAGCGATTTGATATATGTTAACAAAAGAGTTCTAGAATTTACTGGCGAAAAGCAAGAAGTTATTCAATACCCCGAAGGATTAAGTGTAATTATTGAACAGCCACAAATGGTTCTTTTTGGACATGAATTATATCCAAGTTTATGGTTAAAAGCTGCTTTTATTTTGCAAAAAAGTACTAAAAAACATATTTTTACGGATGGAAATAAGAGAACAGCATATGTGATAACGAAATTATTTTTAAAATTAAATGGATATGGTTTAAAAGTTTCAAAATCTCAAGGTATCGCATTAATGCTGAGTGTAACTACAAGTGCAGATTCAGAAGAGATGATGCAAAAAGTAGCAGTATTTTTGGAGAAAAATAGTGTAAGGAGTAATAAGTAAATTATTTATGGTTTAAGAAGTATGATTACTGAGTATTTGAAGAAGATAGTAAAAATCAATTTATAAAAAAGGTTCAGCATAATAAACTACTAATGAAATTTTTTGTAAAAGAAGACGAATAAGTCAAAAAGCTCGCAATTGATTTTGCGAACTATTAGTTTACAATTTTAAAATCTCTAAAAAATAATCATCTTTTTTACGTAATTAATATACGAATAGGCAAAATGAAAGAAGAAAAAATGGTTTCGTTGGTGAAAAAAGGTGATGAGCAACCTGTAGAAAATGGTTTTCGGGAAGTTCGCTCATAAGATTCAGCCGTAATTTACAAATATGCTAGATTAGAAGGAATTGAGAATGCCTAATTTTTTTAGTACATTAGGTTGTCAGATTTACTTTTGGTTAAATGGAATACAAAAAAGCCCCAACTATTGTTGGAGCTTTTTTCTATAACCAATCTTAACTATTGTCTTAATTAGCTAACGGTCTAACCGTTATTTCCTCGTTCACTATATTAGACTTTTCAGCTTAGATAGTCAATTAGTTTAGCAAGAATTGATATAAAAGTATTAATCTTCTGATTTTCAGAATACCATTCATTATGTCGATTAAATCTATTTAGAAGTCGTTTTCCTTCTCTTACTCTATGCTCTGCCAATTTAGAGCTTTGAATCTTTCGATGAAGATAAAAAGTAGAAATCAAATCATTTATTTTCAAATCAGTAATGTATTCTTTGGAGATATTCATCTTTTCTCCAATAGACATAACTGGTGCAGATGGATGACGTAAAAATTCTTTATCCGAGAAAAGGTTTATTAAAAATGGATCACTATGTGCACATGCGTTCCTAATGTTTTTACAAAACTTTAAGTGAGCGTGAATTTGTCTAAGATTCTTAGTTTTATATTTTTTATAGTAAAAATCAGTGAATAATGATAAAACACCGAAAGAAGAAATTTCCATAAATACCCAAATTGGCATATTTGAATGATACTTTTTATATAAATCATGTAAATATCTATTTTTATTTAGCTGAGTTAAAGTGTGTTCGTATTGTGCAGGATATTTATTTTTAAATTCTTGGACTATTGAATAGCCATCTTCTGTTGAATTGTTAGAGATGTTAGTAATGATAAATGTTTTAATACCATGTTCTATATCTAATGTAAGTTCTAAAAGGTATTCTCTTAATTGCGCATCGATAGCAGCTAAATCTGTTAAATATGCAAAGTCTAAATTGATATATTTTTCATCATTATCTTTAGCAAAATTTTTTCTATAAGAGGTTAACTTGAAATAGTAATTAGTTGTATCTAACATGTGTTGAGCTTCAGCAGTATCCATGTAACTAAATGTTATACCTTTAGACTTAAGATGCTGTATGAGCTCTGTAGTTGTACACATTCTTTTTCTTGGCATAATATAACCTCAATTTCGTTTATTTTATATCATTATATCAAAACGTAAGTTCGAGTAATATAGCAGTATGTTATACTTTTTTATAAGAAAAGTAAAAACACAATTCGGTTGGTAGTCCGAATGTATAGTTTATAACTTTATATCAGTAACCTTCCCCCCCCCTTAGGATGTCCGTCTTTCCTAATAAGTTTTATTAGGAGGAACGCATTATGATTAAAGGTGAATTGACTATTATTTTTGATGATCCGTTTTATAAAGCAATTTTTGAACGGATTGATGGCGCTAATTATGAAGTAGCACAGGTTAATTTAGGAGCATCCCTGCCACATATGTCAGAGATACTTAAGCTAGTAAACTTTCAGTATTCGAAACTGCATTTTTATCAAACTACAGTGAAGAAAAGATTCATCCTGTTAATCCTAAGAGAGCACAAAGATTGGCTCATAAGGCTACAAAAAAGAAAAATATTGGTACCAAAGCTCAACAAGCATTGAAAAAGCAGTTTGAGCAGTCAAAGATAGCCAAGAAAAAGGCAAATAAGGATAGGAAACGAGAAGAACAAGAAGGACGTTTCTTACAAAAACGAACTAAACGCCGAGAAAAGCATCGCGGTCATTAATGCAAAAAAGCTCGCAATTAACTTTGCGGGCTTTTACTTACAATCTCGATAAAAATAGATATCTGCTTTTCCTTCTTGAGCAGTTCCACAATAATCGCGATTATTAAAACCACCAATTTCAAATTTATTATTTAAATAAAAAAGACAAGCTGATAGATTATTATCTTGAGCGATTGTGTAAATTCCTTGTAAGTTTAGCTGTTTTGCTTCGCTTAAGCCGGCTTCAATTAATCGACTACCGATATGACGCCTTCGGTAATCTATATCAATTTTTAGATCATCTAAGTATAAGTAATTGAACATAGATTTACTAAAAATAGCTAGTCCGATGCAGTGGTTATTATCATAGGCACCAATATAAATTAAATTTGGATCATGTTGGTAATTCTCATTTGGAAAACATTGTTGAAATGTTTTAGCAAACTTATGAATTTTGTAATCCCATTTTTCATTATTAAGACTTGGAATTAATTTACCCCAAATTTTGAATGGTTGATTGGGTAAGTTAATATCATTTTTATTATTTGCAGTTATTTTTTTGATTTCGATCATAATTAATTAAACCTTATATTTATTTGAAATGTTTACGCCAATTGTAAAATCAAATCAAATTAAACCCTTTAGATTCTAGCATGAATCAGCATATTAAAATGATAGTTAGCAAAGAATATTTTAGAATAGATAATAAAGACTATTAAACTAAAGTGAGGGATATTGGGTGTTAAATAAAAATATATCCAAAAAGTTATATTATTGGATTATTTCAATGATCATTTTAGCCTTATGTGTAATATTTTTTATGCTTTGGACTAATTATAAAAAGAAAGAAGTGCCCCATCATTCCTCTATAAAATCGCAGCCCGCATTAGTTGACAATACTAGTACTCGTCCCGCATCTTATTCTACTAAGGACTTCAAATCAGTACTATTTGAAACTTATCCTGATGTCTATAAAAATTTAAATTTTAAACAAAAACCGACTTTTTATGTGATTCCGGGACTAATTCAATCGGCTGCTATTAAATATACTTCGCCTAATCAAGGTCAGCCTGGAATAGCATATGACATGGATCCACAAGGATTGGCCATCATTCATCACAAATATTTGATTATTTCAGCCTATAGTAAAAGTAAAACATTTGATTCAGTTCTTTGGATGTTAGATTTTAAAACTGGACGTTTTATAAAAACTATCGCTCTGAATAATATTGATCATGTGGGTGGCATTACCTATGATGATGATCATGATCGACTATGGGTTGCAACAATTAATCAATATCAACGTGCTCAGGTTCAATCTTTGAGTTTAAAGGAATTGGAGAAATATAATATCAAAAAACAAAAAAGACCTATAAAATTTAAACATGGAACTAATCTAGCAGCACCTTTAAGAACATCTTATTTGACATATCATAAAAGTAAAATCTATGTAGGATATTTTGATAAAATTCATGGTGGTCAGCTTTTTGGCTATAGATTAAACAAAAAGGGCTTATTTAAGAAAGACAAGTATGAAAATGATTTAGCTATTCCGGAGGAAAATTGGTCAACATATTCTCAAATACAAGGTATCAGTTTTGATAGAAACGATATTTTATTATCTGAGTCATACGGCGATTTCAATTCTCAGCTGCTAGTTTTTAGAAATAAGTTGAACAAGCCAAACTATAATCTTGATTTAAATCAAGCAGATAAGACTATTATTTTGCCGCCATATTTAGAGCAGATTATTGGTAAAGATGGGGAAATCTATCTATTATTTGAATCTGCAACAGCTTTGTATCGTCAAAATCCTAACTTAGTCCACATGGATCGGGTTATTAAGTTAAAAGTTAAATATAAGGATGGGATAATTTCCGAAAAATAGTAGGATGTGTAACAAATTATTGTAATGACATATCTTTATTAATATTTGAAAATGAATGACATACTAAAAAAACAGTTAGAAATTAATCCAATGCCTTCACTTAATGACATTGGAAATTAATCTAACTGTTTTTTGCACAAAATTTAACTCGTAATTATTGCTCTTTCCCATCAATAATTACTTTAGTGCGCGGATTCTTTGGCCCTTTAGCTTTAGAAATAACGCCTTTATTAACAAGATCTTCGATTTGATCAGGATCATAGCCCAATTTAGATAAAATTTCTTTGTTGTTTTCGCCTAAATCTGGAGCCTTATCATAAACTGGCTTGTAGTTTGAAAGAGTAAATGGCAAACCAATAGTCTTAAAGTTGCCACGATTGCCACCTTGATTAATAGTGACGATGGAACCATCTTTATTTAAGTCAGGATCGTTTTCAAGTTCATGCCAGTCAAGAATAGGACCAACAGGAACACCAGCAGCACCAAGTTCTTTAGTTAGAGTGTATTTATCGTATTGCTTAGTATATTCTTCGATTAGTGGGTAAAGTTCTTCTTTGTGTAATTGACGGTGTTGCCAATCAACGAATCTTGGATCAGTTTCCCATTCTGGGTGACCCATTGCTTCACATAGCTTGTCCCATTTCTTGTTTTCGTTTTGAACAACAATGTAAACGTAAGCGTTTGGATCAGTTTCCCAGCCTTTTGCCTTGTAAGTCCAGCCAATAACTTGACCGCCTTCAGTGTTTTCTGAGCGAGGAATTGCCTTACCCCACTTCCAGTCAGGGTAAACAGCATAGTGAGGAAGAGCACCTAAGTTATCTAACATGATTTGGTCACGTAATTTAATACGGCAAAGATTCAATACTGCATCTTGCATTGATTGGTAAACAAAAGTACCTTCACCAGTATGTTCACGTTGAAGTAGCGCTGCTAAAATACCGATTGCTAAGTGCATCCCTGAGTTTGAATCACCTAACGCAGCAGCTGACTGAGTAGGAACATTATCTTTTCCTTTGTTCCAACCAGTAGCAGAGGCAGCCCCACCAGCAGATTGAGCAACTGGTTCAAAGGCTTTAACGTTTTCAAAACGTGAACCTTGGTTGAAGCCCTTTAATGAAGCATAAATTAATCTAGGATTTAATTCGTGAAGTTTATCCCAGCCGAACCCATTTCTATCAGCTGAACCAGGAGCAATGTTTTCTACGAATACGTCGGCTTTCTTAATTAAGTCGTACATAATCTTTTTACCTTCTGGAGCCTTGATATCAACAGTTAAAGACTTCTTGTTTGCGTTTAATTGTAAGAAGTAAAGACTCCAAGAATCTTTAATATCAAGCAATTCGTTTCTAGTTGGGTCACCGGTATTAGTACGTTCAATTTTTATAACTTCAGCACCTAACCATGCTAAAAGTTGTGTACATGAAGGACCAGATTGTACTTGAGTCCAGTCGATGACTTTAATTCCTTTTAGTGGAGCATATTCATTTTGCTCATTTTTTTCATTTTCGCTCATTTTAATTACTCCTTTTCGCTTTTCTCTTTTTCTGCTTCTTCAAGAGGTTTTAAGTTTAATGTTGGGTTTAAATTACCAATATGTCCAGATTCCTTACCCATTGATGGATCAATTTGAACATTGATAATGTTGGGACGACCAGATTCAACAGCTGTAGTAAAAGTATCTTTCATTTCTTGATAATTAGTAACGTAGTAATTGTCACCGCCAAATGCCTTAGCAATTAAATCGTATCTAGCAGTTGGATCAAGAGTAGTTGGACCTAATTGATTAGGAACAACATTTTCAACACCGTTGTAAATACCACCATTGTTAATAACTACAACAGTAATTGGGAGGTTGTAGCGACACATTGTTTCAACATCCATACCATCAAAACCAAAAGCACTATCACCATCTAAAGCAACAACATGCTTGTCAGTTTCAATAGCAGTTGCGATAGCATAACCCATGCCAACGCCCATGACTCCCCAAGTACCAGTATCAAGTCTATGACGAGGAAGTTTCATACCGATCATGTCACGACCAATATCAAGTGTATTAGCACCTTCACTTACCAGGTAGGTATCAGGATGTTCTTGGAAGTAGTCATTAATTGGTTCAATAGCTCCGTAGTAACCGAATTTTGGATTAGTTTCGCCGGCTTTAATTCTCTTAGCAAACTTAGCATCATTCTTGGCAGTATCTTGAGCAATTGCATCAAGCCAGTCAGAAGGGGTTTTATATCCAGTTGCAGTAAGAGCTGGAACTAATTTGTTTAAGGTAGAGGTTAAGTCACCTTGAAGTGGGGCAGAGATCTTTTGTGCAGAATCAAATTGAGTTGCATCAATATCTAATTGAATGAATTTAGCATCTGGGTTGAATTGTGGTGCGTTCCCGTATGAAAGCATCCAGTTTAATCTAGCACCAATTAGAATAACAACGTCGGCACCCTTTAATGATAATGAACGAGCTGCAGATGCAGAGTGCTTATCGTCATCAGGCACAACACCTTTAGCCATGGACATTGGCAAAAATGGAATATCAGTCTGGTTAATTAATTCTTGAACTTGTTTTTCAGTTCTATCATAAGCAGCACCTTTACCAAGAATGATTAAAGGTTTCTTAGCTTGTTTTATGATGTCAACGGCACGATTAATTGCCTCATCGCTTGGCTGCTGTAATGGAGCAGGGTCAACTAACCTGTAAACACCCATGTTCTTTTCACCAAGATCATTATTAAGTTGAGCAATAGTGTCAGCTGGTAAGTCAAGATAAACCCCACCTGGTCTACCCGAAACGGCTGTGCGAATAGCACGTGCAACTGCAATTCCCACGTCTTGAGCTCTATCAATACGATAAGCTTTCTTGCAAAATGGTTTAGCAGTATTATATTGATCTAATCCTTCATAGTCACCTTGAGACAAGTCAATAATGTGACGTTCTGAAGATCCTGAAATCATAATTAATGGGAAGCAATTCTTAGTAGCTTGTGCTAAAGCTGTTAGTCCATTCAAAAAACCTGGAGCAGATACAGTCATAGCTACACCAGGTTTTTTAGTTAAAAATCCAGCAGCAGCAGCTGCATCTACAGCTGAGTCTTCACGACGAAAGCCATAATATTTCATACCTTTCAATTCAGCTAGTCTTGCTAAATCGGTGATTGGAATTCCTACAACTCCATATAAATTGTTAATCCCATTTGCTTGCAGTGCGTCAATTAATAAACTGGCACCGGTTCTATTTAAAGAGTCATCTACCATAACAAAACCTCCATGGTAATGATAAATCTTGCTATTGTTCAAAAGCGCTATTCCAAATAAAGATGCGTTCAAGTTATTTATAAGCTTTTTTAAATTTGTAAGCAAGAAAAAGAGATGGGAGATGAAATGGAGAAATTACTCTAATAAAGCAAAACCATATTTAAAATTGGGTAAGGGTTACCTTGATCGTCAAGGGGCGAGCGGGAGACTACCTCAAATCCCATATGTTCATAAAATCCCTTAGCTGCAGGATTCTGTTCGTTAACAGCTAATTGACCAACATGGTATTGGATAAGTGAGCAACTTTTTGCTAACGCGTTTAGTGGCATTCACAAATAACATTTCCAACAAGGAAATTATGAGTTGCAGTTACTGAGCTTTCCCAAGTAGTAAGAAGTTGTTTCATTTCGATGTCATTGATTATAGTTAATTCTTTAAGTTCCATTGATATTTAATCTCTTTCATTTTATTTTTTAGTGCAGCAGGTTTATAAATCTATGAAAATTAAAAAATGCCTAGATTTTTTTCCAGACATTTTTTCTTATTTGGTTAACTTGTGTACTTTATGAGCTAAGACCATTTCTTTATTGCGGTCTTCATAGATGACGTCTTTGACATAATTCCAAGGTGCTTTTAAGTAGCCTTTATTGTTCTTGCGGAAAAGAAAATCAGCATGATTATTTTCTAAGTGGCGCAAATATCTTTTCGCATTTTGAACTTGAGTATGATGTTTTAAATTCAATCGTGGCTCAAAGTCAATAATCTTATGATCTGCGTTAAAGATCGGTCTAACCTTGTGGTGCCAGTGATGAGGACTAGCCACGTGGCGACTAACTTTTTTACCGGCCTCAACGATATTTTCTTTGGTGGCTAAACTATTCTGATCTTTTTCTTTAAATTCTGCATGCGGATCTAGATAATAGTTTCCTAAACCATCTTGACGATAAAGTCGAATCTTCTTGAATGATTTGTTCTTCTTATCCATCTTTACTTCAATGACGTCACCATTTTTATGGTTCATTAAGTACATGTGATGTTTTCTAGTGTAGTTTATACGCTTCATGATCAGAAATTCACCCCTTATTTTGTAACTATACGCCGTACTATTATAGACATATTTTTATTCAATGCCAAGGTAAAGAGTTTGAATTTTATTAATTAAATAAAGCTTTATCTAATGCCTTGCTAAACTTATCTTTTTGCAGAATTGTCGTTAGATAATAAACAATCGCTTGATCTTTTTCAAGAGTAAAGGCGATACGAACGGAGCCGATTTTTCCTAAATTTAAACGCATTTCATAGCAAGAAAGACCATTAACTTTATTTCTAGTTGCTAGTTTAACTTTTTTCATATTCGTTTTGATTTCAACAGCAATTGCTTTTTCGATTTTTCTTTTTGCTTCTTCAAAGTTATGAGGATATTTTTTAAAGAAAGCCTTACAACCCTTATTAGAAAAAGTTACATTCATTGATATTTCACGCTCTCTTTAGTTTCTATTTTAATGAAGAAGTTTTGAAAAGGCTAAAGAAGTTACAAAAAATTGAGTTTCCTCGTAGCAATAAATTATATTTGGAAAATAAGTAAATAAAAACCACCTCAGGTCTGTTTTCTAGTCTGAGGTGGTTAGCATTTTTTATCCTTAGTCGATGACTATCTTTTGTTTTAATCGCATTCTTTTTTGTATCTTTCCTAATTCCACATGAATCATAGAAAAGCTAGCTAAAGCTAAAATAGTTAGCCAATTAAAAAGACTAAGTGAAGTTAGGTGAAAGAGAGTTTGCAATTGTAGTGTAAATAAAATTATTCCCATAAAAATGGTGGAAATTAAAGACGAAATAATTAACCATGGATTTTGCAAAAGACTGCTTTTGCTTATGGCCTCAACATTGGAATGCAGGCTAAAGCTACGTAAAATTTGACACAATGCTAAAACTGCAAACGCCATTGTTTGCCCGGTAGCGTAATTTTGCATTGAGCCAATCCCGAAGGCGCTTAAGGTTAGGAAGGCCACAAAAATACCTTGAGAAAGAATCTGCTTAACATAGTCTTTTTCAAATAAAGTACCTGATTTTACAGGTTTAAACTGCATGATATTTTTTGTAGCTGGATCTACGCCTAAAGCTAAAGCAGGCAAAGTAGCAGTAGCTAAGTTTACCCAAAGGATATGGAGGGCGAGCAGCGGTGCATCCCAATTAAAAATGGTAGCTATTGTTAATGATAAAATTTCAGCAATATTTCCAACTAATAAGAAATGGATTATTTTTTGAATATTGCGATAAACGCGTCTACCTTCTTTAATAGCACTAACAATAGTACTAAAGCTATCATCAAGCAAGATCATATCTGAAGCTTGCTTAGCAACATCTGTCCCGTTTTTTCCCATAGCAATTCCGATATGGGCTGCTTTTAAAGCTGGTGAATCGTTGACGCCGTCTCCAGTCATTGCGACGACTTCTTGGCTACGTTTTAAACTTTCAATGATTCGTAATTTATCACTTGGCGATACTCGTGCAAAAACTGTGATCTTTTTAGCTGCTTTATCTAGCTCTAAATCAGTCATCTTGTTTAGTTCTTGACCAGAAATTGCTAAATCGCCATCTTGAAAAATATGTAATTTCTTCGCAATAGCAATGGCTGTTAATTTGTGATCGCCAGTAATCATGATTGTTTTAATACCAGCTTTTTGGCAGGTTTTTACAGCATCGAAAGCCTCAAGTCGAGGTGGATCGATAAGCCCAACGATTCCGATGAAAGTTAAGTTTTGTTCTAATTTGTAGTCTTTAGGATAATCAGATAAGGCACGCTTAGCAAAACCTAGAACGCGCAATGCTTTATTAGCCATTAGTTCATTTAATGCTAAAATTTGCGCTTTTTTATCTGCAGTTAATTCAATTTCTTGATTGTCAATTAAGATTTTGTCGCAACGAGAAAGTAGTTCATCAAGCGCTCCTTTGGTATAAGCAACTTTTTGTTTATTAACTTGATGGACTGTTGTCATAAGTTTGCGTTTTGAATCAAATGGCTTTTCGCCAATCCGCCGATATTGTTTTCTAAGTTTTGCCAGATCAAGTTTTAATTGCTTGGTTAAGCTTAAAAGTGCAGCTTCAGTAGGATCGCCAATTATTTTTTCATGCTGATTATCAAAGCTAGCATCATTACATAAGCTTGCTGCAAGCGCTAGTTCTTTACTAGCAGTATTTTGTTTTAATTTATCGATACTTTGCAAAGTTTGACGGGAAAAATCATGGTCGACTGCTAGGTGCGTGAGGGTCATCTTATTTTGCGTTAAAGTACCAGTTTTATCACTGCAAATTACTGTAGCATTGCCTAAGGTTTCTACTGCTGGTAATTTTTTGATCAAGGCATTTTGTTTAGCCATACGCTTAACAGATAGGGCCATGACAATACTTGCACTAGCAGGTAAACCTTCTGGAATGATTGAAATAGCTAAAGAAATAGCTACTAAAAATTGCGGTAAAATTGGTCTGCCATAAACAATTCCAATTCCCAATATTGCAAAACAGACGATCAAGCCAATCACAGTTAATATTTTGCCAACGCTATTTAGTTTCTTCTTTAACGGTGTTTCAATATTATCTTGGTTATCAAGTAAGCGAGCAATTTTACCAACTTGGGTATCCATACCGCTAGCAACTACAATTCCTTTAGCGCGACCATTAGTGACAGTTGATGAAGCAAAAGCCATGTTTATTTGGTCTGCTAGAGCGCTATCTTGAGTCAAAAGCATGTCAGCTTTTTTATCTACTGCCATTGCTTCACCAGTTAATGGCGCTTCTTGGACTTGCAAATTTGCACTTTCAATTAATCTAAGATCAGCTGGCACCATGTCGCCTTGTCTTAATTCAACAATATCGCCAATTACTAACTCTCTTGCTGGAATTATTTGCAAATGCTTGCGAAGAACTCTTGCTTGTGGAGCAGCAATATTTTTTAAAGCATCAAGTGAACTTTGTGCCTTTTTTTCTTGAATAATACCAATTAGGGCATTTACAACAATAATTAAAAAAATGACGACGGATTCGACCCATTCATTTAATAAAGCGCTAGTAACGCTAGCCGCAAATAATATAAAAATCATGGGATCCCAGATTTGCTCTTTGAGCAGTGCCGATAACGATTTAGGTGGATGCTGTTTTAATTCGTTATAGCCTAAAGCTTTTAAACGCTTTTTAGCTTCTGTTTGGCTTAAGCCGGTTTGACTTGAGTTTAAATTTTGATAAGCTGCAGCGATTTCTTGGCTATGCCACAGCTGTGACCTGTGATTATCCATAAAGGATATATCACTCCTTTCTTATTCTTGAGATAATTTTTATTATATTTAAAACTATACAAACTTGCAAAAATATATGCTTATAAAAAGAAACTACCAGTTTGAAATTATCAAAACTAGTAGTTTCTTTTTGTTATTTGACTGAATATTAGTCTAATAAGTCATATTTTAAGGTCATTAAACTGTGGCCCTCATTGACCATGTTTCCTAATAATTCAACAGTATTATTGTAGACAGTGTTAGCCATCTTTTGATTTGCTTCATTAAGTTTATCTTGAAGTTCATCGCCAGAATAATTTTCAGCTTCTTTGTCAGTTTCATGTTGGATCTTGTGGCATTGAGCCAAGCTCTTTTGCTCAAAGTCAGCTTCTAGTTCGCCGTAAACGCGGAAATTTGTGTCACCCAATTGAGCAGTTAATTTATTTAGCCAAAAAATCTTATTTAAATCAAATTTAGGTCCAGTTTGAAAACTAGCTGGAGTAGTAGTGATATTAGTGTAAAATGGCACCATACTATTAAAGGTATTTGGTCCAAATGCTAACCATTGAACGCCAGCAATTTTTTCTGGAACATCATTTCTAATTTGTAAAATGTGAGTTTCAAAGTTTCTGTTAATACCAATTGGACGAAAAGTCTTTTTTTGTTCAGGTGTACCTTGATCACCGTAAGCGTCGAAAGGAGTGTCTTGGTAGTGAGAACTTTCAGCCCACTTAATATCTTCAATACTGATTTTACGGTTTGCATGGCAGATAAATGGTTGGTCTTGGTCGCTAGGATCGCCACCAAAATCAGGATCAAAGAAGTTGTGGATATACCAAGCACGTGGATTATTGTAGTGAGCGTCTTTGATAGTTGATGAACCAAAAATATGACGCAAATTATAGCCGTTAAGATCAGGATTTAAATGATATTCTGCAATTAAATTTTCTAAATCTTGACTTGCAATAAAGTCTGGATCGTCAAATTTGAATTCATCAATGTTCAAACGGTTAGGGGCGATAACATATGCATCATCAGGGATGCGACGCGCAGCCCAGTGATGACCACCGATAGTTTCTAAATACCAAATTTCATCTTTATCGCAAAAGGCCATCCCGTTCATTTCGTAAGTGCCGTATTTTTCTAATAAGTAACCTACGCGCATAACGCCTTCGCGAGCATTGTGGATATAAGGTAAAGTTAAAGTAACAAAATCTTCCTCACCTAACCCGCCTTCTTCAAGTAATGGATCGATTCCTTGGATGCGAGAATTGGTTGTAATTGTTTCGGTAGCGGTCATGGCTACGTTGTCTGAATTAATACCAGCAGCAGCCCAGATACCATTTTTACCAGATGCATCAGGGGCGCTAGTATAACGAAGTGGATTTTCTAAAAGATCGGCATCGTCAATTTTTTGGTGGCTGATGACGCTTTCGTAATGTTTAGGTTGATCGCCTGGCATAACTACATCAAAGCGTTCAGGAATAATAGTGCGTCCGCCGTCTTCACTACGAGCAATCATAGTTGAGCCATCGATAGTTGCTTTTTTACCAACTAAAATTGTGGTACATTCGGTTTGTTTCATAAATTATGTGGTCCTTTCTTAAATTCTATATCTACATTGTATGAAAAAATTAGCATTTATGCCAAAAAAGTTTGACAGATAAAAAAACTCTATTTATACTTATGGTAATAATTTTTTAGGAGTAGTAATTATGAATACACAAGCTTTCTTTGTTAATAAACGTTGGCCTAGCCGGTAATCAGGTTGTGAGCAGTAGATACAACCTGAAGTTTTCAGATTGTATCTGTGCCGGTTGTGTATTTTGGTGTGACCTGCATGGAAGAAACATGTAGGTCTTTTTCTTTAAACAAGCTAGTAGGGACCTTCATGCAGGTCCCTATTTTTGTTTGGAGGAAAAATATGAAGCGAATGTACGGCTTAATTGCGATAATTGCAATTTTTTTAGCAGTTGCATTTTTTAAAGAGGATCAAAATCAAAAAAGCCAGTCAAAAATTCCTGAAGTAGGTGTTTTAACACTAATGCACCACCCATCTTTAGATGAAATTTACGATGGCTTTTTAGATGGATTAAAGCAAAAAGGCTATCGTAATGGTCAAAATATAAAAATCGATTATCAAAATGCCAACAACGATCAAAGTAATTTACGGACAATGGCGACTCGGTTAATTGATAATCACAGTAAAGTGTTAGTTGGAATTACAACTCCAGCAGGGCAAGCTCTAGCAAATGCCACAAGCGATATTCCGATTGTACTAGGTGCAGTGACGGATCCAAAAGCTAGCGGTTTAGTTAAAAATCTTAAACATCCCAATTCTAACGTCACGGGAGTATCTGATGCAGCGCCAATTAAACAGCAGCTACATTTAATCAAAGAATTTATGCCTGATTTAAAGACTTTAGGGGTAATTTACACTTCTAGTGATATGTCAGCAGTTTCTGGTTTTCACGAAATTGAACATGAATGTAAAAAGCAGCATATTCATTTAAAGGCTTTTTCAATTGCCAACAGCAACGACTTAAATCAAGTTTCCGAGCAAATGTTTAGTCAAGTAGACGCAGTTATTGTGCCGACTGATAATACGATTGCTGGAGCAATTCAAACTTTAGTTAAAAATGCTAATGCAGCTGGTAAGCCTATTTTTCCAGCGGCAGCTAATATGGTTAAGCAAGGCGGTTTAGCTACCTATAGCGTCAATCAATATGAATTAGGAAAATTAACAGCAGATATGACGGTCGATATTTTACATGGTAGAAAGGTTAGCTCACTTGCAATTAAACGGGTTCAAAAAGGTCAACCTGTGGTAAATCTCAAGCAAGCACGAAAGTTAAATATCCATGTTCCAGAAAACTTTATGCAGCAATGTGAAAAGCAAGGAGTGATTTATCGATGAATTTAATAGTTTCAGCTATTGGGCAAGGTTTATTATGGGCACTTTTAGGCTTAGGGCTGTACTTAACTTTTAGAATTTTGAATTTTGCGGATATGACTGTGGAAGGAACATTTCCTTTAGGAGCTGCAGTTGCTGTATCTTGTATTTCACAAAAAATGGATCCAGGTTTAGCCACTATCATTGCACTAGCCAGCGGGATGCTAGCTGGCTTAATTACAGGCCTTCTTTATACAAAGGGAAAAATCCCCATTTTATTAGCGGGAATTTTGACCATGACAGCAATTTATTCGATTAATTTGCGCATAATGGGCGGATCAAATGTTTCTTTATTAGGCAAAAAGACTTTGTTTTCGAATCCATTTTTGAGAAGCATGCCGCAATATTTTGATAGCGTTGCGTTAGGGCTTTTGATTGTTGCAGTTATTACTTTATTATTGGTATTTTTCTTAAATACGGATTATGGACAAGCATTTATTGCAACAGGCGATAATCCAATTATGGCCAGATCGCTTGGTGTTCACACTGATTCTATGGTAATTGTTGGCTTAATGCTTTCTAACGGTATTGTGGCTTTATGTGGCGCATTGATAGCGCAAAATAATGGTTATGCTGATATTAATATGGGAATTGGGACGATTGTTATTGCTTTAGCTTCCATAATTATTGGCGAAGTAGCGTTTGGCGAATTAACATTAAATCAGCGTTTAGTGGCCGTTAGCGTCGGGAGTATTATTTATCGTTTGATTTTATTGGCAGTTTTGCAACTAGGTTTTTCTGCTAATGATTTGAACCTAATTTCATCAATTGTTTTAGCAATTTGTATGATGCTTCCGCAACTGGAAAAAGTGCTAGATATTAAAAGACCGATTATGAAGGGAATAAAAAAGCATGACTGAACCGATTTTAGAGCTTAAAGATGTCAAAACTACGGTTAAGAGCGCAGATGGACAAGTGATTCCGATTTTAAAAGGTATTAACTTAAAGATTAACGTTGGCGATTTTATTACAATTATCGGAACTAATGGTGCTGGTAAATCTACTTTATTAAGCACAATTGCTGGCAATCTGCGCCCGTCTAGTGGCAGTATTATGCATAATGGCGCAGACATTACTAAATGGAATGAAGAAAAAAGAACGCAATTTATTGCCAGAGTCTTTCAAGATCCAAAACTTGGGACAGCTCCCAGAATGACAGTGGCTGAAAATTTATTGCTAGCAACTAAGCGAGGGATGCGTAAGCCGCTTACTTTGCGAAAATTAAAGCCGAAAATTCCTGAATTTATTGAACTAGCCAAGAGCATGAATAATGGCTTAGAAAATAGGATGAATACTTTTGTATCAGGACTTTCCGGCGGTCAAAGACAGGCTTTAAGCTTTTTAATGGCCACAATTAAAAGACCAGATATCTTACTTTTGGATGAACATACGGCTGCACTAGATCCGCATACTAGCCAAAATTTGTTAAATGTTACTGATCAAAAGATAAAGCAAGATCATTTAACAGCTTTAATGATTACCCACCATATGGAAGATGCCTTAAAGTATGGTAATCGCTTGTTAGTATTAAAAGATGGAAAAGTAAAAGCAGATATTAATCAAGAAGAAAAGGAAAAGCTACAAGTTTCTGATTTATATAACTTTTTTGAATAAAAATAGTTAATGTGAGGAATGTGAGAGTGAAGAAAAATAAAGTTCATAAAATTAGTTTATTTTCAGCAGTAATGCTGGCGCTTAACTCATTGATTGGTTCAGGCTGGTTGTTTGGCTCAGGATCTGCAGCAAGAATTGCAGGTCCGGCGGCAATTTTGTCCTGGATTATCGGGGCTGTCATCATTATTGCAATTGCTTTGACTTACGTAGAATTGGGAACTAGTTTTCCGGAAAGCGGCGGAATGAGTAAGTATGCTCAATATAGCCACGGCCCATTACTTGGATTTATTGCAGCATGGGCTAATTGGATTTCGCTTGTTACGCTAGTTCCAATGGAAGCAGTAGCAGCTGTGCAATATATGTCTTCTTGGCCATGGAGTTGGGCTAATTGGACTAAACATTTTATGCGCAATGGCAATATTACGACGCAAGGTTTGGCAGTTGTCTTTTTGTTTATGTTAATTTTTACTTTGATTAATTTTTGGTCGGTAAAGATTATGACGCACTTTACGAATTTGATTTCTGTTTTTAAAGTTTTGTTGCCTAGTTTAACTATCGTCATGCTGATTATTTCAGGCTTTCATCCAAGCAATTTTGGCACTGATTTTCATAGCTTTATGCCTTATGGAAGTCGGGCAATTTTTGAAGCAGCTAGTGGTGCTGGCATTATTATGTCTTATGATGCCTTTCAAACTGTCATTAATATTGGAGGAGAGTTAGATAATCCGCGCAAAAATATTATTCGTGGGGTAATGATTTCAATGCTGGTTACTGCAGCGATTTATGTTTTGCTCCAAGTGGCTTTTATTGGTGCAGTTGATCCAAGTATGATTGCAAGTAAAGGCTGGCACGGAATTAACTTTAGTTCACCGTTTGCGGATATTGCCATTTTGTTAGGAATTAATTGGTTGGTAGTTTTGCTTTACATAGATGCATTTGTGTCACCATTTGGAACAGGAGTAGCTTTTGTGGCAACAGCATCTCGTGCTTTAGCTGCAATGACGCACAATAAGCACTTACCAGCGTGGCTTGGAAGAATAAATCGTCGTTATTTAGTACCGCGTTTTGCTATGATAGCCGACTTGGTTTTGGCCATGATTTTAGTTAGCGTGTTTAGAAATTGGAACTTACTTGCAACAGTTATTACAGCGGCTACATTAATTGCATATTTAACTGGCCCCGTTACTGTGATGTCGCTTAGAAAAATAGCACCTAATTTAGAGCGGCCATATCATCCAAATTACATGAAGTTGTTAGCCCCAATTACGTTTATTTTGACGAGTTTAGCAATTTATTGGACGATGTGGCCAACGACAATTCAAGTGATTTTTGTAATTGCCTTAGGAATTCCGATTTATCTCTATTACGAAATTAAGTTTAAACAAAAAACGTTTAAACAAGAGCTTAAACATGCAGCTTGGCTTATTGTATATTTGATTCTTATGTCGATTATGTCTTATTTAGGCAGCGTTGGCTTTGGTGGCATTAACTTGATTCAATATCCTTGGGACTTTGTTGTGATTGCCATTATTTCGTTTATTATTTATCGTTATGCCTTAGCTAGTTCTTTAAGAAAAATCGATGCTGAATTAATTGCGATTAATCAAAAAGTTAGGGAAGAAAAATAGGTTTCAAAAGTATCAGTTATTATTTTTCATGATAGCATAAATTTGATATGACAAATTTAGAATGAAGATGAGTAAATGAAAGAAACGCCTAAATATTTATTAATTGCTCAGCGTTTGAGGAGTTAATCACTTCAGGCGAATATAAACCTAATGACCAATTGCCAAAAGAGTACGACTTAGCTAATTCTTACAATGTGAGTCGGATTACAATTCGAACTGCCGCTGTTAATTAATACCTGGCGTACTGAATTAAGAGATTCATCTTTGCCTGTTAAAATTATTCAACTTCCTGGATATAGCGATTATCCTAAAGACTCAGCTGCTTTAATTAGACAGGTGCAATTAAAGATATCACTTCAAATACCTAATACAGACTTAGTTTCATTTGTGGATGGCGGAGAAGAACATAATATTCATCCAACTCATAAAAAGAAAATGGGATTGAGACTAGGAAGAATCATTAGTGGAGGCGATTATGCCGGAACTCCATTTGTGAAAAAGCTTAGTTATACACATGGTGAATTAAAAATTGAAATTACTCGTTGTGAGGAGCTCAATCTATGTGGAAAAGCAGTGTTAAAACTCAAGTTTAAGCCTGGTACAAAAGAACTAGAAATTAAGAATGATAATTTGAAGAAGAATTGTTTGTATATCTCCCTCAAGACAAAGGATTTACTTCAAGTTTCTTATGGCTATCAAAATTATCCACAAGATATTGGACTTTACAATGAATTAGGCTATCCACTTTCGCCTTTTAAGATAGATATTTAAATTTTAAAATAAGTAATTTAAGGCAAGTTTAACCGGGAAGATAATATAAAAACTCCTTGAAATTAGTGACTGAAGGTGCTATTCTTAATTAGTCATATTAATCTATGATCTGAAAGACTGATCATGGCAAAGGAGATTAAAATTATGAAACAAGGCATTCATCCAGATTACCAAGAAGTTGTTTTCATGGACTCAGCAACTGGTGCTAAGTTCTTAGCTGGTTCAACTTTGAAGCCAACTGAAACAATTGATTACGAAGGTAAGACTTACCCATTAGTTCGTGTTGAAATTTCATCAGATTCACACCCATTCTACACTGGTAAGCAAAAATTTGCTCAAGCAGATGGACGTATCGAAAAATTCAACAAGAAGTACGGTATTTCTTCAAAGAACTAATATTTCTTGGTTTCTACCAAAAGAGCAGTTCCGTGTGGGGCTGCTCTTTTTTAACGTTTTGCCTTAAAATATGACGATCGATTGAAAAGCTCAATTTGGCTTACGACTATAAAGTAAGTATAATAGGCTATATGCAATTTTGATTGGGAGTAATAGAATTTATGAAAATGCAACTCGCAGAGATCGCTAGTGCTCTTAATAGCGATTTAAGTAAAGGCGAAGATACTGTTATTACATCAGTTGTTTTTGATTCTAGAAAGGCGACTGATAATTCTTTATTTGTTCCATTAGCAGGACAAAGAGATGGACATGAATTTGTAGCTAATGCGATTAGTCATGGAGCAAAGGCTACTTTGTGGAAGAAAGGCCATCCAAATAAGCCTGAGTCAATTCCAGTAATTGAAGTAGATGATCCACTTACTGCTTTGCAAGATTTGGCTCAATATTATTTGAACAAGGTAAACCCAACTGTTGTGGGAATTACTGGTTCAAATGGTAAAACTACCACCAAGGATATGATTGCAGCAGTATTATCCAAACGCTTCAATGTTCATAAGACTCAAGCTAATTTCAATAACGAAATTGGTGTTCCTGTAACTATTTTAGAGATGAAGCCATCTACTGAAATTTTAGTTTTGGAAATGGGAATGGATCGTCCAGGTCAACTTCATCATTTAAGTAGTTTAGTTAAGCCAGATGTTTGCGTGATTACCATGATTGGTGAGGCACACATCGAATTCTTTGGGACACGCGATAAGATTGCCGACGCCAAGATGGAAATTACTGATTTTCTTAAAGCAGATGGTAAATTTATCTATAATGGCGATGAACCACTTTTAGCTGAACGTGCTAAAAAGATTAAGCAAAGTAAATCAACTTTTGGCTTTGAAGAAGATGATACTGTCTATGCTACTGAGTGGAAGTCTTACATGCACCATGCGTCATTTAAGATTAATAATTCAGATGAAAAATTTACCATTCCAATGATTGGTAAGCACAATGTTTCTAACGCAATGGCTGCAATTAGCGTAGGACGTCATTTCCATGAAAGCGATGAAGAAATCGCTCAAGCCTTAAGTAAATTTACCCCTACGGCAAATAGAATGCAGTGGAAAAAAGGCGATGTTGGCGAAGCGATTATGGATGATGTTTATAATTCAAACCCAACAGCTGCCAAAGCAGTACTTACTTCTTTTGGCCAAGTAAAAATTAAAGAAGGTGGCCGCAGAATTGCTGTTTTAGGAGATATGCTCGAATTGGGCGATGCTGCACCACAATTGCACGCAAGCTTAGCTAGTGCACTTGATCCAACAATTATTGATGAAGTATATCTTTACGGCCCAGAAATGAAAAATTTAGCTGATGCTTTAACTACTAAGTACAGCAAAAATAATATTCATTATTATCCACAAGAAAGTATGGATAGAATGATTGAAGATTTGAAGAATGACATTAAGCAAGACGATATTGTGATGCTTAAAGGATCTCATGGCATGCATCTAGAAAAAGTTCTAGATCGTCTGCTTTAGGAAGGAATTAGATATTTGAAATTTTCAGAATTAGGCTTAAAGCCAGAGATTTTAAAGGCAATTAAGCGTGCTGGTTTTGAAGAAGCTACTCCAATTCAGGCTCAAACAATCCCTTTGGCATTAAAGGGTGATGATGTAATTGGACAAGCTCAAACTGGTACAGGAAAAACTGCTGCTTTTGGTTTGCCAATTTTACAAAATTTAGATAAGCAGCATGATTCAATCCAAGCGATTGTTATTGAACCTACGCGTGAATTAGCTATTCAAACTCAAGAAGAATTGTTTAGACTAGGACGTGACGAAAAAGCTCGTGTTCAAGTAGTTTATGGCGGAGCTGATATTAGACGTCAAATTCATGCTTTAAAACAAACTCCTGCTATTTTAGTAGGTACGCCAGGTCGTTTGCTTGACCACTTGAAGCGCAAGACAATTGATATTTCTCAAGTTAAAACAATTGTTTTAGATGAAGCCGATGAAATGCTTGACATGGGCTTTATTCAAGATATTGAAAGTATTTTGAAATACGCTTCAAGTAAGCATCAAACACTTTTATTTTCTGCAACAATGCCTAAGCCAATTATGCATATTAGTGAAAAATTTATGCATGATCCAGAGATTGTTCAAATTAAGGGTAAAGAATTAACTGCTAACTTAATCGATCAATACTTTGTACGCGCTAAAGAAAATGAAAAGTTTGATATTTTATGTCGCTTAATTGATGTTCAAAATCCGGATTTAGCAGTAGTGTTTGGTAGAACTAAACGTAGAGTTGATGAATTAACTCGTGGCTTGCAAGCACGTGGCTATAATGCTGCTGGAATTCATGGGGACTTATCTCAAAACAAGCGTATGAGCGTACTTAAGAGATTTCGTAAAGGAAAGCTCGATATTTTAGTTGCTACTGATGTGGCAGCTCGTGGATTAGATATTTCAGGCGTAAGTCACGTTTACAACTATGATATTCCGCAAGATCCCGACTCTTACGTTCACCGGATCGGTAGAACTGGTCGTGCTGGTAAAAACGGTATGTCCGTTACCTTTGTAACGCCAAATGAAATTGGCTATATGAGAACGATTGAAAATCTAACTCATAAAAAGATGATGCCACTTCGTCCACCTTCTGATGAAGAGGCTTTCAAAGGCCAATTGAGCGCTGCAAATAAAAAGGTACAGGAGCTTTTAGATGGTGATTTGAGTAAGTATACTGAAGGTGCTGCAAAGCTCTTAGATGACTATTCTGCTGTTGATTTAGTTGCGGCATTACTCAAGGATCTATCAAAAGATGCTGATAGCGTAAAAGTTAAGATTACGCCAGAAAAACCATTGCCATACAAGGCAAAACGCGATTATTCACACTCACGCTCAAGACGAAACTTTAAACATAATGGTGATCGCAATAGTAAATATCGTCGTCGACCAAATTCTAAGCGCGGCAGTCGTCATAACAACAAAAATCATGATTTCGTGATTAAGAAAAAAGATTAATAAAAAAGACGCCATTTGGCGTCTTTTTGTTTAAAAGGGAAAATGACAAAAAATGATTAGAGGAATTGGAATTGATATTTTAGATTTAGAGAGAGTTAAAAAATTACAAGAAAAATTAGGAGATCGTTTTGCTAAAAGAGTCTTAACTTCAAATGAGTTTAAGCAGTATAAGGAATATACCAGACAACGTCAAATTGAATATCTAGGCGGTCGTTTTTCTTGCAAAGAATCTTTTTCAAAGGCATATGGAACAGGATTGGGAAGAGAAGTGGGCTTTAAAGATATAGAAATTTTGCAAGATGAAATAGGGCATCCCATTATGACGTCTACTAAATTTAGTGGTAAAATTTTTGTTAGCATTTCACATGAAAAAAAATATGTGGTAACGCAAGTCTTGTTAGAGGAAGGTTAATTTTAATGATACCTGCAATTCACAGGCCAGCACAAATAAATGTTGACTTAGATGCAATTAGACAAAATGTTCAAAATGAAATGAAGAACTTAGATCAAGACCAACAGCTTTGGGCGGTAGTTAAAGCTAATGCTTATGGTCACGGAGCAATTGCTGTGGCAAATACGGCTTTAAGAGCTGGAGCAACTGGCTTTTGTGTAGCAACTTTAGATGAGGCGCTAGAATTAAGAAGGTACGGTATCCCTAAGCCGATTTTGGTGTTAGGTATAGTTCCTGAAAAATGGGCAGTTTTAGCTAGTCAAAAAGATATTTCATTAACAGTCGGAAGTTTATCTTGGCTTGAAAAGGCACAATCTTATTTAACTAGTGAAAATTCAAAGCTAAAAATTCATCTAGGCATTGACTCAGGTATGGGAAGAATTGGTTTTAGCGAAGACGATGAATTTGTCAAAGCTAATGAATTTTTAAAAGATAATCCTAATTTTGAAGTTGAGGGGATGTTTACCCACTTTTCAAAAGCAGATTCTGCAGATACTTCATATTTTGAATACCAAGTAAAGCGATTCAATCATATGAAAGACTTGCTTACTATTAAACCTAAGTACATCCATGTGGATAATAGTGCTGCAAGTATTTTTAAACGACCTGTAAAAAGTGATATTGTCCGCTATGGGATTGCAATGTATGGTCTTAATCCGTCATCTGCGCCTAATAACAAGGATCTTGCTTCCCAAGTTAGTTTAAAACCTGCCATGACCTTTACTTCTGAATTAACTTTTGTAAAGCAAATTCATTCAGGCTATGGAGTAGGATATGGCGTAACTTATCAAGCCGATTCTGATCAATGGATTGGCACAATTCCTGTGGGTTATGCAGATGGCTGGCAACGTTCGATGCAGGGACTTGAGATCAAGGTGGGCGATACTTATTGTCCAATTGTCGGACGTGTATGTATGGATCAATGTATGGTTTTATTACCTAAAGAAATGCCAGTGGGTACCAAGGTAGAACTTATTTCGGATAATCCACAAGCTCCTAACTTTATTAAGCGGGTGGCTGATCGTGCTAATACAATTCATTATGAAATTGCATGTCTTTTAAGTGATCGTTTGCCTCGCGTTTATAAAGAAGCAAAATTTTAGAAAAAAGAACTACTCAGTAATTTTAAAACTGAGTAGTTCTTTTAATTAGCTTTTGAAACGATTAATCTGCTAAGAATTCGCCCGGCTTTTCATCGCTTCTGATTGTCATTCCTGATTGAAGGTCTTCAATTTCAGCAACAACAAAACCTTTCTTTTCTAGCTTTCTGACGATAGTTTCCATAGTATCGCGCGATACACCAACTGGTAAAGTGAAAAGGTTACGTCTTACTAATTCGCCAGTTTTTACGTCTAAAGTTAAGCATCCAGCAATATTAGTATACTTAGAAATGATCTTTGACATTCTTACCAAATTACCACGATCATTGTCAGATAAGACGGTTAAAACATAAGATCCATTGTTGATGTTCCAAGCGTCTGAAAGCATATCTAATAAACGAGAGTGGGTTAAAATTCCGTAGAAGTGATTTTGTTCATCTAAGACTGCAATGTAAGGTAAGTCCTTGATGTTGAAGAAAACTCGGAAGAATGGTGAATCTACCTTGATGGTCTTAGTTGCATTTTTAAGTAAATAGGTAACAGGTAAATTCATATCTCCGCCTTGAGATTTATGACGGTAGATATGCATCTTGTAGATATTTCCTCTAAAAATTGTGCCAGTATCATCTAAGATAGGAACACAACGAAAACCAGAGTCTTCAAGAATTTTAAGTGCTTCTGCAAGAGTAGCCTTTTCATTAACAGTTGTTAAATAATTCTTTTTATAAACCAGAGATTTAATAAGCATTAAGTGACGCCTCCGTAAATTGATAAATTTAATTGAAATTATACCATAAATAGCAAAATAAATTAAAGTATAATTAAATACCTGTAAAAAGTTTTAATTTAGCATGATCTCAAATCTATTCTATCAATTTAAAGGATAATAAAAAAGCATTTGTTTCCAAATGCTCTTTTAAAATTTAATTTTAAGATTATTGACGAACTTTTACGCCAGTTTCTTTGAAGGCTTTGTCCATAACTTCCTTCAATTGTTTTGCAGATGCTTCCATCTTAGCTTGTTCGTCAGCACTTAATGGCATTTCGATAACTTGTTCCAAACCGTGACGACCAACAACAGCTGGAGTACCAATGTGGAGATCGTGCAAGCCATATTCACCATCCATAGGAACGGAAAGTGGAAGAACTCTGTGTTCATTGTTCAAGATAGCCTTAGTAATGAATGCTAAAGCAGTACCGATGCCGTAGAAAGTGGCACCTTTCTTGTTGATGATGTCGTAAGCCATATCAGCAACTTCTTTATGAATAGCTTCAAGCTTGTTTTCGCCAACTTCTGGGTGAGCCTTTACCCAGTCACTAACTTTTACGCCACCAACGTTGTTGTAGCTCCATACTGGGAATTCAGTATCACCGTGTTCACCAAGCATGTATGCATTAACTGAACGTGGGTCAACATGTTCCATTTCACCGATAACTTTTTGAAGACGACCAGTATCAAGTGAAGTACCTGAACCGATAACGCGATCCTTAGGAAAGCCTGACATTCTCCAAGTTGCGTGAGTTAAAATATCAACAGGGTTAGCAGCAACTAAGAAGATACCTTTAAAGCCTGATTCAACGATTGGTTCAACAATTGAAGATAAGATCTTCAAGTTCTTGTTAACAAGGTCAAGACGAGTTTCACCTGGCTTTTGTGGAGCACCAGCAGAAATAACAACTAAGTCTGCGTCTTTAGCATCAGAATATTCAGCTGAGTAAATAGTCTTTGGTGCAATCCAAGGAGTAGCGTCAGCTAAGTCGATAGCGTCACCTTGCGTTCTTTCTTTAACGATATCAACGATACCTAATTCTTGGGCGATGCCTTGTTGTACTAATGAAAATGCGTAAGTAGAACCTACAGCACCGTCACCGACAAGAATAATCTTATGAATTTTTTCTTCTGTCATGTTAAATTCATCCTTCCACATTTAGTGATTTTTTTAACAATAAAGATTATATCATATCTAAAATGTATTTTTAAAGCAGAACAAATTACCTATGTGCTATAATCATCACGCTAACTAAACTAGTTTAAGGAGAAAAATGATAATGAAGTTAATTGCAGCTTTGGGTAATCCAGGACAAAAATATGAAAAAACTAAGCATAATACTGGTTTCATGGCTTTAGATCATTATTTAAAAGATAGTAATTTAACTCTTGATAAGGATAAATTTGAAGGATTTTGGACTAAGCAAAAAATTAATGGCAAAGATGTGATTTTTCTCGAACCGCAAACTTATATGAATGATTCGGGAAAATCAATTGCCCAAATAGCCAATTTCTTCAAAATTAAACCCGAAGATATACTGGTAATTCATGATGATATGGATATGCCAGTTGGTAAAATTAGAATTAGAAAAAATGGTAAATCAGGTGGTCATAATGGAATTAAAAGCATTATTGCTTGTTTAGGTACCACTGAATTTAATCGCTTAAAAATTGGAATTCAGCATCCTCAAAAACAAAGCGTAGTTTCATGGGTTTTGACTCCTTTTGCAGGAGAGCAGCAAAAACAAATGGACCAAGCATTTGAAACTAGCGAAAAGATTATTGAGGATTTTGTTAGTGGCAAAGATGCCCAGTATTTGATGAATCAATATAATTAAAATGCAAATCTCAGAAATAATTGAAAAAGATCAACAATTAAACAATTTTATTAATCAATTGCCTCACGATAAAAAATCTCTGCTTACTGGAGTAAATAGTGGGGCTTTTAGCGTAATTATTAAACAAATTTTGCAAAGGCAAAATAAGCCATTATTGTTAGTTGAAGAAAATGAAGATAAAGCTCAAAGACTGCAAAATGAATTGTCCGCTTTTTTATCTGAAGATATAGTCCATGCTTTTCCAGTGGATAGCACTTTGGCTACGCAAGCTGCAGTAGCATCTTTTGATGAATTAAGCGAGCGAATTTCGACTTTGAATTTTTTGCTTCAGCAAAGAACAGGAATAATTATTGCTACGCCGCAAGGTTTGCAGTATCAGCTTTCTGATCCTGAATTATTTGCTAAGGCAAATAAAACTTTTGAAATTGGTCAAGAGCATGATTTGAAGGACTTAACGAATTGGCTGATTGCAAACGGCTATAAACGCGATAGTATTGTGGCGCGTCCAGGAGAATTCGCTTTGCGTGGGGATATTTTAGATATTTATCCATTGCAAAATCAAGATCCAGTGCGAATTGAATTTTTCGGCGATGAAATAGATACGATTAAACGTTTTGATGCGGCAACGCAAAGAAGTTTAGAAAGTATTGAACAAGTATCGATTAGTTCAGCTTTGGACCGTGTTTTTTCTCAAGACGATATTGCAGAGGCCGTGAAAAAAATTGAGAAAGATATTCAAGATTCTACAGCTGATGAAAAGGCGGTCAACAATCATTTTTCTTTGCCCTTAGATGATTTAAAGCAGGGACATTTACCTGAAAATTATTCATTTTTAGTAGATTATTTACTGCCAAAATCATATTCTCTTTTAGATTATTTAGCAGATGATGGCCTACTTTTATTTGATGATTGGCCTTTAATTCAAAAAAACGTTAATGACGTTGATGCTCAAAATGAAAGCTTTATCTCTGAAGAAATTAAAGCTGGAGCAATGCTTGATAGTCAGAAATTGCGCAGCAATTTTACAAATGTCTTAAGAAAGTCAAAGCAAAATCGATTGTATTTTTCTTTATTCCAAAAAGGGATGGGGAGATTAAAGTTTGATCAATTGCTGAACTTTACTAGCCGCGAAGTTGAGCAGTTCTTTAGTCAGATGCCTTTAATTAAGACTGAGGTAAAAAGATTTCACACTCAAAAGCAAACCGTGGTTATTCAAGCTGACTCTAAATTGCGATCCCAACAAATTCAGCAAAATTTTGTCGATTATGGGTTGGATATTCCGATTGTCAGTGCAGATCAAATTCAAGAAGGACAAACTCAAATAATTATTGGTGATTTTCAGACTGGATTTAATCTGCCAACCGTAAACTTAATTTATATTACTGAGCGCGAATTATTCAATCAGAAAAAACACCACAAAAAGCGGATTAAGACTTTAGAAAATGCACAAAGATTAAGAAATTATACTGAACTTAAGCCAGGCGACTATGTAGTTCACGTCAATCACGGAATTGGCCGTTTTGAAGGAATTAAAACGCTAGAAGTTGATGGCAAAAAGCGCGACTATATCACGATTACTTATCAGCATCATGATCAATTGTTTGTTCCTGCCGATCAATTAGGCTTAGTACAAAAATACGTAGCTTCTGAAGGACGCGTGCCACATATTAATAAATTAGGCGGCAGCGAATGGGCGAAAACTAAAAAGCGGGTCCAGTCTAAAGTTGAAGATATTGCGGACGACCTGATTGACTTATATGCAAAGCGTGAATCAGAAAAAGGATATGCTTTTAGTAAAGACGATGAATTGCAAAGAGCTTTTGAAGATTCATTTCCATATCAAGCAACTGCAGATCAAGTTCGATCGATTAAAGAAATTAAAGCAGATATGGAATCACCTCGTCCGATGGATCGCTTAGTTGTTGGCGACGTTGGTTTTGGTAAAACAGAAGTTGCATTGCGAGCAGCTTTTAAAGCAATTCGTGATGGTAAACAAGTTGCTTTTTTAGTGCCAACTACGATTTTAGCTCAGCAGCACTTTGAAACAATGCAGGACCGTTTCAAAGATTTTCCAGTCAGAGCAGCAATGCTATCACGTTTTCAAAGCGATAGCGAGGCTAAAGAAATCATAGAAAAGCTCAAAGATGGGCAAATTGACATTGTGGTTGGAACACACAGAATTTTGTCTAAAGACGTAAAATTTAAGGACTTAGGCTTATTAATCATTGATGAAGAGCAGCGCTTTGGTGTTAAGCACAAGGAAAGATTAAAACAGCTAAAGGCTAATATCGATGTCTTGACGCTAACGGCTACGCCGATTCCTAGAACTTTGCATATGTCGATGGTTGGCGTTAGAGATTTATCTGTTATGGAAACTCCGCCGACTAACCGTTATCCAATCCAGACTTACGTAATGGAAGAGATGCCAAGTATCGTCCGCGAAGCTTGTTTGCGTGAAATGAAACGTAATGGTCAAGTCTTTTTCTTGCATAATCGAATTGATGACATTGATAAGGTGGTTAGTCAGCTGCAAGAATTAATCCCAGAAGCCAAAATTGAATATATCCATGGCCGAATGAGTGAAAATCAACTAGAAGATATCATGTATCGTTTTGTCAAAAATGAATTTGATATTTTGGTAACGACGACCATTATTGAAACTGGAGTTGATATGCCAAATGCTAATACTTTGATTGTCGAAGATGCAGACCGCTATGGCTTAAGTCAGTTATATCAACTGCGCGGACGCATTGGTCGTAGCGCGCGACTAGCTTATGCATATTTTTTGTACCAACCTAATAAGGTTTTGACCGAAGTTGGCGAAAAACGATTAAGCGCCATTCGAGATTTTACGGAATTAGGATCTGGCTTTAAAATTGCTATGCGTGATTTGTCAATTCGTGGAGCAGGAAATATGCTTGGTCAGCAGCAACATGGCTTTATTGACAGCGTCGGTTATGATTTATATTCTCAAATGCTAGATGAAGCAGTTAAAAAGAGAAAGGGACAAAAAATCATTGCTAAGACTAATGCTGAAGTTCAGTTTGATTTTGAAGCCTATATTCCTGATGATTATATTGGCGATCAAGAGCAAAAGATTGAATTTTACAAGCGAATTAAAGAAATTGATACTCGTAAGCAGGCTGATGAAATTGCAGATGAATTGATTGATCGTTTTGGAGATTACCCAGTTGCAGTGGAAAATCTGTTAAATGTTTCTACTTTGAAAGCTGAGGCAGATAAAGCACAAGCTTTAAGTATTGTGCAAAAAGATAAACATATTCAAATTATTTTTAATAATAAGGCAACGCAAGAACTTGAAGGACCCAATGTCTTCAAAGCTTTGGAACATGTCACGATGCGTGCGCGTGTGAATATGGATCCGAAACAAAGGATGAATGTCGTTTTAGAAGTGTCAGATAAGATGTCTTCTAGACAGTTATTCAATGAAATAAAAGAGTTTTTAAATAAAGTACAAGAAATTGTACAAAGATAATAGGTGAAAAATATGAGAATAGATAAATTTTTAAAAGTTTCTAGATTAGTAAAAAGACGTACTGTCGCTAAAGAAATGGCTGATCAAGGCAGAGTGAAAGTAAATGACCGGGTAGTAAAGTCTAGCTATGATGTGAAATTGGGCGACGTTATTGAAATCGGTTTCGGAAATAAACAGTTAAAGGCTAAAGTTCGTGATCTTAGAGAAACTACAAAAAAAGCTGAAGCAAGTGACCTATATGAGCTAATTGACTAATGACATTTCTTTAAATAGGTGTTATATTAAGAGTGTTGTATAATGAAATAAAATTTAATTATCATGTTATTAGTCAAAATTAATGAAGGTGGGTTAAGCTCATGAACAAGGGCCCTAGAATTTATAATGCTTTAAGCGACGAAGAAAGAATTGCACGCCTGCAAAGAAAAGCAGCACGAAAAGTTAAAGAAGTACATCGAGTACGTAGAAATAGAATATTTGCAATTTTTGCCATTATCTTCGTCTTTTTTGGCATTCAATTAATTATGGTCCATGTTCAAACTAATCGTATTAATTCTCAAGTTGAAGCAAGTCGCGTTCAATTAAATAAGATTAAGCAAAAGAGTAAAAAGCTTGAAGCTCAAAGTAAAGATTTAAAAGACCCTAACTATGTTGGCAAGGTAATTCGCTACAAGTTCTATTATTCTAAGCCTGGAGAGGCAATTTATAATATCCCAGAAAAAGAGGATAATAATTAATGAAATTTCCGATTGGATTAAGAATTACCGGAAAAGTTAATAATGTTACTGAACTCGGTGTTTTTGTTGATTTGCCTCACCATCACCATGGCTTGATTCATCACAAAGATTTTGGCGATAAATGGGCAAGTCAACGGAAAAAGATTAGTCAAGGCGATGAAATTCGAGTAGTTATTTTTAATAACTACCGTGGAAAAATCGCCTTATCTTTAGCTAGAGTCAATGATCCTGACTTGATTGATCCAACTAATAGTTATAATAATAAGGCGGATTTTTCTAAAAGCTTAACTGAATTACTTAATGATTCAAGACGTGAAATTAAGACATTAAAAGAAAATATTGATTAAAGTGACCGGTTGGTCGCTTTTTTTATGAGGAAACTTATGAAAAAACTAGCAGATTTTTTTGCTAAAAATGATTTAGCTATTAATCAAAAAAAGTTTTTAATTGCTACTAGTGCAGGGCCAGATTCTATGGCACTACTGGATATGATGCGTAAGTTAGTGCCACAGCCTGAATTGCAAATCGTTGTAGGGCATGTGGATCACAATTTAAGACGCGATAGTTACTTAGAAAATGAGTTATTAGATCGTTATTGTCAAAAGTATAATTTAAGAATTTATCACAAGAAGTGGGCAAAAGATCTGCAGCCACAAGTAGGAATAGAAGCGGCTGCACGTAAGTTTCGGTATGATTTTTTTAAAGAAATTATTGCTAGTGAGCAGATTGATTATTTATTAACTGCTCATCATGGGGATGATTTAATTGAAAATATTTTGCTTAAATTTGTACGTTCAGGTAGAGTTCAAGAAATGAATTCACTGATTCAGATTGGAAAATTTGGACAAGCCAGTGTATTGCGACCGCTACTATATTGGTCAAAGCAGGAATTAGAGCAGTACGATGAGAAAAATAAAATTGATTTTATTCAAGATCAAACTAATTTTGAAGATGATGTATTGCGCAATCGAATTCGACACCATATAGTGCCACTGCTAAAAAAAGAAAATTCTGGCTTAGTGAAAAATGCGATGCGTTTTCTTGAAAGTGAAGATGAGCTAGAAAATGATCAAAGTAGTTTGTTTTCATCAATTAAGGCACCAAGCTATTTTTTAGATAGTATAACTGGAAATATGGCGGATTTAAGTGGCCTGTCGCTTGAGCAAAAAAGGCGATATTTTGAGTGGTTAATTTTAAATAAATGGCATCAGCAAGTTCACTTTAGCGAGATAGATGAAAATATTTGGCAAAAAGATGGCTTTAGTATTTTCTTTTATCGTCATAGATTTTTTATCACCAAAAATAAATTTGCAGATAGTCCTATGCAACCGATTCAATTAGATAAAGAATTCTTATTTAGAGGAAAAAAGTATCTTGTATCTTTAAAAGAAAAGGTTCCTCAGATGCAGACAGTAGGTTTTTTTTATAATGAACCTAATTTGCAGCTAAAAGCTGGCAGCGTTATTGCAGGTGAGAAACTTGAGCTTGCAAATGATAAACAAGCAAAATCTAAGAAAAAATTTGCTGAAGTCGGTATTCCAAAACAGCTTAGAAATCGATGCTTAGCTATCAAAAATAACCAGCAAATTTTATTTGTTGAACATGTCTATCAGTGGCAAAAATTTGATAAAAAATATATTCGATATAATATTTTCTCAAATTGTGAAGATTCGTTTAAATGATTAGGGAAAATTTGATTTTTATGGTAAAATTTTGAGAGTAATTCCGAGAAACTTCATGGAGGTTCAATATGAAAAATAGAAGAAATAGGCTGCTATCAAACGGTCTTTTCTATATTTTGGTTTTCGTGATCCTCTTGGGAGGAATTAACTGGTTCGTAGGTGGATCAGGATCAGGCGGTTCCTCAGAAAATATTAGTTATTCAACTCTTGTTAAGGATTTGAAGGCTAATAAAGTCAAGAGCATCAATATTCAGCCAGCTAACGGTGTTTACACCGTAACTGGAACTTATAAATCAGCACATAAAGCTAAGAATCAAAAGAATAATAGTTTAGACTTCTTTGGTAGCGCAACTGGTAATTCAAGCGTAGATCGCTTCAGTACTACAATGTTGCAAAATGATTCCATGGTTAAGAACGTTTCTAATTTAGCTCAAAAATCTGGAGCTACAATTTCTGGCCAAGGGGAATCTCAATCAGGTACTTGGATTTCCACTATCGTAATGCTTGTACCCACTTTAATCTTCATCGTAATGCTTTGGATGATGATGAACCAAGGTGGACAAGGCCGTGGCGGTGGCATGATGAGCTTTGGTAAGTCTCATGTTAAACCACAAGATCCAAGTAAAAATAAAGTTCGTTTTTCTGACGTAGCTGGTGAAGAAGAAGAAAAGCAAGAACTTGTTGAAATTGTTGAATTCTTGAAGAATCCATCCAAATACACTAAGTTAGGCGCTAGAATTCCGGCTGGTGTATTGCTTGAGGGTCCTCCGGGTACTGGTAAAACTTTACTAGCACGTGCGGTTGCTGGTGAAGCTGGCGTACCATTTTATTCAATTTCTGGATCAGACTTTGTTGAAATGTTTGTCGGTGTTGGTGCATCTCGTGTTCGTGATTTGTTTGAAACTGCAAAAAAGAATGCTCCAAGTATCATCTTCATCGACGAAATCGATGCCGTTGGACGTAAACGTGGCAACGGTGTTGGCGGTGGACATGACGAACGTGAACAAACTTTAAACCAATTGCTTGTTGAAATGGATGGTTTTGAAGGCGATGAAGGTGTCATTGTTATGGCAGCTACTAACCGTTCCGACGTCCTTGACCCTGCTTTATTGCGTCCAGGTCGTTTTGACCGTAAGGTTTTAGTTGGTCGTCCAGACGTAAAAGGTCGTGAAGCAATCTTAAGAGTCCATGCTAAAAATAAACCACTTGCTTCAGACGTTGATTTGAAAGAAGTGGCTCGTCAAACTCCAGGCTTTGTTGGTGCAGATCTTGAAAACGTCTTGAACGAAGCGGCTTTAGTTGCTGCTAGACGTAATAAGACAGAAATTACAGCATCTGATATTGATGAAGCAGAAGATAGAGTTATTGCTGGACCCGCTAAGAAAGATACAGTTATTTCTGCATCAGAAAGAAAACGCGTTGCTTTCCACGAAGCTGGTCACGCAATTGTTGGATTAGTTTTAAGCGATTCAAGAACTGTGCGTAAGGTTACTATTGTTCCCCGTGGTAGAGCTGGCGGATACAACATCATGCTTCCTAAGGAAGATGAAAACTTGCTTACTAGACACCAATTAATGGAACAAGTAGCTGGATTAATGGGTGGTCGTGCCGGTGAAGAAATCGTAGTTGGTGATAAATCAACTGGTGCTTCAAACGACTTTGAACAAGCAACTAACATTGCACGCAGCATGGTTACTCAATACGGTATGACTGATGTCGGAATGACTGAATTAGAATCTCCAAGTATGCAAGGCGAATTTGGTGTAAAACCATATAGTGAAGCTACTGCAGCTAAGATTGATGAGGCTGTTAAGAAGATTCTTGATGAAGGTTATGACAAGGCCGTTGAGATTATTAAATCTCACAGAGAAACTCATAAAGTCATTGCTGAAGCTCTTCTTAAGTATGAAACTTTGAATGAAAAGCAAATTCTTTCATTGTTTAAGACTGGTAAGATGCCAGAAAACGATGATAGTGAATTTCCAAGTGAAAATAAAGCTTCAACTTATGAAGAAGCCAAAGCTGCAATGGAAAAACGCGATCATCAACGTGAAGAAACTGAAAGCAAGGATGATAAAGAAGATATTCATCCACTTCCAGATGATCACAGAAATATCGATGATATTCCATTGAATCCTCCATCTGAAAATGAGGATGCAGACAAGAAATCTGAAGATGCACAAGATAGTGATTCAAACAAACACACTTCTAGTGACAGTACAGATGATAAAGAATAAGATTAAAAATGGAGCTATTAAGCTCTATTTTTTTTAGAGGAAACAAAATGAATGATTATTTAATTAAAGCGATTGATAAAACAAAAAATCTCCGTTTTCTTGCAATAACTGCTAAGGACTTAGTAAACGAAGCACAAAAGCGTCATGATACTTGGAGTGCATCATCGGCTGTTTTGGGCAGAACGATGATTGGAAGTTTACTTTTGGCAGGAGCCTTGTTAAAAGATAAAGATGAATTAACTGTAAGATTACTAGGTAATGGACCAGTGGGAGCCTGTGTGGTAACTGCAAAAGCTGATTTAAAAGTAAAAGGATTTGTTCAAAATCCACATATTGCTCTTCCGCCAAGAAAAGATGGTCATATCGATGTTGCTAAAGCGGTTGGTCAAGGATGGCTTCAAGTAACCAAAGATTTAGGCCTAAATAAGCCATACACAGGTGAAGTTCCAATTGTTAGTGGCGAAATAGCTGAAGACTTTACATATTATTTGGCTAAGTCAGAACAAATTCCATCTGCGGTTGGATTGTCAGTTTTTGTTGAACCAAATAATTCAATTGGAGCAGCTGGCGGCTTCATGATGCAGGCTTTGCCAGGAGCAAGTGATGAATTGCTGGCAAAAGTAGAAAAGAAGATTAAACAATTGCCGCATTTGTCTACTTTGCTTCTTGATGGCTTGACTCCGGAAAAATTAGCCGAGCAAATCTTAGGCGATGATTGTAAAATCTTAGATAAACAAGAAGTTGCTTTTGCATGTGATTGTTCTAAAGAAAAATATACTGATATTTTGAAAACTTTAAAGCCAGCGGACTTAAAAGAAATGATTGAAAAAGATCATGGAGCTGAATTGGTTTGCCGTTTTTGCAAAAATAAATATCATTTTTCAGAAGATGAATTAAAGAAAATTTTAGCTGAACAAAAAGATTAAATAGTTACTAACAAAAAGATAGTCTAATAGTTGCTTTTTTGGTAGAATTGTTTAGTGATTTTGAAAGGAGTATGCATGTGAGTAAAAGCTGGAAAATTAGAGAAATTGAGATTCCAAATCAAGTTGTTGTTGCTCCAATGGCAGGTATTTCTAATGCTGCTTTTAGAGTGGTGTGTAAAGAATTCGGTGCCGGATTAGTTGTCTGTGAAATGATTTCTGATCACGGCATTATTTATCGTAATAAAAAAACTTTGAGCATGCTGCAAGTTGATCCTCGTGAACACCCAATGAGTATTCAAATCTTTGGTGGTAGTGAAGAAACTTTAGTCCAAGCTGCTCACTATGTTGATGAAAATACAGCGGCAGATATTATCAATATCAATATGGGCTGTCCTGTGCCCAAGGTTACTAAAACCGATGCAGGCGCTAAGTGGTTACTTGATCCAAATAAGATTTATCAAATGGTGCATGCTGTAGTCAGAAATGTCAAAAAGCCAGTTACAGTAAAAATGAGAACCGGTTGGGATCAACGTCATATATTCGCTGTCGAAAATGCTTTAGCAGCTCAAGAAGCTGGCGCTAGTGCAGTAGCTATGCACGGCAGGACTAGAAAGCAAATGTACATGGGTGAAGCAGATTGGGAAACTTTAAAAGACGTTGCGGACCATTTGTCGATTCCGTTTATTGGAAATGGGGATGTAACTACTCCTGAAAAAGCTAAGCAAATGCTAGATGAAGTTGGAGCAACTGCAGTTATGGTGGGAAGAGCAGCTTTAGGAAATCCATGGATTTTAAAAGATATGGTTCACTACTTAGATACTGGTGAAAAGCTACCAGAACAAACTGTGGCGCAAAAGGTAGAAACTGCTAAACAGCAATTAAATGGCTTAATTGAACTTAAAGGCGAAAAGATTGCTGTTCCTGAATTTAGACGTCAAGCTGCATACTATCTAAAGGGAATTCCCCGTTCTGCTCGTACTCGTGCTAAAATAAATGATGTTTGGACTAAACAAGAAGTTTTTGACTTACTAGATGATTTTGTGGAAAAATATGAAGCAAGGCAAAAACATTAATCGATAAAGGAGTTTTTTACAGTGGCAAAAAATGAGATGAATGACCAACTTATCGTTCGTCGCGAAAAGATGGACGAAATGCGTGAAAATGGTATTGAACCATTTGGTGTGAGAAAGTTTGATCGTCAAGACTTAGCTCGCAGCTTAAATGAAAAGTATAGCAATGAAGATAAAGATGAATTAAACGCAGACATGCCAATGACCAAGATTGCAGGTCGTATGCTTGCAAAACGTGGTAAAGGTAAGGTTGGTTTTGCTGATCTTTATGATCGTACTGGTAAGATCCAAATTTATGTACGTAAAGATATTGTTGGTGAAGATAACTACAAAATCTTTAAAAAATCAGATATCGGTGACTTTTTAGGTATCGATGGCGAAGTAATGAAGACTGATACTGGCGAATTAACCATTCGTGCTACTCATGTTACTTTCTTATCTAAAGCTCTTCGTCCATTGCCTAACAAGTGGGATGGCTTAAAGGATGTTGAACAAATTTATCGTCAACGTTATCTTGATTTGATTACAAACCATGATAGTTACCTGCGTTTCGTTCACCGTACTCAAATTATTCAAGCAATCCGTAATTACTTGAATAATAAGGACTTCTTAGAAGTTGAAACTCCAGTTCTTCATAATATTCCTGGCGGTGCCGAAGCTCGTCCATTCATTACTCACCACAATGCTTTAGATATTGATCTTTACATGAGAATTGCTTTGGAACTTCCTTTGAAGCGTTTGATTGTCGGTGGTATGGAAAGAGTTTACGAAATTGGTCGAGTATTCAGAAATGAAGGTGTTGATACTCGTCACAACCCTGAATTTACTGAACTTGAAACCTATGCTGCATACTGGGACTTCCATGATGTAATGGACGAAGCAGAAGGTATTATTCGTGCTGCTGCTAAAGTTGTTTCACCAGATGGAAAGATCAATTACCAAGGAACTGATATTGACTTAGGCAAGCCATTCCGTCGAGTTCACATGGTTGACTTGATCAAGGAAAAGACCGGTGTTGATTTCTGGAAAGAAATGACTGACGAGGAAGCTAAGAAGATTGCGGAAGAACATGGTATTCACCCAGAACCATTCTGGAAGGTTGGTCACGTAATCAATGCTTTCTTTGACGAATTCTGTGAAAAAACTATTGTTGATCCAACATTTGTTTACGGTCACCCTGTAGAAATTTCTCCGCTTGCTAAAAAGAATGCCGATGATCCAAGATTTACTGATCGTTTTGAAATCTTTATTTTAGGTATGGAATATGGTAATGCCTTTTCAGAATTAAACGATCCAGTTGATCAACGTCACCGTTTTGAAGAACAAATGGAAGAACGTGAAGCTGGTAATGATGAAGCGGATATGATCGATGAAGATTACATCCGTGCTATGGAATACGGTATGCCTCCTACAGGTGGTTTGGGTATCGGTATTGATCGTTTAGTAATGCTTTTAACCGATGCACCAGCTATTCGCGATGTCTTGCTCTTCCCAACAATGCGTCCTGAAAAAGTGGAAGACGTTGATGCCGAAGTACAAGAGGACTTGAAGAAAAAGGCTGAGAAGAATAAATAATCTCATAAAATTAGGTTGTCTAAAAAGGCAGCCTATTTTTTTGAAAAATTTTTCAAAAAAATGCTTGCAATCAAAAGATGTTTTGCTATACTAGTAAATGTACTGCGGAAGTAGTTCAGTGGTAGAACATCACCTTGCCATGGTGGGGGTCGCGGGTTCGAATCCCGTCTTCCGCTCCAGTATAAAAGACTCACCGAAGCGTGAGTCTTTTTTTGTTCCCCGGGATGTGGCTCAGCTTGGTAGAGCGCTACGTTCGGGACGTAGAAGTCGCAGGTTCAAATCCTGTCATCCCGATTAGTAAATATTTTCGTACAAAAAACATTTTTCTTTCTTTAATTCCGTGCTAGGATAAAGTTAGGCTCTTAATGAGCTATTCCAAAGCACCTGGAAGGACGAAGATTACTATGAAAGAAAGAATTTATGTAGTTATGCACGCAAGTGTAAACCATGATTCTACTCAGAAGAATGGTTTAGTTGATATTTTGTACGCATCCAAAGATATTGAAAAAGCAAAGCACTTTAAAGAAAATTTGTCTCCATATGAAATTGCAGCTATCTATCCAATGCAATTAGATGAGCAGATTCCTTATAATGAAACGCCAGCTCTTTCAATTCAATGGGATGATCTCCAATAAAGTAAAAGATCCTGATTTTTGTCAGGATCTTTTTATTGTTACAATATTTTTAAGAAAATAAAAAGTATTTTACAATGAGATAAGCAAGATTTAGAATATTTACTAACTCATGTTGTTACTTATAAAAATATAGTAAAGTAAGGCGGTGCGCAATGGAAAAATCATATAGCAATAGTGCTAGAGATGTATTACAAATTGCAAGAGAACAGGCACAAAACTTTCATCATCGAATTATTGGAACTGAGCATGTTTTATTAGCATTAGTTATAGAAGCTAATGGGAATGCTGGAAAGTTATTGCGCGAAAATGGGGTCACGCCAACCTTAGTTAGAGAAGAAATAGAACGCTATACAGGTTATGGTTCCAGCCCTAAGGCAACATACATGGAGATGTCGCCACGACTAGATTTAGTATTAAATTATGCTAAACAAAAAGCTAATAGTGTTGGTTCTAGCGAGATCGAAACTAATCATATTCTTTTAGGTTTACTAGCAAGTAACCAGATTTTAGCTAGTCTTATTTTGAAAAATATAGGTTTGGATCCACAAATTTTGATTGATGAGATTAATGAGGAATTAGGCAATAACGATTCTAGCTCGAGTGATTTTACCAGTCAAAATATGACTAATACAAATGATAGCTCTAAATCGCTTACTCCTAATCTTGATAAAGTGGCAGTTAATTTGAATAAGCGTGTTCGCGAAGGCGGCATTGATCCAGTAATTGGACGCGATAAAGAAATTAAAAGAGTAATTCAAATTTTATCTCGTCGAACTAAAAATAATCCGGTTTTAGTGGGAGAACCTGGCGTAGGAAAAACTGCAGTGGCTCAAGGTATCGCTGCAGCGATTGTTCATGGTCAAGTTCCAGAAGACTTAGCTCATAAAAGAGTAATGGCTCTTGATATGGGGAGTTTGATTGCAGGAACTAAGTATCGTGGTGAATTTGAAGATCGAATGAAAAAGATCCTTAATGAGATTCATCAAGACGGCTCTGTAATTTTGTTTGTTGATGAAATGCATACTCTTATTGGGGCTGGCGGTGCAGAAGGGGCAATCGATGCTTCTAACATTTTGAAACCATCGCTTGCTCGAGGTGATATTCAAATGATAGGTGCCACTACTTTTGATGAATATCAAAAATATATTGAAAAAGATCAAGCATTAGCTCGTCGTTTTCAAAGAGTAAAAATTGGTGAACCTACTAAAGAGCAAACTGTAAAGATTTTGGAAGGTTTGCGTCCAAAATATGAAGCTTATCATAATGTGCGTATCAACGAAGATGCCTTAGAAGCTGCTGTTGATTTATCAACTAGATATATTTCTAATCGCTTTTTACCAGATAAAGCTATTGACTTAGTCGATGAAGCTAGTGCCGCAGTTAAAATTACTGCCAAAGGCAAGGTTGATCCAAAGCTTATAAAGTTAAATACTCAAATTAAGCAAACGATTACTCAAAAAGAGCAAGCTGCAGAAAATCAAAACTTTGTTCAAGCAGCTAAGCTTCATGAACAAGAAGATGAGCTTCAAATGCAACGTGAAGCTTTAAATGAAAAATTAACGGCTAAAAATGCCAAAACTGCTGTTGTTGACGAAGCTCAAATTGCTAAAGTTGTAGCTCAATGGACTGGAATTCCTGTAACTCGCATGAAAAAGAGCGAAACTAAGCGTTTAGCTAACTTAGAAGCAATTTTGCATGAAAGAGTTATCGGTCAAAATAAGGCAATAAGTGCTGTTAGCCGTGCCATTAGAAGAAGCAGAAGCGGAATAAAGGATGAAAATCGTCCAATTGGTTCATTCTTATTCTTAGGTCCAACTGGTGTAGGTAAGACTGAATTGGCTAAAGCGCTAGCGGATGCTGTATTTGGATCTGAAAAAAATATCATTCGAGTGGATATGTCTGAATATATGGATCAAATTGCTACTAGCAAGCTAATCGGTTCAGCTCCAGGCTATGTTGGCTATGAAGAAGGCGGACAATTATCTGAAAGAGTTCGTCGCAATCCATATTCAGTTATTTTACTTGATGAAGTAGAAAAAGCTCATCCAGATGTATTTAATTTACTTTTACAAGTTCTTGATGAAGGTTTTTTAACTGATTCTAAAGGAAGAAAAGTCGACTTCCGAAATACAATTATTATTATGACTTCTAACCTTGGCTCAAGATCGATTCAGGAAGATAAGACAGTCGGGTTTGCAGCAGATAATGCTGATTTGAATCAAGTCAAAAAAGATAAGATTGAGGCAGCCACTAAGCAATTCTTCAGACCAGAATTCTTGAATAGAATTGATGAAGTTGTCTCATTTGATAGCTTGAACAAAAAGCAATTGCGTCAAATTGTAACGCTTTTAACCCATCGCTTGGTTACTCGTTTAAAGAATCAAGATGTAACTTTGAAAATTTCTCCAGCTGCTTTAGATGTGTTAGCTAAGGATGGATTTGATCCAGAAAATGGTGCTCGTCCATTAAGAAGGGCTATTCAAAAAGACCTTGAAGATCCTATTGCACAATACTTAATTAGCGGTCAGTTAAAGGCTGGTCAAGTTCTAAAAGTTGGAGCTCATCAAGGTAAAATTAAATTTAAAATTGAACAAGCTAAAGAAAAATCTTTAGTCAAAAATTCTTAGCTTTGACAAATTAAAGAGAAAATAGTAGAATATTGCTGTTTAAAAGGCTGAAATTCAGGATTTTGCTGATCTATTGTCCAGCAGAATGATAAAACAAAAACGACTTTATTGTTGTTTTTGTTTTTTTGTACCCAAAAATAGGCTTTTTGATAAATGTAACACAAATGTAATATTTGATCTTTGCACAAGAAAGGATGTTTTCTTTGTTAGGACACGCTGTGAACTATGGTAGTCATCGGACAAGACGTAGCTTCTCACGAATTAAAGAAGTTTTGAAGCTTCCTAATTTGACTGATGTACAAACCGAATCATACAAGTGGTTTCTAAATGAAGGTATTCGCGAGATGTTTGATGACATTATGCCAATTTCAGATTTCTCAGGAAAACTTTCACTTGAGTTTGTTGATTATAAACTTTTGAAGCCCAAATACACTCTTGAAGAAGCTCGTGATCACGATGCTAACTATTCTGCACCTTTACACGTAACTTTGAGATTAACCAACCATGAAACTGGTGAAATTAAGACTCAAGATGTATTCTTTGGTGAATTCCCATTGATGACTGATTCTGGTACTTTCGTAATCAATGGTGCCGAAAGAGTTATTGTTTCTCAGTTAGTTAGATCACCTGGTGTATATTTCCACTCTGATTTTGATAAAAATGGTCGACAAATTTTTGGCACCACTGTTATTCCTAACAGAGGTGCATGGCTTGAATACGAAACTGACGCTAAGGACTTAGCCTTTGTCCGTATCGACAGAACTCGTAAATTACCTTTGTCTATTTTAATCCGTGCTTTAGGATTTGGATCAGACAGCGAAATTGCTGAAATGTTTGGCGATAGCGATTCACTCAAATTCACTTTGGAAAAAGATATTCATAAAAATCCAGCTGATTCTCGTGTAGCTGAAGCTTTGAAGGATATTTATGAAAGATTACGTCCTGGTGAACCGAAGACTACTGATTCATCAAGATCATTGCTTTATGCACGTTTCTTTGATCCAAGAAGATATGATTTAGCACCTGTTGGTCGTTACAAGATTAATAAGAAGTTATCATTAAAGAACCGTTTGTTAAGACAAACTTTAGCAGAAACTTTAGCAGATCCTGATACTGGTGAAATTATCGCTAAGAAGGGTACTGTAGTTACCCACGAAGTAATGGATAAATTATCTCCATATCTTGATCGTGATGACTTTAAGATGGTGACTTATGAACCATCTAAAGAAGGAGTTCTTCCAGATCCTGTAACTGTTCAAGAAATTAAAGTTTACTCTAAAGTAGATCCTGAACGTGTAATTAAGTTAATGTCTAACGGACACATTGGCGAAGATGTAAAACACTTAACTCCAGCTGATGTTTTAAGTTCAATTAACTACTTCTTTGCACTTCAAGATAATATTGGTACTACTGACGACATTGATCACTTAGGTAACAGACGTATTCGTCGTGTTGGTGAATTACTTCAAAACCAATTTAGAATTGGTTTAGCTCGTATGGAACGTGTAGTTCGTGAAAGAATGTCAACTCAAGACATTGCAACTGTAACTCCACAACAATTAATCAACATTCGTCCAGTTGTAGCTTCAGTTAAAGAGTTCTTTGGTTCATCACAATTGTCACAATTCATGGACCAAAATAACCCACTTGGTGAGTTAACTCACAAGCGTCGTATGTCTGCCTTAGGGCCTGGTGGTTTGTCACGTGATCGTGCTGGATATGAAGTTCGTGACGTGCACTATACTCACTATGGTCGTTTATGTCCTATCGAAACTCCCGAAGGACCTAACATTGGTTTGATTAACTCTTTAGCAACTTACGCTATTGTTAACAAGTATGGTTTTATTGAAACACCATACCGTCGTGTATCTTGGGATACTCACAAAGTAACTGATAAGATCGATTACTTGACTGCCGATGTTGAAGATAACTACATCATCGCTGGTGCCAACGCTCCATTGAATGAAGATGGATCATTCAAAGATAAGATCGTCTTAGCTCGTCATAAGGAAGAAAACTTGGAAGTTACGCCTGATAAGATTGACTACATGGACGTTATTCCAAAGCAAGTAGTTTCTGTAACTTCTGCATGTATTCCTTTCCTTGAAAACGATGATTCTAACCGTGCTTTGATGGGAGCTAACCACCAACGTCAAGCTGTTCCTTTGATTAATCCACATGCACCAATTGTTGGTACTGGTATGGAGTACCGTGCTGCTCACGATTCAGGGGATGCAATTTTAGCTAAAGCACCTGGTGTTGTTGAATATGTAGATGCTAATGAAATTAGAGTTAGAAGAGAAGACAAGACACTAGATAAATATGTTCTTGAAAAGTATCGTCGTTCTAACGCAACTAAGAACTACAACCAAACTCCAAACGTTAAGCAAGGCGAAGAAGTAGTAGCTGGTGAAGTTATTGCGGATGGTCCTGCAATGGACAATGGTGAATTGGCTTTAGGTCAAAACCCAATTATCGCATTCTTGACTTGGAACATGTACAACTACGAAGATGCTGTTATGATCTCAGAAAGAATGGTTAAAGACGATGTCTACACTTCCATTCATATTGAAGATTACGAATCAGAATCACGTGATACTAAGTTAGGACCTGAAGAAATTACTCGCGAAATTCCTAACGTTGGTGAAGATGCACTTAAGGATCTTGACGAAGATGGTATTGTTCGTATTGGTGCAGAAGTTCATGATGGCGATATCTTAGTTGGTAAAGTTACTCCAAAGGGTGTAACTGAATTATCAGCTGAGGAACGTTTACTTCACGCAATCTTTGGTGAAAAGGCACGTGAAGTTCGTGATACTTCACTCCGTGTACCACATGGTGGTGGTGGAATTATTCAAAACGTTCAAGTCTTCACACGTGAAGCTGGCGACGAATTACCACCTGGTGTAAACAAGATGGTTCGTGTTTACATTGTTCAAAAACGTAAGATACAAGTTGGTGACAAGATGTCTGGTCGTCACGGTAATAAAGGTACTATTGCTTTGGTTTGTCCTGAAGAAGATATGCCTTACTTACCAGATGGTCGTCCAGTTGACATTTGTTTGAACCCCATGGGTGTGCCATCACGTATGAATATCGGACAGGTTCTTGAATTACACTTAGGTATTGCTGCTAAGCAATTAGGTATTCACGTAGCTACTCCAGTATTCGATGGTGCTTCTGAAGATGATATGTGGAAGATGGTTCGTGAAGCTGGTATTGGTAAAGACGGTAAGACTGTTCTTTATGATGGACGTACTGGTGAACCATTCCACAACCGTGTTTCAGTAGGTATTATGTACTACTTGAAGTTAACTCACATGGTTGATGACAAGATCCACGCTCGTTCAATTGGGCCTTACTCACTTGTTACTCAACAACCACTTGGTGGTAAAGCACAATTTGGTGGACAGCGTTTCGGTGAAATGGAAGTTTGGGCTCTTGAAGCTTACGGTGCTGCTTACACTTTGCAAGAAATTTTGACTTACAAGTCAGATGACGTTGTAGGACGTGTTAAGGCATACGAAGCTATTGTTAAGGGAGAAAGAATTCCAAAACCAGGCGTTCCTGAATCATTCAGAGTATTGGTAAAAGAATTACAATCTCTTGGCTTGGATATCAAGGTCTTAGATATGGATCACAAAGAAATCGAATTGCGCGATATGGATGATGATTCTAATGAGCACTTCAACATCGATACATTATCTAAGATGGCTGAGCAACAAGAAAAGAAGAAGTTAGCCGAAGAAACTGAAAAAAATAAGACGCAGCAAGACAACCAAACTCCACAAGAGTCTGGATCAGCTGATTCTGCATCTGATGACAAGGTTTCTAAGTAATTAGCAGGAGGTTAAACTTTTGATCGACGTAAATAAGTTTGAAAGTATGCAAATAGGTTTGGCTTCTCCAAACAAGATCAGAAGTTGGTCTTATGGTGAAGTTAAGAAGCCTGAAACTATCAATTATCGTACTTTAAAGCCAGAAAAAGATGGTCTATTTGATGAAAGAATCTTTGGACCAACTAAAGACTGGTCATGTGCCTGTGGTAAATACAAGGGGGTTCGGTACCGTGGTATCGTTTGTGATCGTTGTGGTGTTGAAGTAACCTCTTCTAAAGTTAGAAGAGAACGCATGGGTCACATCGAATTAGCAGCTCCTGTATCACACATTTGGTACTTTAAGGGCATTCCATCACGTATGGGATTAGTTTTAGACGTTTCTCCAAGATCATTAGAAGAAGTAATTTATTTTGCAGCTTATATTGTTATTGATCCTGGTGACACTGATCTAGAAGATAAGCAACTTTTAACTGAAGCTGAATATCGTGAAGAAAAGGCTAAATATGGTAACCGTTTTGAAGCTAAAATGGGTGCTGAAGCCATTAAAGAACTTCTTGAAAAAGTAGATATTGATAAAGAAGTTGCGGCTTTAAAAGAAGAATTAAAGACTGCTACTGGACAAAAGAGAACAAGAGCAATCAGAAGATTAGATATTCTTGATGCTTTCAAGAACTCAGGTAACAAGCCTGAATGGATGGTTATGGATTGTATTCCAGTTATCCCACCTGATCTTCGCCCAATGGTTCAATTGGATGGTGGACGTTTCGCTACTTCTGATTTGAACGATTTGTACAGACGTGTTATTAACAGAAATAATCGTTTAAAGAGATTGCTTGACTTGAATGCACCACGTATTATTGTTCAAAATGAAAAGCGTATGCTCCAAGAAGCTGTTGATGCATTAATTGATAACGGTCGTCGTGGTCGTCCAGTTGTAGGACCAGGTAATCGTCCACTTAAGTCACTTTCTCACATGCTTAAAGGTAAGCAAGGACGTTTCCGTCAAAACTTATTAGGTAAACGTGTTGACTATTCTGGTCGTTCAGTTATCGACGTTTCACCAAAATTGAAGTTCTATCAATGTGGTGTTCCTCGTCCAATGGCTTTGGAATTATTCAAGCCATTTGTAATGCATGAATTAGTTGAACGTGGTTTAGCATCTAACATTAAAAATGCTAAGCGCAAAATTGATCGTGAAGATGACGATATCTGGGACATCTTAGAAGATGTTATTAAGGAAAGACCGGTTCTTTTGAACCGTGCCCCTACTCTTCACCGTTTGGGTATTCAAGCATTTGAACCTGTTTTAGTGCCAGGTAAATCAATTCGTTTGCACCCACTTGCTTGTGAAGCTTACAATGCCGATTTCGATGGTGACCAGATGGCTATTCACGTTCCATTATCTGATGAAGCTGTTGCTGAATCACGTTTATTGATGCTTGCAGCTCACCACATTTTGGCACCTAAGGATGGTAAGCCTATCGTTACTCCATCACAGGATATCGTTTTAGGTAACTTCTGGTTAACTCAATCAGAACGTGGTCGTGAAGGCGAAGGAATGATCTTTGATTCACCACAAGAAGCAACTATTGCTTATGAAAATGGTGATATTCACTTCCATACTAGAATTGGTCTTGCAGCTGATTCTATGCCTGAAAAGCCATGGCCAAAGGGTCAAGAACATGGTATTTTTGTTACTACTTACGGAAAACTTGTATTTAACATGATCTTCCCTAAGAACTTCTACTATGTAAATGATCCAACTCAAGAAAACCTAACTCATCCATTGGATGAAAAGTATTTCTTAAAACCAGGTGAAGATATTCACGAAAAATTGGACAATATGAAGTTAGGCCAAGCATTCAAGAAGGGCTTCTTGTCTGATTCTATTGCCCAAATTTATAAAGACTACAAAGTTCAAAGAACTTCTGATTACCTTGATGATTTGAAGGAATTAGGTTACACAGTATGTACTACTTCTGGATTAACTATTGGGGTTGAAGATATTCCTACAATCACTGATAAAGATGACATTGTAGCCCAAGCTCGTAAGAAGGTTGATGTTGTTTCTAAGCAATATCGTCGTGGTTTGATTACTGATGAAGAAAGACACGATCGAGTAATTAGTATTTGGAATAGTTGTAAAGATACTGTTCAAAATGAAATCGCGCAAATCCATGCTCCACGTAACCCAATTACTATCATGGCCGATTCTGGTGCTCGTGGTAACATTTCTAACTTTACTCAGTTAGCTGGTATGCGTGGACTTATGGCTGCTCCTAACGGAGGAATGATGGAAATTCCTGTTACTTCAAACTTCCGTGAAGGTTTGTCAGTTTTGGAAATGTTCATGTCCACACACGGTGCTCGTAAGGGTATGACTGATACGGCTTTGAAGACCGCAAACTCTGGTTACTTAACTCGTCGTTTGGTTGATGTTGCTCAAGACGTTATCATTCGTGAAGAAGATTGTGGTACTGATCGTGGTCTTACTGTACACGCAATTACTGAAGGGGACGAAATGATCGAACCATTATTCGATCGTTTAGTTGGTCGTTACACTGCTAAGAGTGTTTACGATCCTGAAACCCACGAAGTAATTTGCCCAGCAGATGTTATGATGACCGAAGATATGGCTCATAAGATTGTTGATGCTGGTGTAACTGAAGTTACTATCCGTTCCGTATTTACTTGCAACACTCAACATGGTGTATGTAAGAAATGTTACGGTATGAACTTAGCTACTGGTGAAGATGTTGAAGTTGGTGAAGCAGTAGGTACTGTTGCTGCCCAATCAATCGGTGAACCTGGTACTCAGTTGACTATGCGTAACTTCCACAACGGTGGTGTTGCCGGTGCTGCTGATATTACTCAAGGTCTTCCTCGTGTTCAAGAATTGTTTGAAGCTCGTAACCCTAAAGGTCGTGCAACAATTTCCGAAGTTACCGGTGAAGTTACTGCTATTGAAGAGGATCCAGCAGAACACACTCGTGAAATTACTGTTAAGGGTCAAACTGATACTAGAACTTATAATGTTCCTTACACTGCCTCAGTTGCAGTTGCAGAAGGTGATCAAATTGAACGTGGTGACAAATTAACGCTTGGTTCTATCGATCCTAAGGAATTAATTAGAGTTCGTGATGCTTTGACTACTGAGAAGTATATTCTTAGCGAAATTCAAAAGGCTTATAGAATGCAGGGTGTGGAAATTGCCGACAAACACGTCGAAGTAATGGCTCGTCAAATGCTTCAAAAAGTTAGAATTCTTGATCCAGGTGAAACTGATATCTTACCAGGTGAACTTATGGATATTGGAGAATTCAAAGCCCGTAACAAGCAAGTCATTATTTCTGGTGGTATTCCAGCAACTGCACAAAGCGTTATTTTGGGTATTACTAAGGCCGCTCTTGAGACTAACAGTTTCTTATCAGCTGCTTCATTCCAGGAAACTACTCGTGTTCTTACTGATGCTTCAATTAGAGGTAAGAATGATCCATTACTTGGACTTAAGGAAAATGTTATTATTGGTAAGATCATCCCAGCTGGTACTGGTATGCCAGTATATCGTGAGATGGAACCAAAAGCAGATATTCCACCTGAGAACATGAAGAAGGAACAAAAAGCTAAAGAATCTGTATACTCAATTGCAGATATTGAAAAGAAATTAGCCGCTGCTGATAATTCAAAAGATAGTTCAAAGCAATAAGCTTAATTAAAACATTTGTGTTAAAAAGAGGCGTCTCGTAATGAGACGTCTCTTTTTTATGCATTAGTAAAGATTAATCCTATTATTATAAAAGGAATGAATGCTGCAGCTTGTCTTTGCTTAGTAAATATGCAGTAGCCCATAAAACTTAAACAAGCGTATAAAAGAATATAAATTGTTTGATAGCCTAGAAATAGATAAAGAATGATAAAAATTAATGTATCGCCACCGCCTAGTTTATTTAATAAATTCATTAATAAAAAAGTAGCTAAAAATATCCCAAAGCTCAGCAATTCAGCAATATTAAAATAATGATATGCAGAAATAGGGGAAAAAAGCGCAATTATAGTGGGGATGAACAGAAGGTTTATTTCAAATTCTTGATCTTTTAGGTCAAAAATTCCAATTAACAAAATAAAATAAGTAAATAACGCGCTGTAAAATCCAGAAAGTGAAAAAATATTGATTGAAAGAAATAAAAGGCCACTGATTATTTCTGTATAAAGACAGCTGATGGGGATAAGATTATTACAAAAAGAGCATTTACCTTTTTTTATTAAGTAAGAAAAAATTGGAATTTCATCTAAAATAGTTAAAGGAGTTTGACAGCTATCGCATTTAGAAGAGCCAAATAAAAAATCTTTGGTTTCGTAGCGATTAACAACTACTAGAGCATGAGAGCCAATACAAGCGCCGATAAAAAAATTAAAAAATTGCATATACATGTGTTTACCTCCAATGTATATTACGTAAAAAATCATGATTTTTATTTTTTTATTGTTGACCTCAATTAAAATTCGCGTTAAACTAGCTTTTGTGCATATAAATATGATATTCGTGAGGTCAAAAAGAAACTCCCGGATGTGTGAACAAAAATTAGGAGGAAAATTTAATGCCAACAATTAACCAATTGGTTAGAAAAGGCCGTCACTCAAAGACGACTAAATCAAAGTCACCAGCTTTGAACTATGCTTACAACAGCATGAAGAAGGAAATGAACTACAACCCAGCTCCACAAATGCGTGGTGTTGCAACTCGTGTAGGTACTATGACACCTAAGAAGCCTAACTCAGCTTTACGTAAGTACGCTCGTGTACGTCTTTCAAACATGACTGAAGTTACTGCATATATTCCTGGTATTGGTCATAACTTACAAGAACACTCCGTTGTTTTAATTCGTGGTGGTCGTGTAAAGGACCTTCCTGGTGTTCGTTACCACATCGTTCGTGGTGCTTTGGATACTGCAGGTGTAGATGGTAGAAAGCAAAGCCGTTCTAAGTACGGTGCAAAGAAGGACTAATAGGAGGAATTTCGAATGCCTAGAAAAGGTAATGTTGCTAAAAGAGATGTTTTAGCAGATCCAGTTTACAATTCTAAATTGGTTACTAAGTTAATTAACCACTTAATGGTTGATGGTAAAAAAGCAAAAGCTTCATCTATTCTTTACGATGCTTTTGGCATCATTAAAGACAAGACTGGTAAAGAACCAGTTGATGTTTTTGAAGAAGCAATGAACAATGTTATGCCAGTATTGGAAGTTAAAGCTCGCCGTATCGGTGGTTCTAACTACCAAATCCCTGTAGAAGTTCGTCCTGAAAGAAGAACTACTCTTGGCTTAAGATGGATTGTGTCTTACGCACGTTTACGTAATGAACATACTATGGATGAACGTCTTGCCAACGAAATTATGGATGCTGCTAACAATACTGGTTCAGCAGTTAAGAAGCGTGAAGATGTTCACAGAATGGCAGAAGCAAACCGTGCATTTGCTCACTACCGCTTCTAATTGTTATCGGTAGTTTTTAAAGGAGATATAATCTTATGGCTAACAAACGTGAATTTCCATTAGCAAAAACACGTAATATTGGTATCATGGCCCACATCGATGCCGGTAAAACTACTACTACTGAACGTATTTTGTACTATACCGGTAAAATTCACAAAATTGGTGAAACTCACGAAGGTGATTCACAAATGGACTGGATGGATGAAGAAAAGGAACGTGGTATTACTATTACTTCAGCAGCTACTACTGCTCAATGGAAAGACCACAGAATTAATATTATCGACACCCCAGGACACGTTGACTTTACTATCGAAGTAGAACGTTCACTCCGTGTTCTTGATGGTGCTGTTACTGTTCTTGATGCTCAAGCTGGTGTAGAACCACAAACTGAAAATGTTTGGCGTCAAGCTGAAACTTACGGTGTTCCTCGTATTGTTTTCGTTAACAAGATGGATAAAATCGGTGCTGACTTTGACAAGTCAGTTAAGTCACTTCATGAACGTTTAAACGCAAACGCACATGCAGTTCAAATGCCAATTGGTTCGGCTGATACTTTTGAAGGTGTTATCGACTTAATCAACATGGTTGCTGATATCTATGATGAGGATAAGCTTGGTTCAAAATGGGATACTGTTCCAGTTCCTGATGAGTACAAAGAAGAAGCAACTAAGCGTCGTAACGAATTGATTGAAGCTGTTGCTGACGTTGACGACGGTATCATGGAAAAATACCTTGGCGGAGAAGAAATTTCTAACGATGAATTAAAGGCAGCTATCCGTAAGGCTACTTTGAACTTGGAATTCTTCCCAGTTTATGCTGGTTCAGCATTTAAGAACAAGGGTGTTCAAATGATGCTTGATGGTGTTATTGATTACTTGCCATCACCACTTGATGTTAAGCCTTATGTTGCTCACGATCCTAAGACTGGTGACGAAGTTGAACTTATGGCAGATGACAACAAGCCATTTGCTGCTTTAGCATTTAAGATTGCTACAGACCCATTTGTAGGTCGTTTAACTTTCATCCGCGTTTACACTGGTTCACTTCAATCAGGTTCTTACGTATTAAACGCTTCAAAGAACTCACGTGAACGTGTAGGTCGTTTGCTTCAAATGCACGCTAACTCAAGAACTGAAATTCCTGAAGTTTTCTCTGGTGATATTGCTGGTGCCATTGGTTTGAAGAACACTACTACTGGTGATTCATTAACCGATCCAGATCACCCACTTATTTTGGAAAGTTTGAAAGTTCCAGATCCAGTTATTCAAGTTTCTGTTGAACCTAAGTCAAAAGCTGATCGTGATAAGATGGATGTTGCTTTACAAAAGCTTACTGAAGAAGACCCAACTTTCCGTGCTGAAACTAACCCAGAAACTGGGCAAACTTTGATTTCTGGTATGGGTGAGTTGCACTTGGACATCATGGTTGAACGTATGAAGCGTGAATTTAACGTTGAAGCTACTATCGGTGAACCACAAGTTGCTTACCGTGAAACCTTTACTAAGGAAGCTAAGGCACAAGGTAAGTTCGTTCGTCAATCTGGTGGTAAAGGTCAATATGGTGATGTTTGGATCGACTTTACTCCAAATGAAGAAGGTAAAGGCTACGAATTTGAAGATGCCATCGTTGGTGGTGTTGTTCCTCGTGAATTTATTCCTTCAGTTGATGCCGGTTTACAGGAAGCTATGAAGAATGGTGTTCTTGCAGGCTACCCATTGATCGACGTTAAGGCTAAGCTTTACGATGGTAGTTACCACGAAGTCGACTCATCAGAAGCTGCCTTCAAGGTTGCTGCTTCTCTTGCTTTGAGAAACGCCGCTTCTAAGGCTGGCGCAGTTATCTTGGAACCTATTATGAAGGTTCAAGTAACCACTCCAGAAGAATACTTAGGTGATGTAATGGGGTCAATTACTGCACGTCGTGGTTCTATGGAAGGTATGGAAGATAGAGCCGGTGCTAAGGTAATCAATTCATTTGTTCCATTATCTGAAATGTTTGGTTACGCAACTACTTTGCGTTCATCAACTCAAGGTCGTGGTACATTTACTATGGTATTCGATCACTATTCACCAACTCCTAAGTCAATTCAAGAAGAAATTATTAAAAAACGCGGTGGAAATGAATCTGCTGAATAATTAATTTCTATATAAATAAGAAAGAAAGTAGGTAGCTACTTTCTTTTTTTATTGAAAAAATTTAAGAAATATCGTTTAAACCCTTGATATTTAAGGAAGGACACAGTACAATAATAAACGTGCAATTTGGACAGGTGGATACTGTCGTGCACAATTTTTTATGCTTAGACGCAAAAGGTTGCGGCACACCAGGCTGCATTGCCACAGAGGTATGTCGGTAATTTTTGCCGAGCTAGTCATCTTTTAAAGAAGACGAAGGAGGTTATTAGATGGCAAGTCAACAAATTCGTATTAGATTAAAGTCTTACGAACATGGTATTCTCGATGAATCAGCTGCTAAGATCGTAGCTACTGCGCAAAGAACTGGAGCAGAAATTTCTGGACCAGTTCCATTGCCTACTGAAAGAACTTTGTTCACTGTTTTACGTTCACCACACAAGAACAAGGATTCACGTGAACAATTTGAAATTCGTACGCACAAGCGCTTAATCGACATTTTGAATCCTACACCAAAGACTGTAGATTCATTGATGAAGCTTGATTTACCAAGCGGCGTAGATATCGAGATTAAGTTATAGTTTTTAAAACACATATGGAGGTGTAATCATGACCAAAGGAATCTTAGGAAAAAAGGTCGGCATGACTCAAATCTTCACTGATAAAGGTGTTTTGGTTCCTGTAACTGTTATCGAAGCAACCCCTAACGTAGTTTTACAAGTTAAAACTAACGAGTCAGACGGTTACGAAGCAGTTCAAGTAGGTTACCAAGACATGCGCGAAGTTTTGAGCAACAAGCCTGCCAAAGGTCATGCTGCAAAAGCAAAGACTTCACCTAAGCGCTTCATTCGGGAAATCCGCGATGTTGAGCTTAAGGATTACGAAGTCGGCTCAGAAATCACGGTGGACTCATTTAGTGAAGGTGACGTAGTTGACGTTACTGGAACTTCAAAGGGTCATGGTACTCAAGGTAACATTAAGCGTTGGGGCCAATCAAGAGGTCCTGAAACCCACGGTTCAAGATACCACAGAATTCCAGGTTCAATGGGTTCAATCATTAACCGTGTACCTAAGGGTAAGAAGTTACCTGGTCACATGGGTGGCAAGACAGTCACTGTTCAAAATTTAGTAATTGAAAAAGTTGTTCCTGAAAAGAACGTACTTTTAATTAAGGGTAACGTTCCAGGAGCTAAAAACTCATTAATTATTGTTAAGTCAGCTGCAAAGGCTGCTAAATAGGAAGGAGGAGTATAATGGCTAATTTACAAGTTATCGATCAAAAAGGTAAATCTGCTGGTAATGTAGATTTAAACGAAGAAATCTTCGGTATTGAACCTAACGAAAGTGTTGTTTTCGACGCAATCATTAGACAAAGAGCCGGCAAGCGCCAAGGTACTTCTGCTGTAAAGAATAGATCAGCTGTTCGTGGCGGTGGTAAGAAGCCTTGGAGACAAAAGGGTACTGGTCGTGCTCGTCAAGGTTCCATTAGAGCTCCACAATGGCGTGGCGGTGGTGTTGTATTTGGTCCTACCCCTCGTTCATACAAGATCGACATGCCACGTAAAGCACGTCGCTTGGCTATGAAGTCAGTTCTTTCTCAAAAAGTGGCTGACAACGATTTAATCGTTCTTGACCAACTTACTTTAGACGCACCAAAGACTAAAGATTTAAAGACAATCTTAGATAGTGCAAAAGCTTCAGGCAAGGTTTTAATTATTTCTGATAACGAAAATGTTAAGCTATCAGGTAAGAACCTTAAGAATGTTAAGGTAATCCCTGTTGAAGGTTTAAATATTGTTGATGCGGTTAACTACGAAAAATTGTTATTAACTCAAGACGCACTTAAGAGAATTGAGGAGGTTTTGGCATAATGGATGCACGTGATATCATCTTACGGCCTGTAGTTACCGAAAAGTCAATGAACTTAATGGATGATAAAAAGTACACTTTTGATGTACTTGTATCAGCTACCAAGACTCAAGTTCGTGATGCTGTTGAAGAAATCTTTGACGTAAAAGTTAAAGGCGTAAACATCATGAATGTTCGTGGCAAAAATAAGAGAGTCGGCCGTTACACTGGTAAGACTGCTCGTCGTAGAAAAGCAATCGTAACATTAACTGAAGATTCTAATGACATTAAGATCTTCAATGATGAAAAAGAAGATAAGTAAATAGGAGGTCAGTCAATTGGCAATTATCAAATATAAGCCAACCACAAACGGCAGACGTAATATGACTTCTTCAGATTTTGCTGAAATTACCAAGAAAAAGCCTGAAAAGACTTTACTTGAATCACAAAGTCATACCGCTGGTCGTAACTCATACGGCCACATCACTGTAAGACACCGTGGTGGTGGACATAAGCAAAAATACCGTATTATTGACTTCAAGCGTAATAAGGATGATGTAAAGGCAGTTGTAAAGGCGATTGAATATGATCCAAACAGATCTGCTAACATTGCACTTCTTCATTACACTGACGGTATCAAAGCATACATCATTGCTCCTAAGGGCCTTAAAGTTGGCGACATTGTTGAATCAGGTGCTAACGCTGACATTAAGCCAGGTAATGCGTTACCATTATCTGCAATCCCAGCTGGTACTGAAGTTCACAACATCGAATTGAAACCTGGTAAGGGTGGTCAATTGGTAAGAAGTGCTGGTACTGTTGCTCAAGTTCTTGGTAATGATGGTAAATACACTTTGGTAAGATTACAAAGTGGTGAAGTACGTCGTATTTTATCAACTTGCCGTGCTACTGTAGGTTCAGTAGGTAACGAACAACACTCATTAATTCAATTAGGTAAAGCTGGTCGTAGTCGTTGGCTTGGCAAGCGTCCTCAATCACGTGGTTCTGTAATGAACCCTAACGATCACCCACATGGTGGTGGTGAAGGTAAGGCTCCTGTAGGACGTCCACAACCAATGACTCCATGGGGTAAGAAGTCTCGTGGTATCAAGACTAGAAACTCTAAGGCAAGAAGTGAAAAGCTTATTATTCGTCACCGTAAGGGTAACAAATAGTTAAACAAAGGAGGTTAATTAATGAGCCGTAGTATTAAAAAGGGTCCTTTTGCAGATGCAAGCCTTTTAAAGAAAATCGAAGCCCAAGAAGGTTCCGAAAAGAAGCAAGTAATTAAAACCTGGTCCCGTCGTTCAACTATTTTCCCTTCTTTTGTTGGTTTTACAATAGCTGTTTACGATGGTAGAAAACATGTTCCAGTTTACATTACTGAAGACATGGTTGGTCACAAGTTAGGTGAATTCGTACCAACTAGAACTTTCCATGGCCACAAAGTTGCTGATAAGGCAACTACTACCGCAGGTAAATAATAGAAAGGAGAAACATTTAAATGGCAGAACAAATCAATTCAGCTAAAGCTGAAGCAAGAACTGTTCGAATCGCTCCTAGAAAAGCCCGCTTGGTTGTAGACCTTATTCGCGGAAAGAGCGTTGCTGAAGCATTAGCTATCTTGCAATTCACTCCAAGAGCAGCTTCCCCTATCGTTGAAAAAGTTTTGAAGTCAGCAATTGCTAACGCAGAACACAACTACGATCTTGAAAGTGCAAATCTTTACGTATCAGAAGCATATGTAAATGAAGGTGCTACTTTGAAGAGATTCCGTCCACGTGCTAAAGGTATGGCTTCTCCAATCAACAAGAGAACCAGCCACGTAGTCGTTGTAGTTTCAGAAAAGAACGATTAAAGGAGGTAAATTGAATGGGTCAAAAGATTAACCCAAATGGTTTCCGTCTCGGAGTTAACCGTGATTGGGAAGCAAAGTGGTACGCAGATAAAGATTACGCTAACACTTTAAATGAAGATTTACGTATTAGAAAGTTTATCTCCGATAAGTTAGCTGACGCATCAGTATCAACTGTTGAAATTGAACGTGCCGCAAACAGAATTAATATTTCTATCCACACTGCTAAACCAGGTATGGTTATTGGTAAAGGTGGTAAAGAAGTTGAAGCATTAAGAAAAGAACTCAACGCTTTAACTAAGAAGAATGTTCACATTAATATTGTTGAAATTAAGAAGCCTGATTTAGACGCTAAATTAGTAGGCGAAGGCATTGCTCGTCAACTTGAAGCAAGAATTGCTTTCAGACGTGCAACGCGTCAAGCAACTCAAAGATCAATGCGTTCTGGCGCTAAAGGTATTAAGGTACAAACTGCAGGTCGTTTAAACGGTGCAGATATGGCCAGAAGAGAATGGCACACTGAAGGTAGTGTTCCACTTCATACTTTAAGAGCTGACATTGACTATGCGTGGGTAGAAGCAAATACTACTTATGGTCAAATTGGAGTTAAGGTTTGGATCAACCGTGGTGAAATTTTACCACAACGTAAGAACAAGCCTACTTCTAAGAAAGCGAAGGGAGGAAACTAATAGTGTTAGTACCTAAGCGTGTAAAGCACCGTCGTGAATTCCGCGGTAAGATGCGTGGTGAAGCCAAAGGCGGTAAAACTATTGCATTTGGTGAATATGGTTTAGAAGCTGTTGAATCTCACTGGATTACTAATAGACAAATCGAAGCTGCTCGTGTAGCTATGACTCGTTACATGAAGCGTGGTGGACGTGTTTGGATTAGAATCTTCCCACAAAAATCCTACACTGCTAAAGGTGTTGGTGTTCGTATGGGTTCTGGTAAAGGTGCACCAGCTGGTTGGGTTGCAGTTGTTAAAAGAGGCAAGATTATGTTTGAAATCGGTGGCGTTTCAGAAGACGTTGCTCGTGAAGCATTAAGACTTGCATCAAACAAACTCCCAATCAAGACTAAGTTTGTTAAGAAGAGTTCGGAAGTAGGTGGCGAATCTAATGAAGGCTAAAGATATCAGAGCATTAACCACTGATCAAATGTTAGAAAAGGAAAAGCAATACAAAGAAGAACTCTTTAATTTGCGTTTCCAACAAGCAACGGGTCAATTAGAGAACACCGCTCGCTTGAGACAAGTCCGTAAGAATATTGCTAGAATTAAAACAATTCTTAGCGAAAAAGAATTAAGTAACGATTAGTATTGGAAGGGAGTAATTAACTTGAGCGAAACTAACGAAAGAAACCGTCGTCACGTATATCAAGGTCGCGTTGTTTCTGACAAGATGGATAAGACTATCACTGTTGTTGTTGATACTTACAAGAACCACCCTGTTTACAAGAAGCGTATTAAGTATTCAAAGAAATATTACGCTCACGATGAAAACAACGAAGCTAAAATTGGCGATACTGTTCGTATCATGGAAACCCGTCCATTATCACATGCGAAGCGTTACCGTTTAACTAAGATCGTTAAGAAGTCTGTTTAATATTACGGATTTTTTTGAGGGGAGGATATACTAGTGATCCAACACGAAAGCCGTTTAAAGGTTGCTGACAACTCCGGTGCAAGAGAACTTCTAGTTATTAAAATTTTAGGTGGTTCTAAGCGTAAGACCGGTAATATTGGTGATATTATCGTTGCTACTGTTAAACAAGCAACACCAGGTGGCGTTGTCAAAAAAGGTGACGTCGTAAAGGCAGTTATTGTTAGAACAAAATCAGGTGCACGTCGTGAAGATGGTTCATACATTAAGTTCGACGAAAATGCAGCAGTTATTATTAACGCTGATAAGAGTCCTCGTGGAACTCGTATTTTTGGGCCAGTTGCTCGTGAACTGCGTGAGAACGATTTTATGAAGATCGTTTCTCTTGCTCCTGAAGTATTATAAAAATTTAGGGAGGTGCACTGATGTTTGTTAAAACAGGTGACAAAGTAAAGGTTATTGCCGGTAAGGATAAAGGCAAGGAAGGCACTGTTCTTTCAGTCAACGCCAAAACTAACCGTGTCGTTGTCAAAGGTGTCAACAAAATCAAGAAGCACGAAAAGCCTTCACAAACTAACGCTAACGGTGGCGTAGTTGAAAAGGAAGGTTCAATCCACGCTTCTAATGTTAAAGTTATTGAAAAAGCAAGTAAAAAAGATAAGAAATAGGAGGGAGGACTCAAATGGCAAATAGTTTAGCTGAAAAATATTCAAAAGAAATTGCTCCAGCTTTAAATGAAAAGTTTAATTACAATTCTGTAATGCAAATTCCTAAGATCGAAAAGATCGTTTTAAACATGGGTGTTGGTGATGCTGTTTCAAACGCTAAGAACTTAGACGAAGCAGTTGAAGAACTTACACTTATCTCTGGTCAAAAGCCATTGATTACTAAAGCTAAGAAATCCATCGCAAACTTCCGTTTACGTGAAGGTATGTCTATTGGTGCTAAGGTAACTCTTAGAGGAGATAGAATGTATGATTTCTTAGATAAATTAATCAACGTTTCACTTCCTCGAGTTCGTGATTTCCGTGGTGTTAGCTCAAGATCATTTGATGGTCGTGGTAATTACACTTTAGGTATCAGAGAACAATTGATTTTCCCAGAAATCGATTATGATAAAGTAAACCGCGTAAGAGGTTTGGACGTTGTTATTGTAACTACTGCCAATACTGATGAAGAAGCTCGTGAACTTCTTGCAGATTTTGGTATGCCTTTTGCTAAATAATTTGGAGGACATTAATGGCTAAAACATCACAAATCGTCAGAAATCATCGTCCTGCTAAGTTCTCATCTCGTGAATACACTCGTTGTGAAAGATGTGGTCGTCCACACTCTGTTTACCGCAAGTTTAAATTATGCCGTATTTGCTTAAAAGACTTAGCACACAAGGGTCAAATTCCTGGTCTTAAAAAGGCAAGTTGGTAATAAACGGTAAGGAGGTAAATTAAATGGTCATGACTGATCCGATCGCAGATTACTTAACTAGAATCAGAAACGCTAACATGGCAAGACATGATTCAGTTGAAATTCCTGCATCATCAATGAAAAAATCACTTAGTGAGATCTTAAAACAAGAAGGTTTTATTCGTGATTACCAAGTTGAAGAAGACAATAAACAAGGTATGATTAAAATCTTTTTGAAGTATGGACCAAACAATGAACGTGTAATTTCTGGCTTAAAGCGTATTTCTAAACCAGGTTTAAGAAACTACGTTAGCGCTGAAAACTTACCAAAGGTTCTTAACGGTCTTGGCATCGCAATCATTTCTACTTCTGCTGGTGTAATTACTGATAAAGAAGCTAGAGAAAAGAATGTCGGTGGCGAAGTTATTGCCTATGTTTGGTAATTTTGACAGAAAGGAGAACAATAAATGAGCCGAATTGGTTTAAAGGTCATCGAAGTTCCTGATACAGTCACTGTTACCAAAAATGGTGATGATATTACTGTAAAGGGACCAAAGGGTGAACTTACTAGATATTTTGATCCACGTATTACCTTCGAACAAAAAGATGGTGAAATTCATTTTTCTCGTTCAAGTGAAGCAGATAAAGCTCTTCACGGTACTGAAAGAGCAAACTTAGCTTCAATGATTGAAGGTGTAACCGATGGATATGTTAAGAAATTAACTTTAATCGGTGTTGGATATCGTGCAGTAGCTCAAGGTAAGAAGTTAACTTTGAACGTTGGTTACTCACATCCTGTAGAATTTGAAGCTCCAGAAGGTATTACTGTTAAAACTCCTTCTGCAACTTCAATTGAAATTGAAGGAATTTCTAAGCAAGTTGTTGGTCAATTTGCGGCAGAAATTCGTGATGTCCGTCCACCAGAACCTTACAAGGGCAAAGGTATTCGTTATGAAGATGAATACGTTCGTCGTAAGGAAGGTAAGACTGGTAAATAATAAATAGAATATTTTTGAGGTGAAATTGTGATTTCTAAACCAGATAAAAACAAATTACGCTTAAAGCGTCATAAACGTATTCGTGGTAAGATTTCTGGTACTGCTGAGCGCCCACGCTTAAGTATTTTCCGTTCTAACAAAAACATCTACGCTCAATTAATTGATGATGTAGAGGGTGTAACGCTTGCAAGTGCCTCAACAAATGATAAAGCTATTTCAGCAGAAGGTTCAAAGATGGACCAAGCTGCTGCAGTAGGTAAAGCTTTAGCTGAAGCTGCAACTAAGAAGAATATCAAGGCTGTTGTATTTGACAGAAGTGGTTACTTATACCATGGTCGCGTACAAGCTCTTGCTGATGCAGCACGTGAAAACGGATTAGAATTCTAGGAAAGGAGAATTAACTAATGGCAAACCGCAACGATTCTCGTAGAGATTCTCGCAAAGATCGTAAAAAGGACGATATCGAAGATCAATTAGTCGCAATTAACCGGATCACCAAAGTTGTTAAAGGTGGCCGTCGCATGAGATTTGCAGCAGTTGTTATTGTCGGCGACAGAAAAGGTCATGTAGGCTTTGGTACTGGTAAAGCTCAAGAAGTCCCAGAAGCTATCCGCAAAGCAGTTGAAGCTGGTAAAAAGAGAATGATTAAAGTTCCAACTGTTGGAACTACCATTCCTCATGAAGTTACTGGTCACTATGGTTCTGGTAACATTATGTTGAAGCCAGCTGAAGCTGGTTCTGGGGTTGCAGCTGGTGGTGCTGTACGTATCATTATGGATTTGGCAGGTATCTCAGATGTTACCTCTAAATCATTAGGATCAAACACTCCTATTAATGTTATCCGTGCTACTATGGACGGTTTGAAGAAATTGAAGACTCGTGAAGATGTTTTGAAACTTCGTGAATCGGCAAAGAGCTTAGAAGATTAAGGAGATATATAAATGACTAATTTAAAAGTTACCTTAATTAAGAGCGCTGCTCACCGTCTACCAAAGCAAAGAAAGATTGTTAAAGGTCTTGGCCTTGGTAAGATCAATAGCACTGTTGTTCTTCCTGACAACGCTGCCACTCGTGGCGCTTTATTGAAGATTGCACACTTAATTTCAGTAGAAGAAGTTAAGGATTAAAAGGATACAAGGAGGTGCCAATAAATGAAGCTTAATGAATTAAAGCCTGCTACAGGTTCTCGTCGTAATAGAAAACGTGTTGGACGTGGTACTTCAAGTGGTTACGGAAAAACTGCTGGTCGTGGTCAAAAAGGTCAATTAGCTCGTACTGGTGGTAAAACTCGTTTAGGTTTTGAAGGTGGTCAAATGCCTTTATTCAGAAGAATGCCTAAGCGTGGTTTCAATAATATTAACCGTAAAGAATACGCAGTTGTAAACGTAGAAGACTTGAATAGATTTGAAGACGGCAGTGAAGTAACTGTTGAAACTTTGAAAAACGCAGGTTTAGTTAAGAAAGAACTTTCAGGAGTTAAATTGTTAGCTAACGGCGAATTGAAGTCTAAGTTGACTGTAAAGGTTAACAAGGCTTCAGAAGCTGCTAAAAAAGCAGTTGAAGCTGCTGGTGGAACTATTGAGGTGATTTAATGTTCTCAACCTTGAAGAACGCCTTTAAGGATAAAGAAATAAGAAATAAAATATTTTTTACTTTATTTATCCTTCTGCTTTATCGCATAGGCGCTAATATTACTGTTCCTGGTGTTAATGCAAAAGCTATAACTAAAGTTGCTCAAACTGGTTTAGTGCCAATGCTAGATACTGTCAGTGGTGGTGGATTGGATAACTATTCAATCTTCTCGCTTGGTGTATCACCATATATTACTGCTCAAATTGTTATTCAATTGTTGCAGATGGATATTGTGCCTAAATTAGTTGAATGGGGCAAACAAGGTGAAGTTGGTCGTCGAAAGACTAACCAAGTTACAAGATATCTAGCTTTGGTTGTAGCATTTGTTCAAAGTATTGGTATTACGCTTGGATTTAATGTTTTAACACAAATGGGGTTAGTTAAGAATCAAACACCTCAAACTTATGTTGAAATTGCAATAATCATGACAGCGGGTACGATGCTTTTAACCTGGTTGGGTGATGAAATAACTGATAAAGGATTAGGTAACGGAGTATCTGTTCTGATTTTTGCAGGTATTATTGCAAGATTACCAAATGGTCTTTATCAATTATATAAAGATTTCATTACCAACAATAATGCTAGCGACCGTTGGCAAGGTATATTGTTCTTCATTGGGATCATTATTGCCATATTAGTGGTAACTCAGTTTGTTACATGGTTTCAACAAGCTGATCTCCGAGTTCCAATTCAATATACTCGTAGAGCAGTAACAAGTGGCTCCGAAAGTTTCCTACCACTTAAAGTAAATGTTTCTGGAGTTATTCCAGTTATCTTTGCCAGTTCCTTCATTATTACTCCTGCAACTATTTTGATGGCTTTTCAAAGAACGCATGGAGATGAACAATGGTTTAAGATCTGTAGTGAAATATTCAGTTTACAAACCACTCCGGGTGCTTTAATATATACTCTTTTAATTATTCTCTTTACTTTCTTTTATGCCTTTGTTCAAGTTAACCCTGAAAAATTGGCTGAAAACTTACAAAAGCAAGGAGCATATATTCCTAGCGTTTGGCCAGGTAAAGATACACAACAATATGTATCAAAGATATTGATTAGATTATCAACAGTTGGTGCTGTATTTCTTGGACTAGTTGCATTGCTTCCTCAATTAGCTACAAATCTTTGGGGCTTACCAAGTTCAATTGGACTTGGAGGAACGAGTTTGCTAATCGTTATCGGTGTTGTCCTTGAATTAGCTCGCCAAGTTGATGGACTACTTATGAAACGTGAATATGTTGGTTTTATTAGATAGGAATAGAAATGATTAATTTAATTCTTTTAGGTTTACCCGGTGCAGGTAAGGGGACTGTTTCAGAACGTATTGTTGATAAATATAAAATTGCGCACATTTCGACAGGGGATATGTTTAGAGAAGCAATGGCTAACAAAACTCCTGTTGGCTTGGAAGCTAAGAGCTATATTGATCAGGGAAATTTAGTTCCGGACGAAGTTACAGCTAAATTAGTTGAAGAAAGATTGAAACAATCTGATACTGATAAAGGTTTTATTTTAGATGGATTTCCAAGAACGACGGTTCAAGCGGAATTATTAGATGGTATTACTAAACGTTTAGATAAACCTTTAACTAATGTTATTGCTATCGATGTTGATGAAGACGTTTTGATCAAGCGTTTATCAGCAAGATACATTTGTAAAGATTGTGGAGCAACTTACAACAAAATTTCTAATCCAACTAAGGTTGAAGGCACATGTGATCGTTGTGGAGGACATGACTTCTTCCAACGTGAAGATGACAAGCCTGAAGTTGTTAAAAATAGATTAGAGGTCAACAAAAAGATGAATGCCCCTCTTCGTGATTATTACGAAAAGAAAGGTATTCTTTCAGTAGTAAATGGAGAGCAATCTCCTGAACAAGTTTTTGCTGATGTTGATAAGATTTTAAGTAAAGACTAATTTAAGAATTGTATTTTTATCAGTCCGTGTTATAATTCCTAAGTGTGACTTATTTCTCATTGGAGGAACTATTTTGGCAAAAGAAGATGTCATTGAAGTAGAAGGTAAGGTAGTTGATACTTTACCTAATGCTATGTTTAAAGTCGAATTAGAAAATGGAGCTACAATTTTAGCTCATGTTTCTGGAAAGATTAGAATGCACTACATTCGTATCTTGCCAGGAGATAGAGTAACAGTAGAGTTGTCTCCATATGATTTGACTAAGGGTAGGATTACGTATCGTTTTATTAAGTAATTACGGAGGCAAAGATGAAAGTTAGACCATCTGTTAAACCAATGTGTGAACATTGTAAGATTATCAAAAGACATGGTCGTGTTATGGTAATTTGCTCTGCAAACCCTAAACACAAACAACGTCAAGGTTAATAAAATTAGTTAAAAATAGGAGGTGCAATTAATGGCACGTATTGCTGGTGTTGACTTACCAAGAGATAAGAGAGTTGTTGTAGCTTTAACTTACATTTATGGTATTGGTGAACCAACTGCAAAGAAGATCTGTAAAGATGCTGGTGTATCAGAAGACGTACGGACTAATGACTTAACTCCAGAAGATCAAGAAAAACTTCGTAGCGAAGTTGATAAGTATCGTGTTGAAGGTGACTTACGTCGTGAAGTTAGCCTTAACATCAAGCGTTTAGTTGAAATCGGTTCATACCGTGGTATGCGTCACCGTCGTGGATTACCAGTCCGTGGACAAAATACCAAAAACAATGCAAGAACTCGTAAAGGTTCAAAGAAAAAGTAAAATAGGAGGTTAAGTTAATGGCTGCAAAGAAAACAGCACGTAAGCGCCGTGTAAAGAAGCATGTCGAAAGCGGCGTAGCACATATTCATTCTACGTTCAATAATACCTTAGTCATGATTACTGATGTACAAGGTAACGCAGTTGCTTGGTCATCCGCTGGTGCTTTGGGCTTTAAAGGTAGTCGTAAGTCTACCCCATTTGCCGCACAAATGTCAGCAGAAGCTGCTGCAAAAGCTGCAATGGATCAAGGCATGAAGCATGTTGAAGTTTCAGTTAAGGGACCAGGTGCAGGTCGTGAAGCTGCTATTAGAGCACTTCAAGCTACTGGTCTTGAAATAACTGCTATTCGTGACGTTACTCCAGTTCCGCACAACGGTTCCAGACCACCAAAACGTCGTCGTGTCTAGTTTATTCCTGCATGCAGGACATTACGTTTTGAAAGGGGCCCAGTAATGATTGAATTTGAAAAACCAAATGTTACCGTTGTTGACCAAGAAGAATCTTACGGTAAGTTTGTTGTTGAACCACTGGAACGCGGTTTTGGGACTACTTTAGGTAACTCACTCCGTCGTGTTTTATTAACTTCTATTCCAGGAACAGCACTTTCTTACATTCAAATTGATGGTGTGTTACACGAATTTTCTACAGTTCCTGGCGTTAGAGAAGACGTCACTAAAATTATTCTTAATTTGAAGAAACTAGAATTAAAGTCACTCTCAGATGAAGAAAAAATTGCAGAAATAGATGTAACTGGACCAGCTGTAGTTACTGCTGCCGATTTGAAAGTAGATTCTGATGTGGAAGTCTTAAATCCTGATCAATATATTTGTACTATTGCTGATGGTGGTCATTTGCATATGAACGTTGCGATTAAAAATGGTCGTGGCTATGTTCCTGCAAGTGAAAATAAGACTGACGAAATGCCAATTGGGGTAATTCCAGTCGACTCACTCTTTTCACCTATTAAAAAAGTAAACTATCAAGTTGAAAATGCACGTGTAGGTAAGAGAGACGATTATGATAAATTAACTTTGGAAATTTGGACCAACAGTTCAATCACACCTAATGATGCCCTTAGTTTCGCTGCAAAGATCCTTGAAGAACACTTTAAGGTATTTATGTCTACTGATATGGATGCTCAGTTAGATGATGTAATGGTAGAAAAAGAAGACAATAAGAATGAAAAGAAACTTGAGATGACTATAGAGGAGTTAGATCTTTCTGTTCGTTCATACAACTGCTTGAAGAGAGCAGGAATTAATACCGTTCAAGAATTAACTGATAAGTCTGAAGCAGATATGATGCGTGTACGTAATTTAGGACGTAAATCATTAGAAGAAGTAAAGAATAAACTTGCAGAACTTGGTCTTTCACTTCGTCAAGAAGATTAAGTTATAGAGCATAAGGAGGGAAAAAAATGGCATACCGTAAATTAGGTCGTGACAGTGCTCATAGAAAAGCTATGCTTAGAGAATTGACTACCCAATTAATCATGAATGAACGTATTGTTACTACTGAAACTCGTGCTAAAGAAGTACGTAAAACTACTGAAAAGATGATTACTCTTGGTAAGCGTGGCGACTTAAGCGCTAGAAGAAAAGCTGCTGCTTTTGTTCGTAACGAAATTGCAGATATTCATGAAGAAAACGATGCAGTTGTTGTAAAGTCTGCTTTACAAAAATTGTTTAGCGATATCGCACCTCGTTACAAAGACCGTAATGGTGGTTACACTAGAATGTACAAGATGGCAAATCCTCGTAAAGGTGATGCTGCACCAATGGTCATTATCGAATTAGTTTAATTACTATTTTTGTTTAAATATTGAATTTTATAAATCTTTCACGAAAGCGAGAATAAGCGCAATGATGGTGGCTTTAGCCCAGTCTAGCTTAGATGTTATATGCATCCCTCTTCGTGGATGATTTTTTTTTTGCTCTTTTTTTAGTACAATATTTATAAATATTGAAAGAAGAAACTCTGTCATGCAAAAGAAAATAATTGAAGTTGAAAATCTAACATATACTTACAAAGATGCCAAGCAGCCAGCATTGGAAAATATTTCGTTTTCGGTTAAAGAAAATGAATGGGTCTCGATTATTGGCCATAATGGTAGTGGCAAATCAACCTTATCGCGTTTATTAAATGGCTTGCTAAGAGCAGATGAAGAAAAAAATAGCAAAATTACTATTGATGGACTCATACTTAACTCAACTAATTTATGGAAAATTAGAGACATGATTGGTATTGTGTTTCAAAATCCTGAAAATCAATTTGTAGGAACTAATGTACAAGACGATGTGGCATTTGGTTTAGAAAATAGAAATATTTCGCGTACAGAAATGATAAAACGTGTTAATTCAGCTTTGCAAGCCGTCGGCATGCAAAATTATAAAAATGCAGAGCCTCAAATGCTATCAGGCGGACAAAAGCAAAGAGTTGCTATCGCGGGTATTATTGCAATTAGACCTAAAATTATTATTTTGGATGAATCAACAAGTATGTTAGATCCTGAAGGTAGGACCAGTATTTTAAGCTTAATTAGAGATTTGCAACAAAAAAATGATATGACAGTGTTATCTATTACTCATAATATTCAAGAAACTTTACATTCTGATCAAATCTTGGTGCTTGACAGTGGAAAAAAGGTGGCGCAAGGAACGCCTCAAGAGATATTTTCAAATATTTCCATGATTGAAAAGGCGGGGCTTGGTCTTCCTTTTGTTTATGAATTAAAAAAAGAATTAGCAGTATACGGTATCAAAATACCTGATAGTGTTTCAAATGAAGAAAAGATGGTGGAGTATTTGTGTCAATTAAATTCGAACATGTAAATTACATATACAGTGAGGGAACTCCTTTCCAACATCAAGGTTTAAAAGATATAACTTTTGAATTAAATGATGGAGATTTTGTTGCTGTAATTGGCCATACTGGGAGTGGTAAATCCACCTTGCTTCAGCATTTTGATGCGCTTTTAAAACCAACTTCAGGTGAAATAAAAATAGAAGGTTATTCGATAGACAGTAAAACTACAAATAAAAATCTTAAACAGTTAAGAAGAAAAGTGGGAATAGTTTTCCAATTTTCTGAGAATCAATTATTTGCAGAAACGGTACTTAAAGATGTAATGTTTGGACCATTAAATTTTGGAATAAATAGAAAAACTGCCACTGAAAAGGCTAAAAAGTGGTTAAAAAAGCTAGGAATTCAAGAAGAACTTTATGATAAATCACCGTTTGATTTATCAGGAGGGCAAATGCGACGTGTAGCAATTGCAGGAGTTTTAGCATACGAGCCAGAAATTTTATGTTTAGATGAACCAGCCGCAGGTCTAGATCCAGTAGGTCGTCGAGAAATAATGGATATTTTTAAGGAATATCAAAAAGCAGGACATACAGTGATTTTGATTACACATGAAATGGATGATGTAGCTACTTATGCAGATGATGCTTTAGTGCTTCAAGATGCTGAATTAATTAGGCATGTTAGTCCAAAGGATTTGTTTAAAGACGCAAAATGGTTATCTAAGCACTACTTGGGGCAGCCGCATGCAATGAAATTTGCTAATCGGTTAAATGCTCATGGCTTTGATTTGCGAGATATACCTTTAACAATTAAGCAGCTTGCAAAAAGTATTAGTGAAAAAATGGAGGAATATAATGAGTAAGATAATAATTGGACGTTATATTCCTGGTAACTCGATCGTTTATAAAATGGATCCCAGAGGAAAGATCATTGGAGCCTTTTTCTTTATTTTCTTGATATTTCTAGCAAATAATTGGTTTACTTACCTGATGATTACTTTGTTCACTTTTGCTGCTGTCTTTGCTACGAGGTTAAAGATAAAAACTTTTTGGGAAGGTGTACGTCCTTTAATTTGGCTAATTCTTTTCACTTCAGTTTTACAATTATTTTTCACTACTGGAGGGAAAATTTATTGGCATTGGGGGATTTTTACGATTAGTCATTATGGAATTGAAAATTCAATTTATATATTTATTCGATTCGTAATGATCATTTTAATGTCAACTGTATTGACGTTGACCACGACCCCATTGGAAATTTCTGAAGGTATGGAATGGATACTTACGCCATTAAAGTATTTAAAAGTCCCTATCGGACAAATTGCCTTAGTAATGTCGATTGCTTTACGTTTTGTGCCTACTTTGATGGATGAAACTGTCAAAATAATGAACGCTCAAAGAGCGCGTGGAGCAGATTTTAATGATGGTGGATTGATTAAAAGAGCGAAAGCAATAATTCCAATTTTAATTCCATTGTTTATTAATTCATTGACAATTGCTATTGATTTAGCTGTTGCAATGGAATCTAGAGGCTATCGAGAGGGCGAAAAAAGGAGTCGCTATCGAGTTTTAACATGGAGTAAGTATGATTGGATTAATTTAGCCTTTTTTACTCTGTTAACGGCTCTTTTATTAGTTTTAAGAAAGCATTAGAATTATTCGATGATGACAAGATATAAGATGAAAATGACTTATGATGGTCATTTATTTCATGGGTTTCAAATTCAACCTAATCAACGAACTGTACAAGGTGAGATAGAAAAAGCTCTACTAAAAATGACAAAAGGGCAAAGAGTTGTAGTGCATGGATCAGGCAGAACTGACGCTGGAGTGCATGCTAAAGGGCAGGTTATTCACTTTGATTATCCGGGTAAAATACCTGCTAAAAATATGATGATGGCACTTAATTCTCTGATGCCAAGAGATATTTTGTTTACAGAGAGTGAAATTGTTGATAAAGATTTCCATGTCCAATATTCAACTAAAGGTAAGTGGTATAGATATATTGTTGATCAGCACCATTTTACTGATCCTTTTAAGAGATTTTACACAGGGCACTATCCTTATCCTGTAGAAATTGAAAAAATGAAGATTGCAGCCCAAGACTTATTAGGTGAGCATGATTTTACAAGTTTCGCAGCAAGTGGCGGACAAATAATCGATAAAGTACGTACAATTTATTATGTGAATATTGAGTCTAAGCCAGAAGATAAAGAGATCGTGTTTGACTTTATCGGAAATGGGTTTTTGTATAATATGGTGCGCATTATGGTTGGGGCGCTCCTTGAAATCGGAAACGGAAAACGTCCAGTTCATGATTTACAAAGAGTTATTGCAGCTAAAGATCGGCAAGAAGTAAGAACTACGGCACCTGCAAGTGGATTATATTTATATCATGTTTTTTATGATGAAGTTCCTGAAAAATATCGGTTAGATAAGAAAAAACATTGACATTTGGGCAAAAACGACGTAAATTAATATACGTATGTTTGTCCACGATAGGCCCCGGAAACTTATTGTTTGTCAAACACAAGAAAACGGAGGAATTCAAATTGCGTACTACCCCATTAGCAAAAACTAGTGATATTAAGCGTAAGTGGTATGTTATCGATGCAACTGATGTTGCACTTGGTAGATTATCAACTGCTGTAGCATCAATTTTAAGAGGTAAGAATAAACCTCAATATACACCAAATGTAGATACTGGTGACAACGTTATTGTTGTAAATGCTGGTAAGTTGAAGTTGACTGGTAAAAAGGCAACTGACAAGATTTACTACCACCACTCAGATTACCGTGGTGGTTTAAGAGCTACTCCAGCAGGTGAATTATTAGCTGAGAACCCAGTAAGATTGGTTGAATTGTCTGTTAAGGGCATGTTACCAAAGAATACTCTTGGTCACCAAGAATTCATGAAGTTACATGTTTATGCTGGTGAAGATCACGAACATGCAGCACAAAAGCCTGAAAAGTTAGACATTAACGAATTAATCTAGGAGGTTTTAATCAATGGCACAACAAGCAGCTTACGCTGGAACTGGTCGCCGCAAGGATTCTGTTGCGCGCGTACGTTTAGTACCAGGTAACGGTAAAATTACTGTTAATAAAGAAGATGTTACTAAGTACATTCCTTATCCAAACTTAGTACAAGACTTAAAGCAACCATTAGCATTAACTGAAACTGAAGGTCAATACGACATCTTAGTTAACGTTAACGGTGGTGGTTTCTCAGGTCAAGCTGGTGCAATTCGTTTAGGTATTGCACGTGCTTTACTTGAAGTAGATCCTGATTTCCGTAGCCCATTAAAGAAGGCTGGCATGTTAACTCGTGACCCAAGAATGAAGGAAAGAAAGAAGCCAGGTTTGAAGAAAGCCCGCAAAGCTTCACAATTCTCAAAGCGTTAATATTTCAATTTCGAAATATTGTTATATCAACGTTTGTATTATATTGGATGGTCATAGTTGGGTTAAATCCTATAGATCATCTAATAGATTTAAAGCATTCGCATCTTGCGAGTGCTTTTTTTCTGGCATTAATTCCAAATAATATTTTTCAGTTGTAATAATGGAATCATGTCCTAATCTTCGACTAACGTAGGATAATGGAAGATTATTACTAAATAAAAAAGAAGCGTGAGTATCACGTAATCCATGAAATGTGGTTGGAGGAATACCAATATTTTTAAGTAGTTTTTTTAGCATTTCTGAATGGTGATAATTAAAGTTATCAAAAAGATAGCCATTTTCCTTAGGAGATAATTGCTTTAAAAGATCGTAAATATTTTTCGGAATAGTAATACTTCGTCTAGAATGTTTTGTCTTTAAAGCAGTATCAGAATTAGTGGGGCTAATTGATCGTTTAATTTCAACACAGTAATATTCACCATCGAAATGAACATCTTCTGGTTTAATTCCCAACATTTCTCCTCTTCGTATTCCAGTACTAATTTCTAAAAGTAACATTACATTAAATTCCTTATCGGTATGATTTAATAAGTAATGCTTTAATTTTGTTAAATTTGAAATACTTAATGCCCTGTTTCTTTTAGGAAGTTCTTTACCATGAGCTTTAAGTAAACTAGCAAAATCATGATAAATATAACCTTTGGTATATGCATAACGCAAGGCAGTTCGAATTTTCTTTAATAATTCTGTGACTGTTTTTTTAGAATGAGTTTCTCCGTATTTATCTAAAACTGCTTGCATTTGAGTATCATCTAATTGACCAAGTTTGGATTTTGGAAACAATTTTTCAATAACTTTTCCTGCTTTAACATAGTTATCAAAAGTAGCAACTCTCACATCTTTTACTTTAATTGTGTAAACGTAAAGATAATAAAAGTCTTTGAATAAAGTATTTTGAGTAGCAATATTTTTACCTTGTGCTTTTTGTAGTTCAAGGGTAGTAGCCCAAATCTTTGCTTCTCTTTTGGTCTTAAATGTTTTGGAAATGTAACCTGCCTTTCCATGTGAATAAATAGAAATACGTGCTCTATACGAAGAACCACGTTTTTCAATACTTGCCATATTAAAATCGTCCTTTCTCAAAAAAGGTCGATTACCTTACTAATAATTAAAGTAGCAGATAATCAACCGGGACTCAAATTTGCTTGAGATTTTTTTCTTTAAGATTAATAAATTCATTGATAGAATTTTTAGTAAAACGCTCGCTATGATCTCCGATTTTTATTCGTTTAAAATCTTGATCACTTCTAAAAACTTTATCGAATGTTTTAACATCTATTCCAATATATTTAGCTGCTGCTTCTCTAGTTAGCAAAATACCCATAGCTTTTTTCCTTCCTAATGAATTCAGGAGTAATGTGAATTGGAAATATTCTACGTTTAAGTTGTTCAAAAGAATCTATTTTTGGATTAAAAATTCGAGAATTGTGGTAGAAAGATTGGGGAGAATAGGGAGTTGTGATAATAATCATTTCCAAATTCAATTCCTTATCATGATATCGGCTGGGTGCCATTTTATTATGTTCATATGGATCAAGCAGTCTTAATAAGTCAGCATATTTCCAATCTTCAGGACGCAAATCATTAATTATCGCAAAAGACTCATCAGTGTAGTTTTGAAAGTAATCATTGCTACTACCTAGAACTATATAATTTTCTTGACTTAACAATTTTTTAGCATAAGTTGTTTTTCCAACACCAGCGTCACCCCATAACCATAGACATATCATTTTTTTACCTTCAAAATTATGGAGCCATTCTTGATGATGTTTTGAAATTAATAGATTTTGAATTGTATCTATTAAACGTTTATTTTTTGCGATATTGATAAGACCAATTTGATCTATTAGTTGCTTGTAAGATATCTCTTCTTCGGCATATCGTTGAATATAAGTTTGAACTTTATTGTTAGAGTTTGAGATACTATCTTTAATTTTGGAAATTCTTTTTTCAAAATTAAAAGAGGCGGTTACTTCTGAAGGAGAATATTGGTATTTTTCTCTAGCTTCATTGGTTGCATGGATAAGGTAACTGTAGGCATTATTAATGCGGCCATTCCAAATCTCAAAGTATTGATCCTTATCAGTTAGTAAATTACTTATATGATGTAAAGTTTGAGGATTTTTGTATTTAAGAACTAAATGTAGATGTTTTCGAATTGGTGTATTATCCTCATTTTTATCTTTGTCATGAATGATATAGGCCCATTCTTCTAGTGGTTCTGTCTTAATGAGAGATTGAAGACTCTTTATATTGAACGGTAGATGATCCAAATCTTGAGTGTACATAAATTGACGAAATCTTTTTTTCATAATTTAAACCTTTCTGCACACTTGCACAGTTGTGCATTTGAGAATAACAAGCCCATCAAATGCTTATTAATAAAGGCGTTGCTTCTTTGCTTAATGCAAAAGCACGCCTTTATTTTTATATTTTTGATCCTTTAAGTATGTAATAGCCTTTTTCTCTAGCAAAACCGGAGTATGTGTATTCAGGATGACTGGTAGTTATTTCTTCAAAAAGCAAAGGAATCGTATTTTTAAGGCTTTGAAGCTCATTTTGATCAAATGGTGTTTTGATAAATGCTTGAATTTTAGAGTCTGTAATTTTTACGTATGATTTGCACAACCACCGGCGATATATAAAGTGACCGTATTTAATAAAGTGTCTCATCTTGAAAGTAAGTTTAAAATCTTCAAATGTGAAAAAATGTTGAGCTGTAGATTCTAGATATATTACAATAACAGTTCCAATTAAAAGGATAAAAATTACAGTTGTTAAGCAATTTAAACTAAGGCTCTCTAAAGCCAATATAATTCCACTAAATAAAATATTTAGAATGGGTGTATTTAAAAGTGAAGCTATTATTAAACTTAAAATAGCTATGCCAATAATGCTTATACCAGAAGATAAAGTGAGAAAAATTGTGTTATAGATTTTAGAGTAATTATTCATATAGTTACTCCTTCTAAATTGTACGTTGGGGCAAGAAATGGCTGAACTTGATAAGGATGGATGTCATCAATAATTTGAATTAATCCTGTACCTTTGCCAGGGGGAATTACAATTCCACTAGGTTCAAAATCTGGAAACAGAAATTGAGTCGTTTTTGCATTTATATTGCCTAACTGTATTAATACGTTTAATTGTTCTCTAACAGAGACTGGAATAGTATTATGATCAAACCTTTGACTTACTAAAATCAAATGAACATTGGTTGCACGTCCCATTAATGCGATTTGAGTTAGGAGGGCATAAAATGCTCCCTTTATTGATTTATTAACTCCTTCTGTCAATGCTAGAACCTCATCAATAACAATCGTGTAATTTTTAAAAGTAAGATGGGGGTTAGCATAAAGTTGACGTTGACGCTGATAGATAATGTTTAAAGCTAGGGATAGCTCATCGTTTATTTGCGAGATAAAATCTGATTTAGACCTATTACTGAGAGGAAAGAGTGCCTTTACTTCAAATTCTCTTGCCCAACGAGCAGGACTGTCCATCTTAGGATCAACGATGATTAAATCGGAAAAAGAGTTAAGCAAAGTTAATAGATAAGTCAGAAAATAACTTTTTCCACTGCCACTATTACCAGCTATAGCCATACTAGTAACCTTGTTGTAGTCAAGAATTAAATTTTTCATCAAAGGAATTATGTCTTGATTATTCGTATTAGAAATATTTTCTAATAGATTTTTAAATTTGATTCTCTGAGGAATACCTTTTTTCCATGGAAAAAATAAAGCTCGTTCAATATGAATATCCTCTAAATTTTCGGGAACAACATATGCACTATTTTCTTTTAAAAGTGTGTATTCAGGATAAAGGGCAATATTAGCAATCTCATAGATTTTCTGATATAAATCAGCGTTAATCAATAAAGTGGTTGGCATTCTTGGTATCCACTTGAACCCTTTTTCTTCAATTTTAACCGTAAAACTATTAGTATAACTTGTCTCAGAACTATCTGCATCAAGAGACATATTTAAACATTGAAGTAGATATTTTTCTAAACTTGAAAAATCCATAGTCTATCCTTTCAATTTTGAAGCTCTAAAATAAACATTATTTCGCACTTCGCATGCCTCTAATTTTTCAAACTTCACTGTGCTTAAATAAGCTGGAAGGATTGGTTTGTTTACAAACTTAACTTTAAATGGACCTGCCCCTTCCTGAGCGAACCATGCCTGATAACCACTGATTTCATCCGTTCTATGACCGTCAGACCACACATGTTGAACCTCGACTGATGTACTTAAAAGTACGATAGGTGCTTCGAGATTTAAATATGCTTCTGCTGTCTCCTTGGTATAACCAGCTTTTAAATTTCGTCTTTTCATAATATTTTGAAAAGCTCCTTTCTTTTTTATTATGACGAGCTAAGCTAATAACTTAACTCTGGAATTTATTCTAGAGTTTTATTACTTAAAAAAGTCGGTAAAAAGATGAAAATAATTTACAAGAATTTACCAACAAAATGAGCAGAATTTATGGTATTTTAGCAAATAATATTTTTGAAATGATATATGTTAAGATAAAAGATTTACAAGTTACTCCCCTTTGCTTTAAGTAACAATATTGAAGTAAATATCTATCTTATTTGGTGAGGGTATTTTGTAAAATTTAATCAAAATAAATTAATGGCACAATATTAGATATTTTTAGACTATTTTGAAAAAGTACTCAAAGGCTTTAATTCATAGGCTTTTTTGAGTACTTTTTTAATTATGCGAATCAAAAAAATTGCCTAAATTTTCTCAAGTTTGAGCTATCGCCTGCTTAAGTTTTATTTCTTTTATCATTGAAAATATGAATTCATAGATAAAAAGAAAGAGAGGCAAGAGCATGCTCATAGTTATAATTGCGGTCAAAATTAGTGAAAAAAATAGCTACAGAGGAGGGCTCTGTAACTAGATTAGAAAAAAAGTTATGGTCGTTGATTCAACAATTTAACATTGATGAAGTTCATTTGAGTGAAGATATGCTTAACGGTTGTATAAGATACAGTCGATTGACTAAGGACCCAACAGTAAATAAGTTATTATTGTTCCTTTGGTTGAAAAGAGATGGTAGTAAACGAAAAAAAGAAGTTGAAGAAATCAATGGTTATGATCTATTTAAAATAGTCTTTAAGTCGAATAACCAATTTTATTCATATTTTGAAAAATTTGTTTCTGAGACTTTGAAAAACTTAAAAAAGCCAAATGAGGAACAAGGTATCCATTTGGCAGATCTGTTAATTAATAGTTTCAATTCTCGCAATAAGAATTTAGAGAATTATGTAGCTACGATTTCTTATTTTATTTTGTTGAAGCATAATAATAGGAAAAAAAGTGATTGGAAAAATGAAGTCGAAAATTATTTAATTGGTTGTCTTAAAAAAGTTGATTTTGAAAATGAATTAAAACAATTACCTTTGAATACCTCTGTGACTAAAATTGAAGAAAAAGTAACGTTAATACTGCTTGATAATATTTTGAGAAATATTACTTCAATTAATTAGGGTTCGGTATAATGGGATTATTAAGAATCAATTTAACGAGGAGAAAATCATGGCCACATTTGAAGAGTTAATTGAACAGGTTAATGATAATTTAGATAAGCAACGTGATCGGGGAACAGCTTTTGAAAAAATGGTTGTTGCTTACCTAAAAAATGAGCCTACTTATAAACAAAAATATGAAGATGTTTGGATGCTTAATGAAGTGCCAGAAGAATATCATATTTCTAAAAAGGATACTGGAGTTGACATTGTAGCTAAGGATTATAATGGAAATTTAACTGCTGTTCAGGCCAAATTTTATAAGGGGAAGATTGGAAAATCTGAAATAGATTCATTTGTTGCCGAAACTGCAAAAGATGCTTATTCGGCAGGCATGGTAGTATCAACTATTGATGAATGGAATAAGAATGCACAGGCTACTTTAGAAAATACAACTAAACCTTTTACTCGTATTGGCTTAAATCAACTAAAGCATGCTAACTTTGATTGGGAAAAGTTTTCTTTTGCAAAAGAAAATAAAAATCTTTCTGTTAAGAAGCCAAAAAAATTAAGACCATATCAAGAAAAAGCGATTAACAATGCAGTTAATTACTTTGAAGATCGTGATCGAGGAAAATTAATAATGGCTCCCGGTACTGGTAAAACTTTTACTAGTCTTAAAATTGCTGAAGCAGAGATGCGTAAGCAAAAGAAAAAAGATTTTAAAGTTCTTTATTTAGTACCAAGTATTCAACTTCTATCTCAAACTTTATTCAATTGGAATGATGATGTTAGCGAAGATATTCATATGACATCATTATCCGTAGTATCTGATAGAAAAGCTAATAAGAAAAAAAGTACTAATGATGATGATTTAGGTGCAATTGATATTGGTTTTGAACCAACTACTAATGTAGAAGATTTAGTTAATCATTATAAATTAATTCAGGAACATAAACTTCCTAATAATATGACGGTTGTCTTTAGTACGTATCAGTCAATTGATGTTATTAAGGAGGCCCAAAAAAATGGTTTTCCAGAATTTGATTTAATTGTTGCAGATGAAGCTCATAGAACGGCTTCTTCTTATGCTGAAAAAGAGGGAGATAGTCCCTTTACTGAGATTCATTCTAATAATCATGTCAAAGGAAAATTAAGACTTTATCAAACTGCCACACCTAAGATTTATGACCAATCATCCAAGAAAAAAGCTAAAGAAAATAGTATTGTAGTTGCTTCTATGGATGATAAAGATATCTATGGCGAAGAAATTTTTAGATTAGGTTTTGGGGATGCAGTTGCACAAGGCTATCTAACTGATTATAAAGTTTCAGTTCTTGCTGTAGATGAATCTTATATTAATAAAGATATGCAGAGATTATTATCAGCAGATAATGACCTAAAAGTAGATGATATTGGAAAAATTATTGGTGTTTGGAATGCGATGGTTAAGCGTAATGGAGTAACAGGTGAAATTACTGGTGCACCATTGAAGAGAGCTATTGCATTTACTGACACAATTAAACATTCAAAAACTATTGCGAATGAATTTAATCAAGTGGTTAATGAATACTTAGATACTCAATCAACTGAAAGTTTTAAGGTAGATGTGCACCATGCTGATGGTAGTTTCAATGCCATGGAAAAAGAAACTGAAATTAGCTGGTTAGGTGATAAAAATATTGAGAATAACCAAGCTAGAATATTATCTAATGTCCGTTTCTTAACTGAAGGTATTGATGTACCTAATTTAGATGGGATTATTTTCTTTAGTCCTAAAAAGTCACAAGTAGATATTGTGCAAGCAGTAGGAAGAATTATGCGTAAAGCTGAAAATAAAGATTATGGTTATATTATTCTTCCAATAGTTGTAGCTAAAGGAGTAAATCCAAACACTGTTTTAGATAATAACAAGCAATATAAACAAGTGTGGCAGGTGCTAAATGCCTTGCGCTCGACAGATGAACGTTTTGATGCAGAAGTTAATACACTTGATTTGAATAAGAAGAAATCAGGAAGAATTAATTTTATTGGAATAGATTCAAGTCCAGATTCTCCGGTAACAGAAGATAATACGGAAGAAGAACAATCTGAACAACTTGAACTTCCGCTTGATTGGAAAGAAATGCAAAATGCATTTTATGGTAAGGTAGTTCAAAAAGTTGGAGATCGCCGTTATCTGGAAGATTGGTCAAAAGATGTGGCTGAAATTGCCCAAATGTATCAGAGAAGAATTAATGATTTGATTGAAAGTAATCAAGGAGCAAAAATTGCTTTCGATAAGTTCTTGAAGTCATTGAGATTCAATATTAATGATTCCGTTGATCAAGAACAAGCAGTTCAAATGTTGGCACAACATTTAATTACTGAACCAATCTTTGATGCTCTATTTGGTGAATACGATTTTGTACGTAACAATGCAATTTCAAAATCTATGAATGATATTGTATCTGCTTTTAATGTATTTGGTTTTAAGAAAGAGCAAGAATCACTTAAGCCATTTTATGAATCTGTTAAACTGCGAGCTAGTGGAATTGATAATATTCAAGGAAAGCAGAAATTTATTATTCAACTTTATAATAATTTCTTTAAAACAGCCTTTTCAAAAGTAACGGAATCAATGGGTATTGTCTTTACTCCAGTAGAGGTTGTTGATTTTATTGTTCATTCTGTAGATTGGGCGTTAAAGAAGTACTTTAACAAGTCTTTGGCTAGTGAAAATGTGCATATCTTAGATCCATTTACTGGAACAGGTACTTTCATAACTAGAACCTTGTATTACTTGAAACAACAAATGGATGAAGGCAAGATAACTTATGATGATATTTTAAGAAAGTATATGCATGAATTACATGCAAATGAGATCATCTTATTAAGTTACTATATTGCGGCCATTAATATAGAAGCAGTTTTTGATGAAATTAATGGGCCTGATGAAGGTTATAAACCTTTTGAAGGTATTGTTTTGACTGATACATTTGAAAGTACTGAACGAGAAGATACTTTAGATGATGATATGTTTGGTACAAATAATGAAAGATTAAATAAGCAACAAGAAGTTCCAATTACTGCTATTATTTCTAATCCACCTTATTCGGCAAAACAAAGTAATGAAGACAATAATATAAAGAGAATGGATTATCCAATTCTTGAAAAGTCATTAAAGAAAAAGTGGACTGATACATCTTCAGTTACAAATAAGAATGGGTTAAGTGATACCTATATTAAGGCTCTCCGCTGGTCGGCGGATAGACTAGAATCAAAGGGAATTATTGGTTTTATAACCAATTCATCTTACTTAGATGGAAATGCCATGGACGGAATGAGGAAAGCTCTTTATGAAGAATTTAATACAATTGTTATCATAGATTTAAAAGGACAAATAAGACGTAGAACTCGTGCGCAAGCAATCAAAGAAGGAGGAAATATCTTTGATATTATGACTGGAGTAGCCATTGTGTTGCTTATAAAGGATAATACAGATTTTGCACCGCATAAGTTATACTACAAAAATATTGGAGATGGATTATCTAAAAAAGATAAATTAGATAAATTGAAAGAATGGGAAAGTATAGAAACTTTATTTAATCGACAACATTTAAAAGTTATTGAACCAAATGAGAAGGGGGATTGGATAAATCAACGAAATAGTAATTTTGATTTGTTAACGTCACTTGGTAATAAAAAAGAAAATAATGCTTTATTCACGAATTATTCTGGCGGCTTAAAAACAGGGCGTGATGCATGGTCATGGGGATTTTCAAAGGATAATGTAGAGGAAAACGTTAAAAAATCAATAAATTATTATAATGATAATTTAGGTGATAGAACTACTTATGATATATCTTCACAGGAAATTTCTTGGACACGTACATTGAAGCAAAAATTCGAGAAATATCAAAAAATAAGTTTTGATAAAAAAAGAATATATAAAGGAATGTACAGACCATTTGTTAAAAAATGGGTATATTATCAAAAAGATATGGTAGACCGGCAGTATCAGTTGACCAAATTATTTCCTGATAGTACTTCTAAAAATTTATTAATAAGTCTTTCTAATAAGACTGAAGGTAAGCCTTTAACTTCTCTGGCACTTAATATATTGCCAGACGTAAATTTATTCTCTGGCGGTTCTCAAAATTTTCCAAAACATCTCTATGATAATATGGGTAGTTACTCAGGTGTGAATATCAAAATATTAAAAGAAAAATTTGCTGATCTTTCGGAAAGAGATGTATTAAATTATGTGTATGGATTATTACATTCTAAAGAATATGAAGAGAAATATTATGAAGATCTTGCCAAAAGTTTGCCTCATATTCCAAATGTAACTAATAAAGAGTCTTTTGTAAAAATTGGGGGGGAACTCATTAACCTTCATTTAAATTATGAAGAAGTACCAGCTTATGAGAAAGTTAACATTAAGTATCAAGGAATTCCTGACTATAAAGTTAAGAAAATGAAGTTTGCTAAAAAGAGAAGTTCTGAAGGTAAACTTGAAAAAGATAAATCTACTATAATTTTTAATGATTCAATTACAATTGAAAACATTCCTGAAAAAGCTTATCAATATATTGTGAATGGACGTTCAGCAATTGAATGGATTATGGATCAATATCAAGTTAAGACAGATAAAAAATCTGGTATTACAGATGATCCAAATGATTTTAGTGATGATCCAAAATATATTTTTAATTTATTGCTAAGTATTATTAATGTTTCAGTTCAAACTGTTGATTTGATTAATCAGTTACCAAAGTTAGAAATTGAAGAATAAAAAAAGTTTCATCCGATTAGATGAAACTTAGTAAGGTAATCGACCAAATGGTCATTATTGGTCAAAAATGGGAAAAAAGATATCCTTTTTAATGAATAATGTTACTAATTTATCCATACTTTATCGAAATTAAAGCTAATTTGTAAGGATAAAGGAGGATATTACTCCTTAATTATTGATTAATGTTCTAGTTTTATTAACCCCAAGTTCTCAAAGCGTTAATATTTATATTACGTTATATTTCAAAAAGCATCCCTATTGGGATGCTTTTTGTGTATAAGTCTGATAAGTTAAAACTACTTAAAATTTCTATCTGATTCTAAATGTTTTATAATACAATAGTAAGAAAAAGCAGGAGAGATAGGATAAGATATGAAATACTTGATAATGAATGCAGATGAGACTCTTGGAGAAAAAGTTGCACAATGGTTAATGCAAATGACAGAAGTTGGTAATATTAGAGTTGGAATATCTGATTCAGGTAAAAGAGATTTCTTTAAAAAGTTAAAAATTGATACGGTTCTTGTGGATTATGAAGCTAATGATTCAATAAAAAAAGCAATGGATCAGACTAATGTGATAGTTTATATCCCCAAACAAGAAGATTTATCTACAAGTATTGCACATTTCGAGCGTATTTTAGAAAATGTCCAGCAAATTCAAGCAACCTTAATATTTGTGAGTTTTTTTGCGGATCAAGAAGCAAATCCCTATCTTTTATCTCCTTTTTATGGGTATGCTTTGCGTAGGTTAGCGGGTTCTGACATAAAATATACTGTGATTAAGAACAGTTTATTTGCTGATCCTTTAATACCGGCTTTATCGCAAATAATTAAGGATAAAGAAATTAGTTATCCAGTTAAGGATCAATCAGTATCTTTTATTACTCAAAATGACAGCGCGCATGCTATTGCTGCTTGCTGCATGTTAAAAATGATGCATGGTCACGGAGAAAAATACGTCCTTACTATGGAGCAAAATTATAACATGGTTGAATTAGCATATTTAATGACACGTGCAACAGAAAAAAGTATTGGATATAATCCGCTATCGTCAGCCAAATTCATTGAAAAAAATCCTCACGATAAATTAGAAGCTTCTTTATATCAAGCCGCTAGATTAGGAGAATTAGACCAAGTTACTAATGATTTTAGAAAATTAACTGGCCGTGAACCCGAAGAATTAGAACATTTTTTGAGAAATGGTTATCAGATTTCAAAGCTACATGCATTAAATCTGTAAATAAAAGCCCCAAGTGTTAAGTTACAAAACACTTGGGGGTCTTTTTTATTTTATCTATAAACTTTCGTCAATATTTTTGGCAAGATAATCATAAAGCATGCCTTGCTTTAAAGCAGTAGTATCAACGCCTAAAGCTTCTGCGATCGCATAAGCATAAGCCCAAGCGGTTGCCGGACCACGACTAGTGATAACTTTGTGTTCATTATCAGTTACAGTAATATCAGTTTTAAAGTTTGCAGAAGGACAGTCTTCTAAAATTTCTTTTTCAAAACCTGGATAGCAAGTGAAATCAGTATCTTTTAAGACTTCATAGCGACCTAATGCGATTGGTGCTGCGCACATTGCTGCATCCCATTTACCTTGTTTGTGACGTTCAATCATCAATTGAGCAAGTTTTTTATTGTCGCGCAAATTAATGGCACCAGTTCTGCCTCCTGGAAAAGCTACAAGATCATAATCAAGTAAGCTATCATTAACCACTTTATCGCAGGACAAGATAATCTTGTGATCGCCATTAATTTTTAGCTTATCAAGTCCTACCATATCGCATCCAATGTTTAAACGTCTTAAAACATCAACAACACTTAAGCCTTCGACTTCTTCGCAGCCGTCAGCAAAAACTACAGCAACTTTTGTCATATTTAATCTACCTCGTGTTTCTGTAAATCTTTCCCTTTAATTTTAACGCAATTTTAGCCCATAAAGTAAAATGCGATATCTTCAAATTTTTTCACATGCAAATTAGGATGTGGAGTAATTGGTACTTTACGATTTGTACTTACCCAAAGCGAAGGAAGCTCAAGATCATTTGCGGCTTGAATTTCGTCGCCTAAGCTTGTGCCGATAAGCAAGGTCTCATTTTTGTCCAAATTATGTTGACTAATAATTTGAGTGATTATTTTTGACATAGATGTAAAATCATCTGTAGGATTTGCCACAAGTGGATAATTAATTTTTGCTTGCTCAAGTCTTTTACTAATTACTGCTTGTGGATATATGCTAGCAATGAAAATATTTACCTTATCTTTTAAATCATTTAGTGTGTTATCCACATTCTTCAGTAAGCGGTGTTGAGAAGTTAGGTAAGTGAAGTAATCAGCTTGAATGCTAAATAGTTTATCTTCGGGAAAAAGAGCCGTAAGCATCAACTGAATTTCTTGTTTGCGATCAATATCTACATAACGATCATAAAGACTTGAAAATAAATTGATATTCAGAATTTGTTTTTTTGCTTTAGCTAACTTATTTAAAGAATTCTTTTGCGAAGTCTTTTCTTTAAAAAATAATCCTTCTGGAACGATGATGATATTTTGATAATTCATAAATTTACCTCTAAGCATATTTTCTCATAGTTTGAAGAATATTGTGTTTGAACTTTTGTGAAACACAAAATATAGGGGCTAAATTTAAAAGCCTTGCATTCATCGCATAATCTGGTATTATTGAAATAATAAATAAATGTATCGCGTGAAACAATAATAGAAAGGAAAGATGAGAATGCCAACTGAAGTTTATCTAGTCAGACACGGAGAAACAATGTTTAACCAACTTAACAAAGTTCAGGGCTGGTCGGATTCACCCTTAACAGTCAAAGGGATTAACGATTTAAAGGTCACTGCTCGTAACTTATCGCAAGTCCACTTTGATAGAATGTACAGCTCAGACTTAAAAAGAGCTATTGATACTGTCCATTTAATGAAGGATGCGAATGAAGTTTCTGAATTAGGCAAAATTAAGAAACTGCCTGCATTTAGAGAAGTCTTTTTTGGCTCTTTTGAAGGTGACGATATCGATGAAACGTGGAAAAAAGTTGCCGTTGCTGGTGGTCTTAAGCCGGAAACAGATATCGATAAAATAATCAATCAATTAGGGATTGCTAAATTTAGAGAAGCTACCAAAAAAGCCGATCCGCGTCATCTAGCTGAAAATAGTGAAGAACTTGATGAAAGAATGGATCAGGCTATTGATCAGTTAACTCAAGAAGCTCAAGGTTTGGGCCGAGTATTAATTGTTTCTCATGGAGATTTTATCAAAACTTTGGCTATTAAATATTGGAATCAAGCTAATGGTTCCCACGTTGTTCCTTTCCCAGAAAATGGAAGCGTGACTCGTGGAATTCTTCACGATAATGGTAAATTTGAAATTGTGGATTACAATATTAAAAATAATGAATTAATTAATTTTTAGATATCTTCGTTTCCCAAAACGGGGATATTTTTCTTTTATGCTATGTTAAAATTCTATTGGTAAGGAGTAGATAAATCCATGGTAGATAAAACTTCGATTAATTTTATTATTGTTACTCTGTTAAATTTTGTAATTACTATTGCCGAAATTTTAGGTGGAATCTTTTCGGGTTCTTTGGCATTACTTTCAGATGCACTTCATAATTTAGGTGATACCGGAGCAATTGTTTTATCTTTTGTCGCGCATTTAATTAGTAAGAAAGACAAAAACAAACATAAAACTTTTGGATATGAGCGTGCGGAAACCTTGGCAGCCTTTACCAATGGCATAATTTTAATTGTGATTTGCGTATTTTTGTTTATCGAAGCTTGTATGCGCTTTGCTAAGCCAGAGCCAATTAAAGGAAATTTGATGTTAATCGTAGCCTTGATTGGTTTAGCTGCTAATTTAATTTCAATGATTATGATGCATCGTGATTCAAAACATAATCTGAACGTTAAATCTACTTTTATCCATATGCTATCAGATGCTTTATCAAGTATCGTGGTTGTAGTAGGTGCGCTGATTATTCGCGCTTTTAATTGCGATTGGCTGGACCCTGTTTTAACAATTTTAGTTTCAGTATTTATTTTATATGAGGCAATTCAAGTTACTTTAAAAGCAGCTAATGTTTTAATGGAGTCTAACCCAAGTATTAATTTAGAAAAAGTAAAACAATTAATGCTCGATTTGCCAGAAATTGAAAATGTTCACCATGTTCATTTATGGAAGTATTCAGATAGCATGACGATGCTGGATGCGCATATTAATGTGCCAACTTCATTAAAAGTTAGTGATTTAGAAAAAATCTATACTCAAGTTCAAGAAAAACTTGAACCTTTGGGTATCAATCACATTACTTTGCAGGCAGAATGTAAACGTGGTATAAAAGAAAAAATGATTGTCGTAGGAAAAACTGATTAGGTAAAGCTATGAAGATAACTATTTGGTCGATATTAATTGTAATTATTGTAGGAATCTGGGATTTTTATTTAGCCTATCAAAGATGGCCAAAAGCAAATTCTAATTCGAAACCAAGAGCAAAAAACGCTCCAAAAACAGATAAAACTACAGCTAAAATGTTTTTAACATTAGGTATAATTTTTACAATTGGTGGTATAATTTTGCTCTTTTGGCACTAAGTAAACGAGGAAAGCTATGAAAATAAGTATTTGGGCAGCAATAATTTTGATTATTGTAGGATTGTATGATTTGGCGATTGTATTTAACCGTCGCGATCAATTAAACAAAAGAATTATCGGCAAATCTCTTGCTTTAAAGAAAAGAAGAAATGCTTTACTTGCGTACTTAATTGTGGGAATTATTTTAACCATTTCTGGTATTATTTTATTGTTTGTACATTAGGTGGTAAGAAAAGTGGTAAAGCTGGTATTAGTTAGACATGGCGAAAGTATTGCGAATCGAGATAATGTTTACACAGGTTGGAATGATGTTGCATTAAGTGCTAAGGGGATCCAACAGGCTAAATCTGCCGGATTAAAAGTAGCTCAAATTTCAAATTTTGCTCCAACGCATATTCATACGTCTGTTTTATCACGTGCAATCATTACAGCTAATATAATTGCCGATATTTGCGATTTTCTATATTTGCCGATTACTAAGACATGGCGCTTAAATGAACGTCACTATGGGGCATTAAGGGGAATTAACAAGGATGTTTCTCGTAAGGTGTTTGGTAAAGAGCAAGTTTTAAAATGGCGCAGAGGTTTTGATAGCGTACCGCCGCTATTAGCTCAACCAGTTCAGGATCGCAGATATCAAAATTGTGATATGCACTTGATGCCACAAGGTGAAAGTTTGCATCAAACGCAAAGACGCTTAATGCCATATTACATTGATCATATTGCACCTGAGCTGCTTGCTGGTCGTGATCAATTAATTGTCGCTCATGGTTCGAGTTTGCGTGCTTTAATTAAGAAAATTGAAGATATTAGTGATACTGATATCGTTAAGCTGGAAGTGCCAAATGCTCAACCGATTGTTTATACATTTGATGAAAATCTGAATATTGTCAAAAAAGAGATTTTGAAGAATGATTAACCATTCTTCTTTATTAATTCGTTCTTGGCGTGATTTTATGGTAGAATTTTTTACGAGTATATTTGATTGATCTTAAATCATAGTTTGGAGAAAAGTATGCGTAAAATATTCTTACTTAGAGGTGCTCCCGGTTCAGGCAAGTCCTCATTTATTGCGCGCCATCATTTGCAGCCTTACGCAATTTCTCGTGATCAAATTCGTTTATTGTTAGCTGATTTAACTGTATATTACGAGAAGGGCACTGATACTTTACACCAAGTCATTCCACGTCATGTCACTGTTCGAACCCAGCAAATGGTGGATAACTTGGTTGAGCATAAGATGGCCAATGGTGAAACTGTCATTGTTGATGGGACTCACGTTAGTCCTGAGCAGATTGAACATTTTAAGCCTTGGGTTGATAAGTATCGCTACGAGTTATTTGTAGTTGATTTAATGCAAAATAATACTTTAGCTAGTTTGTTAAGAAGAAATCAAACTAGAATGCATTATGACTGGGTTAAACCTGAAGTTGTTAAAATGATGTATGAGGAATATGAAAAGCACCCTGAAGTTCCAGAATGGGCTTATAAGATTTTACCAACTGGAATGGAGCGAGCATTAAGTCAAAAAGAGAAAAATCTAGATCATTTTTCTCACGTAATTTGTGTTCCTGATAAAGTGAAGCCAGAAGATTTTCCACATGTGCATATATCTAATTTTTATTTTTCATTCAATGATGAATTTAATAAAAGATTTGGGACATATCACAATGTGATTTCTTTAGGGAAAACCCCTGAAGAAGTGGTTGAAGGTTTTAAGCTTCCATATTTTGTTTTTAAATTTCACCACAAGCATTTCTTGATTTCTGCATACCCAATTAGAAATGAAATGCTGGATCCAATTAGAAAAGTTAAAGGTGTCTGGTCTTATTCAACTGGATTGTATAATTTGGCAGATTTTGTAAAGGACTTCCCAGAAAATCAGGTGCAGCATGTGCATCAATTCAATTTAAGTAAAATAGACTCAACACGTTTATTACATATTTGGTAAAGGGTTGCAGCGTAAAGCTGTAGACTTTTTATCTTGTCGTCGTATAGAAAAAGTGTGATACTTAGAAAGTAGAAATGTTTACTAGGAGGAAGATAAAGTGAAATTAAAACGTATAGTTATATCGGCGTTGCTAACAATGGGGGTGGTAGCATTAGCTGCTGGATGTTCACCAAAAGAAAGTAAAAGTTCCAGCACTTCTTCAAGTGCGCAAAATTCTAAAACTACCAAAATTACCATTGCGACAATGGCAGCACCTGATAGCGCACCTTTATATGTAGCAGCAGATAAGGGATACTTTAAAAAAGAGGGTTTAGACGTTAAACTTAGTCTGTTTAAAGATCCTAATAAGCGCGACGCTGCTACTAGTGCGGGTCAAGCTGATGCAGCTGTAGTAGATTTTACGTCTTTTACTTCATATATGCGCTCTAAAAAGCCTGATTGGAAATTGATTACACAATTAACTGGTCGTTTTGGTGTAGCAATTCCTAAGAATTCTAATGTTAAATCAGTCAAAGATTTAAAGGGCAAAAAAGTAGCAAATATGTCCCGACAAGTAACATCGTATTATATGTACAAAACTTTAAAGCAAAATGGCGTAAATCCTAAAGATGTCGATCAAGTTAATGTGCCACAAATTCCACAACGTTTGGAAATGATTAAGAATAACCAAGCTGCAGCTGCAGTTTTACCACAAACTTTCTTAACAATAGCAAAAGTTCAAGGATGCAAGATTTTAACTCAAAGTGGTTCCGATTTCCAAGTGACTGCTCTTGCTGCTAAAGGTAAATTGCTATCTGACAAAGATGTAAGGAGTAAGTTTTTAAAGGCATATAATCGTGCAGTAAATGAATTAAATGATCATCCTGATGTTTTAACGCAAGTAATGGAAAAAGATTTATCTTTGCCTGCTCCAGTAGCAAAAGCTGCGCCAAAGCAATTTCCACGTTATAACAAGGCCAAGACACCAAGCGTTAAGACTATGAAACAAGTTTTGAAGTTTGCTAAAGAAGAAGGATTTTTCACTAAGAAAGTAAATCCAGCTGATTATATTGTGCCGGTTGACTAATGCTTACACTAAATAATTTATCTATTAAGCGTAATAACAAATTAATTTTAAAAAATATAAATTTAACGATTCCAAATGCTGCAACTACTGCAATTATTGGACCGTCTGGAATCGGGAAAACTACTCTTATTTCAGCGATTTGCCAATTAATTTCCTATAGTGGCGATATATTATGGGATGGGCATAAATTAAATTTGAAAAAACAAACCATTGCTTGGGTACCACAAGATTTTGGATTATTGCCCTGGTTTGATGTTCATAAAAATATTTCCCTGGGAATAAAAATTAGAAATAATGACAAATTGAATGCTAATCAAGCAGAATTAGTTGAACAAATAGAAAATAAGCTAGGTATTTCCGATATTAAGCATAAATTTCCGAATGAATTAAGTGGTGGTCAAAAGCAAAGAGTAGCTTTAGCGAAAGCTTTTTGCTTAAAGCCAGAAATTTTATTACTTGATGAGCCTTTTTCTGCTTTAGATACTGTTGTTAAGCAAACAGCAGAGAATCTGTTATTAGAGCAGTTAGCTACTTTTCAAATTACTACTTTAATGATTACGCATAGTTTGGAAGAAGCACTTATTTTTGGCGATCAATTATTTGTTTTGTCTAATAAAACAGGCCAGTTGAGAGAAAATCCTTTAAAATCGGTCAATCCTAAAGATCGACGAGATAATCCAGAATTTTCTAAAATTTTAGCTGATATTCAAAAGGAGGTAATTGATCTTTGGCGCGTCGAATAAGAAACTTAGTAATCGCAATAATTATTTTAAATATTATTTGGTATTTAGCAGCGATTGCTATTAGTAAAGATATCTTGCCAAATCCTTTTACTGTTTATGCGATAATTCCTTCTTTATTTAAAGAAAATATTAGCTTAGATATTTATGCTTCAGTTTATCGGGTATTTTGGGGATTGTTATCAGCTACGTTAGTTGGCGTAATCATCGGGATTATGATTGTGCGCTTGCCAAAATTTGGTAGGATTGCCAATCCAATGCTGTATTTTTTATATCCAATCCCGAAGATTTCTTTATTGCCTATTTTGATGCTTTTTCTTGGATTAGGAGAAAGCTCAAAAATAGGGATGCTGTTTTTAGCTAATGTTTTTCAAGTAATTGTTTCGGTAAGAGATCAAGTGAGACAAATTCCAGGTGATCTATACAGCAGCTTGCATGTTTTAAAAGCTAGCCATTGGCAAATTTTTAAATATGTTACTTGGCCAGCTTCGATTGCTGGAACATTGTCAGCGGTAAGAATTGAATTGTCAGCCTCGTTTGCAATTTTATTTATGACTGAAGTCTATGGCACACAGGTTGGATTGGGCTATTATATCATGGATGAATGGTCAAAAATGGAATATACAAAGATGTATGCTGGAATCGTAATTTTAAGCATTGTTGCTTTTATTTTATTTATTATTCTAGAATTATTAGATGCTCATTGTAATCGCTGGCGTAAGAAAGATGCTCCATTATTTTAAGACAAAAGCAGGAGATAGATGTGAAAATCTGTCTCCTGCTTTTTTGTTTTAGAAATGAATTAACGTGCCTAGAAAAATTGTAATTGCTTGAACGACAATAAAAATTTTATAGTTTTGCAAAGCCAATGGAAATGTTTCAGATTTGCTTGGATGGGCAATAAAAGCTTCAATATTTTTATGAATTTTTGGATAAGTAAGTAAAGTTAGTAATGATAAAATCGGTGACATTTTAAAAATTACTGCAATCACGATAAACAAAAACGGGATATACCCAAAGAAGCGATATAGCCAGTTAGCCTTGAATTTTCCAAAAACTACTGGTAAAGTAGCGCGTTCATTTTTTCTGTCGGCTTCAACATCGGATAAGTTATTAGCAAGCATCACATTTGAGTTGTAACAAATTGACGGAATACAAATTACAATTAAGGCTAAAACTGTGGTTAATGAGCCATTTAAGCTAAATGACCAATTTCCATTATGAAGTCTGAAGAAATCTAAGGTCATTATTTGCTTATAATTGTCGTTAATATAAGCAAATAAGAAGGGTACTCCCATTCCTTGTGCAATACCGCATATAAATTCACCAATTGGCATTCGTGAGATAGGAAATGGTCCAGAAGTATAAGATAAAACAATCAAAAATAATAAACCACCAGCAAAAAATAGTACCCAATTTGTTCTAAAACATAGCCATAAACCTAAAGCAGCAGAAATGACTAGTAGAACTGTAATGTAGGTAAAAGCCACAGGTAGTGAGGTATTTTCTTTCGCAATTACATTTTCAGCTTTGCTTTTTTGATCTTTTGCTAAAATATAATCCATGACATTATTAATTGCAGTTATCATGTTATCCATAATCATTTCACTAATAAAAAAGATTATAGAATTAAGTAAGTTCCAATGATTGAAATAAAAAAAGATAAATGCAGCACCCAATGCATAAGCATAAATGGATAGGGCAGATGTTTGAATTTCTACAAATTTAAAATACTTTTTTAAAGACATTTAACAATCCTCCAAGTAGTCATTATGAAAAGTATACACCAGAGCAAAAAAAATAAAGATAGCCGTTTTGACTACCTTTATTAATAAGTATTATAAATTAATCCTTAAAAGCCAGAGCTCCCATTGGATCCCATGGTAATAATTGAATAGGATTTTCTTTGCCTTCGTCAAATGCCTTCTTAAGATCTTCTGGTAAGTATTTCTTGTTGATAACAGCTTGGTAAACAAATGAATCAAACCAAGAATCACTCATTACAAAGTATCCCTTAAATCCTGGTTTGTCACCCCATGAGTTTTCAATCTTCCATTTAGTTGGTTTGCCGTCAACAATATCAACACCGGTAATAACCATAGCGTGATCCATCATGCTTTCGCCAGAATCAAGCATTTGGGCTTTAGTCATCTTAAAGTCGACATCAAATAATTGGTCTCTTCTGTAAAGATTGGTGTCTAATAATCCTGCACGACGTTCTGAATCTTTAACAACATTTGAACCAAACCAAACGACTTCACCATCTTTTAATTGCTTGATGATCAAATCTTTCATTTCGTCAACTTTTAAGTTAAGGTGACGAACTTGGCGACCACCAACAACATTACCTAAATATTCCACAGAAAACACCTTGTGGAAAGGTTTGTCGCTAGTTGGAGCATTGATTGTGGAAATGTGACTTTCTAAGTCCATGCCTACGTACTTATCAAAGAATTCTTTTGGAGTGATGTCTTGATCAATGTGATAGTTTTGATCGTCATCACGATATTCAAAGTTAAATTTCTTTGGTGGAACACCGAGTGAAGTAGCTAAGATGCGGAAAACATCGTTAAGCATTTCTTCTTTTCTTGCTTGAACTTCAGCTTCAGATTTACCTGCATTAACTAAATCACGTAATTCTAAACCATCTTTACGAAGCAAAGTGTTTAAAGTATCGTTTAGAGCACTTGAATTAGTTGCGTTGGCAGTTTCAGGATAAACGCTCTTAGGAACGATACCATATTTTTCAATAATGCCGCAAAGCATATCCCATTGACCACCATCTTGTTGTGGAGTGGTAAACAAGAATGAAACTTTGCGATCGCCTAAATCTTTATCAGCTGTTGCAATTACATTTTCAAAGAACCAGTTTGATTTTTCAAACTTATCCCAGAAGTTAGTATAATTTTGAGATAATTCAAAGTCCTTTAACTTGAACTTCTTTTGTAGAGGGTGACGCATAGTGTTGAGTGCACTAAACATCCAGCAGCGACCAGATTGTTTTTGATCAGCTGGTTTACCAGTTTCGATTTCGATAGAGAAGGTCGGATCTAAATCGATTTTAGTTTGTAAGTTTTGACTAGCCTTGTAAATTCCGTTTTCTTGAGCTGCATGACTGGCAACATTGAAAGCAGGATGGTTAGCTAAGTCATTTTCAAATTTTGAAATAGCATCGTTTGATATTTCTTTAGTCATTAAAATACCTCCTAAATTAAGATTACATTAAATATTCTATACTATAAAAAAAGTTAAGTCTATCTAGTAAAAAATAAAATAAAAATGATAATTTTTAGTGTAATGAAAATGGGGATATTTTTAAAACAAGCCAAATAAGGTAGAATTTAATGTAGTTAAGTTTTAAGGAGTAAAAAATGCGTGTACGTGGCTTTGAAGTAGTAAGTAAATACAAAGATCAAGGAATTAATCTTCCTAAAAGACAAACCGCCCAAAGTGCTGGTTATGATTTTGAAGCAGCACAAGATGTTGTCTTACCATCAATTTGGTGTTTAAATTTTGTGAGAATATTCCGCTTAATTAGAAATGGTCATGAATTAAATGAATTAGATCGAGAAAAAGCAGAAAAAATTCTAAAACCTATCTTAGTTCCAACTGGCATTAAAGCTTACATGCCTGAAGATGAAGTTTTAATTTTAGCTAATCGCTCATCAAATACTTTTAAAAGAAATATGGCTCTTCCTAATGGTATTGGCGTCATTGATAGCGATTATTATAACAACAGTGAAAATGAAGGCGAGATCTTTTTACAATTGATTAATTATGGCGTACGTCCCTTACATATCAAAAAGGGAGATCGTATTGGTCAAGGAATTTTTATCAAGTATTTAAAAGCAGATAACGATGATCCAGTTCCGCGTCAAAGATTAGGTGGATTTGGTTCATCTGGATTGAAAAGAGAGAAATAATGACAAAAGTAAAAACGCGCTACAAGTGTAAAAACTGTGGCTACATCTCTGCTTCTTATTTAGGTAGATGTCCTAATTGCGGTGCTTGGAATCAATTTGAACAAGAAACTCAAGAAGTAAAAAAAGTTTCTACCAAGGCAACTGCTTCACGTTTAATGACTGCAACTGGCAACAATGAGCCTGTTAAGTTAGGAACAGTTAAAGCAAAAAAAGAGCAACGTGTAGTTACCCCATATGAAGAATTAAATCGAGTCTTAGGTGGCGGGATTGTACCAGGTTCTTTAGTTTTAATCGGTGGAGATCCAGGAATTGGTAAATCTACTTTAATGCTTCAAATAAGCAGTAATTTAGCTCAAGGGCATAAAGTTTTGTATGTTTCTGGGGAAGAGTCGGCTAATCAAATAAAAATGCGGGCAGACCGTTTAGGATTAGGGCAAAGCAATATTTTGCTTTATCCAGAAACTAATATGGATAATATCCGTGAACAAATTAATGATTTAAAGCCGGAATTTTTAGTTATTGATTCAATTCAAACAATGAATGAGCCATCGCTTGACTCAATGGTAGGTTCTGCTTCACAGGTTAGGGAAGTTACAAGTGAATTAATGAAAATTGCTAAAAACGATCAAATTACTGTTTTTGTAATTGGGCATGTTACCAAAGAAGGTGCTATTGCGGGTCCCAAAATTTTAGAGCATATGGTAGATACTGTGCTTTACTTTGAAGGCGATGGGCATCATTCTTATCGAATTTTGCGATCTGTAAAAAATCGATTTGGTGCTGCAAATGAAATTGGCATGTTTGAAATGCAAAATGAAGGATTAAGCGAAGTGACTAATCCTTCAGCAATTTTTTTAGATGAAAGATTACCTAATTCAACGGGATCTGCAATTGTTGTTTCTTTAGAAGGAACTAGACCATTAATGGCTGATATTCAGGCACTGGTTACGCCAACGGCCTTTGGCTATGCTAAAAGAACAACTTCAGGATTAGATTATAATCGTGTTGCCTTGTTATTAGCTGTTTTAGAAAAAAGAGGCAATTTGATGCTTCAAAATCAAGATGCATTTTTGACGGCAACTGGTGGAATTAAGCTAAATGAACCAGCCATTGATCTTGCAATCGCAATGGCCGTGGCATCCAGTTATAAAAATCAAGAAATTCCTGCAACAGATTGTTTTGTTGGAGAAATTGGCTTAACAGGAGAAGTGCGACGTGTAAATCGCATTGAGGCAAGAATTAAGGAAGCTCAAAAAGTAGGCTTTAAACGTATTTTTATACCTAAGCATAATTTAACTTCAAAAATTAAAAACAATTCTGAGATTGAAGTAATTGGAGTAGCGAGTTTACCTCAAACTTTAAAGCTTGTCTTTGGATAGATTGAACTTTTTGTGCTTAAAAGTTAAACTTAAATAGGTAAAATTTAAAATTTTTGAAAGAGGCGCTTTGATTTTGGCTAAAGAAAAAATTCGTGTACGTTATGCACCAAGTCCAACAGGTCACTTGCACATTGGTAACGCAAGAACTGCATTATTTAACTACTTGTTTGCTCGTCACAATAAAGGAACAATGGTTCTTCGTATTGAGGATACTGACCAAAAACGTAACGTTGAAGGTGGTTCAAAATCTCAAATGGAAAACCTTCACTGGCTTGGCATTGACTGGGATGAAGGCCCGGATAAAGGCGGAGACTATGGTCCTTATAGACAATCTGAAAGAAAAGATATCTACAACAAATACATCAAGCAATTAATTGATGAAGGTAAGGCATATTATTCTTACACTACTGAAGAAGAACTTGAAGCTCAGCGTGAAGAACAACGTGCAATGGGAATTGCTCCACACTATACTTATGAATATGAAGGCATGACTGCTGATGAAATTAAACAAGCTCAAGAAGCCGCAGAAGCAAAGGGCTTGAAGCCGGTTGTTAGAATTCATATTCCTGAAAATAGAACTTACGCTTGGGATGATATTGTAAAGGGTAAAGTTTCATTTGAATCTGATACTATCGGTGGCGATTTTGTTATTCAAAAACGCGACGGTATGCCAACTTACAACTTTGCAGTAGTTATTGACGATCATTTGATGAAGATTACTCACGTACTTCGTGGAGATGACCACGTAGCTAACACTCCCAAGCAATTAGTTGTTTACGAAGCATTAGGCTGGGAGCCACCTAAGTTTGGTCACATGACTTTGATTATTAATTCAGAAACTGGTAAGAAATTATCTAAACGTGATGAATCAGTTTTGCAATTTATCGAACAATATCGTGATCTTGGCTACTTGCCAGAAGCAATGTTCAACTTTATTACTTTACTTGGTTGGTCACCTGTTGGTGAAAGCGAAATTTTCTCTCAAAGAGAATTGATAAAAGCATTTGATCCAAAACGGTTGTCAAAATCACCAGCTGCTTTTGACCAGAAGAAACTTGAATGGATCAACAACCAATATATGAAGAAAGCTGATCGTGATACTTTACTTGATTTATCATTGAATAACTTGCAAGAAACAGGAGTTGTTGGAAAAGATATCTCTCCTGAAAAGATGGAATGGATTCGTCAATTAGTTAACATTTACGCAGTCCAAATGTCTTACACTAAGCAAATTGTTGATGATACTAAGATTTTCTTTAATGAGGCTTCTGATTTATCAGACGAAGAAATTGAAGAAATCAAAAAAGATGATGGTCGTAAAGTAATTGAAGAATTCAAAAAGCAATTAGATGAAATCCCTCGCTTTACTGCTGTTCAAGTAATGAACGCAATTCAGGCTACCCGTCGTGAAACTGGCGTTAAGGGTAGAAAACTCTTTATGCCAATTAGAATAGCTGGTACTCGTTCAATGGTTGGACCTGGTATTGGTGAAGCTATGGAATTAATGGGTAAAGAAAAAGTTAAGAAGCACTTAGATTTAACTTTAAAGCAATTAAGTGACTTGGGCTTATAATTTATCAACTAAAGTTAAAAGCTACGCGAAAGCGTGGCTTTTTTTGTTAGAATATAACTTGTGATAAGTTCCAGAAAGAAGAGGGATAAAATTGAAAGTCTTTAATACCCTTACTAGACAAAAAGAAGAATTCAAGCCTTTAGTTGAAGGACGAATCAGCATGTATGTCTGTGGACCAACTGTGTATAACTATATCCACATCGGCAATGCACGTAGCGTAATTGCTTTTGACACAATTCGCAGATATTTTGAATATCGTGGCTATCAAGTTAAGTACGTTTCTAACTTTACTGATGTCGACGATAAGATGATTAATGAAGCAAGAAAAGAAGGAATTACTGTCCCGAAACTTGCTGAGCGTTTTATTGACGCATATCTGCAAGACACTGAGGCTTTAAATATCGAGCAGGCTACTTTGCATCCAAGAGCTACTCATGAAATAGACGATATCATTTCTTTTATTCAGACATTAATTGATAAGGGCTATGCTTATGAGGTAGACGGGGATGTTTATTATCGCGCTAAAAAGTTTTCCGATTATGGAAAATTGAGCGATCAAAACATTGAAGAGCTTGAAGAAGGCGCTTCTGAACATGTGGATGAAAGTCAACAAGACCAAAAAGAAGATCCAATTGATTTTGCACTGTGGAAAAGTCAAAAGCAAGCTGATGAAATTGCATGGGATTCGCCTTGGGGTAAGGGACGTCCAGGTTGGCATATTGAATGTTCAGTTATGAGTACTAAATATTTAGGCGATACAATCGATATTCATGGCGGTGGACAAGATCTGGAATTTCCACACCATGAAAATGAAATTGCTCAAAGTGAGGCTAAGACAGGCAAAAAGTTTGTCAATTATTGGCTTCACAATGGTTTTGTAACTGTTGGCAAAAAGCAAGAAAAGATGTCTAAATCGTTGCACAACTTTGTGACGGTACATGATATTTTGCAAAAAGTTGATCCACAAGTTTTGCGCTTTTACATGTCAAGCGTGCAATATAGACGTCCGATTAACTACTCTGAAGATGGCTTAAGACAAGCACAAGTTGTTTTAGAACGCTATAAAAACGTTTTGCGCAATACCGATGCTCGCTTAAAAGATCAAACTGAATCAAGTAGTGATCGCATACTTGAAGAAGATTTAAAACAGGCAAAAGAAGAATTCATTGCAGCAATGGATGATGATTTTAATGTTCAAAATGCGTTAAGCGTAATGTATGACTTAGTAACTAAAGTAAATTCTCATTTGCCAAAAGACCAAGTTGATAAAAAGACATTAGAAGAATTTACTATTTTACTTAAACAATGGCTCTTAATCTTTGGCGTTGCTTTTGAAGATAAAGCAAGCGATGATGATCAAAAGATCGCAGAAATGGTTTCCCAACGTGATCAAGCTAGAAAAGATAAAGATTGGGCAACTAGTGATAAATTGCGTGATGAATTAAAAGCATTGGGGATAGTTTTAGAAGATACCCCTCAAGGAACGAGGTGGCATCGTGCTTAAGCCTAAGGTTTTAAAAGAAGAAAAAAGAAATCCATATACCATGAGCGCCTTAACCTTAGCCTATCTTGGCGATGGAGTTTACGAAGTTTATATTAGACGCCACCTAGTCAAAGGAGGTATAGTAAAGCCGCAAATGCTCCAGCGGTATGCAACGCACTATGTTTCAGCTAAAGCGCAAGCTTGGTTAATTACTAAGATGGAACAAGAAGATATGCTGAGTGAAGATGAGCTAGATGTATTTCATAGAGGGCGCAATGCTAAAAGTCATACGCATGCTAAAAATACATCTTTAACGACATATCGTTTATCAACGGGATTTGAAGCTTTAATTGGCTATCTAGATTTATTAGGTGAGCATGAGCGTGTTGACCAGATTTGTCAGTGGTGCATTGAACAAGTAGAACACGGAGGCGCGAGCGAAGATGAGTTCAATTAATGAAGATTTTGTTTTCGGTAGACATGCCGGAATAGATTATTTAAAAACTCAAGATGCTGAAAAAATTAATAAGATTTTTCTGCAAAAAGGAGTTCAAGAAGACTTTGCTAATCAGGTTTATCAATTAGCTCGTAAAAAGCATTTAGTTATTCAAAATGCTCCTAAAAACAAACTTGATCAGTTAACTAATTCAGCTAACCACCAAGGATTAGTATTGTCTATTGCTTCATTTGAATATGTTGATTTAGACCAGCTAGTTGATAAGTTTGACCAAGAAGGAAAAGAACCGTTTTTATTGATGCTAGATTCGATTGAAGATCCACACAATTTGGGATCAATTCTAAGAACTTGCGATGCGACTGGCGTTGATGCAGTGATCATTCCTAAAAGAAGAGCAAGTGGCTTAACAAGCGTAGTAGCTAAAACATCTACTGGAGCAATCGATCATGTGCCAGTAGCTCGTGTAAATAACTTAGTGCAAACTACTAAGTGGTTAAAAGAACGTGGTTACTGGTTCTTTGGTACTGCAATGAGTGGCACTGATTATCGTTTGTGGGATGCAAAAGGAAAGACAGTTTTAGTAATTGGTAACGAAGGAAAAGGTATTTCCCCGCTGCTTCTTAAACAGATGGATCAGACTTTGACTATTCCGATGATTGGGCATGTGCAATCACTTAATGCTAGCGTAGCAACTGGCGTGATGCTTTATCAGATGTTTAATAGTCGTCACCCATTAAATTAAAAGAAGGCTTCTGTATGAAAAAAATCACAAAATTATTTTTAGTATTTATCTTAGCTATTGCAGGTATAGGTGCTTTAAGTGCTTGCAGCAAGCAAGATTCTAAGTCTTATGATCCAGGAAAAACTGTTAAAAAGACTTTGACTACAAAGACTTTTTCAAGAATAAAAGCTAATTTAGAAATTAGTGATGTAACAATCAGGTCCGGTAAAAGTTTCAAAGTTCTTTATCATGGTGGTAGTAAATTAAAGCCAGAGGTAAAAATTAATAATGGTACGTTGATAATTGATCAAAAGAAAAAAATGCCATCTACTATTTCAACTTCAGCTACTAAATTAACGATTATCATTCCAGCTGGTAAATTAAATAATTTATCTGTTGAAAACGATGCAGGCGATATAAGCATTATAAAAGCAAATGTTGTACGTAAAGCTAAACTAGAAGCAGACAGTGGCGATATTAATATCACTAACAGTAAAATTGCCCGTGCAGATATAGAAACCGATAGCGGCGATATTAACATTAGCCATACCCCATTTGATGGTTATGATTTAGAAGCCGATAGTGGTGACATTGATTTCTTTGATAAAAATGTTGAAAACGGAAGCTTTAAAAAGAATGCTCATGCCCAGCACTTGTTAAAAGCAGAAAGCGATTCTGGCGATATTACAATTCAATAAATATTTCCCAGGAAATATTTTCAAGAGATGCAAAAAATATAATTTGTATCTCTTTTTTTATACAAAATCTTAATACTGAATTCTTTAAACGTTTGTTTGCTTAAGAGTAATCTATTGCTTCACCTATCCTGTAAAAAACATTTACTAGGAAGTGGAGTATTTTATGAAATATTTTTCTGATTATGAATTAATTGAAAAAGTTAAAGCTAAAGACAATGATGCTTTATTTGAATTAACTATGCGCTATCAGCCTGTAGTCAATAATGTGCGTTCGCAGATTTATATTCGTCATTTTGATATTGATGATTGGATGCAGGAAGCCTTAATTATTTGCTATGAAACGTGCTGCTTGTTTGATCTGAAAAAGAGTAAAGATTTTGGAGCATTTTTTAAAGCTAATTTTGTAAATCATGCCAAAAACTTATTGCGTTATGAATTAGCTAAACAGCGCGAACCTTATTCAAGGGCAGTTTCATATGAGGTGATCAAAGAAAGTGGTGCGATTAATGAAAGCTCGATAGAATTAAGCGAATATCCGGTAAATGCGAGATATCAATATTTTTTATCTAAATTGAGTATCACAGAACTATATGCCTTTTTAGTATTATTGGGAAAACTTGATATTGAACTCGCTGCGCAAAAAGCTGCCTGCGGCATTGAACAATTAATCACAGCTAAAGGTAGGATAAAGAGAAAGATGCTGGAAGTATTTAATTTTGATAAATAGTATAAATTTTGTGTTACTAGCACCAAAAGGGTTATAATTAATCTTGTAGAATTTATTTAGGAGGTAATTCTAAGATGGCAGAGATTATTAAAACAGAATTGTTAGATCGTCACATGAAGGAAGTTTTTGACTGGAGTGATTCAGATATGCCAGTTAGAGATGCCCTTTGGGACTACTTCATGGAGAAAAATGGTAGAGATACCATGAAGACGGAGCAAGATATGCTTCCATTTTTGAAAGACTCAGACGACAAGATCGAAGCCTTCGTAAACGAAAATCTTAAGAAATAACAATTCCTAATTATTCTACGCACAGTGGTCACGCGTATGTTTGACCACCAAAGAACAACCATTGTGGTTGTTCTTTTTTTTAGAGAATTTCAAAATTAATAATGATAGTGAGTAAAAAATGGACTATATTTTAGGCATCGATATTGGAACTACAGCAACTAAGGGAATTTTATATGATGAAAATGCGCAAGTAGAAGGTCAAGCTAGCAAGTCATATCCCTTAATCCAAGATCAAAATGGAAAAGCGGTTGAAGACCCTGAGGTTATTTTTTCTGCCGTGCAAGACGTGATTTTTAAGCTAAGTCAAAATGGCAGTAAAAATATTAAAGCTATATCTTGGTCAGCTCAAATGCACAGTTTGATTGGACTTGATAAAAATAAACAGTTGCTGACTAATAGTATCACTTGGGCTGATAATCGCAGTCAAAAGGTTGTTCAAGAAGCTAAAAATAGCAATTTGGCTGATCAAGTTTACAGTCAAACAGGGATGCCGCCACATGCAATGGCACCAATATATAAATTAATGTGGCTTAAAAATGAACATCCACAATTGTTTGAACAGGCTAATTATTGGATAGGTATCAAGGAGTATGTTGTTTATCGTCTGACCAATAAATTGATGACAGATACAACAATGGCTGCTGGGACAGGGCTATTTAATTTAAAAACACAGCAATGGGATTCAGACATGCTTGAAAAAGCAGAAATTAAAAAAAAGCAACTACCTGAAGTTGCTGCTCCGACAATGATTGTTGGCAATGTTTTGCCTTATTATGCTCAAAAATTAGGTTTGCAAACTGATACCAAGGTAATTTTAGGCGCAAGCGATGGCTATTCATCTACAATTGGTGTTAATGTGCTTAATAATGAAAATTTTGCAATCAATGTCGGGACTTCTGCTGCAATTAGGGTAATTGCACCATATCTAATTAAAGATGCTTATAAGCGCGTTTTTTGCTATCCTGTGGATCATACTCATTATCTAGTAGGTGGTCCCATTAACAATGGTGGAATTGTTTTACAATGGGCAAAAAATGCATTGCTTGGATCAGATGCAACTTTTGAAGATTATCTTACATTAGCTGCTGTCGCAAGTGTCGGTAGTAAAGGACTTTTATTTTATCCATATTTAGGCGGAGAGAGGGCACCGATCTGGAATTCAGAGGCTAGTGGTTCTTTCGTGGGGCTTACTCGCCAACATCAAAAAGCTGAATTAGCCAGGGCTGTTATCGAAGGACTAATTTTAAACATGAAAATGGCTGCTGAAGGATTGCTAGATAATGTTGGTAAACCAAGATGTTTAAAACTTACTGGCGGTTTTACTAAAAGTAATTTTATTTGCCAGTTAATTGCTGATATTTTTAATTTGCCCACAGTTAAGGTAAAGCAAAAACAAAGTGGCGCTTTTGCAGCTATGTTTTTAGCGCGTCAAGCGCTAGGAAAAAGCGAAACTTTAAATGATATCAAAGATTTTGCTGGAGATGAGAAAATTTATTTTCCAAATGAAATAAATGCGCTTAAATATCAAAAAATTTTTACCTTGTATAAACAAATTGAACATGATTTAGAGAAGAATTATCATGCATTAGCTAGATTAAAAAATGAATTAAGCGATAGCATACAATAAAAGCCGGGCAAAATGCTCGGCCTTTTCATCTAATACTTTTTATTAAGCGGGCGATATTTTCTGAGACGATTGCTATATCATCAAAGCTATCCTTCATTGCTTGTCGTAATTCTTTAGCGCCAGTTTCAGTAGTAAAGATGGCATCGATTTTATCTTTTCCATATAGTTCGTCAATTTTGGTTCCCATGTTGCCGGTTAGACAAATAACGCTGCAATTAGGAGTGATTCTTTTACTTAGCTTAGCTACACCAAAAGGGGTTTTGCCAAATTGGGTTTGATAATCGCTTGCGCCTTCACCGGTAAAAACGAAGTCAGCATCTTGGACTTTTTTAGCAAAGTTAGTATATTTTAAAACAGTTTCTACGCCTGATTGAATCTTAGCATTAGCAAAAACCATTAATCCATATCCTAAGCCGCCAGCAGCACCTGCGCCGGCTTTAAAAGCATAGTCTTTGTGCAATTGTTTTTTAACTAAATCAGAAAAGTAGGTTAGATTTTTATCTAATAATTCAACCATTTCATTGCTTGCGCCTTTTTGCGGACCAAATACATAAGAAGCACCATTTGCGCCAATTAGTGAATTAGAAACGTCACAAGCCAAAATAATAGCGGTTTTAGCAAGACGATCATCTAAATTGCTCAGATCAATTTTCTGGATTAAATTTAAATTGCCACCACAAGCTTTTACTTCGTCTCCATTTTTATCTAGAAAATGTGCGCCTAAAGCTTGAGTCATTCCACTCCCGGCATCATTTGTAGCACTTCCACCAAGACCTATAATAATTTTATTTACGCCGTGATCTAAGGCTTTTTTGATAAGCTGTCCTGTACCAAAAGTGGAAGTTTTTAAAGGATTAGCAGTTTGAGAATTTACAAATTGTAGGCCGCTGGCTTGAGCCATTTCAATGATGGCTGTTTTTTTGTCGCCTAAAAGTCCCCATTTTGCTTGCGCTAAATGATTCAATGGGTCTAAAATTTTTTCAGTAAAATAAGTACCATTACTAGCTTGAACTAGTGCATCCATTGTTCCTTCGCCACCATCAGCCATGGGAATACTGGTATAACTTGCTTCAGGAAAAATCTTTTTAAGTCCAGTTTTAATAGCGGTGCTTACTTCATTGCTCGAAAGAGAGCCCTTAAATGAATCTGGTGCAATTACAATTTTCATTTTTTTGCCTCCACAATATAGTTATTTTTAGTGTAACTCAAAAAGCTCACAATAAAATGTGAGCTTTTAAAAGTGATAATTAAGATTTAGCGTTTTGTTTTTTTAAAGTTAAAACTAAAGCAACAAAACTTGCGATATAGGCAATTGCATTAATTGTCCAACCTAAATTATATGAGCCAGTTTGATCAAAGAATAATCCAACAAGGTATACTGAAGCTGACATTGCAAAGGCGCCAAGCATGTTAATTACAGAAAGAATATTACTATAATCTTTTGCACCAAATTCTTGTCGAATAAGATATGGTAATGCAACTAAGCAGACGCCTTGACCTAAACCTAATACAAAGGCTGATGCCACTAATTGTGCTGAATTATGCAATAAGATTTGTCCGCCCCAGCCTAATAAGCCGAATAATGAATAGAAAAATAATACAACTCTAGCGTTAAATCTATCTAAGAAAAATCCGATCGAAATCTTACCAGCAGCAGCTCCTAGCATAACTCCTGAAACCACAGTTGCTCCAGTAGTTAATGGCAAGCCAATGTTTACTATGTGACCAGAAATATGTTGTACAGTACCTGAAACAAATTGCAAAGCAAGCATTGCAAAAGCTAAAGCATAAAAGACTGGTTTATGGAGAGCTTGCTTTAAGGTGAAACCAGAATTTTCAATCTTTTCTTCTTTTTTGACTTGCTTTTCACCATAAGCTAGGTGTTTTTCATTTGGTTTAGCTTGCAAAAAGAAGGCGGTTGGAACTAAGATCAATAAAATTAATAAAGCTTCACAAACAAAACCGTTGCGCCAGCCAGCTTTAGTGATTACGCCACCAATAATTGGATTAAAGACAGTACCACCAAATGCAGAAACACCAAGTGCAATACCCATTACGGTACCTAATTTTTCATTGAACCAGTTTCCAAGTAATACTGGAATAGATAAAGTAATAGCAATTGGTTGACAAATTCCTATAATTGTCCAAGCAATATAGAAATGAACTAAGCTATGGGCTTGAGTTAAAGAGAGCATACTCAAACCGATAATTGCAAAACAGCCTGTTAAAAGCCAACGCAAGTTAAACTTTGCCATAACTTTACCGGCAAACAAAAGAGTAATTGCTGCAGCGGCATTTTGAAAGGTAGTCATGAGTGCAACGTTGGCGCGACTAGCATTGAAACTTTTGCTGATAGGTTCAAAGAATAAGCCAATGGTATTTACGATTAAGCCAAATCCTACCAAAGAGATCAAACAACTGGCGATAAAAACCCACCAAGCAAAATAACTTTGCTTTTTATTTTCCAAAACATTTTCCTACTTTCCTAAATTTAGATATTACAGTAATCAATTATATATAAAGAAAGGCAAAAGAAAGTTTAAGAATTACCAAAGAGAATTTAGAAAAAGTTAAGAAATAAAAAAATCAAGATCATTTGATCTTGATTGAAATTAATTTAATATTTTCTGCCTAAAAGCTTTTTAGTTAATTTTTCAATTTGAGCTCGTGTTTCATTATCAGGCCAGTTCTTTCTTAAACTGTTCAGAGCCTTTTGAGTATATTCATCAGCTAACTTTTGGGCTCTTTCAACGCCGCCGTAATTGTTAACTAGCTTGTCAATTTCAAGAAGCTGTTCTTGGCTGAGGTCTTTGCCAAATTTTAAAAGCTCGTGCAGACGGCCATCTTTATCTTTTTGCAAGGCAAAAATTAATGGACCAGAGTAAACGCCATCTTTAACATCTAATAAAACCGGTTTTTTAAATGCTTCTGCACTACTGGTGTAATCTAAAATATCATCTTTTAATTGAAAAGCTTGACCTAAATATTCGCCAAATTTACGAGCTTTAACAGCTTGAGTGGCTTTAATTCCTGATTCATAAGCTCCAATAAAGCAAGATAAGCCAAACAAGACACCGGTTTTACCTTTAATTTGGTTTAAATATTGCTTTTCAGAGATCTGATCATTGTAGGCATTGTTATATTGCTCAGTTTCGCCGATTAAAATATCTTGCATGGTTTCGCCATCTACTTTAACCGTGCCAAGACTTTTAGTATTATCGCTAAGTAAAGTTAGTGAAATAGCAAATAAATAATCGCCAGCATACACAGCAATGTGTTTACCGTATTTAGCTTGGATTGACTTTTTGCCATGACGTGTATCTGATTCATCGATAATATCGTCGTGAATTAAAGTGGCATTATGCAGAGTTTCAATTGAAGTTGCAATATTTAATAATTCTTGGTGGTTTTCTTTTGCTTTTGGTCCAAATTGACCAAACAGCATTACAAAACCAGGACGCAGCATCTTGCCAGGAACATCGAAGGTATCCCATAATGCATCGCCTAATGTGCCACGCATGTTTTTTACATGACTAAGAATTATTTTGTTAACAGTCATAACATCTTTTTGGATTTCCGGAAATTCATCCCAAAAAGCAAATTTATTTTTCATTCTTTTACCTTTCCGGCTAATGAAGTTTTGAATTGATGAAATTGAAATTTTGAACATGGTTTAATAAAAATTTTGAACATATACCAATTAAGGTACCACTTAAGATACCCATAATTGTGAGGACGGGTAAATATAAAATTAAAGAAGGTGCTTGTGCCAGCCAAATAGCGATTAAAAGTTGCCCTAAATTGTGAAAAGCACCACCGACAATCGAAATGCCAATGATTGACATAAACTTAGGATAGCATTTTTTTACTATTAGCATGGCAATAAAACTTAAAGTAGATCCAGCTAAAGAATACAAAAATAAACTAGCACCGCCACTGATTAGTGCCGTTAAAACTAGACGTAAATAAAGCAGTAAAACACAGTCTGAAATGGGCAAAGTAAATAGGGATATCACAGTAATTAAATTTGCTAGTCCTAATTTTGCTCCTGGTGCAAAAGGAAAAATTGGAGGAAAAGCTTGTTCAATAATTCCTAAAATTATTCCCTGACTGCACAAAATAGCTATATAAATGTATTCTCTTAAATGATTGTTTGATTGATTCATGGATTTACCAAAGTATTATTGAAGTCTTTTTTATCTGTTTTATTTGGCTGATGTGGATTGCTGGACTTTATTTCGATTAAGAATTTGTGCGGCAAACAGACGATTGTTTGTCCGGGCTTGCTTTTCCAGCCTTGCTTAACACAAACTTGGTCTTTGCAATTGGCATCTTTAACACGAATTTTGTTGTTATTAACTTCGACTATATTTTTTTCATTATGATGATTATAAGTCCAAGTAAAGTGCTTATGCTCACCAAGCTTGATTACTTTAACTTGTTGATTATTTACTCGAATTCGTGCATATGTGTAATTTTCATTAGCTTTATGCGTTTGTTTTTGTAGAAAAAAATAAGTAGGGATAAAGCTTAGAATGATTAAAATAAAAATCATCAAAAAGTCACCAACTTTAAAAAGATGATTTTTTGTTTTTTTTGTTTTTTTGATTTTCATTTTGACCATCTCACATTTAAAAAAGACCTTATAGTTGATTTTACACTATAAGGCCTTTTTGTTTAAAAGTCTTTTTTATTTATTTGACCTATTTTTTATCAGAATTAGTATTGCCATAGTATATCGGACGCATTACGCCGTATCTTGCTTTGCCTAATGTTTTTTCAAGCCATGGGACAAACCACATGTCTAAACCAAATGAACGACCTGAGCCATTCATTACAGCAATTGCAGCAAATACCATCCATACATTTACCCAATAATTCATACCTGATAAACAGAAGATTGCTACAAAGACAGCACTTAAACCACCAGCTAAGAAGGTACAAAATCCTAAAACTAAGCATAAACCTAAAATGATTTCAGTAACTGTCATTGCTTTTTGAGCAGCTAAAGCAACATCTTTATTTGGAATAAATACTTTAGTAATATTTTGCATCCAAAGTGGCATTTGATCAAAGACAGGCATTGGTGAATGACCATAATCATAGTTTAGTGAAAACATAGCTGGCGCACTTTGAGCAGCTTTATTGCTTGCAGCGCTAGTTGCACTTGCCTTGCTTGAAGCCCCACTAGTTGCTTGCACAAGCCATGGAAAGTGCAATTGCAATTTATTAGTAAACCATGAACCAGAACCTTGAACTTTGTACCAGCAGTCAACTAACCACATCATTCCTAAGAAAATTCTCAAAGGAACTGTCCATAAAACGTTGCCGTAGCGGTTAAGATTTCTACGCCATAAAGTTGGACGCTTAATTCTGAACCATTCGTTCATGATGTAGTGGAAGAGATAGTAGCCTGAATAAATTTCAATGAAGTAAATCATATCTACTAAATCTTTCATTAAGATTGCGAAAAAGCCACTTAAATGAAATGTATTAAGTAGATAAGCTACACCCCAAGCAGGTCCCACAGAAACCATGAAACCTTGATAATTTCCTTTAAATTTAACCGGATCTTGGTTGTTTAATTGAGCCAAGATATTCTTCCATGCTGTTTTACCAGCTGATTCGGCTCCTTGAACCACTTGTGGCTGACCGCGACCAGTTCCGTCTTCATCGTAAAGTGCGACGTCACCAATGACGTAGATATGAGGATCGTCAGGAATTTGAGAATATTCGTTAACGATAATTCTGCCGCCTCGACCTTGCTTAAAGCCGAGTTTATCAGCTTGACTTGAAGCTTTAACTCCGGCAGTCCAAATTAAAGTATGAGTTGGATATTTAGAACCATCTTTTAAGTCGATGTAATCTTCATGAACTCCAACAACACCAGTATTAGTTTTGATGACGATGCCGTGTTTGGTCATATATTTGACGGCTTTAGCAGCATCTGAGCTGTCAAGCATGTGCATGACAGTTGGTGCCATTTCCATCATAGTGATCTTAATATCATCTGGATCTAGATGATATTTTTCAGCTAATTCTGGACGCCATGAATTTAATTCGCCGGCCATTTCGGTGCCAGTGAAACCAGTACCAACAACGACAAAGTTTAAGTAAGCTTGACGCATTTCGGGATCACGTTCGCGAGCACCTAAACGTACCATATCATCGATATGATCTCTTAACTTAATTGCATCCTCGATGTTGCCTAAAACAAAGCCATGTTCCTTAACACCAGGCGTACCAAAGTCGTTTGGCTCAGCTCCAATACCTAATACAAGATAATCATATGGATAAGAACCGTGCTTTGCCATGACGCATTTATTTTCACGATCGATTTGGAAAACTTCGTCAGTCACGACATTAACGTTTTTTCTACGAGAAAATAAACGTTGCAAATCATATTCAATAGCTTCTGGTTTTACACGAGCAGCTGCTACTTCGTGCAATGAAGTTTCCATTGTCATAAATGGATTCTTATCAATCAAAGTAATAGTAACGTCGTGGTTTTTCTTCAACTTTTTAGCTAAACGTTTAGTGGTATACATGCCACCAAAACCAGCCCCAACAACAACAATATTTTTGTGGGTCACCATTAACACCCCCTCAGTTTCTAAATAAAGCTAAGAAAAAAATCTTAGCGAAATTTTACGCACTCATTATACTAAAGCTATATGAGAATGTCTATGTCTTCACAATATTATGAGCCAATATATAAAGTGAAAAGAAACTCAATAATATCAAATATTAAAAAACAAAAACTATATTTGATTATCTATCTTGCAAGCGATTAACAAGTGATCTAGAATTAAGAAGTGTGAAAAGATACACAATTGTGGGAGTATTTTTGTATAGATAGGATGGTTGAATAAATTATGAAATTGAGAAAAATTATTTATAGTGCTGGTGCATTAGGTTTATCAATGTTGATGCTTTCAGCATGTTCTACAACTGCTAAGGATTCTTCAAGTTCCAGTTCTTCAAGTGCTAAGTCAAGTCAAACTGTAAAAAAGACGCAAAAGCCTGGTAAAAAGATCGCTGGTGCATCTTTAAAAGATGGTACTTATAAATTAGTTGAAGATAGTTATGACCATGGTTACAAAGTTGAAATGGAAATGACTGTTAAAAACGGTAAGATCAAGAATACTAAGTATGATCAAGTAAATAAAGATGGTAAGTCTAAAGCTAAAGATTCTAGCTACGAAAAGCAAATGAAGAAGTATGCAAAGATTGGTCCAAAAGAATATATTTCTCAAATTAATCAAGAATGGGCATCTAATGCTAGTGCTGATAATCCAGGAAACTTATCGGCAATTTCTGGTGCAACCAATTCTTCATACACTGCAAGCAACTATGCTGGTCAATTGACTCAAGCTGCACAAGCAGGCGATACCAAAACAATTCATATTGCTAACAAAGCCAAGTATCATGATGGTACTTATAAGCTAGAAGAAAAGAACTACAGCCATGGCTATCGTCAAGTTTATACTTTAGTAATTAAGGACCATAAGATTGATAAATTAACTTATGACCAAGTTGATAAGAATGGTAAATCTAAGACCAAAGATGCTAAATACGAAAAGCAAATGAAGAAATATGCTAAAGTTGGTCCAAAAGAATACATTCCAAAATTAATGGAAGAATTTGCTAAGAGTAACGGCAACATGGAAAAGGTTCAAGTTGTCAGTGGTGCTACTGAATCTTCAAATCAATTCATCGCTTACGTAGGTCAATTGCTTAATGCTGCACAAGAAGGAAATGCACGTTTCATTCATGTTGACAATATCGTTTACAAAGACTAAGTTTAGAGCATGATATTTTAAAAAGGGCGTAGAGCCCTTTTTTATTTGTGATGGAGTCTTATGAAAAGTAAAGTTTTAAAATTATTGGTTTGTTTAACTAGCTTATTGTCTTTAGCTGTTTTTGTGCAAGCTTGCCAAGCAAAAAGGCCAGCTCATCCTAAAACTGCATTAACTACTAAGCCTACTGAAGATACGCAATTTTTAATGGGCACAGTTTGTACAATTCGAATTTACAATAAAAATAAAGATGCTGCATTAGAAGATGGTTTTGACACAATCAAGAAATTAGCCAAAGAAATTACTGTTAATCAAAAGGGCAGCGAAATTGATGAAATTAATGCTCAAGCTGGTATAAAGCCGGTAAAAGTTTCACCTGAAATTTTTGAATTATGCAAAAAGGCGTACTATTTTAGTAAGAATTCAGATGATTCATTTGATATGGCAATTGGACCAATTACTAATTTATGGCGTATTGGTTTTCCTGATGCTCATAAACCAACCGATGCGCAAATTAAGCAGCGCTTGCCTTTAGTAAATTATAAAAACGTTGTTTTAAACGAAAAAAAGCAAACTGTTTATTTAAAGCAAAAGCACATGGCGCTAGATTTAGGTGGGATTGCCAAAGGTTTTATTTGCGATCAAGTAAAAAAGACCTTGCAAAAAGATGGTGTAACCTCTGCAATTATTGATTTAGGCGGAAACATTTATGTTTTAGGAGTTTCGCCAACAAATCATGGCGACTGGAATGTTGGCATTCAAGATCCTGATGCAAGTCGCGGAACGGCCATTGGTAGTTTGCCAGCCAAGAATCAAACAATTGTTACTAGTGGTATTTATGAGCGCTATTTAAAAGTTGGCAATACTATCTATAGTCATTTAATGGATCCTAAAACTGGCTATCCTTTCCAAAATAATTTATTGGGTGTATCGATTGTTACGAAATATTCAACTAATGGGGATGCATTATCGACTGCAACTTTTGATAAGGGATTGAAAGATGGATTAGCTTATATTGAAAAAAAGCCAGATACCGAAGCCATTTTTATTACTAAGGACAAAAAAGTTTATATCACTAGTGGCTTAGAAGGAAGATTTAAATTATTTAAAGATTCTGGCTATAAAATGGCAAACTAGCTTAAAGTAATTGCTATGAAGCAATTTTTCTGCTAAGATAATTGCAGTTTAGGAGTGGTTTTATGGCAGTCAAAAAAGCAGCTCTTGCTTGTACAGTTTGCGGTTCACGCAATTATTCAATTAGCGCAAGCAAAAATAGAACGCAAAGATTAGAATTAAAGAAGTTTTGTAAACACTGTGGTAAACAAACTTTACACAGAGAAACGAGGTAAGTAGATGATTAAGTTCTTTAAAAGCGTAAATGAAACTATGGCTAAAGTTTCTTGGCCAAGTTGGAAGCAAAATAGACGTGATACTGGTGTAGTTATTACATCTTCTATTTTATTTGCTGCATACTTAGGTTTATTAGATTTACTATTTTCTTACTTAGTACAACTCTTCTTATAATCGAAATTTTGTGATATACTTAGAGCAGTTAGAAAAGGCCTCCAATGGAGGTTTTTTGTTTGCAAAAAATTTAAGGAGACAATGATGGTCGAAACTAGTAAAAAACAATGGTATGTATTGCATACTTATTCAGGTTACGAAGATAAAGTTAAAAAAGACTTACTTTCTCGTGCACAATCTTTAGGAATGCAAGATTATATTTTCCGCGTAATTGTTCCAGAAGAAGAAAAAACCGAAACTGTTCGTGGTAAAAAGCAGGAAGTTGAAGAAAAGGTATTTCCTGGATACGTTTTAGTAGAAATGGTAATGACTGATGAAAGTTGGTTCGTTGTTAGAAATACGCCTAACGTAACCGGATTTGTCGGCAGCCACGGTGGTGGGTCTAAACCTTCGCCATTATACGATGAAGAAATTGAACGTATCTTAAAACAACAAGGTCAACCAGCAAAGCATTCTGATGCAAATTATGAAGTTGGCCAAACTGTAACTATTACAGAAGGGCCATTTAAAGGGATGTCTGGTAAAATTACTGATATTCAACCTGATAAATATAAATTGTCTGTTTCAATCGATATGTTTGGTCGTGAAACTAATACTGAACTTGATTACGACCAAGTTAAAGAATACGAAGCTTAAATTAAATATTGTCAAAAGTTAACTTTGATGTTAATATATCAGAGTATCTTTATTATTGTGGGAGGAGAAGAAGGAAAATTCTCCATTATAACCGCATCACGGAATCAAGGAGGTATTGACCGTGGCAAAAAAAGTTATTAACGTAGTTAAACTGCAAATTCCTGCTGGTGCAGCAACTCCTGCACCTCCAGTTGGTCCTGCTTTGGGTCAAGCTGGAATCAACATTGTTGGTTTCACTAAGGACTTCAATGCACGTACTGCTGATCAAAAGGGCATGATTATCCCTGTTGTTATTACTGTATATGAAGATCGTTCATTCGAATTCATTACTAAGACTCCACCTGCAGCAGTTCTTTTAAAGAAAGCTGCTAAGGTTGACAAGGGTTCAGGTGAACCTAACACCAAGAAGGTTGCTAAGGTAACCAAGGCTCAAGTTAAGGAAATTGCCGAAACCAAGATGAAAGATCTAAACGCTGCAGACGTTGAAGCTGCTATGCGCATGATTGAAGGTACTGCTAGAAGCATGGGCTTCGAAGTCGAAGACTAATTTCTAGGAACGTCGGATCGTTAATCAAAGTTAACGAATCAAGGTGGGAGAGTTTGAGAAGACTCGTTTGACCACATTTTCAGGAGGAATAATACATGGCAAAGCATGGTAAGAAATATTTAGAAGCAGCTAAAAAAGTTGATCCAACTAAGTTATATTCAGTAAACGAAGCTATGGAGTTAGTTAAAGAAACTTCATACGCTGGTTTTGATGCAACTATTGAAGTTGCTTACAATTTATCTGTTGATCCAAAGCAAGCAGATCAACAAATTCGTGGTTCTTTAGTTTTACCTAATGGTACTGGTAAGACCCAAAAGGTTGTTGTATTTGCTGAAGGTCCACAAGCTGACGCAGCTAAGGTAGCAGGCGCTGACGAAGTTGGTTCAGATGACTTAGTAGAAAAAGTTCAAAACGGTTACTTAGACTTTGATGTTGTTGTTGCAACTCCAATGATGATGGCTAAGGTTGGTCGTTTGGGACGTATCTTAGGACCTAAAGGCTTAATGCCCAACCCTAAGACTGGTACTGTTACTATGGACGTTGAAAAGGCTGTAAAGAACGTTAAAGCTGGTCAAGTTGAATACCGTGTTGACAAGCAAGGTTTAATTCACGCACCAATCGGTAAGGCTTCATTTGAAACTGAAAAATTAGCTGAAAACTTTGACGCTTTACGTGACGTAATTTTACGTGCTCGTCCAGCATCAGCTAAAGGTCAATACATTAAGAGTGTTGCAGTTTCAGCAACCTTTGGCCCTGGTATCCACTTGGATCCATTAAACTTAGTTTAATTTAACAAAGCTATTAAATTAAAAGAATCTGCTACAGATTGAGTGGCAGATTCTTTTTTGTCTTGAAAATAGTGAAATCTTTTGTTTAAATAGGTTAATGTTTTATTTTAATTCTTAAAAAGGATTTCGTTGATGATTAATTATATTTTTAGTATTTTGCCGTCTCTTTTTTCTGGTGCAACTTTAACCATTGAAATTTTTGTTTGGACGACTGTGGTTTCTCTGCCGTTGGGATTATTAGTTGCCTTTGGGCTACTTTCAAACATAAGGATTTTAAAGGCAATTTTAAAATTCTATGTTTGGGTAATCCGAGGAACGCCGCTGCTTTTACAATTAATCTTTATTTTTTACGGCTTGCCAACCATTGGAATTGTTTTTCCTAGATATGAGTCGGCCTTGATAGCTTTTATTATTAATTATGCTGCATATTTTGCGGAAATCTTTCGTGGAGGCTTGCAAGCTATTCCTAAAGGTCAAATTGAAGCAGCTAACATTTTGGGATTGTCTCATTGGCAGACAGTCTATAAAATAATCCGACCTCAAGTTTTTAAGATTGTTTTGCCGTCAATTGGCAATGAATTGATCAATCTAGTCAAAGATTCAAGTTTAGTTTATGTAATTGGCTTAGGGGACTTGCTGCGTGCCGGAAATGTGGCAACTGCACGGGATGTTTCATTAGTTCCTTTAGTATTAGTCGGCGTAGTTTATTTAGCAATGACAGCGATTTTGACTTACATTTTGAGAAAGGTTGAAAAGAGAAGTAATGTCTGGAAATAAAGTTCTTGAATTAAAAGATATAAATAAAAGTTTTGATTCTAAACAAGTTATTAACCATCTCAGTCTTTCTTTAAATAAAGGCGAAATTTTGAGTATTATTGGTCCTTCTGGCGCTGGTAAGACAACTTTAATGAGAATTATTGCTGGTTTAGAAAAAGCTGATACAGGGCATTTTTTCCATTATGGGGAAGAATTTGATCCCAGAGATCGTCAAAATCATTTGGTAGGGATGGTATTTCAAGATTTTAATTTATTTCCTAATTTAACTGTGCAAGATAATATTACTTTAGCGCCGATTATGGTGAATAAAATGGATAAACAAATAGCCGTAAAAGAAGCTGATAAAGTAATGGAGCAGCTAGAAATCTCTTCGCTTAAACGAAGCTACCCTTATCAATTATCTGGCGGCCAAAAGCAAAGAGTAGCAATTGCTCGAGCTTTGCAGATGCAGCCAGAAATTCTTTGTTATGATGAACCTACTAGTGCATTAGATCCTAGCTTAGTTGATAAGGTTAAAGAAATCTTTTTTGAGCTAAAGAAAAAAGGCGTAACGCAAATTGTGATTACTCACGATCATCGCTTTGGTAAGGCGGTCGCTGATAAAGTTTTAGATGTGAAAGCTGCAGGTAGTTTTGAATAATGAAAAAAAGTTTTCGCAATTTATTAATTTCTATCGCGCTATTTTTAATTGTTATAATTTTTGGCTGCAGCAAACGTGCTAATAATTGGACAGCAATTGAACAAAATAAAACTTTAGTAATCGGAATTGATGACAGTTTCGTTCCGATGGACTTTCGTCAAAAAAATGGCAAGTTAGTTGGGTTTGACGTTGATTTAGCCAAAGCAACTGCTAAAAAGTTAGGGTTAAAAGCAGACTTTCAAACAATTGATTGGTCAATGAAAGAAACAGAATTGCGTAATGGCACAATTGATGTTATTTGGAATGGTTATACACAGACTAAAACACGGCGTAAAAAGGTTTTATTTACTAGACCATATCTTAAAAATCAGCAAATCTTAGTTACTAAGAAAAATAGCCAAATCGATTCATATCAAAAAATGAATAATAAGATTTTAGGTGTGCAGACTGGATCTTCTGGTTATGATGATCTAATTTTTAAACCTAAGATTTTAAAAAGACGTATTAAAAATTTAGTTTTATATGATACATATAACGAAGCTTTTATTGATCTAAAAGCTGGTCGAATAAATGGTTTGCTAATTGATAGCGTATATGCCAATTATTATTTAAGTCATAGTAAATATAAAAATGAGTTTCAAAAAGTTAGTTTGCCATATCCACCAGAAGAATTTGCTGTTGGTGTAAGCAAAAAAGATCCCGTTTTACGTGATAAATTAAACTCAGCACTAAAATCGCTGCAAAAAGATGGGACAATTAACAAATTAAAAGAAAAATGGTTTAAATAGTATTTGACATTTTATATTATTCCTGGTAAATTAGTGTACGAAGTAAATTCTACCTAAGACTCGGGTGGCGTTAAGCCTTAATATCCCGCCGAGGCCAGAAAAACAAAGAGTTATACAACTCCACGTCTTTTTGGCGTGGGGTTTTTAATTTCGGCAGATAGAATTTATCTGAATAATTAAATTTGGAGGTGAATTCATTGAGTAAAGCTGCTATTGCTGCTAAAGAAAAACTTGTTGCCGACTTCGCTGAAGAACTTAAGGAAGCTAAAGCTATTTTAGTTATTGATTACTTAGGTTTAACTGTTGAAGAAGTTACTAACTTACGTAAAGATCTTCGTGATTCTAACGTTAAGATGAAGGTTATCAAGAATACTTACTTAAGACGTGCTGCTGAAAAAGCTGGTATCGAAGGTTTAGATGATACTTTTGTAGGTCCTACTGCTGTAGTTTACACTGCTGATGCAGATGACATTACTGAACCAGCTCGTATTGTTTCTAAATACGAAGATGATATCGATGCATTATCAATTAAAGGTGGTATGCTCGAAGGTAAGGTTGCCAGCCAAGACGAAATCAAGAAGCTTGCTTCTATTCCAGGTCGCGAAGGCTTACTTTCAATGCTTCTTTCTGTATTGCAAGCACCTGTTCGCAACGTGGCATATGCTGTTAAGGCTGTTGCTGATTCTAAAGACGAATAATAATATTTCGTTTAATTTTAATAAATATATTTTTGGAGGAAACTTATAATGGCTTTAGATACTGATAAGATTATTGAAGCTTTAAAAGGTGCATCAATTCTTGAATTGAACGACTTAGTTAAAGCTATCGAAGATGAATTTGGCGTTTCAGCTGCTGCTCCAGTTGCTGCTGCAGGTGCAGGTGATGCAGGTGCTGCTAAGACTGAATTTGACGTTGAATTAACTGACGTTGGTCAAGAAAAAGTTAAGGTTATCAAGGTTGTACGTGACATCACTGGCCTTGGCCTTAAGGACTCAAAGGACCTTGTTGATGGTGCTCCTAAGAACGTTAAGGAAGGCGTTTCTGAAGACGAAGCTAACGACATCAAGGCTAAACTTGAAGAAGTTGGTGCTACTGTAACTGTTAAATAGTTATAGGTCCTAATAATAAAACCTCTAAGCTATGCTTAGGGGTTTTTATTTTGCCCATGTTATAAATAGTTGATTCTAAGTATCATTAACCCTTAGAATGAAGTTATGGAGAATATGAAGAAAGATAAAGCATATAAAATTATAATGGCAATTTTAGCCATTATGGATATTGTTTTAATCGTGCTGGATTTTGCAGGATTATTAAATATCAATCAATCGAATTCTAGTTGGTTTTGGCTGAATAATATCATTTTGATTGTTTTTGCTATTGATTATTTCTATCGATTTTATCAAGCAAAAAATAAAAAAGATTTCGTTAAAAATCATATTTTTGATTTACTAGCTATAATTCCTGTCGGTCTAGTATTTAATTGGATGCAGTTAACGAAGATGGGAGATATAGGTTTATATTTCCGTTTATTGCGTTTAATTAGACTAGCCGGTTTAATTGGAAAATTGCATGAATTATTAAATACCGGCGGTATTTTGTATATTTTGTATTTTAGTATCACTTTTTTGATGCTGGGCTCTGTCGCAATTTCAATTACTGAGCATGTTTCACTAGATAAGGCCTTTTGGTGGGCGATTACGACTGCAAGTACGGTCGGTTTTAGTGATATTTCTAAAGACACAATTACTCCAGAATCTTTAATTGGGAAAATAGTTATTCTAGTTATGATTTTGGTCGGAGTAGGCGTCATGGGGATGGTTACGAGTTCCTTGACAGCCTATTTAATGCGGCGTAATGCTGGTAAAAATATCTTGCGAGATCATGACAATATTGAACTTATCTTGGAAAAATTAGACAATCTAGAAAAACAAAACGAACTGCTAATGAAGCAAACGAAAAATATGCAAGATGAAATCGATAATTTAAAGAGTAAAAATCAAAAGCCTACCCAGTGGAATAAATTTCGAAGCTGGATTAAGTCAAAAAAATAAGGACTGCAAACTGCAGTCCATGAATTTTAGTATAAGTGCATGTAAAGGCGCAAAACAATTGCAAAGATAAAGTAAACAGCGGAAAGAACAATAATTACCCAACCACAAGTAATCCAAAATCTAGCCCAGGTTTGCTTGCTAGTTTCAAGTTTTTGACCAAATACTTTGCCTTTACCTTTAATATTAAAACCGATCAGTAGAGAAATTACTCCTGCTACAATTAATACAATAAAAATTGGAATAGATATGTCCATAAAAAACTTCTCCTAATTAATTAACTCCCTCTTATTATAAAACTAAAAAAGTGAAAGTAAAATATATATAATGTTTAGGGAAAAGTAAGGTGATAAAAATGACAAATGAAAAAAATCAAATGTATTTTGCCAGCAATCCAAATAGTAAACATGATGAGCACTTAATTGATTATCGCATTGATGGGGTTGATGTGAAGTTTTATACCGATGCCGGCGTATTTTCTAAGATGCGAGTAGATTATGGTTCAGGTGTTTTAATTAAGGCCATGAAGGACCAAACTTTTCCTAAAGAGGGTATTCTTGATGTTGGAACAGGGTATGGCCCAATTGGCCTATTTGCTGCCAAATTTTGGCCTGATCAAGAAGTGGAAATGGTCGATGTTAATGAACGTGCATTAGAATTGGCTAGAAGAAATGCACAGCTAAACAATATTGATAATGTGAATATCCGCCAATCAAATATTTATGCACAAGTGGATAAAAAGTTTGGTTTAGTTTTAACTAATCCACCAATTCGAGCAGGTAAAAAAGTTGTCGACGAAATTATTGTTAAAGCAAAAGATCATTTGGTTGATGACGGCTTAGTGTTAGTAGTAATTCAGAAAAAGCAAGGCGCTCCAAGTGCCAAGAAATTAATGACGCAAGTGTATAGTGAATGTGAAATTTTAGCGCGCGATAAGGGATATTATATTTTAGCTAGTAGAAAATGATATATTGGTATTGTATTCATATATATTAATGCTATATTGAAAAGCGTAAATATAGAAAATATTAGTAACTAATGTTATAATGTAAGCGGTAACAGTAGAGGAATGAATTGAAAGAAGCCTTATTATGAAAGTTATTAATATTATTTTGACGCTTGTTGTTTTGATTGCTACAGTCAGCTTAGTTTTAGTAGCAGTTAATGGTAATAAAGTTTTTGGTGCAACTGGTTTAGCATTGATTTATTTTGCTGGTTCAGCTTGGTATTTTATCCAATCTTATACTTTAAAAAAGAGATCTTAAATATAAATTTGAATAATAAGTAAAAGTCAGTCTGGTACTGGCTTTTATTTTTTTCTAAAATAGAGGTAATTATTTTCTTTAAGAAAGGAATTGCATGTTAACTAAAGATCAAAAAGAAAAATACATGAAGCTAGCTTTTGAACAAGCGCATCTTGCACAAGATCAAGGCGAAGTTCCAATTGGTGCAATTGTTGTAGATAATAGCGGTAATGTGATTGGAAAAGGCTATAATCGCAGAGAATTAGATGAAGATTCAACTCAGCATGCTGAACTAATCGCGATTCGCCAGGCTTGTCATAAAATGAATTCATGGCGCTTAGTAGATTGCAGCTTATTCGTGACGCTTGAGCCATGTTCAATGTGTGCGGGAGCAATTATCAATTCACGCGTTAAAGAAGTTTATTATGGTGCTTTTGATCCAAAAGCAGGAGCAGCAGGCAGCGTTGTAAATTTATTCACAGTGGAAAAGTTTAATCATCATCCTCAGGTTTTTGGAGGTTTATATAAAGATCAAGCTGCCGAGATGTTGAAAAGTTTTTTTAGGCAAATAAGAGAAAAGCAAAAAGAGCAAAAGTTAAGTTCTCAAGAAAAAGATAATGGATAATGCATTCGTGATAATACATTATGAATGTTGAATGCACCGCATAAATATGGTAAAATTTTTATCGGGCAATGTCCTTCTTCTGAATCGTGTCAGGACCGGAAGGTAGCAGCACTAAGGTTGCTTGGGCATGTGCCTTTTTTTGAGAAATTAAACATAACTCTTAACTCTTCTAAGGAGTTAGGAGTTTTTTTTACTAAGGAGATAAAAATGGCTTATCAAGCACTTTATCGTAAGTGGCGACCACGAACTTTTGATGCGGTAGTGGGACAAGAAGCGATCACGGATACTTTAAAAAATGCGATTAAGCGTCAAAAGATTTCTCATGCCTTTTTATTTGCAGGTCCTCGTGGAACAGGTAAAACCTCCTGTGCTAAGATTTTTGCAAAAGCATTGAACTGTACTAATCTGCAAGATGGCGAGCCATGTAATGAATGTGCCAACTGTAAAGCTGCTGATCAAGGTTCATTAAACGACATCATTGAAATTGATGCCGCTTCAAATAACGGCGTTGATGAGATTCGTGAGATTCGGGATAAAGTTAAATATGCTCCAACTCAAGGAAAATATAAAGTCTATATCATCGACGAAGTACATATGCTCTCAATGGGAGCTTTCAATGCGCTTTTAAAGACTCTAGAAGAGCCACCAGAGCACGTAGTCTTTATTTTGGCAACAACAGAATTACAAAAAGTTCCGGCTACTATTATTTCAAGAACGCAGCGCTACACTTTCAAAAGAATTGATAGTCAAGATCTAGTTAGTCGTATGACTTATATTTTGAATCAAGAAGGCGTTGAATTTGAGCCAAAAGCTTTAGACATTATTGCTCAAGTAGCTGATGGTGGTATGAGAGATGCACTCAGCATCTTAGATCAGATTTTGTCTTATGACCAAGATAAAATTAAATACGAAGATGCATTGAAGATTACCGGTTTTGCTGATCAAGAAAAAATAGAAAATTTATTGCTTGATTTAGCTAACCAAAAATCTGACGTTGCTCTTAAAACTGTCAAAGAATTGCTTGATAATGGCGCTTCTAGTAAAAACATTTTAGATGAAATCATCGCTTTAAGCGTGAAAGTAATGATGGCTTTAAAAGGCGATACTGCGCAGACTTTTTTCACTGAAAATTATCAAGATAAAATTAAAGGTATTGCTGTTAATAAGCTTTCACAAATAGTTGATTTGGCCAATCAAGCTTTAAACGACCTGCGATATACTAACCAGCAGCAAATTCCTTTAGACGTATTTGTTGTTAAAACAAGCCAAGATGCGCCAGTAGCGCAAGCTTCTAATAACAGTGCTACTTCAAGCGTGGACAGTCGTGAAATTACTGATTTAAAAAAGCAGATCTTAGATTTACAAACAAAACTCGATAATCTGCTTAAGTCAAATACTCAAGTAGGATCGCAAACCGCTAACTTTTCAGGCAAAATTAAAGGTGACTTTAAATTTAATAGTCAGCCAAACCAAAAAGCTGATACAAATACTCAGACTGAAGAAAAGCCTAAAGCAATAAAAAGAAAGCTTAATAATTCTAAAGTTAGCCAAGATAGCAACCGTAAGCAGGTATATCACGTCTTAGAAAACGCTACTAAGCAAGATATTGCGACAATTAAGGATATTTGGCCAGATTTACTTTCGACATTGGCGGTTTCGCAAAGAGCAGTTTTAGAAGTTTTAGAGCCTGTAGCTGCTAGCAGCAAGCAAGTTGTTTTAAAATGTAAGTATGAATTATGGTTTGAGCGAGCAAATAAAGATAATGCGCTAATTAATGAATTAGAAGCTAAAATTGCGACGCTAACTAAGCATAATTATGATATTGTGTTAGTAGCTGATTCTTCATGGCTCCAAGTTAGAAAAGACTTTGTGGCTAGCCATAAAGAAGAATTACTTGCTAAAAAATTACAAAAAATAGATCATAAAGAGCAAGAGGCTAAAAAAGACGCAGATAATAACGTAACTAAAGAGCAAAAAAAGCAAGTTGTGGATAAAGCAAAGGAACTTTTTGGCGATTTAGTTACAATTAAGGATGAATAGGGAGAATTTCAAAATGAGTAAAAGACCTAATTTTGGCGGTATGGGCATGGGAAACATGCAAAATTTAATTAAGCAAGCTAAAAAAATGCAAAAACAAATGGAACAAGAACAAGCTAATTTATCTACGCAAGAATTCGTTGGCAAATCTGCAGATGATTTAGTAATTGCTACTTTTAGTGGCGATCGTAAATTAAAAGATTTAAAGATTGATAAAGAAGCTATTGATCCTGATGATCCAGATATGTTACAAGATTTAGTTATCGATGCTGTTAATAAAGGAATTAATGAAGTAGAACAAGCTACTCAAGCTTCAATGGGAAAATATACTAAAGGTTTGATGTAAAATGCAATATCCATTACCAATTGCACGTTTAATTGAAAGTTATATGAAATTGCCGGGAATCGGCGAAAAAACAGCTACAAGGCTAGCTTTTTATACTCTTGATATGCCACAAGAAGATGTTAGCGATTTTTCTAAGTCTTTAATGCAGGTTAAAAGCGATCTACATGCTTGCTCAATTTGTGGCAATATAACTGAAAGCGACCCTTGTGAAATTTGCCGTAATCCTGAACGAGATCAATCAACGATTATGGTTGTTGAGCAGCCTAAAGATGTCATGGCATTTGAAGAAATGGGCGAATATAACGGCTTATATCACGTTCTTGGTGGAGTATTATCACCGATGGATGGGGTCGGACCTGAAGAAATTAATATCAAGAGTTTGATTACTCGTTTGCAAAAAAATGATGATGTAAAAGAGATCATCTTAGCTTTAAATTCAACTCCTGAAGGTGAATCAACAGCAATGTATATTAGCAAGTTGATTAAACCAGCTGGTATTAAAGTTTCACGCTTAGCTGCAGGGTTAGCTGTTGGTAGTGATATTGAATATGCTAATGCAATTACTCTTAAAAGAGCTGTGCAAGGGAGAACAACATTATGATTGGACATAAAAACAAAGTCAAAAAAATCGGCGATGAAATGCTAATTGATGTAATTTCTCGCTTGCAAAAACAATTAGCTAACCAAAAAATGTTTGATCAAACAACAGTCGATTATTCCGACGATAATCGAATCGCTAATAAAATTCTGCAAGCAAAATATAATTTTCTTTATGAAGAAGCTCGTCGGAGAAACACAAAATCTAGTAGCTCAGATAGCGTAATTACACAATAAAATGTGCCCATCTTTGGTGGGCCATTTTTTGTAAACTTTATCTTAAGGAAAAATACAAGACTGTTTTTAATTTTTAGTTTACAGTACAATTCCATTTGGAGGAAAAAAATGAGCGGATATTTAATTACTTTTGAAGGTCCAGATGGAGCTGGCAAGACAACAATTATTAATGAGATTATGAAGACTTTTCCCAATGAGGTAAAGCATCCCGTAATTGTCACGCGTGAACCAGGTGGTTCTAAGATCTCTGAGACAATTAGAGATATTATTTTAGATCCTAATAATAAGGAAATGGATGATCGTACTGAAGCTTTGCTTTATGCAGCCCAGCGTGGTCAACATGTTAACGAAGTTATTCGTCCAGCTTTAAAAGAAAATAAAATTGTTTTTTCTGATCGTTATATTGATAGCTCCCTAGCTTATCAAGGAGTGGGTAGAGAATTAGGAATCAATGAAGTTCAGATGATTAATGATTTTGCGACAGATCATTTAACGCCTGATTTGACTTTGTTTTTTGATATTGATCCAGCCCAGGGTTTAGCCAGGATCGAGAAGTTGCGTCCGGATAATGAGGATCGTTTAGAGCAGGAAAAGCTTGCCTTTCATGAAAAGGTTTATCGTGGCTATCAACAGATTCTTAAGAAATATCCTGACAGGATCAAAGTTGTTGATGCCAGTGCTCCAATTTCTGATGTAGTTGAGCAAAGTGTTAAAATAATAAGAAAACAATTGCCAGAGATTTTTAAGTAAGGATATGAGTATATGAAATTAATTCTTGCGATTGTACAAGATAAAGACGCTAGTGCATTAGCTAGAGAATTTGTTCAAAAAGGCGTACGGGCTACTAAATTAGCTACTAGCGGCGGCTTTTTAAGAGAAGGAAACACTACTTTTATCATTGGTATTGATGATGAAAAAGTTGATGATGTAATCTCAATTATTAAAAAGTCGTCTCATACCCGCGAGCAATACGTATCACCGAATATGAATATGGATGCAGCAGGCACTTCGATGATCAGCCAACCAGTGAAAGTTACCGTCGGTGGAGCAACCGTCTTTGTATTGCCAGTAGAGGCATTTGAGCATTTCTAATGATTGATTTTAAAAATGCGGGTAAAGAGCAAACTGAGTTTTTAAAAGATGCCTTTCTTCATAAAAAAATAGCCCATTCATATTTATTTGTAGATCCAATGCAAGTTAAAGGTATTGCGACTGCTTATTGGCTAGCATGTTTGTTTAATTGCACTGGTGAAAACAAACCAGATGGAACTTGCAATGAATGTCAAAGAATTTTAAGCGGCAATCATCCAGATGTTTTTTTGGTCGATTCAGATGGTAAAAAAACTTTATCAATTGATCAGGTGCGTCCCTTAAAGCAGGAACTGTCTAAAAGTCCTGTTGAAGGAAATAGACGTTTTTTCTTTATTAAAGATGCCGAAAAATTAACTTTAGCTGCTAATAACGCTCTTTTGAACTTACTGGAAGAGCCAGTTGCGCCAGTTGTAACTATTTTGATTACTAATAATGAAAATCAAATTTTACCAACTGTTCGTTCTAGAACTCAGATTATCAGTTTTGAGAATGAAAAAATTGACTCGCTTAAAAGTGCGTTACTTGAATATGGACTAACTGCTGATGAGATTGAAGAATTAGGAAATACTGATTCTCTCGAACAAGAAGTAAAATATCTTTATCAAGAACTCTTTGAACATAATGATTTAGCCTTAGTTAGAGCATACCATTTAGCGCAATCAGCAAGTCTAGCTAAGCAAAAGTTTGTTTTTTACTGGCTAAAAAGTTTATGTCTTCAAGATCTCGATCAACATAATAATGTTCAGCAAGTGTCGCATTTGTTAGATTTATTAATCCAATGCGATAAGATGCAGACGAGTAATGTTAGTTTTATAAATTGTTTAGATTATTTAGTTTTGAATTTTTAATAGCAAGTAGGTGGCTTCAGTGGATCCATTTTCACAATTATCACAATTACAACAAAGCTTAAAAGCAATGACCAAGACTGTGTCTGGCTTAGAAAATGATATGCTAGATATCTTAAAAGAAAACACGGAATTAAAAGTTGAAAATCAATTGCTGAGAGAAAAGATCGCTAAATTAGATAAAAAGAGTGAAAATCCTGCTGGAAAATCGCAAGCTGGTCTAAAATCTCTTAGAAATATCTATAACTCTGGATATCATATTTGCAATATGTACTATGGTTCTCATCGTGATGCGGGTGAAGATTGTATGTTTTGCTTGGACATTTTAGATAATTTTGTAAACCATGGTCAAAAGCCACAAAGGAAATAATCATGCAGATACAGCGTAGTTTTAAACAAGATAAAGTTGGTCATTTATATTTAGTTCCAACTCCAATTGGAAATTTAGAAGATATCACTTTAAGAGCAAAACGTATTTTAACTGAAGCTGACTATATTGCAGCAGAAGATACGCGAACTAGTGGTATTTTGCTAGAAAAAATTGGCGTTCATAACCATATGATTTCTTTTCATAAGTATAATTCTAAGCAAAGGGCGCCAGAATTAATTAAAATTTTGCGGTCCGGTAAAGATATTGCAGAAATTTCCGATGCAGGGATGCCAGTGATTTCTGATCCAGGTTATATTTTGGTGCAAGAATGCATTAAGAATGATATTCCTGTTGTTCCACTTCCGGGACCATCTGCTTTTGCGACAGCATTAATTGCGTCAGGTTTTGATGCGCAGCCATTTACTTACTACGGTTTTTTGCCAAGAAAAAGCAGCGAGCAAGGGGAATTTTTTGAAAAGATGGCACAAAGCAGTGCAACGTCTATTTTCTATGAAGCACCTCACCGTCTGAAAAAGACTTTAAAAACATTATCTAAATATATTGCTAGAAATCGGCAAATTGTATGTGCTCGAGAATTAACTAAGATTCATGAAGAATTTATTCGTGGAAGTATTGAAGAAGTGCAAGATTATTTTGCAGAAAATGATCCACGGGGTGAATTTGTAATTTTAGTTTCTCCTAATACTGAACAGGAGAAAACTTTGTCTTGGTCTGAACTAATTGATCAAGTAAATGAATTGGTTGACCAAGATATTAGCAAAAAAGATGCTATTAAAAAAGTGGCTAAAGAAAATAATGTTTCCAAAAATGAACTTTACGATAAGTATCATCAAAACTGAGGCGAATTATGGCAATTTATCGACAAGAAAAGTTAATTAATTATAGCGATACTGATGAAAATGGAACCTTAAAGCTGCCATCATTGGTTAACTTCATGATGGAAACGTCCAATAAGCAATTGTCAGCTGGTGGGGCTGGCATTAGCGATTTTTTGAAAAAAGGATTAGGCTGGGTAGTTGTTGATTATGAATTTGATATCAGGCGCTTGCCTAAAGCTGGTGAAAAGATAACTTTTACTACAAATGCCAGTGGCTATAATCGTTTTTTTGAGTATCGCGATTTTGGCGCTTTTGATGAAGATGATAATCAAATTATTGATGTTAAAAGCCAGTGGGTTATCTTAGATTTAAAAAAGCGTAAGATTGTCGAAGCAAATGAAGATTTAATGAAAGCATTTGATAATCAAAAACTATCTAAAATGCCCCACTTTAAACGTCTACGTAAGTTATCACAATATGATACAGAAAATCCGTATCGCGTAAGATATTATGATCTGGACACAAACCATCATCTAACTAATAGTCGGTATTTTGATTGGATTATAGATAGTTTAGACCGCGACTTTTTAAATAGTCATGAACTTACTGCAATCAATATTACTTTTAAAAAGGAAGTAAAGTATGGTCAAATAGCTCAATCTAAGTTAAAATTAGATCAAGATAATTTGATTTCATATCATCTAATCTCGCACGAATCAGATATTTGTGCTTTGGCGGAATTAAAATGGAAGAATAAGTAATATAGCATGACTTGGGTCATGCTTTTTTAGAAAGTGTGATTCCAATGAGTGAAACTAAATTAAGATTAAATTTACAAGATTTAGTCATCCTTGCCTTATTAATTGCAATAAATATTGTTTTGCAAAAAATTCAATTTGGTCCCGCTTATTTAAAAGTGGGGCTTGGGTTTATTGGCTTAACTATGCTAGGCTATTATTTTGGCCCAGTCTGGGGCAGCATTGGAGCCGGCGTTAGCGACATTTTAATGTCGACAGCTTTTGGCGTTGAAGGGGGATTTTTCCCTGGCTTTACTCTTTCAGCAATGCTAGGAGCTTTAATTTACGGCATCTTTTTTTATAAACAACCAATTAAAATTTGGCGAATAATTGTTTCAACATTGCTAGTAACAGCATTAGTTAATGTCTTACTTAATACATACTGGCTTCATTTATTGTATGGATTAAATTTAAAAGCCGCCTTTTTATCTAGAATCTTAAAAGAATTAATTGTTCCCTGGATTCAGATGATTGTGATCTATATCGTCTTAAAAGCCTTACAACGTGTTAAAATAAAAAAGTAATTTTATTTGTAGAAGGAACATCTTAATGAAGATCTTAAGTATGACAACAGCAACTAATCATTTAAGTGTTGCTATCAGCGAAGATAATAAGTTAATCGCTGAAAAAAATGAGGAAGATCAAAGAAATCATAGCGAACATTTGGATCCTATGATTAGTCAAATTTTAAAAGATAATAATTTAACTTTAAACGATATTGATAGGTTTGCAGTAGCTCAAGGTCCAGGCTCGTATACTGGTTTAAGAATTGGAATTACAACTGCGAAGATGTTTAGTTCAATTTTAAATAAAGAATTAGTTGGCGTTTCTACTTTAGCAGCTTTAGCTCAAGGCGTACAGGCAGATGGCGTGATTGTTGCCGAATTAGATGCCAGAAATAAGAACTTCTTTGCTGGCATTTATGTTAAAGAAAACGGCGAAGTTAAGAATCTGGTTGAAGATGGTCACTATCATCTTGATGAACTAATTAAAAAAGCTAAGCAAGTAGCCTCCGTGCACAAGTTAATTTTTGTAGGTAGCGATATCGACAAATATCGTCAAGAAATCAGCGATTTGTTAGGAAACGATAATTTTATGCAGGCTAAAGATGTAAATCAAGTTAGTGCTAAAAATATCGGCTTATTAGCACTTGATGCTCAACCTATGGATCCTGATGAAATGATTCCAAAATATTTGCGCAGAACGCAAGCTGAGTTAGATTGGCATAAGAAGACAGGAAAAGCTTATGGACCTGATAGCGATTATGTGGAAGAAGTTTAGTTACTTTTTTCATCCAGATAAAATTGACTTATCTTTTTCACCATTTGCAATGAGGCTAAACGGTCAAACCTTGCAAGTGATGAAAGCAAGCGATGAAAATATTTCTGATTTGCTTGTTTTAGAGCAAGAAGTTTATTCAGGTAGAACCCCGTGGAATAAGTTTTCGTTTAAAAACGAATTGCAAAAACATACTAATTCGATTTATTTAGTGGTTTATGAAGGTTCTACTTTGGTAGCTTTTATTGGGATGCGCATGCAAGCTCAAGAAGGCCATATCACTAATATTGCAGTAAAGCCCGCTTATCAACATCAGGGTATTGGTACGTTTTTATTGAAGTTAATGATTGATTTAGCGCGAAAAAATAATGCTGTTCAAATGACATTAGAAGTACGTACTGATAATGAGCAAGCCAAGGGAGTTTATAAAAAATTGGGTTTTGAGCCTAATTTTGTAAGAAGAAATTATTATATCTCTGAACATGCGGATGCTTTAAGCATGATTTTGAAATTGTCCGATATTAAAAAGAAGGAAATTATAAAGTGACAAAAAAAGATATTCGAATTTTAGCTTTTGAAAGTTCATGTGACGAAACCTCAACTGCCGTCATTAAAAATGGACGTGAAATTGAAAGTTTAGTAGTAGCTACTCAAATCAAATCGCACCAACGCTTTGGTGGAGTAGTCCCAGAAGTAGCTAGTCGTCACCATATTGAAGTAATTACGCAAATTACTAAACAAGCTCTTGAGCAAGCCAAAGCAAGCTGGAAAGATATTGATGCCATTGCCGTAACTTATGGTCCAGGATTAGTTGGTGCGCTTTTAATTGGAGTTAGTGCTGCAAAAGCTGCTTCTATGGCAACAGGAATTCCTTTAATTGGAGTCGACCATATTATGGGCCATATTATGGCTGCCCAACTTAAAGATGAAATTGAATACCCAGCATTAGCTTTGCAAGTATCCGGTGGTCATACTGAAATTGTTTTAATGCATGATCCAATCCATTTTGAAATTATTGGCGATACTCGTGATGATGCTGCAGGAGAAGCTTATGATAAAATCGGCCGAGTACTAGGCGTTAATTATCCTGCTGGTAAGACCATTGATGAATGGGCACATAAGGGGAAGGATACTTTCCATTTTCCAAGAGCAATGATGGAAGATGATGACTATGACTTTTCATTTTCCGGATTAAAGAGTGCTTTTATCAACACTTGCCACCATGCAGATCAAATTCATGAAAAGCTGAATAAATATGATTTAGCTGCTAGTTTTCAAGCTTCTGTTGTTGATGTATTGAGTCATAAGACAATGAGAGCCATTAAGCAGTATAAGCCTAAGACCTTTATTTTAGGTGGTGGGGTAGCTGCTAACCATGGTTTGCGTGATCGTTTAGCTGAAGAAATTGAAAAATTGCCTTCTGACATTAAGCCAAAAGTAATTTTACCAGACTTAAAATTGTGTGGTGATAATGCAGCAATGATTGGTGCTGCCGCTTATAATTTGTATAATGCAGGCAAATTTAGCGATGAACATTTAAATGCAGATCCTTCGTTAGAATTACCTTATGCACAAAGTATGTTAAATTAAAAAATAAAGCTAGTATTCGCTAGCTTTATTTTTTCTCTGAGTGCTAATACTTATTGTTTACTTTGCTGGTTGGTATAATAAAGATGCATGTTACGAGACTAATGAGGAGGTAAGCAAAATGAAAGAATGTCCAAAGTGCGGGCAGAAAATGTCTGCAGATGCAAAGTTTTGTTCAAATTGTGGACAAGATGTAAGCGACGTTAGTTTAAATAAAGATGAGCAAGAGTCAATTGGTTATTGGAGATGGATCTACAGATCATGGCGTTATCCAATGAATAGTGAAGGTGGAGCTGCCCCATGGTATGGAATTGTAACTTTGCTTTGGGAAGACGCATTATTATTTATCGGAATGGCAATAGCGGGATCTTCTTTTGCAAATGCATTTTTTGGAATCCATCTATTTGGCTTGTTTGGTGCTCAAGTAACGAACTTGGTATTTGACTTAATTATTATCTTACTTTTATTCCAAGTAGTTACCATTTTATGTTCAATGGTCGGACATTTATTTATATTTGGTACAGTAAAAGGTTTCTGGCACTATGTAAATCGTGTTACTCAAGCAAGCAACTGCAATACTATAGTTGCTGTAATTGCCTTTATTTGCTTATTATTTACAGTAAATTCAGGAATTATTAGTGCTGGCTATAACTTATTCATTTTATTTGGTAGTTTATTTAGCTTAGGCTCATTTGTAGTAGCTTTACGTGGCAATCCTGATGACGAACCAGTAATGCACGATCCATTTTATGGTGCTGTTATTTACAGCGCAGCATTGGCAATTGCGTATGCATTGCTGTTTGCATTCTTTAGAGTTATTGCCAACTTTTAACTGAAATCAACAAAAAATCTCACTGCTTGAAAATTTGACAGTGAGATTTTTTGTTTATCTATTTATCGCCATCCATGATTGAGGATTTTACAATTACATAATCGACTAAACGAATTGCGTTTAAGTCTTTGCCTCCAGCGTAAGAAATTGAAGATTGTAAATCTTCTTGCATTTCTTGTAAGGTATCTTTAATAGAGCCACGATAAGGAACTAGCATTTGTTTTCCTTCAACGTTGCGATAAGCACCTTTTTGGACCTCAGAAGCAGAGCCCCAGTATTGTTTGTAAGTTTTACCGTCAATCTTGATAATATTGCCAGGAGATTCTTCATGACCAGCAAAAAGCGAGCCGATCATCACCATGCTTGCGCCAAATCGAACTGATTTAGCAATATCGCCATTATGACGAATTCCGCCATCAGCAATTAAAGGCTTGCTGGCTGCTTTGGAGCACATTCTTAAAGCTGCTAATTGCCAGCCACCAGTTCCAAAACCTGTTTTTAATTTAGTAATGCAAGCTCGGCCAGGTCCTACACCGACTTTGGTAGCATCGGCTCCAGCATTTTCTAATTCACGTACAGCTTCAGGAGTAGCAATATTACCTGCAGTTAAAAAGGAATCGGGTAATTTATCTTTAATGTATTTGATCATCTTAATTACAAAATTTGAATGACCGTGAGCCACATCAATTGTAATGTATTCAGGAACCAGGTTTTCTTTAGCTAGTTGGTCGATAAAATCGTATTCGCTATCTTTAATTCCCACGGAAATTGATGCAAATAAGCCTTTATCATGCATCATCTTGATAAAATTGGCTCTTTTTTCTGGATAAAAACGATGCATTACATAGTAATAATCATTTTCAGCAAGCCAAATAGCTAGCTTTTCATCAATAACGCTCTCCATATTTGCGGGAACAACAGGAATCTTAAATGTTCGGTTTCCAAATTTAACGCTTGTATCGGCTTCTTTACGGCTTTTAATGATACATTTGTTAGGAACTAATTGGATATCGTCGTAGTCAAATGCTTCCATACTAAAATAGTTACTCAAATTAAATACCTCGCTATTTGTAAATCACACAGGCTAATATACGGGTAAAAATATTAAAAGTCAAGATGAAAGTTGAACTTTATTTTGAATAAATATTTAAAACGTTCGGAAAACGATTGACTTAATTATTTTCGATTGTTAAACTAGATTTCGGTTTTGAGATTTTTAATTTTTTATGAGGTGAACTTAAATGACAGCAGTTGCAGTTGTAGGTAGCCAATGGGGCGACGAAGGTAAAGGAAAGATTACTGACTTTTTAAGTAAAGACGCTACTATGGCAGTCCGTTCAAATGGTGGGAATAACGCCGGACATACTATCGAAATTGATGGTAAAGATTTCAAGATGCGTTTAATTCCATCAGGTATTTTTGCTGCTTCCAAAGGTGCAGTTATTGGTAATGGTGTAGTTATCAATCCAGAAGTTATGTTTGAAGAATTAGATAACTTGGAAAAAAATGGTATTGATACTAGCAAGTTGAGAATTTCTAATCGTGCTCACATCATTATGCCTTATGATATCAAGCAAGATGAATATCAAGAAGAAGCTAAAGGTGCTAACAAGATTGGTACTACTAAGAATGGTATTGGACCAACTTATATGGATAAGGCTTCAAGAATTGGTATCCGCGTTTGCGATTTACTTGAAAAAGATACTTTTGAAGAAAAATTACGTGCTAATTTAAAAGTTAAAAACGAATTATTCACTAAGGTTTATGGTAAGCCTGCATTGAAGTTTGAAGATATTTTTGACAAGTATTATGAATACGGTCAAAAGATGAAGAAATACGTTACTGATACTTCTGTTTTAGTTAACGATGCTCTTGATAACGATGAAAAAGTATTGTTTGAAGGTGCTCAGGGCGTGATGCTTGATATTGACGAAGGAACTTATCCATTTGTTACCTCATCGAATACTATTTCTGGTGGTATTGCTTCTGGTATCGGTATGGGTGCTAATCGCTTGAATACTGTGATTGGCGTATGTAAAGCTTATACTACTCGCGTTGGTGCTGGTCCATTTCCTACTGAACTATTAGATGAAGTAGGCGATCGCATTCGTGAAACTGCTCATGAATATGGTACTGTAACTGGCCGTCCACGTAGAGTTGGCTGGTTTGACTCTGTTGCTTTACGTCATGCAAAACGCGTTGCTGGTATTAACGGCTTAAGTTTGAACTTGCTTGATATTTTCTCAGGCTTTGATTCAGTTAAGATTGCAACTGCTTATGAATTAGATGGCGAAAAGATCGATTATTACCCAGCTAGTTTGAAAGAATTATATCGCTGTAAGCCTGTTTATGAAGAATTACCAGCTTGGGATGAAGATATTACTCAAGTTAAGAAATATGAAGACTTGCCAGAAAATGCGAAAAAGTTTTTAGCTCGAATTGAAGAAGTGACAGGGCTTCCTTTGGTAACCGTTTCTGTAGGTCCTGATAGAGAGCAAACTATTGTTTTAAGAAATCCATGGGAAATGTAATTTATGTTAGAGCGTTATACTCGTCCAGAAATGGGCAAAGTTTGGACAGATGAAAATAAATATTCAGCTTGGTTGAAAGTTGAAATTGCAGCAACAAATGCTTGGGCAGAGCTTGGTGAAGTGCCAAAACAAGATGCTGAAAAAATTGCTAAAAATGCATCCTTTACTGCTGAGCGCGTAGCAGAACTTGAACAAGTAACGCACCATGATGTGGTTGCTTTTACACGGACTGTTTCTGAAAGTTTGGGCGAAGAAAAAAAGTGGGTTCACTTTGGTCTTACTTCAACAGATGTAGTTGATACTGCTCAAGGCGTATTGCTTAAGCAAGCCGATGAAATCATCAGAAAAGACTTGCATGAATTAAAAAAGACGATTGCCGAAAAAGCTAAGAAATATAAATATACGGTTGAAATGGGACGCACTCATGGCGTTCAAGCAGAACCAACTACTTTTGGCTTAAAGCTTGCTCGCTGGTATGCCGAAATTAACCGTGATATTGAACGTTTTGAACATGCTGCTAAAGGCGTTGAATCTGGTAAGATTTCCGGTGCCGTTGGAACGTTTGCCAATGTTCCACCAGCTGTTGAAACGAGCGTGATGAAACAATTAGGCTTAACTCAGCAGCCAATTACTAGTCAAGTTTTGCCTAGAGATTTGCATGCAGAATATATTGCGATGCTTGCTTTAATTGCAACTAGCATCGAAAATTGGGCAACAGAAATTCGAGGCCTGCAACGTAGTGAAATTCATGAAGTTGAAGAACACTTTAGAGCAGGTCAAAAAGGTTCATCTGCAATGCCGCACAAGCGTAATCCAATTGGATCAGAGAATTTATGCGGAATGGCTCGGGTAGTTCGCGGACATATTGTGACTGCTTATGAAGATGTTGCTTTATGGCATGAGCGCGATATTTCTCATTCAAGTGCTGAGCGTGTGATTTTGCCAGACACAACAATTGCAATTGATTATATGCTTCACCGCTTCAATCGAATTTTGACTAACTTAGATGTATTCCCAGAAACAATGCTCAAGAATATGGATCGGACTTATGGTTTGATTTATTCACAAAGAGTATTGCTTAAGTTAATTGATGAAGCAGGATTATCACGTGAAAAAGCATATGATATGGTGCAAAAGCTAACTGCTAAGTCTTGGAATGAACAAAAGCAATTCCGGCCACTTGTGGAAAATAGCGAAATTATGAATTATCTCTCTAAAGAAGATATTGATGATGCATTTGATTATCATTATCACTTGCGTCATGTGGATGATATTTTCAAAAAGTGTGGATTAGATTAAAAATTAAAGCTCCAGTGCTGATTTTGTTGGCACTGGAGTTTTTTGTATGAATTTGAATAGATAATTAACGAATTTGAAGTTAATGAAATAAGAAATCTAAAGCAGATATACTACTTACGAAATCAAAAATGGAGGTCGAACAAAATGATGATAGATTTAATTGTAATTGCCGCACTCATTATTATTGGATTATTGATAAGTAAAAATCATCCTGAAAGAATTTGGCTTGTTTTAGCAATTGCCTTTATGGGACTTGCCTTAATTAACTTTCTTTCGGTTTATTTATCAAAAGATAATTGGGATTTAGCGATGTATGCTGTAAGTTTTTATAGTCTTGTTTTGGGATTGATATTTTTGATTGTATTTTTAGTTAAGAAAAGGAAGTTAAAATAATGAAGATTAAAAAATATGTTTTACTTGGTGCTGCAACCTTAGCTTTTGCAATTATTAATGTAAACCATGTTCAAGCAGCAACGGTTCCACAATCTAGCCAACAAGTTAGTGATAATAGTTTATCGCAAAATGATATAAGTGAGATCGATCAATATGTTAATGTGAAAAATAATGAATTTGTTCTAAATATTCCAGAAAATACGAATATTTCAGTAAATAAAATCCGTTTAGCTCAACAATAAATTAAAAACATAAATAATGGAATTAAAAGTAATAATCTCCTAATTGATCCAGAAACTAAAGAAATTGTTCAATATAATCCGTATACTATGTTTATTCAAGGTGCATTTAGTATTAGACCAGGATTACAAGCTAAATGGTTCTGGTGGGGACAACGTTCATATTACAGTTCCAATGCAGCAGTAGCATATACCGTAAATAAATATAGTCATTATAATGATGTACTTGGTCTTATTAGTCATGTCACTAAATATAAAATTGCAACATTTGGTTCGTTGTATTATAAGGGGCTGGCCATGCAATTACAAAATTACAATAATACTCATAGAAATAAGAGAATATATATGGATATTAATTGGGCTTATGTTCCATCTTTTGGTACATGGTAAGATTAAAGAGGATGATTCACAATCATCCTCTTTTCTGTTGGCTTATTACATGGTATTCTAAGACTTATTTTAGAAAGCTAGGCTTAATAATGTTCGCAATTTTCAATTATCTAATGTATTTCTTTTTCGATGCATATCAATTATTACTTTTTTATAGATTAAACCAGCGTAAATTAAGTTTAAGAAAAGATCTCATCAAAATTATCATTGTTTTGGCAGCTAGTTTAGCCATCCCTGATTTTCTAATTAGTCAACTAGTCTTTTTGATAATAGTTATTTGCTTGTACAGTATGAAAAATAGGATAGTTACCACTATCAGCACTATTTTATTTGCAAACTTGTTCACTTATGCAGGAGATCTATTTTTAAGATTAATTGCAATGCTATTACCAGCACTTGCTGTATATATGGTCCCAATTGCTGTAATTTACTTTATCCTAGTTCTTGTCTCAATAGAAAAATTAAAACTTTATCAATTGTTTACTCGAGAAAACAATTATTTACTATTAGGGTTAATAGTTTATGCTTTTGCAGCCTTGCATGTAATTGGATTAATTATTATGCGAGCTGATCAAGATGTTTCTGGTATTTTAATTAGCAGTATGCTTTTATTTGTTCAATTCTTATTTATGATCTATGCTTTTTATGCTCAAAATAAAATATACAAGCGAAGCCTAAAAAATAAACTAAAACAAGAAAGAGAACAAAATCTTGAAGCCTATCTTAAAAATTTGGAATATAGTGAAGAAAAACTGCGTCGTTTCAAACATGATTATCAAAATATGCTTTTAAGTTTGCGGTCGCTGGCTTCACAAGAAGATAGTTCTAAGCTCTTAGAAAAATTAGACACTTATTCCAAAAAAGAGCTTGATCAGGGAAGTTTTGAAAAGTATAAGAATTTAACTCGAATTAAAGATCTACAAATGAAAAGTTTGCTCATTAGTAAAATAAATGAGATCGAAAAAAAGCACATCAAGTTTAGTTTTGAATGCAGTACTGTAATTGATAATTTGGATAAGTTCATTGATCCGTTTGATTTAAGTAGAATAATTGGAATTGTTTTTGACAATGCAATTGAAGCAAGTGAGAATAATTCTACTGCTGAAATAAAATCTTATATGTTCCAAAATAAGAACTCTTTTATTTTTGAAATTGAAAATAAGATGTCAAATGACATAGAAGTGTCTAAAATTCAACAAGCTGGATATTCCACTAAAAATAAGCATCAAGGATTGGGACTATCAAATATAAATCAGATTAGAGCAAAATATCCTAACTTATTTATTAATTATCAAGTGAAACAAGACTGGTTTATCTTTAAATTGAATATAATAGGGGATGAATAAGATGCGAACTTATAAAATAGCCATTTGCGAAGATGACGAAAATCAAAATGCTCATTTGGCTGAAATGATTCAAAAATCTTGCACTGTTTTGTCTGACGAAAATAGTAGGTATGAAATTACAGATAAGTTTTATTCTTATGATGATGCAATTAAAGCTCTTTCTTCGAATTGTGCTGATATTTATTTTTTAGACATTCAATTAAGCGATAATCCTGACGATGCCAATGGTATTGAACTTGCTAATTTTATTCGCAATCAACAAGAAAATGCTCAAATTATTTTTATGACAACGCATGATGAATTAGCATTGTTAACATTTGAACGTCAAATTGAGGCTCTTGATTATATTATTAAAAATGATAATGAAGAAAAAATTCAGGCAAAAATTAGTCGTGACTTAGAAAAAGCAAGTACTAAAATAACTGAATTTAGTCAAAGTCAAGCTGATCTATTTACTTACCAAGTAGGAAATGGTTTTTATCGAATAAACATTAATGATATTTATTACATTTCAACAACGCCTTTTCCACATAGATTAAAAATTGTGGCTAATAATGAAGTTGGAGAATTTACTGGCGATATTAAAAATGTCCAAGATGAAGTTCCTAAATTTATCAAAGTATCGCAATCATATTTAGTTAATATGGAGAATATTGCTCGTGTTGATTTGAAAAAAAGATTAATTATTTTTCCTTCAGGTGAAGAAATTCAATTTGCTTTTAGTGCGAAAAGAAAAATTAAACAATATTTTGAGAAGTAATGGAAGGTATATAATATAAGTGGAAAGTATATCATAGTTTGCTAGTCATTATGGAGGAAGACATTATATAATTTTTGGAATATTGATTTGGTTAATTGCACTATATTTAATTGTTAGTTTAGGGATGCTAATTTATGGAAAATTGAAAAGGATAAAATTGTCCTCCAGTAGTTATGAAAAATCTAATCTGGGAGTAGTAATTATTACCACAGCACTTTTGTTGATTACGTTGATAATATTTATAGAACCTAGCATTTTATCGTTTAAAACAATGTTTTTTCCAGAATTGTGCATGATTTTAGGGCAGTTGATAATAATTAAGAATAACGAAAAATAACGAGTAAAAAACCTCCAGCGCTGAGTAATATCAGTGCTGGAGGTTTCTTCTTTATTCAAAATTATCTAATTCATCAATTGCTTTTTCCCAAGCCGCATTAGCTTTATCTAGTTTTTCTTGAACTGCGGATAATTTTTCTTGCAAAGGCCCAAGTTTTTCAAAAGAAGCAGCAATATCTGGATTTGCCATTTCTTCTTGAATTTCTTTTTCTTGATTTTCAAGCTCTTCGATTTCTTTTTCGCTATCGCTAACTGCGCGTTCTAACTTACGCTTTTGAGAATCACGTGCTTTTTGTTCTTGATAAGAAAGCTTACCTTTATTTTCAACTGGATTAGAAGTTTGTGTAGTTTCAGTTTTCGCAACAGCTTCTTGAATCTGTGCTTGTTTAGTCTTTTCATCAAGATAGTAAGAATAATTACCTTCGTAGATCTTTGCTTTACCATCTTGAACAACCACGATCTTATTAGCTAGTTGGTTAATGAAGTAACGGTCGTGAGAAACAAAGAGCAAAGTGCCGTCATAATCTGATAAGGCATTTTCGAGTACTTCTTTAGCTTCAATGTCCAAGTGGTTGGTTGGCTCATCCATAAGCAAGAAGTTGTCGTGTTCTAATGATAAAACTGTTAAAGTTAAACGAGCTTTTTGACCACCAGAAAGTTGACCAACCGTTTTATCAATGTCTTTAGCAGTAAATAAGAAACTAGCTAAAATTGAACGCACGTCTTTTTCTGGCATTGTCTTGTGACGATCCCAAATTGTGTCTAAAACAGTCTTAGAGGGATCAAGTCCTTGTAATTCTTGGTCATAATAGCCAATCTCTAAGCTGGCACCATATTTAATAGAACCAGATTTGGGCTTAAGCTGCTTCATGACTGTCTTTAATAAGGTGGATTTACCAATACCATTTGGTCCAATGATAGCTACACGATCGTTTTTGTTAACTTGAAAGTCAATATCTGAAACCATCGTTTTATCTGGATAGCCGATAGTTAAGTCTTTTAGAATTAATACTTCTTTACCCGATGGGTGATCGCTTGAAAAATGAATTCTAACTTTTGACTTATGCTTAGGTGGTGTTAGACGTTCCATTTTTTCTAATCGTTTACGTCGACTTTGAGCACGCTTAGTTGTAGTAGCACGAACCAAATTCTTTTGGATGAATTCTTCATCTTTTTTGATTTGTTCTTGCTGTTTTTCATAAGCTGCTTCTTGTTGGGTGTTCATCAGTTCACGCTCTTTAGTGTATTGCGTGTAATTACCTTTAAAAGTAGTCAGCTTACCAAAATCTAATTCAAAAATTTGATTTGCTAAATGATCTAAGAAGTACTGGTCGTGTGAGACAGTAACAATTGCGCCTTGATAATTCTTCAAGAATGCTTCTAGCCAATCTAACGTATCTAAATCGAGATAGTTGGTTGGTTCGTCAAGTAAAAGCAATGGTGGCTTTTGCAAAAGCAGTTTTACAAAAGCCAGGCGTGTTTTTTCACCGCCGGACAAAGTACCGATTACTTTATGCCAGGTAGCTTCTTTAAAGTTAAAGCCGTTTAAAATGCTTTTAATTTCAGCTTGATAAGTAAAGCCACCTTCTTGCTCAAATTCATAAGACATTTGATCATAGCGCTTGAGCAAGGCTTGATCTTCAGGATGATCAGCAATTTCTTGCTGCAGAGCAGTAATCTTTTTATTTTTTTGAATTAAATCATTAAACACTGTCAGCATTTCATCCCAAATAGTCTTATTTTCATCCAGACCGTTTTCCTGAGCAATATAGCCGACTTTAATGCCTTTATTAATAGTAAATTCGCCATGGGTTGGTTCTTGTTGACCAGTCATGATTTTTAATAAGGTGGTCTTTCCGGCACCATTAGGCCCAACTAAACCAATTCTGGCGTTATCAGGAATAGAAAAACTAACTCCTGAAAAAATAGTATTTGCGCCGAAGCGTTGTTCTAGATTTTGTCCTTGTGCAATAATCATAATAATTTTCTCCTAGCAAATATTGTAACATAGGGCTTTTGTAGGCAAAATAACTTCTATATTGTGAAAAATAATAAAAAGCAGTCTAATTTTGAATATTTGTGAAAAATAATACTTGATTTTTCCTTAATGATACGCGTATTATTGATTTGATTAGTAAAGATTTCACATTCACAAGTGAGAAGGGGTATGTAGATGAACGAAGAAATAAAAATTCCCAAGGCAACTGCCAAAAGATTGCCACTATATTATCGGTATTTAATATTTTTAAATGATGAAGGTAAAGAAAAGGTTTCATCTACTGAATTATCAGAAGCTGTCCAAGTTGATTCAGCTTCAATTAGACGTGACTTTTCATATTTTGGTGCTTTGGGCAAGCGCGGCTATGGTTATGACGTTAAGAATTTGCTTAACTTTTTTAAAAAGATTTTGAATCAAGATACCTTAACTAACGTTGCCCTAGTTGGTGTTGGTAATATGGGACATGCGCTACTTAATTATAACTTCAAGAGAACTAATAATATCAGAATTTCAGCTGCTTTTGATATTAATCCTGAAATTACGGGGACTATTATGAGTGGAGTGCCTGTATATGATATGAGCGAAATGAAGAAACAATTGCAAGAACAGCAAATTACGATTGCTATTTTATCAGTTCCTCAAAGTGCTGCACAAAAGACAGCTGATGAAATGATTGAAGCAGGTATAAAGGGAATTATGAATTTCACACCACTGCGTTTATCAGCACCAGCAGATGTTCGGGTGCAAAATGTAGATTTAGCTACGGAATTACAGACGTTGATTTACTTCTTAGATTCAGATAAAGAAAAATAATTTATATATTTTTTTAAGGCCTCAGAGTTTTGCTCTGGGGCTTTTTTTGCCACTTGGAATAAATTTTTGACCACTTATTCAGTTTCACTAGATTTTAATTTAAATATCATGTTTAATATAAGCATCAAGTAATTGAGGAAGTGAAGATCGTGAAAGTTAATTTGGATTTAGATCCTGATCAAAATGATACTCAGATTACAATTCATGCAAAAAGTTTAACGCCTGAAGTTGAGCATTTATATCATTTGCTAACGCAAGAATCGAATCATCCTGATCAAATTGAAGGGTATATAGATGATAAAGCCTACTATTTGAACTTGAACGAGATTCTCTTTTTTGAAACTGACAGTAAGCAAGTAATGGCTCATACGAAAAGGCAGTCCTTTTTGGTTAAGCATAAATTATATGAATTAGAAAAATTGCTTGTGGGACAGTTTATGCGAGTATCAAAATCAACGATTTTGAATTTAGATCAGATTTACGCATTAACAAGGTCGATTTCAAATTGTCAGATTGAATTTTATGATTCTTATAAAACAGTCTATGTTTCAAGACGTTATTATCGTGAATTAAGACAAAAACTTGAAGAAAGAAGGCTTTCAAAATGAGTAGAACGCATAGTAAAAGAATTATTTTAGGCGTCGCATTATTATTAGCAGCTGTATTTTTAGTTTTAGATCAATTGCACTTAGTGGCATTGCATGTTGGTTTTTGGTCGGTTGTTTGGACAGTAGTTTTTGCAGTTGGCGCAATTTTTTCTTTAATGAATAAGAGTATTAGTGGAACAGTATTTTCGATAGCATTTTTGTTGATTATTTACGCTAAGCCACTTCATATCCAAGCAATTGTTCCTTGGACAGTGCTTGTAGCTGCAGCATTGATTTCTGTTGGGCTTAATATGCTTTTTAAAAGGAATTTTAAGCCAAATGTTGTAGTTAATGGCAAGAAAGTTAATGTTAACTGGTCGGATTTAAAGAATTTAAAATATGAAGTAAATAGTGATAAAAATGGAAAAAAGTCTCAAACTACAGTTGAGTCTAATGATGGAGAAAATGTAGTAATTTCTTCTAAAATGGGGGATGTATCACGTTTTATTCACTCTAAGAATCTACGCTCAGTCAGTGTAAATTCTTCGATGGGCGATGTGAAAGTTTACTTAGATGATGCCAAAGCAGCTGGTGATGTAGTTTATGCAAATATAAATGTTTCTTTGGGGGATGTCACTTTTTATCTGCCAGATAATTGGAAAGTTAGAAGCAATATTGACAGCGGTTTTGGCGAGATATCTATTCCAGATCGGCCAAAAAAAGATAGTGATGGTCCAACTTTAATTTTGCAAGGTAAGTCTAGTATGGGCGATCTTACGGTAAAATATATCTAGTACTAGATGAAAGAGGGTAATACGATGTCGAAGATGAGAATGTTTTTTAAAAATATGACAATTATCAGCTGGGGAATTGCCTTCATTAGCTTGATTGTTTATATCATTAGATATACAGCTTCTGGAGTTGGATTTTTATTTTCCTGGCAGCAGCCCTTTTTATGGGAGCTAGTTTTAGGACTTATCTTTTTATTATTATTTTTGTTTTGGCCCAAAGATAAGGAGAAAAAATGAGAATTAACGTTTTGCAGCACACTCCAAATGAAGGCCCCGGTTCAATTCAAACGTGGGCTCATGATAATCATCATGATATGTATATTTATCATCCGGCTCAATTTGGTAAATTACCAACTAGTTCTGAAACCGATATGTTAGTTATTTTAGGTGGACCGATGAGTCCTAATGATAATTTTGCATGGTTAGCTAAAGAGCGCAATTTAATCAATGAATTAATTAAGCAAGACAAGCCCATTATTGGTATTTGTCTAGGTGCCCAGCAAATTGCTAAGGCGTTGGGATATGAAGTTTTAGATGCACCGCATAAAGAAGTCGGCTGGGCACCAGTTTATTTAAAAAATAATCAAATTTTAGACATTCCTAAAGAAGTAGAAGTTCTTCATTGGCATCAGCAAATGGCGCAAATTCCTAGCCAAGCTAAGCTCTTATTTTCAAGCGATTTAGTTAAAAATCAGGGCTTTATTTTAGGTAAAAAAGTGATCGGCTTGCAGTTTCACTTTGAGCCGGAATTAGATAATTTAAGAGAAATTGTAGTCAACGACGGCTCTTATGCGCTTGATAATAATGATTTACATCAAACTCCACAAGAAATCTTAAATCATGGAGTCCCAGCGAAAAACAAAGAGATTATGTTTAGGCTGCTTGATTATATTAGTCAGTAAAATTAAATATTATGAAATTAGCACTTTTTTAAATAAAGTGCTAATTTTTGTGTGTAAATGCTTGCAATTATTTTGAAAACAAGTTACTATTTTAATTGTAAGTTAGCACTCAGCTTATGAAAGTGCTAAATATCAACATGATTATTAATAAATAGGAGGGACATAACGTGTTACAACCAATCGGTGATCGCGTGATCGTAAAAGTTAAAGACGAAGAAGAAGAAAAAGTTGGGGGCATTGTCCTGGCTTCTAACGCTAAAGAAAAGCCCCAAATGGGTGAAATTATTGCTGTCGGTGAAGGTAAGCGCAATGTGAATGGCGACTTAATTCCAATGTCAGTAGCAAAAGGTGAAACTGTATTTTTCGATAAATACTCTGGCACTAACTTGAAGTACGAAGGCGAAAAGTACTTAGTTCTTCGTGAAAGCGATTTGTTAGCAGTCGTTAAGTAATAAAAATAGATAAAAAGGTGGCATATAAATATGGCTAAAGAGATTAAATTTTCTGAAAATGCAAGACACTCATTATTAAAGGGTGTTGATAAGTTAGCAGATACTGTTAAGACTACACTTGGTCCTAAGGGTAGAAATGTTGTTTTGGAAAAGAGCTACGGTGCTCCTGACATTACTAACGACGGTGTAACTATTGCTAAAAACATTGAGTTAAAAGATCATTTTGAAAACTTGGGTGCAAAGCTTGTTGCTGAAGCTGCTCAAAAGACTAATGATATTGCTGGTGACGGTACTACTACTGCTACTGTTTTAACTCAAGCAATCGTTCGTGAAGGTATGAAGAACGTTACTGCTGGTGCAAACCCTGTAGGTATTCGTCGCGGTATTGAAACTGCTACTAAGGCAGCTGTTGATGAATTACATAAGATTAGTCACCAAGTAAGTACTAAAGACGAAATTGCTCAAGTTGCTTCAGTTTCATCAGCTTCTAAAGAAGTTGGTAACTTGATCGCTGACGCAATGGAAAAAGTTGGTCACGATGGTGTTATTACTATTGAAGAATCAAAGGGTATCGATACTGAATTATCAGTAGTTGAAGGTATGCAATTTGATCGTGGTTACTTATCACAATACATGGTAACTGACAACGACAAGATGGAAGCAGACTTAGACAACCCTTACATCTTAATCACTGACAAGAAGATTTCAAACATTCAAGATATCTTGCCATTACTTCAAGAAATCGTTCAACAAGGCAAGAGCTTGTTAATTATTGCTGATGATGTTGACGGTGAAGCTTTACCAACTCTTGTTTTGAACAAGATCCGTGGTACTTTCAATGTTGTAGCTGTTAAGGCTCCTGGCTTTGGTGATCGTCGTAAGGCAATGCTTGAAGATATTGCTATCTTAACGGGTGGTACTGTAATTTCTTCAGACTTAGGCCTTGAATTAAAGGACACTAAGATTGATCAATTAGGTAAAGCTGGTAAGGTTACTGTAACTAAGGACTCAACTACTATTGTTGAAGGTGCCGGCTCTAAAGAAGCTATCGCAGAACGTGTAGATCAAATCAAGAAGCAAATTGCTGAAGCTGATTCAGACTTTGATCGTGAAAAATTACAAGAACGTCTTGCTAAGCTTGCTGGTGGTGTTGCTGTAATCAAGGTTGGTGCTGCTACTGAAACTGAATTGAAAGAAAGAAAGTACAGAATCGAAGATGCCTTGAACGCAACCCGTGCCGCTGTTGAAGAAGGTTACGTTGCTGGTGGTGGTACTGCATTAGTTGACGTTATGAAGTCCATCCAAGGTCACGTGGAAGGCGACAGTCAAGATGCACAAACTGGTGTAAACATTGTTATGAAAGCTTTAGGCGCACCTGTACGTCAAATTGCTGAAAACGCTGGTAAAGACGGCTCAGTTATCTTAGATCACTTAGAACATGAAGACCCAGAAGTTGGTTACAATGCTGCAACTGACAAATGGGAAAACATGGTTAAAGCTGGTATCATCGACCCAACTAAGGTAACTCGTTCAGCTCTTCAAAATGCTGCTTCAATTGCTGCATTGTTATTAACTACTGAAGCTGTTGTTGCTGATGAACCAGAAGATAACAAGAATGCTGCTCCAGCTGCTCCAAACCCAGGTATGGGAATGGGAATGTAATTTAAGATTAATTGCATTAACTAATTTAAGCGAATTTAAAACACTCCATGATACACTTCATGGAGTGTTTTTGTGTAAAAGATAAAAATGATTTAATCAAAATTTTATTTAATGTGATATAATTTAATAAAATTATTAACCAAGGAGGATTAAAGGTATGCCAACGGTAGTATTAAACGCTCATCAAGATGAACAAATTACTAGATAATAGATGGGCGGAAAATAACTAAAATTCATTTTGTTAAATCCGTTCATTAAGGAGATTAGACAAAATGAAACATTTACAAAAATTTACTCAATATTTCAAAGAATTAATTCAAACTTATCGTTTATTCTTTAAATCAGCTCCTTTAGTTGCAACATTTGTTTTATTATTAACACCACTTCAAGCAGTAATTCCATTAATGGCTGTGGCTGCTGGTCAAAAGGTAATTGATCAAGTTACTAATCATTCTCCGTTTATGGAAATGATAGTTGTCTGGATTGTTGCTACTGCATTTCAACAATTTTTACCATCCCTTTCAACTATGGTTCAGGGAGTTCTAACAGATAAGTTAACAGGCTTCATCAATATTACCTTGATGAAAAAATCAGCAGACTTACAATCAATCAGTATTTTTGATGACAGTAAGTATTTTGACGATTTACAAATGCTCAGAGATGATGCAAGCTGGCGTCCAGTTAATTTAATTGTTTTTGGTGTATCGGTTTTGCAATCATTTCTAACGCTAGCTTTTATGTTAATTTATCTGGCACGATACAATTGGTGGCTAGCTTTGCTTTTATTAGTAGTCATGGTACCACAAAGTATTTCTTACTATCGTATCCAACAACAGTCATTTGAAACAATGGTTGAAAGAAGCAAGAACGCTAGGTATTTGCACTACTACAGTGGACTATTGCTTGATCGCAGGGATGCTAAAGAAGTTAGACTTTTTAATATGTTTCCTAAAATTATTGAAAAGTATACGACTTTATTTAAACAGACTAAAAGGGATGTTAATCAAATTCGTAAAAAGCAACTTGCGACTAGTTCACTGTTTGTTGTATTAACTGTCGGAGTGTTTGGCTATGGTTTTTATTGGTTTACTAATTCAGTAAGAACAGGTGCATTAGAAGTTGGCGTCTTATTGATGTTTGTTTCAGTGATCGGCTATATTTCTACTAGCATGGCGCGAGTAGTGGAAGACAGTAGTTTGCTATATGACTCATTGTTGTGGATTGAAAAATACTTTAATTTTCTTGGATATCAAGATGACTTTAAGAATGGTACGCAAAGTTTCCCCGATGATTTTAATGATATTAATGTTAAGAATCTGTCTTTTACATATCCATTTTCTGATACTGAGGTTTTGCACAATGTTAGTTTCTCAGTTAAAAGTGGAGAAAAGATTGCAGTTGTTGGAGAAAATGGGTCGGGAAAGTCTACTTTGGTAAAATTATTAATGCGTTTTTATGACCCGACTAATGGAAAAATTTCTGTTGATAACTATGATTTAAAAGACATTAATATCTTTGACTTACATAAAAATTTATCAGCTACTTTTCAAGACTTTTCTCGCTTTAAATTAACTCTTAAAGAAAACGTGATTACCGGATATTCATTCAATAAAGATAGGGTAAATAATGTTCTTAAAGCAGCTGGATTGGGTGATTTATTAGTTAATGATCATCTTAATCTGAATACGATGCTGGCTAAGGATTTTGAAAATGGAACTGATTTGTCGGGCGGTCAATGGCAAAAAGTAGCTTTAGCACGAGACTTATATGCTGATGGTAAGATTGAATTTTTAGATGAACCAACGGCAGCCTTAGATGCAAAAAGTGAATCAGAAATTTATCAACGCTTTTTGAAAGAAAATGATAAAAAGACAATTTTCTTTGTTACTCACCGATTGTCAGCAGTGAGGTTTGCTGATAAAGTACTATTTTTAGATCGTGGAAAAATTAGTGGTTTTGATACGCATGCTAAATTGTTGCAGACTAATCCAAAGTATAAGGAAATGTATGATTTACAAAAGAATGCATATCTGTAAGGTTAAATTTTGATAGATAATTAAATTCTTCATGCAAGTAAGCATGGAGAATTTTTTGCGTTTTAACAGTTAAGATTTTTTATCAGTTTTTACGTTATAATAGAACATAGGTTTTTGTAAGAAAGGATATTTGGTAACGTATGGCAGCAAAAGATACAACACCAATGATGAAGCAATATTATGAAATTAAGCAGCAGTATCCTGATGCATTTTTGTTTTATCGTGTCGGTGACTTTTATGAATTGTTTGAAGATGATGCAGTAAAAGGCGCACAGATACTTGAATTGACTTTAACTCATCGTTCAAATAAAACCAAAAATCCCATCCCTATGGCCGGAGTACCTCACTTAGCTGTGGATACTTATGTGAATACTTTGGTTGAAAAAGGCTATAAAGTAGCGCTTTGTGAACAACTAGAAGATCCTAAAAAAGCTAAAGGCATGGTCAAACGGGGAATTATTCAATTAGTTACTCCAGGAACGATGATGGAGCAGCGTCCTGATCAAGCTAAAGATACTAACTATCTAACTTCAGTTGTTTCCACAGCTAGTGGATTTGGATTCGCTTATAGTGATTTATCTACAGGTGAAACTTTTGCTACGCATCTAAAGGACTGGGAAGCAGTGGCTAATGAGTTGCTATCGCTGCAAACTCGCGAAGTTGTTTTTGACGGACCATTATCTGTGCAAAATAAGGACTTTTTGCAAAAGGCCAATATTACTGTTTCTAATCCAGTAAAATTAGATGAAGAACACGCTGAAATTTCTTACGTTGTGCAAAAGTTGTCCAATTCTGCCGAAGTTAAAGCAGCTAAGCAATTAGTTTCTTATCTTTTATCCACACAAAAGCGTAGCTTAGCTCACTTACAAGTAGCACAAAGTTATGAACCAACGCAATACTTGCAAATGTCGCACGTTGTGCAAACCAACTTAGAATTAATTAAAAATGCTAAAACTGGCAAGAAGATGGGTTCGCTATTTTGGCTATTAGATAAGACTTCAACTGCTATGGGCGGACGTTTATTGAAGTCTTGGATTGAGCGACCATTACTTTCAAGCAGTGAAATTAAAAAACGTCAAGATATGGTTCAAGCCTTATTTGACGATTATTTCACGCGGGAAAATGTTATTGATAGTTTAAAGGGCGTTTATGATTTAGAAAGATTAACGGGGCGTATTGCATTTGGATCTGTGAATGCGCGCGAAATGCTGCAATTAGCTCATTCACTGGCAGCTGTGCCGGTAATTTTAGATTCATTGAAGCAATCTAATAATGAGCACTTAGTTGATTTTGCTAAAAATATTGATCCATTGTCTGGCGTACAAGATTTAATTGAAAAAACAATTGTGGATAATCCACCGCTTTTAACCACTGAAGGCGGAATTATTCGTGAGGGTGTTGACGAGCAATTGGATCGTTATCGCGATGCTATGACGAACGGTAAAAAGTGGATTTCAGAAATGGAAGCTAGCGAGCGGGCTAAGACTGGCATCAATAATTTAAAAGTTGGCTTTAACAAAGTTTTTGGCTACTATATTGAAGTTACTAACTCAAATAAGACTAAAGTGCCAACGGATCGTTATACTCGAAAGCAGACTTTAACTAATGCCGAACGCTATATTACGCCAGAACTTAAAGAACACGAAGCTTTAATTTTGGAAGCCGAATCGCGTTCGACTGATTTAGAATATGATATTTTCGTAAAATTAAGAGAAGATGTTAAAAAATATATTCCTGCACTGCAAAAATTAGCTAAACAAATTGCCAGCTTAGACGTATTAACAGCCTTTTCAACAGTCAGCGAACAAAATAATTATGTGCGTCCAACAATGACTAGCGATGATAATGAAATAAATGTTGTGAATGGTCGTCACCCGGTAGTTGAGCAAGTAATGTCTGCAGGCAGTTTTATTCCAAATGACATCAAAATGACCAAAGGAACGGATATCTTTTTGATTACCGGTCCTAACATGTCTGGTAAATCCACTTATATGCGTCAGATGGCGCTGATTGCGATTATGGCACAAGTGGGCTGCTTTGTTCCAGCCGATAGTGCGACTTTGCCAATTTTTGATCAGATCTTTACCCGTATTGGAGCAGCTGATGATTTGATTTCTGGTCAAAGTACTTTCATGGTGGAAATGAGCGAAGCTAACGAAGCACTCCAGCATGCTACCAAGCGTTCTTTAGTTTTATTTGATGAAATTGGACGAGGCACGGCTACTTATGATGGGATGGCCTTAGCTGGCGCAATCGTGAAATACTTGCATGATAAAGTTGGCGCAAAAACTTTATTTGCGACTCACTATCATGAATTGACTGATTTGGACCAGACTTTAGAGCATTTAGAAAATATCCATGTTGGTGCTACTGAAGAAAATGGCAAGTTGATTTTCTTACATAAGATATTGCCAGGACCAGCTGATCAATCTTATGGTATTCACGTAGCCCAATTAGCAGGTTTGCCAAGAAAAGTATTGCGTGAAGCAAACACTATGCTGCATCGTTTAGAAAAACAAGGCGCAGGTAGTTTGCAGCCAGCAAGCGAGCAATTAGATCTATTTAACGAACCAGAAGTTGCGGACAGTGAACAAGATAGCATTTCAAGCGATGAAAAAGATGTCTTAGATGCAATTCAAAATCTTTACTTAGCTGATAAAACGCCATTGCAGATTATGCAGCTGGTAGCTGATTGGCAAGATGAATTGAAGGATAAAGATTAATGGCTAAAATTCATGAATTATCTGCTGAATTAACAAATCAAATTGCAGCTGGTGAAGTTATTGAAAGACCTGCTAGCGTTGTTAAAGAATTATGTGAAAACTCAATTGATGCCGGCGCAACGCGCATTAGAGTTAACTTTATCAATGCAGGCCTTCAAGAAATTAGCGTTCAAGATAATGGAAGCGGGATTGCCAAAGATCAATTAGATCTAGCTTTTACGCGCCATGCAACTAGTAAGATTTCAACTCAGCGCGATCTTTTCAACATATCCACATTAGGCTTTAGAGGAGAAGCGCTAGCTTCAATTGCAGCTGTTGCACATGTGGAAATTTTGACGAATACTAGCGGTGCAAATGGCGTTAGTGCAAAATTTGCTGCTGGTAAAAAATTGGGTCAAGAAGATGCAGCAGCTCCGCAAGGCACTAAGATCGTTGTGCGCGACTTGTTTTACAATACTCCAGCGCGTTTAAAATATTTGCGTTCAGAAAGAACTGAAATTTTAAAGATTGTGGATATTGTTGACCGTCTAGCTTTAGGTCACCCTGAGATAAGTTTTACTTTGACTAATAACAATAAGCCAATTTTGAAAACTGTTGGTCGCGATGATTTACGCTTAGATATTGCTAATATTTATGGGCGTCATTTAGCTGAAAAAATGATTAAAATTCAAGGTCAGACGCCTGATTTTAAAATTTCGGGTTTAATTTCAAGTGCGCAAGATACGCGTTCAACAAGAAACTTTATTTCATTTTTATTAAATGGACGCTATGTTAAAAATTATCAGCTTACTCAAAGTTTAATCAGCGGCTACGGCAGTAAAATTGCGGCCAAACGCTATCCGATTGCGGTGATCAATATTGAACTTGATCCATTGCTGGTTGATGTTAACGTCCATCCCACAAAACAAGAAGTCCGTTTATCAAAAGAGAAAGAGTTAGAGCGCTTAATTACGCAGACAATTACTGATACTTTGTTAAAAAATGAAACAGTCAGTTCTGGTGTAGATAATTTATTTAAACCAGCTAAAGATATGCCTGTTGATCAATTAAAATTTAACTTGAATAAAAATGTCGTTGATACTAAACGACCGGTAATTTTTACACCTGAAAAAGAGGAAAAAGATTTAGAGGTCCATGATCCTGAAAATGATTTTGTTAGTTTAGATAAACCGCGGAATGACGATCAATATGTCATTACTGCTACTTGGACTAAAAATGTTGAAGATCAAACAAAGCTTACGCCATTTTCAGATAATAGCATTTTTAATACGGTAACTTCTCAAGGTCAAGAAAATGTGAATTATCGTTTGCCAGAATTGAAGTTAATTGGCAAGATTAACACTTATATTTTGGCTAGTCATGAAAATGATCTATATTTAATAGATGAATTAAGTGCGCAAAGACGAATTCGCTTTGATGAAATTTTAAGTCAGCTGCAAAAACAAAAAAGCGACCAACAGGGCTTGTTGGAACCGTTAATGCTCGATTTTTCAAATGTAGATTATTTAAAAATTAAGCAAGATCTAGAATTTATCCAAAAGTTAGGCATTTTCTTAGAAGATTTTGGTCAAAATACTTTTATTTTAAGAACTTATCCGGTATGGTTGAGAAATAATGTTGAATCTGGCGTCCGTGAGATTTTAGATTTATTTTTAAACACTAAAAATCATGATTTAGACCAAACCAAAATGCAGCTAGCTAAGATTTTAGTAAATAAAGATGTTGTGCGCAGGAAAAAATTATCTAATATTGAGATGCAAGATTTACTAGATAAGATTATGCTAAGTTCAGATCCTTATAATGATCCATCAGGACGCGTCACGATTGTTAGAATTAGCGCTAATGATTTAAATAAAATGTTTAAAAAGAATGAGTAGGGTATATGTTTGAATATCTAAAAGGAAAAATCACTCTAATTGAACCAAGTTATATAGTTGTTGATGTTAACGGTGTAGGCTACAAGCTTTTTTGTCCGTCTCCTTATAGCTACAGCGAAAATGAAACAGCAAAGGTATATGTGGAACAGATTGTGCGCGATACCGGGATTACTTTATATGGTTTTTTAACTAAAGAAGATAAGGCGTTCTTTTTAAAGTTGCTCTCTGTTTCTGGTATTGGACCAAAATCCGCTTTAGCAATTATGGCAGCTGAAGATAGCGATTCTTTAGCTAGTGCTATTGAAAAAGGCGAAGTAAAATATTTAACCCGATTTCCTGGCGTAGGCAAAAAGACAGCTTCGCAAATTGTGTTAGATTTGAAAGGAAAATTAGGCGACTATGTTAAGCAAAATAGCGTTAATAAAGATTTATCGCCAAGTTTGCAAGATGCTTTAATGGCCTTAGTTGCTTTAGGCTATACCCAAAAAGAAGTCGATCGCATTACGCCTAAGTTAGTTGAGTTAGAGGAAAATACTGCTGATGGCTATATTAAACAAGCACTAGCTTTACTATTAAAGAAATAAATTTTGAGTATAAGTTTAAATATTAATCAAGGAAGTGAAGTTTTGTGTCAGATGAAGAAAGAATTGTAGATAGCAAGAGTAATTCCGAAGATCAAGAAATGGAATTGTCGTTACGTCCGCAATATTTGTCTCAATATATTGGTCAAGATAAAGTTAAATCCGAAATGAAAGTTTATATTAAAGCAGCTCTGCAGCGTGATGAAGCTTTGGACCATGTTTTACTTTACGGACCTCCTGGTTTAGGTAAGACCACGCTAGCTTTTGTAATTGCTAATGAAATGCACGTACATTTAAAAAGTACGTCAGGTCCGGCAATTGAAAAGGCAGGAGATTTGGTAGCACTGTTATCTGAATTAGATCCCGGAGATGTTTTATTCATTGACGAAATTCATCGCCTAGCTAAGCCTGTAGAAGAAGTTCTATATTCTGCAATGGAAGACTACTATATTGATATTGTTGTCGGCGAAGGTCAAACTACGCATGCTGTCCATGTACCACTACCGCCTTTTACTTTAATTGGGGCCACTACTAGAGCAGGACAATTATCAGCTCCTTTGAGAGATCGCTTTGGAATTATTGAACATATGCAATATTATGAAGAAGAAGATCTAGAGAAAATTATTCAAAGATCAAGCGAAGTTTTTAAGACTAAAATTGATCCAGAAGCAAGTATCGAATTAGCTAGACGCTCGCGTGGGACGCCGAGAATTGCCAATCGTTTGCTAAAAAGAGTGCGCGATTTTGCTGAAGTTAAAGGTGAAGAATCAATTTCTTTGGCGACGACTCAGCATGCCTTAACGCAATTGGAAGTTGATGATGAAGGGCTGGATCAAACTGACCGCAAGATTTTACGGGTAATGATTGAAGGCTATAATGGTGGTCCTGTTGGAATTAAAACAATCAGCGCAAATATTGGAGAAGATACCGATACTATTGAAGAAGTTTATGAGCCATATTTACTGCAAAAAGGTTTTATTACTCGAACTCAGCGCGGAAGAACAGTAACGCAAAAAGCTTATTTGCAATTAGGTTTAAAGCCCAAGGACAATAACTGAAAGTTTTAATAATTTAATGTATAATAATACTATTGTATATTTGGTTAAAAAGTAACAATATTTTATATTTATGAGGTGGAAACTTTGAATTTTATTTATTTAGCTCAAAATGCAGCCGCTGGTGGCAATAATATATTTATGATCGTTGTTTTTATTGCTTTACTTGCTTTTATGTATTTCTTTGTAATGCGTCCACAAAAAAAGCAACAACAAGCACGTATGCAAATGATGTCTAAATTGCAAAAAGGCGATTGCGTTGTGATGATGAGTGGCCTTCACGGAAAAATTGACTCTATCAACAAAGAAGATAACACTGTTGTTATTGACGCAGATGGAATTTACTTAACTTTCGCTAGAATGGCTATTCGTCAAGTTTTGCCATCTAACTCAGTTTCACAAAAAGACGTTGAAAGCAATGAAGCTAAAGAAGAGAAAGTAGAAAAGACTGAAAAAGAGCAAGCAACTCAAGATGTTGCTAGTGAAAAGCCTACAAGCGATGAAGCAAAAACTACTGAAGAAAACAAAACAGAAGATAAATAATTTATCAAAATAAAAGCACCTCAGGTGCTTTTATTTTTTTCACTAATTTAAGGCGGTATTGTAAAATATTTAATGAAAGTGAATTAAGAAAGGCCAAGGTAATTTACAATGAATAATATTCCGGTAGTATTAATTTTATTTGGTGGATCCGGCGATTTAGCACACAGAAAGTTATACCCAGCTTTATATAATTTGTATCACAAAAACTTGATTCATGATCATTTTGGCGTAATTGCCACAGCACGTCGTCCTTGGAGTCATGACTATTTGCGTCAGCAAGTTACCCAGGCAGTTTTTGAAAATAACGATGATGTTGATGAACAAGAAGTTAAAGAATTTGCATCGCATTTTTACTACCAATCTCATGATGTAACTCATGTAGATCACTATATTGCTTTAAAAGACTTAGCTAGTGAACTTGATGAAAAATATCAAGCTCAAGGCAACCGTATTTTCTACATGGCAATGGCACCACGCTTTTTCGGTACAATTGCAACGCACATTCATGACCAAAACTTAACTGGTAGTGGCTTTAATAGACTAGTTGTTGAAAAGCCATTTGGACGTGATTTAAAGTCGGCTGAAGAATTAAATAAAGAAATTAGAGCCAGCTTTGATGAAGATTCTATTTACCGCATTGACCACTATCTTGGTAAAGAAATGGTCCAAAATATTATGCCGCTGCGCATGACTAATCCCATTGTTAAAAATATCTGGAATAATAATTTTGTTCAAAATGTTCAAGTAACCTTGGCTGAAAGTCTAGGCGTGGGGACGCGTGGTGGTTATTATGAAACGTCTGGGGCTTTAAGAGATATGGTGCAAAACCATATTTTCCAAATTATTACTTTACTAGCTATGCCTGAGCCAGAAAATTTAACAGCTGATGCAATCCATAAAGCTAAGCAAGATTTATTAGCTAGTTTGCAAATTCCAGGCTTAGACGATATAAAAAAACACTTTGCCCGCGGTCAATATTGCGCTGGAGCTACAACGCCAGCTTACTTGGAAGAAGACCAAGTTGATCCTAACTCTACTGTAGAAACCTTTGCTGCAGGCCAAGTTAAATTTAATGCTGGTCCTTTAGCAGGAGTGCCAATTTACTTTAGAACTGGTAAGGAAATGAAAGAAAAAATTTCTCGCATTGATATCGTTTTAAAACATATGAATAACCTCTATGGTACAGCTCATTCAAATAATATTTCGATTATCATTGATCCAACTAGTGAGATTTACTTCACAATTAATGGTAAAAAGATTTCTACTGATGGCTTGAGACGTGAAATTTTAGATTATACTTTTTCTAAACAAGAAATGGGCCAAGTTCCAGATGGCTATGAAAGATTGCTGCATGATGTCTTTGTTGCTGATAGCACCAACTTTACTCACTGGGCAGAATTAAAGCGCTACTGGGAATTTGTCGATGCTGTAGAAGATGGCTGGCGTAAGCTCGATGGTGAAGGTGATAAACCTGAATCATATGCCCCAATGGCTTTCGGTCCCAAGAGTGCGAATGACATCTTTGATAATCCTAAAGAGCACTGGATTTACCGCTAATGGATCGCCTGCTTCCTAAAAATAATACTCAAAGAAAAATTATTCACTTGGACATGGATGCCTTTTATGCATCAGTTGAAATGCGTGATAATCCCGCTTTAGCAAATAAAGCTTTAATTATTGGGCAAGATCCACGACAAACTAATGGGCATGGCGTGGTAGCTACTGCCAATTATGTTGCTCGCCAATATGGCGTGCATTCAGCGATGTCAACCATGAAAGCTTTAAAATTAGTTCCTGAATCTGAGATTGAGTTTGTTAAGCCAAATTTTGAAAAATATCGGGTAATTTCAGCGCAAATTCATGAATTGATGTATGAATTAACTGATCAAGTTGAATCAGTAGCACTTGATGAAGCTTATCTTGATGTAACTAAGAATAAACTAGGCAGTTATTCAGCTCTAGAATTAGCTATTAAACTACAAAAAAATATCTTTAAAAAAGTGCATTTGAATTCTTCTTTTGGGATCAGTTATAATAAACTACTTGCCAAAATGGGGTCAGAATATGCTAAACCTTTTGGCAGAACGATAATTTTGCCTCAGGAAGCAAAAGACTTCTTAGCTTTACGCAAAATTAGCGATTTTCCTGGTATTGGAAAAAAGACGCAAGAGCAGCTTCATAGTTTTAGCGTTGAAACAGGAGCCGATTTACAAAAATTAGAAGTCGATTTTTTGATAAAGCATTTCAAAAAGATGGGTTATGTAATTGCCCAGCATGCTCATGGGATTGATTTAAGGCCAGTAGCATCTCAGCGTAAGCGTAAATCGATTGGAGTTGAGCGAACTTTTGAACCTAATATTTATAATCAAGATCAGGCTTTGACCTTGATTAGAAATTATAGCAATCAATTAGTTGAAAAGTTAGTTGAAAAAAACTTTAGTGCTCAGACTGTGGTAATTAAAATTAGAAATAATAATTTTGAGACGGTTACCAGGCGAATGAAATTAAAAAAAGCCAGTCGCGATCCAATTGAGTTTTTCCAAAGTGCCAAAGCATTGTTTACACCGCTCGAATACTTTTTAAAAGATGGAATTCGTTTGCTAGGTTTAACTGTGACTGATTTAACCGATACTAACTATGAAGAAGTAAAGCTTGATTTATTTAAAACTAGGTAAAAATAATTTAATTTAATATTTAAGGAGAATTTTTAATGGCAACTTTTGATGAAATATACGAAAAGATAAAACAATATCCAACAATCATTTTGCACAGACACACTAGTCCAGATCCAGATGCTTTAGGTTCTCAAGCAGGTCTTGCTCGGGCGTTAAAAGCGACTTTTCCTGAAAAAAGAATCTTATGTGCTGGTGAAAACGACGAAGGCGATTTAGCTTGGATTAATACTATGGATGAAGTAACTAAAGACGATTACAAAGGCGCTTTAGTTATTACTACTGATACTGCTAATACGCCAAGAATTTCTAATAAGTTATATGATCAAGGCGATTTTTTAATTAAAATCGACCACCATCCAGACGTAGATCCATACGCTGATATGAGTTATGTAGATCCTGACGCACCTGCAGCATCGCAAATTATTGCTGACTTTTTAAATGCAGAAAATATTGAGATTACTCCAGATATTGCTTATGCATTATATGCTGGAATGGTCGGCGATACTGGTCGCTTTATGTACCCTGAAACTTCAGCTCATACCTTTGAAATTGCTAGTCAATTGGCTAAAACTGGCATTAATATTACTGAAATTGCTAGAAATATCAGCGATGTAACTTTAAATCAAGCTAAGTTGCAAGCGATGGTTTTAGATTATATGACTGTGGATCCAAGTGGTGCTGCATACGCAGTGCTTACCCAAGAAGACTTGAAAAAATATGACATTACCGATGATCAAGCTTCTGTGACTGTTTCTACTCCAGGTAGAATTAAAGATATTATTGCTTGGAATGTTTTTGTCGAAAAGCCAGATGGTACTTTTAGAGTTCATTATCGTTCAAAAGGCCCTGTAATTAACGAGTTAGCAGCTAAACATGATGGTGGTGGACATGCATTAGCTAGTGGTGCAAATGCCAAAGATATGGCTGAAGTTAAGCAAATTTTTAACGAAGTCGTTGAAGTAACAAAGAAATACCGTGAAGACCATGACGCAAAATAATATTTTTGAAAATGAAAAATTAAGACCACAAGTCCGTCAAGCACTTGAAAAGATTAACTTTAAAACGCCAACTAAGGTGCAAGAAAAAGTTATTCCTGAATTATTAAATGGCAAAAATGTGGTAGTCCAAGCTGCTACTGGTTCTGGTAAAACGCATGCTTATTTGATTCCTATTTTTAATGAAATAGACGAAAATGTTTCTGTTACTCAAGCAGTAGTCACTGCCCCAAGTAGAGAATTAGGCAATCAATTATATAAAGTTGCTCAGCAATTAAAGAAGGCCTCTGGCTTAAATATCTCTATTGAATATTTAGGTGGCGGAAACGATCGCGATCGTCAAATCAAAAAAGCTGAAAATAAGGCTCCGCAATTGATCATTGCCACTCCAGGGCGTTTGCATGATTTTGCATCTAAAAAAATAATTAATTTAGACAATGTCAAAACTTTTGTGATTGATGAAGCTGATATGACGCTTGATATGGGATTTTTATCTCAGATGAATGAAGTTATCTCTAAGCTTTCGACAACGCAATTAGCTGCTTTTTCTGCTACTATTCCAGTAAAATTGGAGAACTTTTTACGCAAGTATATGGAAAAGCCGGAATTCATTGTTATTGATAATCCGAGTGTAATTGCACCAACTATCCAAAATGATTTGATCGATGTTGGATCTAAGGATAAAAAGGCAATTTTGTATAAGCTTTTGACAATGGGGCAGCCATATTTGGCTTTAGTTTTTGCTAATACCAAGCAAAAAGTCGACGAATTAAGTGATTATTTAGAAGAGCAAGGTCTTAAAGTAGCCAAAATCCATGGTGGAATTACTGAAAGAGAAAGAAAACGTACTATTCGCCAAGTTCGCGAAGGTCAATACCAATATGTTGTAGCCAGCGATTTAGCTGCACGTGGAATTGATATTGATGGGGTCAGTTTAGTAATCAACTATGAAATTCCGAAGGATTTAGAGTTTGTAATTCATAGAATTGGTAGAACTGGTAGAAATAATTTGCCTGGCCATGCTATTACTTTAATATACGATGACGAGATGTCTGATATTGAAGATTTAGAAAAGTTAGGGATGCATTTTGACTTTAAAGAGCTAAAAAATGGCGAATTAGTTGAAAGAACTCACTATCACCGTCGCGATAATCGCAAAGTGCGCAATCACAAACTTGATAATCGCCTAGTAGGGATGGTTAAGAAGGCCAAGAAAAAACGCAAGCCCGGCTATAAAAAGAAGATTCAAAAAGCTATTGCTGATGATCGGCGTCAAAAACGCAAACTTGAAGAGCGTCACGAAATGCGTAAAGCTAAGCGTCGCAGAAAGCGTGAACGTGAAAGAAGTCGCAACGATTTTGACAACTAAAAATTTTGTAGTAAAATAAACGGAGCTTAGGATATATTTTTAAAGTTATTTTTTCAAAGAGAAGATCGTATGGTGAGAAGGTCTAAAAGTGCTTTAAAGATGCTACCTATCCAATAATTAACGATAACAATATTAAGAGGTAACAAACACTGTTGCAATCAAGGTGGTACCGCGCTAGAGGCGTCCTTGTTTATGCAAGAGTGTTTTTTGCATTATTTAGGAGATAACTTTTATGAAGCAATTGACTAGTTCTCAAGTTCGTCAAATGTTCCTTGATTTCTTCAAAGAACACGGACACATGGTAATGAAGAGTGCACCATTAATTCCACAAGATGATCCAACTTTATTGTGGATTAATTCCGGTGTTGCTACTATGAAGAAATATTTTGATGGTTCAGTTGTACCAAAGAATCACCGAATTACTTCCTCACAAAAGTCAATCAGAACTAATGATATCGAAAACGTTGGTAAGACTGCTCGTCACCAAACTTTCTTTGAAATGCTTGGTAACTTTTCAGTTGGTGATTACTTTAAAAAAGAGGTCATTCCATGGGCTTGGGAATTTTTAACTAGTCCTAAATGGCTTGGTCTTGATCCAAATAAGTTATATGTAACTGTTTATCCAAAAGATACTGATGCATATCATATGTGGCATGATGTTGTTGGCTTGCCAGATGATCACATTGTTAAGTTAGAAGATAACTTCTGGGATATTGGTGAAGGTCCTTGTGGTCCTGACTCAGAAATTTTCTATGACCGTGGTCAAGAAAATAATGACGTAGCAGAAGATGATCCAGAAAACTATCCTGGCGGTGAAAATGCCCGTTATCTGGAAATTTGGAACATTGTGTTCTCACAATTTAACCACTTACCAAACGGTAAATATGTTGACCAACCACATAAAAACATTGATACCGGTATGGGATTAGAACGTGTTGTATCAATTATTCAAGATGCACCAACTAACTTTGAAACAGATTTGTTTTTGCCAATTATTCACGCTACTGAAAAATTGAGCAATGGTAAAGTTTATGGCAAAAATAAAGAAGACGATGTGGCATTCAAGATTATTGCTGACCACGTTCGTGCTGTAAGTTTTGCTATTGGTGATGGCGCACTTCCATCAAACTCAGGTCGCGGTTATGTTTTACGTCGTTTGATTAGACGTGCTGACTTAAATGGTCAACGTTTGGGTATTAAGGGAGCATTTTTATACAAGTTAGTTCCTGTAGTTGGCGAGATCATGAAGACCCACTATCCTGAAGTTATTGATCAACAAGCCTTCATTCAAAAAGTTATTAAAAACGAAGAAGAAAGATTCCAAGTTACTCTTTCTTCAGGTCTTAACTTACTTGACAGTATTATTGAGGATGCTAAAAACAGCAAAGATAGGACTGTTTCAGGCAAAGATGCCTTTAAGTTGTTTGATACTTATGGCTTCCCATATGAATTAACTTTTGAAGCTGCTCAAGACGCTGGCTTAAAGGTTGATAAAGACGGCTTTGATAAGGAAATGCAAGCACAAAAAGAACGTGCTCGTAAGGCTCGTGGTAACTTGCAATCAATGGGTTCACAAGATGTAACTTTGATGAACATCAAAGACAAGAGTGAATTTGAATATGGCGTCTTAGAAGAAAAACACGCAAAATTAATTGATATTGTGGTTGACGATAAGTTAGTTGATAAGGCTGATGGCGAAAGTGCTGCTTTGATTTTTAATAAGACTCCATTTTACGCAGAACGTGGTGGACAAGTTGCCGATCACGGTGAAATCTTGAATCAAGATGGTGAATTGGTAGCCAAGGTTGTTGATGTACAACATGCACCTAATGATCAAAACTTGCATTTTGTAGATATTATTTTGCCACTTGAAAAAGGACAAGAATATGTCTTAAAAGTTGATCAAAAACGTCGTCGTGGACTTAAGCACAATCATACTGCTACTCACTTGCTCCATGCGGCCCTTCGCGAAGTTTTAGGTCATCACACTCACCAAGCTGGTTCATTAGTTGAACCTGACTACTTGAGATTCGACTTCACTAGTTTAGAGCCAATGACTAAGAAAGAAATTGCTAACGTTGAAAAGATCGTTAACGAAAAGATCTGGGAAGAAATTCCAGTTAAGACTACTGTAACTGATCCAGATACTGGTCTTAAGATGGGTGCTTTAGCTTTATTTGGCGAAAAATACGGCGATAAAGTTCGTGTTGTCCAAATCGATGACTTCTCAACTGAATTTTGTGGCGGTACTCACTGTGAAAATACTGATCAAATCGGAATGCTCAAGATTGTTTCTGAATCAGCAGTTGGTGCAGGTACCCGTAGAATTGTTGCTGTAACCGGTCCACAAGCTTATGACTACGTAACTAAACGTGACGACATCTTGAAAGAAATTCAAGAAGATGTAAAAGCTACTAAGGTTGAAGACGTTCAAAACAAGATTGGCTCAATCGAAGAAAACTTACGTGCCAGTCAAAAAGAAGTTGAACAACTTAAAGCTCAAATTAACAAAGCAAAAGCTGGCGACTTATTCAGCGACATTAAACAAGTTAAAGATTTACGCGTAATTGCTACTATGGCAAATGTTGAATCAATGAATGACTTGCGTGAATTAGCTGATAACTGGAAGAATTCTGGTAAATCAGATGTTTTAGTTTTAGCTGCAAAAGTTGGCGATAAGGCTAACATGGTTATTAGCTTAAATGATACTGCTATTAAGGCAGGTTTAAAGGCTGGTGACTTGATTAAAGCAGTTGCTCCAACATTTGGTGGTGGCGGCGGCGGTCGTCCAAACATGGCTCAAGCCGGTGGTAAGAATCCAGCAGGTTTAGACGATGCTTTGAAACAAGTATTAAAAGAAATTGAAGAAAAACAAAATTAATTGTCTTATGTTCTAATTTCAAGTAAAATTGAGTGGATGGGAGGAATTGAATATGAGTTCGCTAGATAAAACAATGCATTTTGACTTTAACCAAAATAAAGGCAAGAATGTTTACGATACCTTACAAGATGTTTATGCTGCTTTGGAAGAAAAAGGCTACAATCCTATTAATCAAATTGTAGGATACTTACTTTCAGGCGACCCTGCATATATTCCTCGTCATAATGATGCACGTAATTTAATCTTGAAGCATGAACGTGATGAAATTATTGAGGAACTAGTTAAAAGCTATTTAGGTAAAAATAAATAATGCGCCTTCTGGGATTAGATGTAGGTAGTAAAACCGTAGGAGTTGCGGTAAGTGACCCGCTAGGTATTACTGCACAAGAAGTCGAGACAATTCCCATTGATGAAAGTAAGTTTAATTTTGGGATTAAAAGAATTAAACGTCTTGTACGTGAATATGAAATAGATGGTTTTGTTTTAGGATTACCTAAAAATATGGATGGTTCAGATGGTCCGTCAGTAGCCAGAAGTAAAAGCTATGGCGAAAGACTAACTAAGAAGTTTAGTTTACCCGTTTACTATAATGATGAACGACTCACGACAAAACAAGCTGATCGTTTGCTGATTCAAGAAGCTGGTATTCATGATCGCACTAAGCGTAAGAAGGTAATTGACCAAATGGCTGCCGTTTTAATCCTACAAAATTATTTAGACAAAACCAGAAAGGATTAATTATGAGTGAAAAAATAAATGGTCAAAATAGTGATCAAAAAATCACTTTAGTTGATGATCAAGGCAATGAAGAATTATTTGAAGTATTATTTACTTTTACTTCAGATGATTACAACAAATCATATGTTCTACTTTATCCTGCAGCTGTTGGCGAAGATGAAGATGTAGAAGTTCAAGCATTTTCGTATGATGCAGATGAAGATGGTGAAGTAACGAGTTCAGATCTTCATGAAATAACTGATGATGATGAATGGAATATGGTTCAAGGAGTCTTGAATACTTTTCTGTCAGATGATCGTTTAAGTGGGGAATAACCGCTAGAAAAGACTGGCTTTGCTGGTCTTTTTTGGTTAAAGGGGAATTATGTTTTCTTTTCTAATTATCTTAATTTTCATATATTGTTGCTATGTTGGATATAGACGAGGCCTTGTATTGGAAGGCTTGGTTGGTGTTGGCTATATTATCAGTTTATTAGTAGCCACTTTATTTTATAAGCCTTTAAGCAATTTAATAAATTTATGGGTGCCATATCCTTCTGCTAACGATAAAAGTACATTTGCTTTTTTTGATAAAACAACCGGTTTGACATTGGACCAGTCTTTTTATGCTGCAGTGTCATTCGTGATTATTTTGCTTGTAGCTTTTTGTATTTGGCGTTTAATTTTATCAGGATTTAACCGCTTAAAATACGTAGACATTAATGCAAGTATTAATGCCTGGGGTGGAATTTTAATTTCTTTGATTATTACTCAAATTAGCTTATTCTTGCTTTTGTTTATTTTAGCTACAATTGCTGAACCTGGTTTGCAACGCAGTTTAGGAAAGTCTATTTTAGCAAGCAGCATTTTACGTTATTCACCTGGTATTTCGCATTTATTTATTAATTTGTTTGTTACTTCGGTTTAAATTAGGTCCCATCAGGGACCTTTTTAGTAGGAAAAATTATGAATCCAAAAATATTAGAAAAACTAGAATATGAAAGAATCACTAACCGCTTGGCAGATTTTGCTATTACTGGTCCTGCCAAAAAACAAGCACGTAATTTAAAGCCTAGTTCAGATTTTGAAAAAGTGAAACATAATATTGATCAAACGCGTGCTATTTCAAATATTATGCGCTTAAAAGGACCGCTTCCTTTGACTGATTTTGCTGATGTAGCGCCAGCTTTAAAACGGTTGAAAGTGAAGGCAAATTTGAATGGACCAGAAATTGGCAATATTTTCTTGGTTTTAAGTTTGGCAAAAGAGATTAATCATTTTACGCAAGATTTTGAAGATAGAGAAATTGATACTACTTCAATTGATGAGTATTTAGATGATTTACAAGTTGATGATGATTTGTTTAATGCATTAAAACGGGCAATTGAATTTGATGGTAGTGTTTTAGATACCGCTTCAGAAAAATTAGCACGTCTACGCCATGATATTAATGCTAATGAAATCGATATTAAGAATCATATGCAGCGCTACGTGAAGGGAAATTCTACTAAATATCTTTCTGAAGGAATTATCACTATTCGCGATGGCCGTTATGTAGTCCCTGTAAAGCAAGAATATAAAAATAAATTCGGTGGCGTAGTGCATGATCAAAGTGCCAGCGGTCAAACTTTATTCATTGAGCCAGAAGCTGTATTAAACCTAAATAACCGTCAGCAAGATCTGCTTGCTCAAGAAAGACAAGAAGTACGCGCAATTTTAGATCATTTGTCTAGATTGATTACTCAATATCTTGATGAAGTTTCGGCCAATGCCAAAGCTTTGATGCAGCTAGATTTTTTGAGTGCTAAGAGCAAATTGGCTAAGGATATGCATGCAACAGAACCAATTTTGACAAAAGATCAAGTTGTCGAATTAAAAAAAGCGCGCCATCCTTTGATTGATCCCAAAAAAGTTGTGGCCAATGACATTGAATTAGGCAAGTCTTTTGATACGATGCTGATTACGGGACCAAATACGGGTGGTAAGACGATTACCTTAAAAACATTAGGTTTATTGCAATTAATGGCGCAATCAGGGCTTTTTATTACAGCAAATGAAGAAAGTAAAGTTGGCGTATTTCAAGAGATATATGCTGATATTGGCGATGAGCAGTCAATTGAACAATCTTTGAGTACTTTTTCTTCTCATATGGATCAAATTATTAAAATTATGAGAAATGTAACTAATCAAGATTTAGTTTTAATTGATGAATTAGGTGCCGGAACTGATCCTGAAGAAGGTGCTAGTTTGGCCATTGCTATTTTGGATTATTTGCAAGCTAAAGATTGCAAGATTGTAATTACAACTCACTATCCAGAATTGAAACTTTATGGCTATAACCGCGTCAAAACAACGAATGCTTCAATGGAATTCGATATTAAGACTCTTTCTCCAACTTATAAATTAAGGATTGGGATTCCAGGTCAAAGTAATGCCTTTGCAATTGCTAGCCATTTAGGGATGGATAAAACGGTAGTTGATGCAGCACGTAGCTTGGTTAAAGACGAAGATAGCGATATTAATCGAATGATTGAGCGCTTAAGCGACCAAACTAAGAAAGCTGAGAGTTTGCGTCAGACTTTAGAAAAAAAGGTTGATCAAAGCATTGAATTACAACGCAAATTGCAAGATGGTTTAGATTGGTATAATCAACAAGTAAATCGCCAGTTAGAAAAAGCACAAGAAAAAGCTAACGAAATTATTGCTAAAAAGCGCGAAAAAGCGGATAAGATTATTGCAGACTTAGAAAATCAAAGACGCTCTGGCGCTCAAATTAAAACTAATAAGATCATTGACGCTAAAGGAGCACTTAATAGTTTAGAAAAGGAGAGCAACAATTTGGCAAATAATCGCGTTTTGCAGCGAGAAAAGCGACGCCATGATGTTAAAGTTGGCGATACTGTAAAGGTTTTATCATACGGTCAAATGGGGCATATTACGAAAAAGCTTAGTGAACATGAGTATGAAGTGCAAATTGGAATTTTGAAAGTAAAGGCCTCAGATCGTGATATTGAAAAAACTAGTTTGCCAAAACCTAAAAAGTCTGAACAAATTGTACGTTCAAGCAAAGGTTTAAGATCGCAAAATGTTCGTGCCGAACTTGACTTACGAGGCCAGCGTTATGAAGAAGCTATGACCAATTTGGATCGCTATATCGATGCCGCATTATTGAGTGGCTTAAACACTGTAACTATTATCCATGGTATTGGTACTGGAGCTATTAGAAACGGTGTTAACCAATATCTTAAACGCAATCGTCATGTTAAAGACTTTGGTTATGCTCCAGCTAACGAAGGTGGAACGGGAGCTACGATTGTTCATTTTAAATAAGCATTATACTTGCAAAAAGTAAGTATAATGGATAAAATCATAGTGTAATCTTTTAAACGGAGGATATTATTATGGTTGATGAAATTACAGATGCAACTTTTGAAGAAGAAACTAGTGAAGGCGTTGTATTAACAGATTTTTGGGCAACCTGGTGTGGTCCATGTAAGATGCAATCACCTGTGATTGATGAACTTTCACAAGAAATGGATGACGTTAAATTTACTAAAATGGATGTCGACCAAAACCAAGAAACGGCCAAGAATCTAGGTATTATGGCAATTCCAACTCTTTTAATTAAAAAAGATGGTAAGATTGTCGATCGTTTAACTGGTTTTACACCTAAAGAAAAATTAGAATCTATTTTAGATCAATACACCGACTAAATAAAAAAGGCCTCAACTTGAGGTCTTTTTTGATAGATTTAATCTGATTGAGCAGTGATTTGTACTGTGTGATTCTTCGGATTGATCGTTGCAGAAGCCTCTGTCGGGGTCTGTGTCTGTCTTTCAATGCATTCAGCTATAATTCCACTTTCAAGTGAAAATTCTTCGCTACCGCTATCTAAACGGTCGCTGACGGTTTGTCCTGAAAGTTCAAATAAGGCAGAATGCTTTTTTTGTTTGAGAATCTTTAAAGTACCGAATTCTGCCATATCAAAAAATTCAGGCAACTCATCAATATCTGATAAGTCATATTGCCGACTGACGTGCTTACCTGCCCAATATAAAATATCTTGGTCGTCAGTCCCAAGAATTTGGGGTAAAATACAATCACGATAAAGTGAATTTAAAAAGTAAAGATGTTCTTGATTGTCTTTCATAATTTCATTTCCTTTTGTCTTCTTTTGTATTTTAACCTAAAATGGGTACAGGAGAAAAGGGATTTATTATCAACATCAATAATTAAAGGAGAAATTTTTATGGATAACCGTCCAATTGGGGTATTAGACTCAGGTTTAGGAGGATTAACAGTTTTAAAAAAAGTTATTGCTAAATTACCTGAAGAGTCCACGGTGTTTATCGGTGATCAAGCTAATATGCCTTATGGTGATCGCTCAAAAGAAGAAATTATTGAATTAACACGCGCCAGCGTAAAATTTTTACTAAAAAAGAATGTTAAAACAATTATCTTTGGCTGCAATACTGCAACGGCTGCTGCGATGCCTACTATTCAAAAAGAAGTCTCGCAACAAATTATCGGTGTCATTCAGTCCGGAGCTTTAGCTGCTTCTAAGCAAACTAAAAATAATAAAGTAGCTGTAATTGGAACAACTGCAACAACTTTGAGTCATGCTTACCGCGATGAAATTCATTTTAGAAATGGAGATATTGAGGTGCAAGAATTTGCGCAGCCGCTTTTAGCGCCACTAGCAGAAGAAGACCCTGATGAAGATACAAAGTTAAAGGTGGTTAGCCAAAGTTTGGCGCCATTAAAAGAAGCTGATTTTGATACTCTAATTTTGGGCTGTACCCATTATCCTTTACTCTTAAATGAAATTCAGGCTTGCATTTCGTCAAATAAGTTTATCTTGGATCCAGCCGATCAAGTTGCACAGTATACTTATAATGTCTTAAAGCGAGATCAAATGCTTGCAAAGGGACCAGCTAAGCATGAATACTATACTACAGGTAATGCAAGAAAGTTTACTGAAATTGCTCGACAATGGATGAATGACCCATCCCTTGTCGCTGAGCATGTACAAGATTAATGAAGAAGGACAAAATTATGGATACTTTGTTGTTTGCAACTAGTAATAAAAATAAGGCTAAGGAAGTACAAGAAGCACTAGCTAAAGCCAATTTTCCTTTGCATGTGATTACTAATCAAGATCTGGATAATCCACCTGAGGTTGTAGAAACTGGCACTACTTTTTTAGCTAATGCTAAGTTAAAGGCGCATAAATTAGCTGAATTTAGTAATTTACCTACTTTAGCAGATGATTCAGGCTTGTCGGTAGATAAGTTAAATGGAGCTCCTGGCGTGTTTTCAGCGCGTTTTAGCGGAGAGGATCATAATGATGCACGAAATAATGCTAAACTTTTAGCTGAATTAGGTGGAGTACCTAAAAACGAACGAAGCGCAACTTTTCATACAACGATGGTTTTATCTTGGCCGGGAAAATTTGAAGATGATTTAATTGCTCAAGGTGAAATCAAAGGTGAAATTTTAACTAGTCCGCAAGGCAAAGGGACCTTTGGCTATGATCCATTATTTTTTGTTCCTGAAAAAGGAAAAACATTTGCTGAAATGACTACTGATGAAAAGAATGCTATTTCTCACCGGGGACAGGCTTTAAGAAAATTATTGCAAGAATTGCCTGATTGGTGGAAGAAAATGGAAAATAGTAAATGATCATAAAAAGACGGAATTGCTTATCTTAGTTTGTGATAAGTAACTTCCGTCTTTTTAGCTAAATTTGATATTATTATTTTTTAAAGCTTCAATATAGTGGCTAAAATAAGCATTGCGCACGTTAGCCTCGCTACCAGGCATAACTTGAAAATGAACTTCATAAGTTAAAGTACTACCATTTTGAGTAGTTACGCCAATTATAGTAGGGCCTTTTTTAATTTGAGTCATGAATTTAGGTTTAAGAATATGATTTGCACTTTCGATAGATTGTTTAACTACTTTTAGATCGCTGGTTGAATTAATTTGCAAAACAATGTCTAATCCAACGCCACCACGTGTTATGTTTTCTACAACGCTAATATTATGATTAGGGATGTAGGTTATTGTACCATCATTACTCTTTAATCTTGTTGTGCGTAAGCCAAGCTGTACGACAGTACCAGTGTAATTGCCGATTTTAACAGTATCACCAACATCGAATTGTGCTTCGCTTAAAAGATTGATGCCATTGACAACGTCGCTTACAAAGCCCTGAGCGCCCATTCCAAGAGCTAGAGAGACAATTCCAGCACTTGCTAGCAAAGTGCCAACAGGAAGCCCTAAAATGCTGAGTGCGCCATATAAATAGAAAAATAAAAGCGTGTATTGGAAAATATTGATTGATAATTCTGAAAGCGTTCGAGTTCTTCCAGAAGCTTTGGTTTGTAAAAGTTTATTATTAATTACGTACTTATTGATTAATCTTTTGCCAATCCGCCAGATTATAAAAAAGATTAATGTAGTAATGATTAGGTGGATGGTTTTTCCAAGTAGATTATGGGCAACGTCGCCCCAGTCAATAAGCGGCGTTGTCGAACTTTTATTGATACTTTTAGATAAAAGTGAAGAAATATTCATATAAAACTCCTTTAGTATTATGATTGTAGTATATCAAAATCTCGAGGAGTATTCATTGCTTGCTACAGCAATTAATGCTAGACTTTTTATTGAGTAGTAAAGTAACTTTATGGAGGAAAGAAAATGACAATTTCTTTTGGCGCATTAGCCGGCTTAATTGCGGCAATTGCATTTTTAATCTTAGTTTTGTTCACATTGCCTTTACTTGTTAAAGCTGCAAAAACTATGAAAAAAGTGGATTCTACTTTAGATAGTGTCAACCAAACAATTGATGATTTAAATGCACAAGCAAATGTTTTAATGAAGCAAACAGAAGATTTAATGGACAAGAGCAATGTTTTATTATCTGATGTCAACAAGAAGATGGACGAATTAGATCCTGTCGTTAAAGCAGCTGCTGATTTAGGAGAGAGCGTTTCTGATATTAACGATTCTTCTAAAAAAATGATCCGTAAGTTTTCTAATTTTGGCATTGGCAGTGCAAGTATTGGCATCTTTTCATCTCTAGCTAGTCGCATGTTTGCCCGTCGCAGACGTCGCAGAGGTCAAGATTAATTTGTTTTAAAAAAGGAGTGTTTAATTATGAGTAAAGTAGGTAGTTTTATTTTAGGTAGCGTTATTGGTTTAGGAGCTGGCTTAGTTGCAGCTTCAATGCTTTTGCCTGATGATGCTCAAGATGAATTAAAGAAAAAAATTGCTGAAAATGACAAACTTCAAGATTTAAAGGAAAAGTATGACAAGGGTACTGAAACTATCAAAACTCAATTGAAGTCATTTCCTAAGAGCGTCGAAGATGATTCAGAATTAAAAGATTTTGATGATATTGTAATCGACGATACCTCTAAAGATTTGGGTGAAGATGACAAGACTGATAAAGATGCAGTTTCTGATTTAAATAATGCAGAAAACGCATCTAACTAAATATAAAAATTAATAGTAAAAAATAAGCAGGCTTTATGCCTGCTTATTTTTAATCTCTAACTGGGATGTATTTTAATTCTTTACCAGTATGAGTGAAAGTTTCAAAGCCATGGTCAGTTACCACGCCACAGTCTTCAATTCTTACGCCACCTAAGCCAGGGATGTAGATACCGGGTTCGATAGAAAAACACATACCTTCTTGAAGAACAACGTCATTACCTTCCATAATTTGGGGAAATTCATGAACATTTAAACCAATTCCGTGTCCTAAACGGTGAATAAAGTATTCGCCATAGCCGGCTTTTTTAATTACGTTTCTAGCAACTGCATCTAATTCGCTAGCAGTAATGCCTGGTTTTGCTGCATCGATTGCAGCTTGTTGAGCTTCGCGGTCAACTTCATAGATTTCTTTTTCTTTAGCACTTGGTTCACCATATGCTACAGTTCTACTTGAATCTGAAGCATAACCGTTGTGCATAGTTCCTAGATCAAATAAAACTAACTCATTAGGTTCAACCTTATTCATTGTTGGACCTAAGTGTGGATTAGCGGCATTTTTACCAGCTTGAACAATAGTTTCAAAACTAGTGTGCATTACACCTTTTTTAAGCTTTAATTGGTAGTCAATTTGACCTGCAACATATCTTTCAGTCACGCCATTTCTTAAAGCATCAAAACCAACAGTAAATGCAAAGTCAGCTTCTTGGCCTGCAGCCTTTAATTGGGCAATTTCGTCTTCAGTCTTAATTAAACGAGATTCAGCAATAAAAGGAGAAAGATCGTTAGTAAAAATAGAGTTAGGAAAAGCAATTTTTAATTTTTCTAATCTATCAACGCTTAAATGACTCTTTTCTACGACAATATTTAATGGATTGTCAACTCGTTTTTTAACTAAGTCTGCGATCATTTGCCAAGGATTTTCGTGGTCTAAATAGCCGTAAACTTCGCCATTCCAAGCAGAATTTTTAGCTTCTTCCACATTTAAGGCAGGCGCAAAAACAAAAGCAGGCGCATCTTTAAATGCTAATAATGCAAAAATTCTTTCATGCGGATCCATGTTATATCCGGTAAAATAATTAATGCTAATTGGATCCGAAACGTATGCAACATCGTTATTAGTATCAATTAGCCATTGTTGTAATTTGTCTAAATTCATATTTTTAAACTCCTTTAAAATATTTAACTTTGTATCGTGAGTATATCATAATTTTAGCTTAATAAGCGTAAATTATGGGTAAACGCTTGCAATGACGGGTTTTTCTTGATAAGTTAGATAAGAAAGAATTGGAGCGTGAGATCAATGCAAAAACAAGAAGTAACAATTTATGATGTAGCACGGGAAGCTAAAGTTTCTATGGCTACTGTTTCTAGAGTAGTGAATGGAAATAATAATGTACGAAAAGAAACGCGAGACCGTGTTTTAGCTGTTATCGATCGTTTGCACTATCAACCAAATGCTGTAGCACAAGGACTAGCCTCAAAAAAGACTACTACTGTAGGCTTAATAGTTCCAGGCTTTACCAACTTACACTTTGCCGAATTATCGCAAGGTATTGATGATATTGCGACGATGTATAAATATAATATTCTTTTATCTAGTGTAGAAAATAAATTACTCGAAGACGATCAAGTTATTCAAAACTTATTGAATAAACAAGTTGATGGTGTAATTTATATGTCTAATCAAATGTCTGAAAAAGCTCGTAATGCTTTGATTAGAACTAATACACCAGTAGTTTTAGCTGGAACTATGGATTCAAATCCTGATTTTGGTAGTGTAGCTATCGATTATGAAGAAGCTGAACGTACTGCTTTAAACATTTTATATCAAGATGGTAAACGCAATTTGGCTTTAGTGCTTAATGATGAAAGAGCATATGTCAATGATGCGCACCGTGTAAAAGCTTATAAAGAATTCATCGCAGAACATAATTTAAATTCGCACATTTATCCTCAAGTTAAGTCTTATGAAGATGGCTATAAAGTCTTTGAACAGATGCATGAAGATAAAATCGATGGTGCAATTGCTACACGTGATATGACTGCTGCAGGAATTTTAAATGCTGCACAAGATGCAGGCGTTAAAATTCCTGAAGAGTTGGAACTTATTTCTGCTGCTTCCACTATGGTTGCTGAAATTGTTAGACCCAAAATGACTACTATTCGTCAACCACTTTACGATATTGGTGCCGTAGCTATGAGAATGTTAACTAAGATGATGAACAATGAAGAAGTAGATGATCTTCATATTACTTTGCCATTAGAAGTAATTGAAGCTAACACTACTTTGAACAAATAGCATTTAATATTTATTGACAGTACAAAAAAGAGAAAGAATTGAAATTCTTTCTCTTTTTTGTTGCTATTGATTTGGTTGAGCATTATTTTCGTTAGGATTGCCACTATCAATATTAGAATTTGCTTCATTTGTATTTGTAGGATTTGCATTGCTGTTTGATCCATTAGCATTATTAGCAGTTTGGTTATTGTTGTTACCGTTATTGGCAGCATTATTATTGCCACCTTGACCTGAACGAGCCTGTTGATCATTTGCTCTAACTTGCCGTTCAGTGTTAGATGACTCACGTGAATTTACGTTAGTTCTGCGGCCATAATATTCTTCGTTATTAGTTGATGTACCGTCGGCTGCACTAAACAAGTCGCTTAGTTTATGTTTTTTTGAAATGGTCTTACCGCTGTAAATTAAGGTATGGCCATAATCATTGCTTTCGCCATTTTCATGATCATAGAATAATTGGTAATCGCTATGCGTTGCGCCGATTCCAAATTCAGCTGATGCTCTTGGAGCAGGACGCAAACTTAAAGCAGTAGTTTCTTTACCAGTAAGATCAATATCTTCGCCGTCGAAATTAACTGTTCCAGGGAGTGTACCCGTCTTAGATAATACCTTGAATTTATGTACTGAAGCAGGGCGTTCAATTGTATTTTCTAGCTTAAACATTGATGGATCTTCATCGTAAAGTGCATTAGCAATCTGCGACCACAGAGCCAGATTAGTTTCACTGGCATTAGATTCAAGGTTATAAGAGTGACCATAGAAATTGTCATAACCCATCCAACTTGAAATTGTAATACCAGGAGTAGAACCATTGAACCAAATATCACGATAATCGTTACTGGTTCCAGTTTTACCAATCAAAGTGGAATCATCAAATTGCAAAGTGCCGTTTAAACTTGATGCGGTACCATTTTTTACGACTTGATGAAGCATCTTTTGCATAATGTAGGAAGTACCTTCAGAAAAGACCTTGTAGCTTCTTTGCTTATGCTTATAAACTATTTGACCAGTTGGAGCTGTTATTTCATCAATATAGTAAGGATCTTGACGTTTTCCATCATTGTAAAAGTTAGAAAAGGCACTAGCATTATCTGCTACAGAAAATCCGTAATCAGTACCACCTAAGGCTAAACCAAGGTTTTTATATTCGCTCTTACTTAAATCAAGACCTAACTTCTTCATGTCTGATCTAAGATTGATGTTACTATGAAGCAACTTGCTGTATAAGTTAACAGCAGGTAAGTTATAAGACTTAGCTAAAGCTTCTTGAGCTGGGAAGAATCTATTTTCAATAGTGGAGTTATAGTCAGTAGGGATGTAGTTGCCAAAGTTCTTTGGAAAGTCCGCTAGGGCAGTTTTGCTTGAAATAATTCCATGTTCAATTGCCGGGCCGTAAACTAAATATGGCTTAATTGAAGAACCTGGCGAACGGTAAGTATCAAAGGCGTGGTTAACTTGAGAATTCTTAAAGTCAACACCACCAGAAAAGGCAAGAATTTTACCAGTAGTGTTATCAATCACTACACTACCATTTTCAACGTGCTCAGTAGTATTAACCCAGCGGTTGGTTGCTTGGTCAAAATCGCGACTTGTCTTATCTTGACCTAAAGTAGCTTGCTTAACAACGCGCTGCATTCTTGTATATAAAGGTTTTCTGATAGTTGAGTGAATTTTGTAACCTTTTTGATGCAATAAATCGCTCGCATTTGAAAGATATTGGTTGTACCGGTTGGTATCTTTCTTAATCTCTTTAACATCTAAACCATCTTGCTCAATTAATTTGGTGGCAATTAACTCAGAGCCCTTATTCATAAGTAAGTTGTAAAGATAAGAATTTTGCTTTTTAGGCGGAGTAACTTTCTTAGGTTCAAGAAAATCAGCCTTTAGATCATATTTTTTAGCATCATTGTATTGTTTTTTGGTGATGTCGCCATTGCGGTACATTCTAAATAAAACAATATCTTTACGTCTCATCCCTAAAGAAATGTCTTTTTTAACTTCTCCTTTAGAATTATATGGCGTATAAATGGAAGGAGACTGCGGAAGTCCTGCAATAAAGGCTACTTGAGCTAAATTAAGTTGTGAGATGCTTTTACCAAAAATACCCTGTGCAGCCGTTTTTATACCGTTAATATTTTCACCGCTATTGTTTTTACCATAAGGTGCGGCATTGAGGTAAGCTCGTAAAATATCTTCTTTAGAGAAGTTTTGTTCTATTTTATGAGCATAAAACATTTCGGTAACTTTTCTTCTCCAGGTAGTCTGGCTAGTTAAAAATTGCATTTTAACTAATTGCTGAGTTAAAGTTGATCCTCCAGTTTGAACACCAATTCCTGTTAATTCAGAAATAACCGCCCGCACTAATGATTTAGGCAAAACACCATGGTGGGTGTAAAAATTTTCATCTTCAGTAGCGGTAACAGCTTTTTTGACTAAAGGAGTTATTTCACTGTCGCTAGCTTTGTCTATTTTGACATCAGAATTAACTTTGGTTAGCTTTACATTATTTGCGTAATATAAAGTGGCAGAGTTTTGTGAATGGTTGATTTGCTGATTTAATTCACTGACAGTTGGCACAGATTGCTGACGTACAATTCCTAAGGCGTAGCCTCCACCAAAACCAACTAATAAAAATAAGACAAAGGCCGCAATTACAATAGCGTAATGAAAGATGCGATGAAGGGTTAAATAAATAACTCCACAATAAAAGGTAAATGGACTTTCATCAGACTTTTCAGCTAAATCGCTGACCTTTGATCCTGAGGTTAAAAAATCGTAGATTTTGTTTTTTAAATTCTTCACTAATAAGATCCCTTTATTCTTTAGCTTTTGTCTTATTATAGCAAAAAAAGGGCGGTAGCAGACCGTCCTTTTAAGATTTAGTAATTTATTTACTTAATTCGTAAATAGCTTCAGCATAGATTGCAATGGAATTAATTAGGTCATCAACTGTCATGTATTCATTTGGTTGGTGCATTACAAGTGGGGCACCTTCAGCTTGGGCACCAAAGGCTACGCCATGTTTAAATAAGCGACCGTAGGTACCACCACCGATGATAACTTCGTGCCCCTTTTTACCAGTTTGTTTTTCGTATACAGAAAGCAAAGTTTTAACGATTGGATCGTCGCCTGGTACGTAGTGAGGCTCTTCAGCGCTGCCTTCAATGCGAGCAACTAAAATGTTGCCGAATTTCGCATTGATTTGGTCAATCATCTTTTCAGGATCCGTGCCTTGAGGATAGCGAACATTGTTTAGAATGTAAGCATTTTGACCTTCAACTTTAAAAATTGCTGGTGAGCTGGTAAGATCGCCCATTAAGTCATCATGGTGAGCTATACCTAATTTTTCACCATGGAAGTCTTTGTGTTCTACAGTGGCGATAAAGTGTAAAAAGTTCTTTACTTGTCCACCGAAGTCAAATGAATCTAAGAAAAGAGCTAAGTAAGTAGCAGCGTTGCGTCCAGTTTCTGGAGCAGAAGCGTGAGCTCCGTGGCCAGTTAAAGTAAGTTGAGCGCGACCGCTGAGCATTTCGAATTTACCTTCAAGATTATGTTCTTTCAAAAAGGCTTCATATTTAGGCTTAATATCTTCAAGATTGTCACCTTCTAATTGAGCAGTTGCTGTTTGAGGGATGACGTTTGCTGCAATACCGGCATTAAATGTCCATAATTTAACGTTGCCTTGGTTAAAGTCATCTTTAAAGTCAAGTTTAAGAGTAACAATACCTTGCTCGCCGTTAATGATTGGGAATTCCGCATCTGGAGAAAAGGCAACATCTGGAGCGGGTTGATGCTTAAGGTAGTAATCAATTCCTACCCAATTGGTTTCTTCATTGGTTCCTAAAACAAAGTCGATCTTCTTTTTAGGTTTAAAGCCATTTTCTTTTAAAATAAGCATTCCGTAATATGCTGCTAAAGATGGACCTTTATCGTCAGCGCTTCCGCGACCATAAATTTTGCCATCTTTAATAGTCATCTTGAATGGGTCAGTTTTCCAGCCATCGCCAGCAGGGACAACATCCATATGTCCAATTACGCCAACACGTTTTTGACCTTCACCGAAGTTGATACGACCAGCATAGTTATCGAAGTTTTCTGTATCAAAGCCATCGCGCTGAGCAAATGAAAGAAACTTCTTCATTGCCTTAACAGGACCTGGTCCTACAGGATATTCCTTACTTGTGTTATTGAGATCTTCAGCTGAATTAATGGCGATTAATTCTCTAAGATCGTTTAAGATGGCATCCTTTTTTTCTGCAGCTAATTTTTTGTAATCTAATTCCATAATTAACTCCTTTATTTATTCTTCTAATTAAATATTACAGCATTTACGCTCTTATAATGCTTCCAAAAGTTTATTTTTTGATTTTTGTTAGCAAAATTAGTATACGGCAAAACGATATTAGTAGCCTTAGAACTTGGTTTAAGAGCTGCGTATTGCTTAAAGGCAATAGAATTTTGGTTAAACAAGCCGTAATACAAAATGTCTTTTGCCTTTACCCATCCGTCACTAGTATAGATCCAACTAGGCTGACTACCACCATTGACACCTAAAATTTGATATTTTTTATTAGCATTTAAATAACCAGTTTTAGTTGCATTATTTTGTGGCTCGCTATAAGTTGCAATGGCAGGGTATTTAGAAATAATTTTCAAGTTCCAATAAGGCATCAACCATTCAGGCTGCAAATCAAAACTAATTAAATCTGCAGGAACGAAAGCCTTATTTCCAATTTGATAGAAAGTTTTACCTTGGGAAATTACTGCATTGGAAACATGGACTTTTTCTAAGAATTTGATATTAGTCTTAGTACTAATTTGTAAATAAGGGTTTTCCATAGCAGTTGTCGGCATTCTACCATAATAGTAGCCATCTTTATCAACAGAATATTTTTTCGTACCGGCTTTTGCTAATTTATATTTATATCCGGTTGCCGGAAAGTTGGTTACGACACCATCAATATCATTATTAATTAGCCAATTCCAAAGTTTAGGCGATTCAGTCATTTCAGCCCAAACAAAAACTTTTTGATGCAAAGCATGAAGCTGTTTAATCAGTAGAGGATTTTGTGTGATTAAGTCGGATGAAATATTGATTCCATTCACATAAGATAGAACTTCAAAGTTAATGCGCTTTAATGATCCAACAATAAAAATGCGGGGGACATCTGGAAGTAATTTGCTCATAGTTTTTAAACTATCAGCTGAAAAACTATGAATCATTACTCTATTTTGCATATTATATTTTTTGATGCTATTTGCTAATAAATACTCCATATTTTTAGGATTATTATGCTTAGTTTTTTTGGTTTCTAATAAAAACTTGGTATTAGGCTTATCTTTATAATATTCAAATAATTGATCTAATGAAATTATTGGTTCTCCATTGGGTTGTCTCAGGCTATGAAGATAGGAAAAATTGTTTTGTGATACAATAACCGATGAGCCGATAACCCGCGCTAAGTCGCGATCATGAGAGACAACTAAGACATTATCTTTTGAAACATGTAAATCTAATTCTACATAATCAGCTCCATCGTTAAAAGCGGAATTATCGCTTTGGATAGTTTCTTCGGGATACTTTGAAGGATTACCACGATGGCCGACAACCAAAAAGCCGGAATTAAAAATAAAAATTAGACTTAAAATAAAGACTAAAAAACCAGATTTATTAATCTTCATGCATCCACCTCTATTTCTTGTTTTAACAATAGCATGCTTGTGCATTTTTTGCTAGAAGATTAAGATTTATTATTATATTTTTAGAATTGAGTTGAAAATATGGCTAGTAAATATCAACAATTAAATTTAATAGAAGAAGTTACTCGTAATGATGGAAGCAAGTATTATGAGATTTCTAATGTTGATCAAAATGGAATTGCTGAATTAGCAGTTGATCGTGGCAAAATCAAAAGAGTTAGAATTTTGCAGTTAAATTTGGCTCGCACCAAAGCATTAGAGACTTACGAACAATATATTAATGAAACTTATGATCTTGAAACTTTATTAAATGAAGATGATTGGAAAAATCCTGATTGGGTAGAGTGGGAAAAGCCTAAAGGTAAAGTCCTTGATGCCTATCAAGCAATTTTAAAAGCAAATAGAATTGGGTAAAAAATGGAAAAAATCAGAATTTTACATACTAACGATTTACACTCGCATTTTGAAACCTTTCCCAAAATAGAGCGTTTTTTAAAAAAAGCACAAAAAGATCAAACTGTTGATGAAGTTTTTACTTTTGATGCTGGAGATTTTATGGATCGTTCCCATCCTTTGTCAGAAGCAACTAAGGGTCAAGCTAATATTGAATTAATGAATCGCTTCAATTATAATGCGATCACAATTGGAAATAATGAAGGAATTTCTAATTCTCATACAGTTTTAGAAGGACTGTTTGATCATGCCAATTTTCCTGTAGTGTTAGCCAATCTTAGAGAAAAAGATAATAGCATGCCTAGATGGTGCACGCCTTATAAGATTTTTATTACTAAGCAAAATACGCGTATTGCCGTAGTTGGCTTGACCGCAGCTTATCCGATGACATACGGTCCAAATGGCTGGAATGTTAAATTAATTGCCAATACAATGGATAATTTATTACCTCAATTAGAGGATAAATATGACATGTTAATTGTTGTAAGTCATATTGGCTTAACAATGGATCGTTTTTTAGCGCAAAATTATCCACAGATTAATCTAATTGTTGGCGGCCATAGCCATGACTTACTAGAAAATGGCGAAAAAGTAAATAAAACATGGATTACTCAAACTGGTAAGTGGGGAAAGTATGTGGGAGATATCCATGTTAATTTAAAAGATCACCATGTTGTCGAAATAAAGCCGACTACCCACCCAACTAGCAAGATGGAAGAACTTAAAGACGATGAAAAATATATTAGCTCCTTAAGACAAAAAGGAATTGATATTTTAACTAAAGAAAAGATAGCAGACCTACCTGCAGAATTTGACAATAATAAAATGCGGGCAATTGAAGCGAGTTTAGATGCAATTACGGATTTTGCTAAAACAGATATCGGAATGCTCAGTACAGGTTTATTTTTAAAGCCATTTAATTCAGGCGTTTTTACTGAGGCTGATCTTCAGCAAGCTTTGCCACATCCGATGCACGTTGTCAGATCCACTTTAAAAGGTGAGGATCTGTGGCGTTTGGTAATGGAAGTTGAAAAAAATAGACATTATTTAAAGAAGTTTCACTTAGTAGGGATGAGTTTTCGTGGCAAGATTTTTGGCGAAATTGTCTATAAAGGAATAACAGTTGACCCTGAATCAAGAACTGTTTATGTAAATAGCAAAGAAATAGAGCCAGAAAAATTCTATACAATTGCAGTGCTGGATCATTATGTCTTAATTCCTTTCTTTCCGACTTTGGCAATTGTGGGACAGAACGAATTTTTATTCCCACAATATTTAAGAACCGTTGTTGGAGATTATTTAGCTAAAAAATATCCACTTAAAGAAAATAGGTAAAATGAAAGATAAACAAAAAGAAAAAAACGAAAAAGAGCAAGTCGTGATCCGACATCCGCTAGCTCATGTAGTATTAGGCGAAAATGTCTTATTAATTGATGGGCGAAAGTATGAAATCTTAGCTAATGTACGAAATGGCCTAGATTTAGAATTGCTACGGCAAAAATATGATCCTTTTCTTAATCAATATGACTATATTGTCGGGGATGTATCTAGCGATCATTTACGCTTAAAGGGTTTTTATGATGAAAATGAACATGTTTCAATAGATAAAAAAGCAACTACGATTAATGATTATTTGGAAGAATATTGTAATCCAGGGAGTGCTTATTTTGTTATCCATTTATTTGGCGATAATCCTGTAAAACGAATCGTTTTAGGGAGAAAGAACAAACGTAAGAGAAGTCGCTTTAACAAAAAACAAAACTTTACTGAAAGAAGAGTGCGCAAAACTAAAATTAAGTCTAACCGCTCTGTTGCAATAAAAAGTCGTCATAAAGGGCATAAAAATAAGAGTTTTGTAATAAAGAAAAGAAAGGACAAAATGTGAAAAAGTATAGTTGCTATTTAATTGACCTTGATGGAACAATTTATCGCGGAAAAGAAACGATTGAATCAGGCGTAGAATTCGTCCATCGCTTAGATGAAACGAAAATTCCATATTTATTTTTGACAAATAATACAACACGCACGCCAGAAATGGTTGTAGCTAAATTGCAAGATCATGGCGTAAAAACCGATGTCAGTCATATCTATACGCCAGTAATGGCGACAGCTTCATATTTGAAAGATAAACATCCTAGAAATACTCCAATTAGAATTTATGTTATTGGGCAAATTGGTGTAAGGAAAGGATTATTTTCAGATCCACGTTTTGTTTTAGATGATCAAAATCCAGAATATGTAATTGTAGGGATGGATACAGATTTAACTTATCATAAAATACGCACAGCTTGTCGCTGCATTCGAAATGGAGCCACTTTTATTGCAACAAATGCTGATAAAGTTTTACCTGCAAACGGTGAACTACTACCAGGAAATGGGTCACAGTGTGCGATGATTGCGACTGCAAGCGGTCAAGAGCCTCTTTTTATTGGTAAACCTGCCAAGCCAATAATTGATTATGCTTTAAAAAAGATAAATAAAACTAAAGCTGAAACGTTGATTGTCGGAGATTATTATCAAACGGATATTTGTGCTGGAATCAATTCTCATATTGATACATTGTTAACTTTAACAGGTGTAACTAAAAAAACTGATTTGCAATCTGTAGATGTTCAACCAACTTATGTGGTAAATAATTTGAATGAGTGGCAATTATGAAGAAAAAACCAATAAGTTCTATTCTGTATAATTTTTTTATGGCGCTTTCCAGTGCGACTGTGGGGGCCTTGATTTTTAGTTGGCCACTTTTAGCCTTATTTGTTAAACTGCAAAAAACTGATCAGATAGTAAAGCAACCATTATCGGTAATTATGCATAACTATAATCAACTGATGTTTTATTTGCTGTGGCCTTTAAAAAATAAACTTCAAATGTCCAATTTTCCAACCTCTGTAAATGCTGCCGAACATTTTTATGAATGCAAATTGATGTTTCAACTAGCGCTCATTGTATTTATTGTCGGCATTATTATTTACTTCTTTTTAAAAGCGCGAAAGAAAACAGCTTACTTAGTTTTGACACCTACAATTGCCTTAATCTTTATGGTAATTCCAGTGGTGATTTTGCCTTTTGCTGTCACTAATTTTGATGGTTTCTTTATGCAATTTCATCATATTTTGTTCAATAATAGCAATTGGCTATTTGATCCAGCTACAGATCCAATAATTAATGTTTTAACTGAAGGATTTTTTGCGGCATGTTTTGCTGTAGCTGGCATAATTTATGAATTATATTTTGCAAAATTTATTTTAAAGCATTAAAAAAAAGAGCTCCATGATATGAAACTCAGATGAGGTTATATCATTAACGAAGCTCTTTTTTTAGTATTATTTTTTTCTTTAACCAGATAATCAGCATTGGAACCACTGAGATGAGGATGATTGCAATTACGATTAATGAGAAATGAGCCTGCACTACTGGGATGTTGCCGAAGAAAAATCCCAATGCTGAAAATAGACTAACCCATAAAAAGCCACCCACAAGGTTGTATTTAATAAAAGTTGGATAATGCATTTTGCTTGCACCAGAAACAAATGGAACAAAGGTTCTAATAAATGGTATAAAGCGACCTAGAACAATTGTGATTCCGCCATGGCGGTCAAAAAAGTTTTGGGCGGCTTTTTTCTTATTTTCATCAATTAATTTATTAAACCAGGAATGTTGAGCTCCTTTTGCTTCAGACCAGCGACCGATTTCATAATTCACTGTATCGCCTGCAATAGCAGCTACAAGAAAAATTAGGTAGCATAGCCAAAATGGAAGATTATATTTTGGCGAAGCAGCCATTGCGCAGCAAGCAAAAATTAAAGAGTCACCTGGCAAAAATGGAAAAACCACTAAACCAGTTTCAATAAAAATAATTGCAAATAGAATTAAATAGGTCCAATTTCCGCATGAATTGACTATAGTTACCAAATGATCATCGATGTGCAAAATAAAATCTATCAGATTCATTTATAAAACCTTTCGTAATTTTAGATACTTGTAGAATGTAAAGTTATCTTTTTTTCAGGGAATAATTTAGCCATAATATTTGAAATAGCAACTTGTGCTTCGCCAAATCCTAAAGCAATCATCGGCACGCGTCCAGGATAGCTGACGCAATCGCCGGCTGCATAGATTCCGGGAATATTCGTAGCCATAGTGGTGTCTACGACAACCCCCTCAGAATCTAAATCTAATTGCCATTTTCTTAATAAATGAGTATCAGATTTATAGCCGTAAGCAACGAAAATATTGTCAATTTCTATATTTTGTGTTTCACTATTTCCTACGCTGCGTAATTGCAACTGTAGTAAATTATCTTGTAGATTGATATCTTGGGGAAGATAAGGCGTTAATATTTTTACATTTTTTAAACTTCGCAATTTTTCTAAAGTACTTTCTAATCCGCGAAATTCATTGCGACGGTGAATTAAACTAACATTGCAGTTAGCGTTAGCTAATTCGAAAGCCCAATCTAATGCACTGTCGCCACCACCTAAAATAGCAACTGTTTTGCCCTTATATTTTTGAGAATCAGTCATGAAGTAATGAACTCTTGGATTATCAAATTTAGAAGGTAATTTTTTGGGATGAAAAGCTCCAAGTCCGCTAGTAAGTAGAATAGTTTTGGCTTGGTAAGTTTCATTTAACAAGAAATAATCTTCTTTTCGTTCAATAGATTGAATTTTAGTATTAGCAACTATTGAATTAGAAATATCGCTTTTTAAATTTTTTATTAATTGTTTGCCTTTTATTGTAGAAAATGCAGGGACATCTTTGATATTTTTGTTAGGAAAAAGCATTTGCACTTGTCCGCCGACAGTGTCTAAAGCTTCAAAAGTAACTACTTTTAAATTATGCAGGTTTCCAAAAGTAGTGGCAAAAAGTCCAACTGGACCTGCGCCAATTATGGCAAGATCGTACATATTTATCTTATTCTCCTTTCAAATACACAAAAAATATTATACAAAATAAATCACTAGTTTAGTATTTAGTAAGAGAAAGCTTTAAAATGATTTAATAGAGAAAAGAAGTGAATGACAATGAAATATAAAATCGGCGATATTTTAGATGGAATTATTAATGGCATTCAGCAATATGGAATTTTCGTAAAGCTAGATGAAGATACGGAAGGATTGATTCATATCTCTGAAATTCAAGCAGGTTTTGTAAGTAATATTGGCGATACTTATAAAGTAGGCGAAAAAATTAGGGTAATGGTTTTAGATATCGATCCTTATTCGAATCAGATCAGTTTATCGCATCGAGCAGTAACTAACCATGTGCTAGAAAATAGAAAGCAACAAGTTCATTTTTGGACTTCATTGAATGTTAAAACTGGCTTTAGGCCTTTAAAGCAGGCGTTGTCGGAGCAACTTGATGAAGCATATAAAAGATATTTTTAAAAAAGTACTTGCATTGAATTGGTGATTCATGTAATATACTTATTGCGCCTGTGAGACAGGTAACTAAGTTTTAAAAAGAATGAAAAAAGTTCTTGCAAAAATAAAAGTTTTAATGTAACATATTTAATTGTGTTTGAGAGAAAGCAACTAAGGACAAACATCGGAATAAAAAAGATGAAAAAATTAGTTGACAAAGCAAACGCAAGATGATATATTTTAAAAGCTGCTTTTGAGAAAGCGGAGCTTGAGAAAAAAATAT
>NZ_CAKE01000003.1 GCF_000296835.1 Lactobacillus hominis DSM 23910 = CRBIP 24.179 | reverse complement strand
TTATTACTTATCCACATTCTCAGCAGACCTTTATTATATTACTCTCTTTTTCTGAAAATGCAATACCTTTTTGTGTCTTTTTTTCACTTTTTATCAACAGTGCGCAAAAAAAGCCCTCAATGTAGAGGGCTTTAATATTATTCACCAAGCTTTGGTTGTTTTTCAATAACTTTCATGCCATGCATGTAAGGTTGAAGTACTTCTGGAACATTAACAGTTCCATCTTCATTTTGGTAATTTTCCAAAATTGCAGCTACTGTTCTACCTACAGCTAAACCTGAACCATTCAAAGTGTGTGCTAAGTGCAACTTACCATTCTCATCTCTATAACGAATTTGGCTACGACGAGCTTGGAAGTCAGTACAGTTAGAACAACTTGAAATTTCGCGGTATTTATCTTGAGCTGGCATCCAAACTTCAAGATCGTAAGTCTTAGCACTAGTAAAACTTGCATCCCCAGTTGATAAAGCAACAACGTGGTACGGCAAACCTAACTTTTGAAGCAAGTGTTCAGCATTGTGGGTTAAGTTTTCTAATTCATCCCATGAACTGTCTTCATCAACAATTTTTACCATTTCAACTTTTCTAAATTCGTGCATTCTAATTAAACCACGAGTATCACGACCAGCTGAACCTGCTTCGCTTCTAAATGCCGGTGAAAAAGCAGTTACGTTAACAGGTAATTGTTTTGCATCTAAAATCTTGTCGCGGAAGTAATTTACCAATGGAACTTCAGCAGTTGGGATTAAAGTTAAATCGCGTGGCTTATCAGGATCATCATTGTCTACAATAGTATAAACATCTTCCGTAAACTTAGGGAATTGTCCAGTTCCTTGCATTGAAGCATCATTTACTAAGTAAGGTGGGATAATTTCAGTATATCCAGCTGCCATATTTTCATCTAAGAAAAAGTTGGCAACTGCACGTTCTAACATTGCACCGGCACCTTTGTAGTAAACAAAACGAGCACCAGAAACTTTAGCTGCGGTATCCCAGTCTAAAATATTTAAGTCAGTACCGATATCCCAGTGAGCCTTTGGCTTAAAGTCAAACTTAGTCGGTTCATTCCACTTACGAACTTCTTCATTGTAGCTTTCATCTGGACCAATTGGATCAGAATCTGCTGGGAAGTTTGGTAAACGAAGCAAGATGTAGTTTTGCTTTTCAGTTAATTCATCTACTTCTTTATCTAAATCCTTAATTTCTTTACCTACTTCACGCATAGCGGCAATTGCATCGCTAGCATCTTCTTTATTACGCTTAGCTTGTGCAATTTGATCAGATACTTCGTTACGTTTTTGCTTTAATTGTTCACTCTTAGTTAAAGCTTCACGTCTTTTGGCATCAACAGCTACTAATTCGTCTAATTCTTCTGGTTTAATGCCTCTAGTAGCTAATTTCTTTTTTGACCAGTCAAGGTTTTCACGAATGACCTTAATGTCTAACATAAAATTTCCTCCTAAATAATAAAACAAAAAAAGAGCCCACTCATCCCTTAATGGGACGAATCGACTCTCACGGTTCGCGGTACCACCCAAATTTGGTTAATATACCACACTTTAAAAGCGATAACGGTGCAAACCGTGTAGCATTGCCTACCCACATATGAAATCTGGAAACGACATCCACCTACTTCCACCAACCGTAGGCTCTCTGAAGCTGTCTTAGGATTTCGTGTTTATATGCATTGTATCATACCAATCTTGTGGTGTTAACAAAAAATATTTTTCTTGAAAATTTGTACCAACTGCTAATTGATTATAATCGGTGGTATAAACATAGCGAAAGCCTAGCAAATGAAGCAAATGCTGCGAGCGCTCATTGCTTGGAAAAGTGCCCGCCCAAATTTGATTTTGCTTCAAATCATTGAAAGCATAATTAATTACTAAATGCAGCGCATCATGCATTAAGCCCTGTCGCCAATAATTTTTATCCAATAAAAAACCTAGATCTTTCGTCGCAAGCAGCCCACTTTTTTCATCCATGCCGCGCTCATATAATTCAACTAAGCCAATCATTTGCTGGGTCTTTTTTAAAATAATTGCAAAACTGTATGGTCTTTGACTATAGCGCATAGCGGTTTGTCTTGCCTGCTGGATATCGGAAATTCTCTCAAAGCCAGCTGTTTCATGATATAGAGGATCTTTTCCCCACTGATATAAGCTTTCAGCGTCATGCTCATTAATTGGACGCAAATAGATTCGTTTATCTTCTAGCATTATTTCCCCATTAACTTAACTAGCCACTTAGCTCCATAAATTAAGCCCAAGCTGTAAGCAGCAATTGTCCATGGTTTACCTAATAAAATAATCAATAAGTATGTAGAAAACTTCATTTCAGTTAAGCCGGCAATCATACACAAAACATCGTCTGGAGCAGCGGGTGCAACAATACATAATGCAAAAAACCAATTAAATTTCTTTTGATTTTTGGTCCATTTCATGTATTTTTCGTAAGTCTGTTCTGAAACCAAGTGCAAAATAAATGGTCTACCATAATACCGCGCTAAGAAAAACAAAATAATTGAACCAACACAGATTCCTACATAGTTATAGACAAAGCCCCAGAGTGGTCCAAAAAAGATAACGCCACCTAAAAGCGAAACTCCGCCTGGAATAATCGGAATGACTACTTGGATTATTTGAATCAAGATAAAAACAATCGGGCCAATAATTTGTTTGTTAGCTAAATAAGCTTTCATTTTAGCTTGGTCCGTAAAAATGCCTAATTTGTACCAATAAATAGATAATAAAATAATGATTACTGTACAAACAATCGTTAAAATATTAATTAATCGGCGACTAGTTTTTGTTGACATAATCCCCAGACTCCTCTCCATAGTAAGTCAATCATACCAGAAAAAAAACGCTAATAGTTTCTATTTCAAATATTTTTAAAAGATAGAAAACTATTATATTTGAAGATAAAATACCACCTAATTTTTTAATTTATTCTATAATACATATAGTAAGTTAAATAACAATGGAGGTAGACCATGGTAGTTATAAAAAAAGACATTGTTTATGATGAAACTAATGATTTGAAAACTGATATTTACTTTCCTAATAACACCACTTCTCAAACCAAGATTCTTATTTTTTGGCACGGTGGTGGCTGGTTTCATGGAAGCAAGGATGATGTTAAAGATCTAGGCGTGCGTTTAGCTAATGCTGGCTTTATGACATTAATTCCAGATTACCGCTTAGCGCCTAAATATACTTTCCCTGCAGCTCATAATGATAGTAAGAATTTTGTCGAATGGCTTTTAAACTCACAATATACTGATCATGATGATCTGCAAAACATTGTTCAAATCGGCGCTAGCGTAGGTGGAACTTTAGCTTTATATATCGCAGGATCATACGGTTTTCCAACTGTCACTTGGTCAGCTCCGGTAGACTTTTCTAAATGGATGCAAAATCACCAAGATACTAAACCTTCTACAGATGCCGCTAAAGACTTCGGACTAACTGATCCTACTTTAATTAAAGAATCGTTTTATAAATACTTCACGCAAACTTATGCCGGAAACGACAGCAATCTATCAAAAATGGATGCTACTAGCTATAACTACGACAAATTGAGTCACCTATTTATGATCAACTCAGCTAAAGAGCTCAATCCATTAAAGAGCGTTTTAAATTATGTTGACTTTCTAGCAAGTGAAAATCATGAGGTGCAATTACTAGTTATTAAAGGAACAGGCCATGCGATGGCTTATGCTAAAGACTATGTTGATGAGTCTTTAGATTATTTATACCAAACTATTAAAGGTGCTAAAGAATAATGATAAATATCGAAAAATTTATTAGAATACGAAAAAAACTTGGCCTCTCTCAAAACAGCTTGTGCGACGGAATTTGTACTCAGTCAACATTAAGTAAGTTTGAAAATAATGGGCGAATTCCTTCAATGAAAATTTTAAATAGCTTGTGTGCCAGAATGGATATAAACTTATCCGATATTATGCTCACAAGTCAAAACAATGATGTTGCCACTAAATTATTTGAAGCTGAATTTGCTACAATTCAATATGATTTTCCTAAAGTAGCACGTATTTTAAGTAAAATTTCTCCCAACCAATTGCTTCGTCAAAAAGACGTTTACCATTACTACTATTTACGTGGTCTAATTGCCTTAGAGTTAGACCATGATGAAACGGATGCTTTATATTACTTCAACTCCATCCTAAATTCTGAAAAAATTAAAACTAATAGCATCTATTATTTGTTAGCTTTAAAAGGTTGCAGTCAAGTTTATGAATTGCAAAACGACTCAGAAAAAGCTGATCATTACTATCAAAACTTAATTAAGCGTATTAAAGATGTTGAAGTTAACGATCGAACCGTAACTTTACAATTGCTTTCGATCTTATGTCAATCTGGTGAATTTTACGGACGCGAACAAAAATATGACCTGTCTGATGACTTACTTAAATATGGTTATCAAATTTGCTCAGACAAACACGTAATTTACTTTATTGCACGAATTTTGTTTAGACTCGCCCTCAATAATAAGGCACAAAATAAAGATCCACAGCTTACCGCACAATATTTGCAAGACACAGCTGCCTTTGCTCGCTTAAATAAAAATAGAGTTTTACTTGATAAAATCCAGCAATTTGAAAATTAAATCTGTAATCTCAATAATGCAAAAAATTTGGCATTATTTTTTTAGCTTTTTTAAAGTAAGCGCTTTATAATAGAAACTATACAAATATCGAAAAGGAGTCTTTTTATGTCAAAATATGAATCAATTAATCCTTACACAAATCAATTAATAAAAACATATCCTAATGCAACTGATGACGAAATTGAAGATGCCTTAACAGCTGGACACAAGCTTTACTTTACTTGGCGCAAGCAAGAACCATCTATGCGTGCTAAGCAATTAGCTGATATTGCCAAGAGCTTTAAAAAGCATCGCGAAGACATGGCTAAAATGATGACCATGGAAATGGGTAAATTATACAAAGAATCTCTTGAAGAGGTCGACTTATGTATCAATATTTGCGAATATTATGCTAAAAATGGCGTAAAAATGCTTGAACCAACTCATCTTGATACAGAGCTTGGAGATGCCTATTACTTAAAACAAGCTACAGGAATTATTATGGCTTGTGAGCCTTGGAATTTTCCACTTTATCAAGTAATCCGCGTTTTTGCACCAAACTTTATTGTTGGTAACCCAGTAATTTTAAAACATGCCCACAATGTTCCAGGCAGTGCCCAATTAGCTCAAAAAATTATTGAAGAAGCAGGAGCACCACAAGCTAGTTTAACTAATCTATTTTTGAGCTATGATCAAATTGACAAAGTAATCAGCGACATGCGCGTTCAAGGAGTTGCCTTAACTGGATCTGAGCGTGGAGGAGCTAGCGTTGCTCAAGCAGCTGGTAAGAATATTAAAAAGTCAACTATGGAATTAGGTGGCAATGACCCATTTATTATTTTAGACGATGCTGACACTAATACTCTTCGTAGCGTCTTAAGCGATGCACGTACTTATAACGGCGGTCAAGTATGTACTTCTTCTAAACGTATTATCGTAGTTGAATCTCGTTATGAAGAGGTTTTGCACGAATTGCAAAATGTCTTTTCTAACCTTAAGCCAGGCGATCCAATGGATGAGGCTACCACTTTACCACCAATGAATTCTCAAAAGGCAGCCGATAAATTAAAAGCTCAAGTTGATAAAGGCGTTGAAGCTGGGGCTAAAGTATTCTACCAATTCCCAGAAATTGAACATGATGGTGCCTTCTTTAGACCAATGATTTTAACTGATATTAGTGAAAATAATCCACTTTTTGATGAAGAATTATTCGGCCCTGTTGCTCAAGTCTACAAGGTTAAAGATGAACAAGCTGCCATTGATCTAGCCAACAATTCTAGTTTTGGCTTAGGCTCAAGTATTATCACTAGCGATGTAAAACATGGTCAGCAATTAGCTAGCGAAATTGAAACAGGTATGACTGTAATTAACGGTCGCTGGATTACCGCGCCAGAACTTCCATTTGGTGGCGTCAAGAAGTCTGGCTATGGTCGCGAATTAAGTGAATTAGGTCTTATGGCATTTGTTAATGAGCACTTAGTCATTGATGTCAGTCAAAACAAAAAATAAACAGTAAATATCTGTAATAAAAAGAGGAAATGTTTCAACATTTCCTCTTTTTATTAATTCTTCAAACTCTTAGCGGCAATTATTGTTGTCAAAATACTTGAAATCAGTAATAAATATGCCGAAACTCCAAATGAAATAGCGTTAGCCATCATTTTTTGAAGCTTAGCTCCACTTGTTACTGTATTAGCAGTTATTCCAACAATTGAACCAGCATTCATAAAGATTAATTCAAAAGCAGCAATCAATAGCAAAATCGTTTCAATTAATGAAAAAACAAAGACTACTTTTTTATTGTTAACTTTATTTCTAATAGTTAAAACAATAATAGCTAGCGGAATCAATACTAATGTCAGCCACAAGCCGTAACCAATAACCATATATTTTCCGCCTAAGCCACCAAGACTTAATAGCATTCTAGAAATCGATTGCGATTGAAAGCTTTGCATGGAACTTGAAGAAAATGGACCGTAAAAAACAACTATCAAACTTAAAGCTGCCATTAAAACAACGCCTAACTGGGTGGCACTACGCTTTTCTTTGACAGTTTGCTTAATTTCTTGGCTGAATGGCTCTTTTCCTTTTTTAATTCTGCGAGCAGCTACCTTAGCTTGAGTATCTTCAAATGAATTTAAAACATCTGACCCCACCTTATTAACATGCTCAGTTAATCGCTTATCAGCAGTATATTGTTCAGTATTTGGATGGCGATCGCAAACCACAAATAGCCACACCATTAATGCGAAAAAGGTAAACCAGCCCAGTGATCGCGAAAAACTCATTAAAATTAATAAGCCAACACCAATTAAAAAGACGATTGTTGAATTTACATTTACCCACTGAATCATCGCCGCAACTGTACTGTTTTGCTTTTTAGGTGCAATTGTTTCTTGGCTGCGCTGACTTCTACGACCAGTGGCAGATGCTTCTTGACTAGGTGCAGCCTGCGATTGGCTTGTAGTAAAATAGTCCGACCTAAATTTTTTTAAGTTAAAGTTGCAATGTGGGCAGTATTCATCTTCAGGCGACACATTTGCTCCACAATTTGGACATTTCATATAAAAAATTCCCTCATTTACTTTCAATTCTTTTAAATAAATTATAGCATTGATAATAGTCGGTTTTTATTAAGACAAAAGAAAAAGGGATAACTTATGAAAATTTCAAGATTATTAATAAATTGTACTATTCTTAGCCTAACTGCACTTAGTTTTGGCTGTCAAAATAATAAACAAGCCACAAATAAGTCAGCTTCTACTTCTGTTTCAACTACTAATAAACAAGCAAAGCCTAAACGCGTTGCAGACGATTTACAATCAAAGAAGAATAAATTCATTTTTTCTGGCACTTTAACCAAAAAAGATAAAGAAGAACTAGCTAAAATGAATATAGCTGCTTTTGGTGATTCAGTCATGGAAGGCTGTAAAGATGACTATCAAAAAATGTTCCCCAAAATTCAAATTGATGCTGGCGTTTCGCGCCAAGCAAGTAGCTTACCGTCTGAATTAGCTGGGAAAAACTTACCCGACACCATCCTAATTGGCTTAGGAACAAATGGCCCCTTCAGTCAGCAGCAATATGATCAAATTATGAAAACTTTAGGTCAACGTCAAGTTTACTGGATTAATACCAATGTTTATAAAGACTGGCGTCAAGATGTAAATATCATGCTTTTACATGGCAGTCAAAAGTATAAAAATGCTCACGTAATTAATTGGTACCAATATTGCCGCAATCATGATGACTGGTTCTGGGATGGCATTCATCCTAATATTGAAGGACGCCAAAAAATGGTCGACTTTGTTGGACGTAATTTAATTGCTGACGAAAAATTTAAATAATAAAACAAAAAACTTCTCCATAAAAAGAGAAGTTTTTTCATGCTATAGTTCTTCATTGCAACTATTTCAAATATTTTTTATGGTCAATTATCATCCCTAATCCCAATAAACCTAAAACTGCAATTCCACTAATTAGTGCCAAATTAGTATGCTTTGCGCTAGTTTGGGGCAATTTAGCCTTACTAGGGTTTGGCTTGGTATTGGTCATCTTAATAGTCTTAGGTAAGTGACCTTTTGCATTTAATTCGCCAGTAACCTGAATTGCCTTACTCTTAACCCATTCTTCAACAGGCTTAGTATGAGGCCTCTTTGTATTAGGTGTCTTTTGATCATGATGAGTAGTCGGAACAGAAGGTACAGGATTAGTATCTTCTGGAGTATGTGGCTTATCATCAGATGGAGTTGGTGGAGTTAGTGGAGTCGGTGGAGTAATATCACCACCATTATTACCACTACTATCTTGTTTATAGGTTACAACATAGTTTTCATCGTGATCTTTTGGCGTTACTGTCTTTTGGGCAAACTCCTTAATACTTGGAGTATAGCCTATAACAGTTGGCGAAGTATATTCAGGCCATACTCCACTGCCCTTATCCCAAGCACCTTTTTCAATTGTACTATCTTTATATGTAGTTACAGTCCGTTTAAATGTTACTGGCTGCTTTTCTACCTGTGTTTTACCATCTGGGAACTTAACTGTAATTGTTCTAGTAATTGTCTTACTTTCAGTTGACTTTGTCGATGGCTGCTTAGTATATGTTACAACATAGTTTTCATCGTGATCATCCGGCGTTACTGTCTTTTGAGCAAACTCCTTAATACTTGGAGTATACGTTGGAACTGCTGGCGAAGTATATTCAGGCCATACTCCACTTGCCTTATCCCAAGAACCTTTTTCAATTGTATCATCTTTATATGTAGTTACAGTCCGTTTAAATGTTACTTTCTGTTTTTCTACATGTGTTTTGCCATCTGGGAACTTAACTGTAATTGTTCTAGTAATTGTCTTACTTTCAGTTGACTTCGTCGATGGCTGCTTAGTATATGTTACAACATAGTTTTCATCGTGATCATCCGGCGTTACTGTCTTTTGAGCAAATTTTTCAGTACTTGGAGTATACGTTGGAACTGTTGGCGAAGTATATTCAGGCCAAATTCCACTGGTCTTATCCCAATCGCCGATAACTGGATCTCCGTTTACATACGTAGTTACAGCCCGTTTAAATGTTACTGGCTGCTTTTCTACCTGTGTTTTACCATCTGGGAACTTAACTGTAATTGTTCTAGTAATTGTCTTACTTTCAGTTGTTACTGTAGGCGCAACAATATGTAATTCATAAACTGGAACTACCCAGTCTGCTAAGAAGTTATCATCAGCTGGTTGATATAACCTCAAACTAGTCTTAAGCAAGTTATTGTTATTAGTATCCCCTTTTTGATCCCAAGTGCGTAAATCAAAATCAGAATTATAGTTTTTAAGATCCTGCTTTATCTCATCTGCAGCAATCATAGTATTCAAATACTTAGTTAAATCATCTTTATCACGAAAGACAAAGTTTAATTTATGTTCGCCGATTTTAGGATTTTCTTCAGCATCTCTAGCTAGCTGTGAATCATTTGCCTTAACCAAGGTTAAAACATTTGAATTCTGACGACCGGTGACAGTAATACCTTTATCATCATCGCTTTCTTTATATACCCACTGCTGCTTATTGAGATCCATTAATGCAGGCAATGCATATCCTTGGGCATCATTAGCCAATACCGCAATTGGTTGTGTTCCTGCAAAATCATCAACTATAAAGGCATTCTTATCATCTGGCAACTTAATATTGTTCATTGTGATGACAGCTTGATTAATTAAATATGCAAACATTCCCTCAGGTCCACGGAAAATTTCGCCGCCTTCAGTTCTATTTACAAAGCCATAGTTGTTATAGTGTAGCAAATGGCTAAAGTCCCAATTACTCATGTTTACATGCTGGACACCAGAACCGTAGAACATTTTACCTGCTATCTGAAGTTTAGGCGTTTTCCAGCCGCTGAGATCAACATTATTTAAGCTCTTAGTCTTATAAAACATCCAACGAGTATCATGAACATTTCTAGTATCCCAGTTCGAAATATCACCAACAGTGGTTAATGCCTTATCATTAGCAAACATCATCGCTAAACTATAATTTTGGTCAGTCTTTTTAGTACCAACTTTACCTACATTCCACTTCGAAAGATCCAAACTCTTCAAATTAGGATCATCAGAAAACATGTAGCTCATGTCAGTTACATTAGACGTATCCCACCCATCAACGAAGTTTAAATCTGTTTGTTTGGTAACTGCATCAAACATATAGGTCATGTCAGTTACTTGGAATGTATCCCAGTTTTTCAAACCGGCTAATTGTCCATCTTTCAAAGATTTAAGGTGATCAAACATATTGCACATGTTGGTAACTTTAGATGTGTTCCAATTTGAAAGATCACCAATCGTCTCTAGCTTCTTTTGACCGGTAAACATGAATCCCATATCAGTTACATTGGACGTATCGCAGCTTGATAGATCGAGATTAGTCAACTTACCCAAATATTTCAAGCTTTGTGGTTCATAGTCATCTATAGTTGGATTGTAATATGCCCCAAACATATTGCTCATATTAGTTACATTATGAGTATCAAATCCTTCAATACCAATAATGTGTGTTAAATTTTGATCATTACTAAACATGCCGCTCATGTCAGCGGCATTTGATGTTGGCAAATTAGTGACATCAATTGTCTCAACACTTGGTAAATTGGCAAATAGACCGTTAAAATTAGTTATTTTCTTGGAAACATCTAAATTATCAAGGCTAATTTTCTTAGCACCATTATTTGCAGCAGCTGAAATATAAGCATGCAAAATAGCTGCCGGAATATTTTTGGCATTATCTAATTTGACTTCTTTAAATACTTTATTAGAAACAAAAGCAAAGTAATTATCAAATGTTCCACTACTCATATTATCTGGGAAAGTTACCCCGCTCAGATTTAAGTAACTGAGCTTTTTATCAGCGTAGAATATATCTCCAAGCGAAACTTTACTTAAATCTAAGCCGCTTAAATTAACTCTTTCAAGAGATCCATCTCTTGCTAACATTCCATCCATTTTTTGAATATTACTAATATCCAGCCCTGATAAATTAATTTCTTTTACATCAGGCAAGTCAGAAAGTAAACCTTGCAAATTAGTTACATTCTTGGAAAGATTCAAGTTAGAAAGATCTATTTGCGTGGCTTTACTATTTTTAGCTGCTTGAATATAAGCTCGTAAAACTTTTTCAGGTATGTTTTGGGTTGCATCAAGATCAAAGTTAAATATATTATTGGTCTCTACAAATGCATTTGAATCTTTTACATCTTTATTAAAAGTTACGCTACTTAAGTTAATCGTTTTAAGCTTAGGACATTTTTGAAAAATATTACTAATATCACCAACATTAGAGAGATTAGCGCCATGTAAGTCTACTGATGTTAGATTAGAATCATTGTTAAATAAATTACTTAAGTTAGTTACGTTAGAAAAATCAAAGCCGGAAAGATTAATTGTTTCTACATTAGATAACGATGAAAGTAGCCAGCTCCAATCAGTAAATTGAAATGATGCAGGGAATTGAGCCGCATCAAGTTCTGTAGCCCCACTATTTGTAAAGGCTGTCATGTAATAGTGGAGTATATTTTTAGTAACGTTTTTAGCGTTTGCAAGATTTACAGATGTTAAACTACTTGGTATTGCCTGAAACATGCCATCGTTTACGCCATCTTTAAACGTTACGCCGCTTAGATTCAAGCTTTTTACCTGAGGATCGCCATAAAACATCGCACTCAGATCAGTAACTTTAGACAGATCCCTGCCACTTAAGTCGACATCTGTTAAAGCTTTGTCGTTATAGAACATACCGTTCATATTAGTGACATTACTTAAATCCCAAGTATTTAAGCCAATAACTTTCTTCAATTTAGTACAATCGCTAAAGGTATGGACCATGCTGGTAATATTGCCAGTATTCCAACCAGTAACGTTGATTGTTTCGAAATTACCATTCCACTGAAATAGGGAATTCAGGTTCGTAATACTAGATGAGATACTTCCAATTTGACTTAAATCTAGATTTGTATCGCCATTCTTGCCTGCAGCTTTAATAGAAGCTTGAATAACTGATAAAGGCACTTGCTTAGCACCAGCCAGATTAATAGTAGTTAAACTATTATCACCACCAACAAAATAGCTAGTGTCATTATTGCTTTTTACGCCAAAATTGACATTACTTAGGTTAAGATTAGTTAAATTACCGTTGTCAGCTACTAGGCTTGAAATAGACGCCTTACTCAAATCCCAGCCACTGAGATTAGCAGACTTAAGCATTGGATTATTCTCCACCGCCCAGTCCATACTGGTAACATTACTCGTATTCCAGCCAGATAAGTCAAGATCTTCCAGCGACTTATCCATGTTAAACATCGAGCTCATGTCAGTTACTTCACTAGTATCTAAGTTATGTAAGTCAACATGCTTCAAAGATTGGTTTCCTTTGAATGCGCGATTCAAACTACCGCGCGCATATAGCTTTTCACCATCTGGATCAATAGTTACGCTCGTTGCCTTTGATTGATTAATTGTCTTAAATAAATCACTAGTAACATAAACTTTTTCACCGTCTGTAATTTTTCCTGCCTTGATAAAGTCACTAGTGTTAGGAATATAGATATCGAGATCGCTTCCCTTGTATCTTGTTAAAGTATATTCACCTTTAGCTTGATCAAGGTTTCCATCCCAGTCGTCAGTATTATATTTACTATTATTTTGTACGTCTGAGTCTTTAGCTTCACTTTTAGCATCTTGCTTAATACTAGTTTTTTGTTCTTTAATCTCAGATTTTGGTAGCTGATTAGTTTTTTCAGTATCCAATGAATTTAATTGAATTTTATCTTGAACATCAGATTTTGAAACTACTGCATTATTTGTAGATGCTTTGTCAGCTGGCGTAGTTATTTTATTTTCTTTATTAGATGACGCCTCTGAAGTATCAAATTTTTGAACTTGATCTTTCTCTTGCTCCTACTGTGCAGTCACTTTTGCTGTATTTTGGGCAGAATTAATATCATCTGCTTTTACTATCTGATCATTCCAAGACATAAAAGTTATCCCAATTAAGACAGAAGTAGCTCCAATAGTTAATTTTCGAATCGAAAAGCGTTGTTGAGATAAGCCTGATTGAGATTTGTTTTTTAGCATAACATCCTGACTCCCTTTTTAAATTATTCAATATTCTCAATTTTTGCCACCTCAATTATAAGACAAACGTTATTATATTAAAACATAATTGATAGCTTTTCTCATATAGTCGTACTCTGCCTTAAGTTAAAATAACATTACTACCCCAACAAAAAAGAGACTCTTACAAGTCTCTAATATATATTGTTCTGTTATATAATTTTCTAGTTTTTATGTCGCGTTTTTTTCACTATGACGCTTCATTGCTAATTTAACTAAAAGTAGTGAAAGAACCAATAAAATGGCGATCACAATTAAAGTCGTAATTATTTTTTTGGTATCGCCTGCAAAAATTGCATCTCCTCCAAAAGCGTAGATAAACGACATTGGAAACATTCCAATTACTACCATTACTAGATATCTATTCTTGGGCACTTGCAAACGTACAGCGGTGTAATTGACCAAAACACTAGGAATAAATGGGATCATAAAACCCAATGTCATCCCAATGCCGGGATGTTTTTGGCGCATTAAGAAATTCAAGATCTTATTTTTCTTAAATTTATGAGAAAAATCAATCTTATCAATCAAAGCAGCCACAACGCAATTACCTAAAATATTGCCAAACCAGTTAATTATAAAACCTAACCAAGGTCCATAACACATTCCCGCTAAGACGCAGAATACAGAATTAGAAAATCCAGGAATTGCGTTTAAAACAGCAATTAATCCAAGCAAAAATAAGCTATCACGGACATCATGCTGACGTATTAAACGCATTAAATCTACTTTAGTATGACTATTTGGATGAAATAGCAAATTAATTTCGGGTCGATAGTCACGATATAAAAAATAAATTAGGAAAATTGCAATAGCGATTCCAACTGCAATTATGATATTTTTACGTAATTTTTTAGACATAGTTTTCTTTCACAACTTAATACTTACACCCTCTATTTTACATGATTTTCAATCCAAACAAAAAAAGAGTCTACAGAATCTGTAAACTCTTTAAAATCTCCAAACAAAACTATTGCTTGCCTGATTTTTTATTCTTTTTTCTCTCCAAACCATCATAAGTAATGGTAATTGCGGCTGACATATTAATTGGAATTAAGAATACCAATAATAGTAAACCAATAATTACGGCCATAGCAACTTCGATCAAAGTAGGAACGCCTGATGGAATCAACGCAGCAAACGTACCGCCTAAGATAATCGCAGCTGAAATTACAACCGTACCAATAATTGAACATGCACGCAAGATCTTTTCACTAGCTGTGACTCCTGGTTCGGCTATACTCAATTCACGATATCTCATCATCAAGAAGATACTGTAGTCAACACCTAACGCAATTAACATGATGAAGGTAAAGAATGGCGTATTCCAAGTTAATAAATCTCTACCAAGTAATGGCTTAATTAACCATTGCGTAATTGATAATGATGTAATGTAAGAAATTAACAACGTACCTAAGATAAAGATTGGTTGCAATACTGAACGAGTAATGAAGATTAAAGCTAATCCAATACCAATGAGCATAATTGCAGCAGTTCTAAGGAAGTCTTCGCTAGAAACTTTTTGAGTATCGTAAATCTTTTCAGATTGTCCACCCATGGCAATTTCTGAGCCTTCTAAGCTGGTTCCTTTAACTGATTGCTTAACCATACTACTTAAAGCATTAGCCTTCTTAGCTGCTTTATCAGAAGCTGGGTTAAGTTTCAAAATGATAATAAACTTAGTCGACTTCAAATCAGATGACATATAATTATCCAACGATTCTTGGAATTCATTTGAATGAATCATGTTGTCTGGAATATAGAAAGTATTAGCAGCAGCTGAATCGCTTAAACCGCCTAAGTAATTTTGAGCAGTTCCTAAACCATTGTTAACTTTATCAATTCCAGTGGTTAATTGTGGCGCATTTGTAGCAATTTGACCTAAGCCATTGCTTAATTGAGTTGCACCGTTTGCGCCTTGACTCAAGCCGGCATTTAATTGGCTAGCTCCGTTATACAGTGCACTAGCTCCGGCGCTTAATTGGCCTGCGCCATTTGCACCCTGGCTTAAACCAGCTGAAAGCTGAGCAGCACCGCTGTTTAAACGACTTGCGCCATTTGCACCTTGAGCTACAGCTCCTTGAACTTGAGTTAAACCAGATTGAAGCTTAGTTAAAGCACTATTTGCACCAGGCAAAGCAACATTTGAAGCACCTGCTAATTTATTAACTTGCTGCTTCAGAGTTTCTACTTGACCAAGCATTCCTTGAAGAGTTTGCATGGTTCCAGCAACTGAAGTCATAGAACCTGCTAATGATTTATCAGCTTCGCCAGCTTTTTGAATATTTGCACCAACAGATTGAAGAGCCTGAGTTAATGAAGCTTGTTGACTTGAAACGCTGCTTTCAACACTGCCCATAATGCTTTGCAATGCGTTAGTCATAACTTGCTGTTGCGTAGCATTTAATTGAGCCTTACGCATTGCAACAGCATAGTCTTGCATAATCTGCTGTTTTTGACTATGGCTCATACCAGCGTTTGCACCTTGCAAACTTTGCAAAGTATTGCCAGCTTGAGTTAAGTTATCGCCAATAACTTTTGCTTGGGTTCCAACATTAGTTAAATTAGTAGTTAAACTTGCAGTATCAATTCCTGAAGAAGTGCCTAAAGCTTTATTTAATTGTTGAATTCCATCGTTAATTTGTGGCAAGCCTTGCTGAAGCTGAGCTAATTGGCTACGAGTTGCACCGTTCATTTGACCTGCAAGTTGCGCACTCATTAAGTTCAAACCATTTACTAATTGTTGTGTTCCATTTTGTAATTGGTTAGCACCGTTTACTAAAACAAAAGTACCATTTTGTAAACGAACTGCACCTTGCTGCAAAGCCAAAGTACCACTTTCTAGACGCCCTGCACCATTTTGCAAAAGCGTAGTTCCTGAAGCTAATTGATCAGCTCCAGCTTGCAAACGCACTGCACCATTAGTAATTTGCTTTGAACCGTCGCTTAATTGACTTAGACCTTTTCTAGCGGTGTTAGTTCCTGAATTTACAGTGCCTAATTGATTATTAACGTATAATCTCTTAATCTTTTCGCCATTTGGTTGAGTTGCAGAAGATGCAAATTTAACATCTGGATCTGCTTGTAATTGTTTGACAATTTGATCAATCGTCTTTAAATCTTTTTCATTGTCTAAAGTGTGCTTAGATTTAATGTAAAGCGTTGAATATTCTGGCGTACCCTTTGAAAAGTGGTCTTGCAACACTAAAAGGCCTGCCTTAGAAGGTGTTGAATCAGAAATTTCGTCAGCATCATCATAGTTTAGGTGGTTGGAGTAGAAGAAGAAAAATGGTGCAACTACTACAGCAACTACCAAAAGATAAATTACTGGATGTCTTAAAGTTCCCTTAGAAATGCCAGTCCATAATTTAGAAGAACTTTCGCCTTCAAACTTTTTAACTGGCCAAAACATCTTTTCGCCAAGAACTGCCATGAAAAATGGGTTCAAGGTCAATAAGACAACTAACAAAACCGCTACACCTACGGCAACGCCGGCTGCAGATTGGTAAACAGAGAATTGTGCTAATCCTAAAGCAGAAAATCCGATTAAGATTGATGAACCTGAGTAAAGGATTGTTCTACCAGCTTTTTTACGAGCATCACTAGCTGCAGCATATTTCTCCATCCCTTTACCCAGGTTTTCTTTAAACTTGTCATACAGCAAGATGTTATAGTCAGTACCAATACCAAATAAAACGATGACCATAAACACTTGCGTAAAGTTAGAAAATGGGAAGTTAAAGTACTTTACTAGGTTAGTAACAATTGAAAATGATGTGATAAATGATACACCAACTGTTAATAATGAAATTAAAGGCACAATTGGTGATCTAAATACAAGAACTAAAACAATGAAGATAAAGATAATGGAAATAACTTCCGTCTTCTTAATTCCTTCTTGCACTGCTGCTGAGAAGTCATCTTCTAAGATTCTTACTCCAGTAACATAAGTTCTAAGACCACGTGTTTTAGCCGCTTTAATCAGCTCAGTATTAGTTTTAGAAACGGTTGAGTGATCGTTAGCAATATTAAGCTGCACTACTTCAGTAGTCTTATCTTTTGAAATAAGTTGATCTTTTGTCGCAAAGTTATCATTTGGCGTCATCATTGACTTGATGCCGAGACGTTTTTTATTATCCTTCAAGAACTTAATTGTATCGTTGATAGAATCTTGATCCTTTGAAGTTAATTTGCCGTCTTTTTTATTAAAGACAACTCCGACTACATAAGTATTGTCTTGCTTATGTCCCCATTGATTCTCGATTTTAGTTGCAATTGAACTTTGAACATTATCTGGGAGCTTGATTTCAGAATGCTGACGCGTTAATGCGTTAACATTTGGTAAAGCAAAAATCGCAATTAATACGATGGCTATCCAGGCGATCAAAGAACCAACATGATTTTTCATGAATTGCTTCATATTTTTCCCTTTCTCCTTAACTTTTTATTGCCCTGAAGCTTTCAACTTTGGTGCCACTAGCCGCAAGAGCAGTTCGTGGTAATTATCATCGGCCTCAGCAGAACTTTCATCTTTAAACATATCGATTTGATCAAGATAAACATATCCGAGCACGCCTGCCAGCAGACTATGCAAGGAAACAACATTTTTACGGTCAATGTCTAATTTCTTACCTAAATCTACAATTTGTAAAATTTCTTTTTCAATTACAGGACTAGAAGTTAGATCTTCTAAACTGTACAAAATACTAGTCATTGCTCGATCATGCAATAAGAAATCTCGAATCTCATCGGCAAAAGTAAAAATAGCTTTTTCGCCCGAAACACCAATTACTTTAGTTAATAAATGCTTGCGCAATTCTTTAATGCGATCAGCACAAACAAAACCAAGCAGTTCCTTGCGATTAGCAACATAATGATAAAGAGATTGGGATCTGATACCTAACTTTTTTGCTAAATTTGGCATAGTTAGGGCATTAATTCCATCATCATTAATTATTCGCGTTGCCATCTTTACAATTTTAGACTTATCTAAAGTTCGCTTAGTAGCCAAGATATTCACCTCGTTTTCGTATACTCAGATATAATATCACTACACATTGTAGATTACAATCTACAATGTGTAGATTTTTTTCTACTTTTTGTAGTTTGCTATATTTTAAAGCAAAAAAATAGAGATGATTTTATTAATCATCTCTACTAAAAACTATTAATTTTTCAAAAACCAATCATTGATTGTTTGTCCCATCTTAGCAAAATCAAAACCGGTTCCGTGGCTGACGCAAGTCATTACATAAGTCTTACCTGCACTTTGAACTAAAGCAGCACTTGAATATTTATCACTAATTTTATAAACCGTACCTGTCAGCTGAGATGCAAGTCCTTTATCAGGATAATTAAGCATATTGCCTAAAACTTTATTATCGCTTGCGCTATTAATTACTTTACCTTGATACAGTTTTTTCAAAATCAATGACAAGTCTTGTGCTGTGGTTGTTCCAACAACTTCATTATGAAAGTCATTCAGTAACTTAGTATTTTTAGCCCCACTGGTCTTAATTATTTGATTTACCTGGTTTTTGCCAATCTTATTAAGCAAGATATTGGCTGCATTATTATCATTTTTATTCATCATTAATTGACACAGATAAGTATATGAATAACCCATATTAGGAGCTAATAAGGCATCGCTACCTTTAATGTCGCTGGCTTTAACTGTATAAGTTTGGCTGCCATTTAAATGACGCTGAGCAACTTGTTTTTCATAAGCAATTAATAAAAACAGCTTCATTGTATTATTAACGTTAATTGGCCGCGAACTATTTTGGACATTAGCAAATACATCATCTGATCGTAAGTCTACTGCGCTAACTTGAATGGCATGAACTGGATTATTTAGCTGGTTAGTAATTACCTTGGCTAAAGCAGGCTTGCTTTTTTTAGCAGTCGTTAAACTCAAATTATTTTCATCATTTGAAGATTCTGGCTTGCTTTCTTTATTAGAAAAAGTTTTTTGCGAAGAATAAGGCGCTTGTCCATTACCATAGACTTTTAAAGTTTTATTAGCCATGTGGTTAGTACTAGTAATATAGAAAGCTAAACTACAAAATGAAGCTAAAGCTGCTCCTAAGAAAACATTGTTTTTCATAAAATTCTCCTTGATTTACTTTCTATATTTTAGCATTATCCGTCTTGACAAAGATAGATTAATAATCCTCTAGACCTACTTTTACTATTTGTAATATAATGTATCCGTTATCAAAATTATTTATATGATAGAATATATAGATATTTTAAAAAGTAAGGACTAGATAATATGTTAAAGTACATGATTGGAATTGACGCAGGCGGTACTCACTCTACTGCTATTGCTTACGATTTAGACGGTAAAGAAATCGATCGTGCCGAAGGTGGTCCAGGTCAAATTAATACTGACTATGATCTTGGAATTAAAAATATCGCTAACACTGTTAACGAATTACGTAACAAAATTGACGGCGATTGCATGAAGGTTTTAGCAGGAATTGCTGGACTTTCTGTAGTTGGTAATGCTCCAGAAGTTGCCGCTACAATTTCTTCAATGGTCGGAAATATCCCTACTCGTGCTATCACCGATTCACTTCTTGCCTTATACAATGGTTTAGAAGGTGCAGATGGTGCTTTGGTAATTGCCGGAACTGGTTCAGTAGTTAATGGTCGTCAAGATGGCTCATTGATTTCTGTTGGTGGTTATGGTTCATTTTTAGGCGACGAAGGCAGTGGTTATGCTATTACTAAAGCTGCCCTTCAAGCTGCATTATTAAAATGGGACAAGCGTGAAAAGAGTTCCTTAGTTGATCTATTTGTTAAAATTTGGAACTTAGATACCATGAACGATGCTGCTGCCAAGTTTTATGAATTAACTAACCCTGAAGTTGCTTCTTATGCTGTTGAAGTTGCTAAACTAGCTGATGGCGGCGATGAAGAAGCACGCAAGATTATTCAACAACAAGCTCATTTATTAGCTCGCGACATCATCATTTGTTTAGATCGCTATCAAGATCCTAAGCCAATGCGCATTGCTTTGACTGGATCAGTACTTTCTAATAATGCAATGATTCGTTCATTTATGGAAGATGAAGTCAAAGAAAAATATCCAGATGCAGTATTCAGCGTTTCAAATGGTGAAAATGCACGTGGCGTAATCTTTGACAAGAGTAAGGACTACCGCTACTTCACTAACCATAACGAAGGTGAATAATTTTTAAAGCAAAAAATAAGCTCTATCAGAACTATTACTGATAGAGCTTTTTTGCTATAGTTTTTTAGCCATCATAATGTGGTCAATTCCGCCTTCATCAAATACTTCACCGCAAGGCTCATAACCCAGCTTTTCGTAAAAAGGCTTAACTGCTAATTGCGCATGACAATATAGTTCAGAAGCACCTTGATTTTTTAAATATTGCTGAACGCATTCCAGCATCTTAGATCCTAGATGTAAATTACGCGAACTTTTATTGACTGCAACGCGACCTAAAAGCCACTTGCCATCTTGTTTAAAAATGCGACAAGTTGCTAAAGCACAGGTTTTATCGGAATTTAATTGATAAACTTGAACTGCATCTAAATCTTGATCGTCTAATTCGGGCAGAGTGATTTTTTGTTCAGTAACGAAGGTTTTGCATCTTAATCTTTCAACACAAAATACTTCACGCCCACTCATTTCATCAATTTTTTTAAAACAAAAATCTGACATTAAATTTTCTCCAAATTATAGTTTTTTAACTAAAATATAGTCAGTTTGCGGATCGTCGCCCACGACAAAAGAATGCTGACTAACTCTTTCGAAACCATCTTTTTTGTAAAACTTTTGCGCGTTAAAGTTCTTTTCCCAGACGCCTAGCCACATATTAGTTTTATTTTTTTGACGAGCAATTTTTTCAGCCAACTTAATTAAAACTAGACCTAAGCCTTGATGCTGGAAATCATTTTTCAAATAAATACGCTCAACCTCTAAAGCATTATCAGCTACTTTTTCAGTTTGAGCTGACTTTTCATTTACCTTCAAATATCCGGCTACTTCATTTTCAACTAATAAAAAGAAAAATTCACTGTCAGGATTTTCAATTTCTGACTGTAACTTTTTAGTATCATAGGCATCATCTAAAAATTCTGCCAAATCTTCTTCAGTATTATAAGCTCCAAAAGTTTCTGTAAAAGTTTGACGAGAAATTTTTTGTAATTGCGCTATATCTTCAAGCGTTACCTCTTTAATTTCATATTGTTTTGTCATCAATATTCCCTCTTTCCACCATTTTTAACAAGCTGCCACTCAGTCTTAGCGTTTTTTTCTACAGTAGCCAAAATTTCTTTTAACTGCTGAATTTGACTTTTATTTAAGCCGCTTAATACTTTCTGATTAGAATAAGCATTTTCTGCTTCAATTTTTTTAGCAAGTTGTTCTCCCAATTGCGTTGTATAAAGATGGCGAATTTTTTTATTTTCGTCATCTTTTTGCTTAGTGATTAAATTTTGCTTTTCTAACTTGCTAATACTTCTAAACGCACTAGTGCGATCGACATTCAATATTTGCGCCAGATGGTCAGAAATAATACCAGGATTTTGTTTAATTCGCACTAGGTACAAGTATTGCCCCCGACTTAAATCCATCTCTTTAAACTCAATATTGGCAATTGAATCTAAAGCTCGTGAAATACTGCCGATTTGATGTAAAATGTCTTCTTTCATTTTTATTTCCTATATCTCAAAACATTTATTTATATTTTATCAAATTATGTTGCATTTGCAACAATAATAAACAACAATTTAAAATTTTTCTTTAAACTATGAGATAATAAAATAAATTTTACTAATAGTAACGGAGGATTTATATGCAAAAAATATTTAGACGCTTTTTCACTACTTTAGGCATCATTTTTGTAGTGTTAGCTATCTTAATTTTAGTAGATGCACTCCACATTCTGACAGGACCTTGGGCAAACCATTTAGGATTAACTTTTCTATTTTTAGTCGGTCTTATCTTCTGTATTCGCTGGAGGTTAGTTTTTAGTTCAGTTCTATTTTTATCATTCATTCTTATGCTTCATAAAGCTGGTATTGGCATGGCAACTGTTTCAAACTGGACAATTTTAGGAATCGCAATCTTAGCCGGCCTAGGATTAGCTTTGATTTATCATCCTCATATTAATTATGTTAAAAAGCTCATCAAAGGCGACGAACCGACGCCATTTGCGACTTTTGAAGATCAAGATGATGATGTGATTACCATTCACTCACGCTTTAGTGATACTACTAGAAATATTTCGGGTGAATTTACTAGGATTAATCTTGATACGCACTTTAGTGATGTAGACTTGCACTTAGATGATGCTATCTTAGCTACGCCAACTGCTACAATTCAATTCGACTGTAAATCTAGTTCCCTCCAGCTTTATATTCCGTTAGAATGGAATATTGAAGATCAGCTGCAAAAAGTCGGCAGTACCATTGATTATAATGGTTCTGAAAATGGAACCGGAACTAAGACAGTGTATTTCACAGGAAAAATTGCCGCAAGCAGCTTAGAAATTACTAGAGTATAAAAAAAGGGAGAAAAATGGTTATTATTAGAAATATTGGTATTGTTTTAACATTTATTGTTGGAATTGAACATATCGCGATTTGTTTGCTAGAAGTTTTCGGCAAGCCTGAAACTAAAGCTAAAGCTTTTGATATGAGCATTGAATTCGTTCAAAGCGATGAAGCAAAAACTGCATTAGCTAACCAAGGAATATATAACGGAATGCTTGGCTTGCTTTTAATTCTCTGCTTTTTCGTTTTCAAAGGTTTGGTTTTAGTTCAAGTATGGCAACTAATTTTAGGATTAATTGTTGTAGTAGCTATTTTCGGTGGTTTTACTGCCACTAAGAAGATCTTTTTAGTGCAAATGCTACCAGCTTTACTTGCTTTGATTTGTTTATCTTTATAAGTAATTATTTTAACTTTATACAGAAAAAAGACGGCGACGCCGTCTTTTTTGATGCTAAATTTTTAATTTTATTGGTTCCAAGCACTTTGGAATTTGGTCTTACCAGCATCAATTGCTGAATTCCAATTTTGTCCCTTCTTAGCTTTAGCAAAAATGCTTTGCATAATTGGATTCAATTGAGTGTAGGCTGCGTTGCTGTTCTTAACAACTGGAACGCTGTATAAGTGCTTCATAGCCTTATTCAATTGAGCAGGAACCTTGGTCTTAGTTGAGTTCTTGTATTGACTTGAGTTAATTACAGCATTAGTTACAGGGATGTAACCAGTCTTGTTAGCCCAAGTTAATTGTTGATCTTTGCCTAATAAGTATTTAATAAACATGAAAGCCGCTGCTTTTTGATCTGCAGTGCCTTTGTTAAACATGTAGATGTCAGTACCTTGTTGCATGTTGTACTTAGATGGACGTGGAGCTACTCCGTATTGGAACTTGTTGCCAACACCCATCTTAACAAAGCCTTCACCAGCACTAGTACCTACAAACATAGCAATCTTTTGGTTAGAAAAGTCCCCGGATAAGTATCCTGCTGAACCAGCAGTTTCAAAGTAGCCCTTCTTAATACCATCAGCGTAGTAATTAATTACAGATTTGGAATCAGAACCAGTAAAGTTAATGTTCTTAGAGAAGTTCACTCCGCGATCCTTCATACCTAAAACGTAGTAGTTTGAAAGTGAATCAAATCCGGCACCAACTACTTTACCATTACTCTTTTTGTAAATAGTTTGAGCTGCAGATTTCAATTCTTTCATGTTAGTAGGTACTTTTACACCATATTTATCTAATAAGTCTTTGTTATAAGTTAACATTTCAACAGACTTATTAAATGGAATACCATACTGGGTACCTTTGATTTGTGCACCCTTTAATAATTCTTCACGAATATCGCTCTTCTTAGCGCTGCCCCAACCAATCTTGGAATTATTAATATAAGGCGTCATATCAACTAAACGCTTGGCGTTAGCTGCATCTAATAGCCAACCTGGGTAAGCTTGAGTAATTGTAGGTAAGTTATTAGGTGATTGCAAAGTAGAATTAATCTTGGCTTGCAAATCAGGATACTTGCCTTGGTTTTCAAGCTTAATCTTAATGTTAGGATTTTTCTTTTCAAAATCGCTAGTTAAGCTCTTCAAAGTCTTTTCTTGCGCACCTGTCATAGCATGCCAGAAAACAACTGTCGTCTTCTTAGAAATCTTGGTTGGAATCTTAGCATTACTATCGCTATTAGATCCACCGTTATTAGAACATGCTGCTGTTCCTAACATTGCTAAAGCAGCTACTGCAATGGCAGTCAACTTCTTACTGAACTTCATATGGTCCTCCCATAAAAAAACAAAAACACAACTAATAAAAATATTTAATTTTAACTAAGTGTGACTGTTTCGCCACGTTTAGGTAAAATCCGTTCACCAAATGGGTTTTCTTCTAATTCGGGATGCAATGTGTGCACCGGAGCCAAAATCTTTGGCTCAAACCCTGCGATAATTTCCTTTAATTCGGCAATATCGGCATGTCCACTGCAGCGAAGCGTAACTAATTCAATGCCACGCTTTTCAATATTTTCAATAAACGGCTTATAAGCCGGATCGAAATCGCCGAGTGGTTCGGCATTACTATGGATATATAGACCGCCTTCTTGGAGCTGGTCGTAATGTCCAACTACTTGCCAGAAATATTGATGATCGTCTGCTAATAAATCAGCATAACTAATTTCTAAGTTGGGATCGAGCGCATCAATTTTTTCATCTTCTGGTAAATAGTAATAAGGTACGTCTTGTTTAAGTGCTTTTTTAAGCAATTCAGCCCTTTTAGCATGCAAGACGACTTTTCTAGGAGAATCAGAAATAATTCGTAAAATTCGTTCAACATTTGTTGGATAAGTATTAAACGTCAATTGACGTTTAGGATTATCTTTCTGATATTGAACAATTGTCTTGGTTAATTCTTTTTCGTTCTTTTGACCAGTGAATTCTTCGCTATTTTCTTCATTGACTCTTTCTGGCCAAGATACTCCTGTTCCCTCGATAATTAACATATCACATCGATGGCCTGCTTTCATAAAGTTATGCACCCAATCTGGATGATAGCCATGTAAGCGAATATCGCCGGTATGCACAATCGTTTTATCAGGAGTTTTTACAATTAAACCAGTGGCACCATATGCATCGTGATCGCTTGGCACAATGGTTAAAGTAATATCGCCAACTTGAATTGGCTTATTTAACTCAGCGCTAATAATTGGACGCGTGTAATTTTTCGGCTTATTAGCTGCTGGAAGTAAAAAGTTACCATCTTGATTTAAAACAGGCAATAAGTGAGCTGTAATTGGTCCAGCGTAAAGTGGAATTTCTGGAGCAAGCAAATTTAAAGCTTTACTATGGTCTAAATGAAGGTGAGAAATGTAAGCAGCACTGTGCTCCCAGCGCTTGGTATCAATTGGCTTGCCAGTTATTTGCGGATCATAAAAATTAGGAACATCCCCAATAAGTTGGTACTTAAGCAAGGTTTCAAAATCTTCATCTTCCATGCTCAAACCAAGTTCTGGTCGATACACCTCGCCTAAATCAAAGAGTACATGCGATTTGCCATATGCCACTTCAATCATCGGACCGCCAATGGTTGTTAAACCATTATAAAAAGTTACTGTAGTTTTAGGCTTTGAGTTCATTACGTACAACCCCACGAATAATCTGTTTTCTAAAGATAAAGTAAATGATCAAAACAGGAACAACGGTCAAAGTTGCAGCTGCTAATTGCAATTGAGTTTGCGCACCGGCATCAGTCGCAAAGGCTGCTAATCCGTTGTTTAACAATCTCATATTATCTTCGTTAGTAACAAGTAATGGCCACAAAAATGCATTCCAACCTGAAATAAAACTCAAAAGTGCTACGGTAATTAATCCACCTTTTGACATAGGCACTAAAATGCGCCAGATATATTCCCAATCACTTGCACCATCAATCATTGCTGCCTTATAAATAGTTGGCGAAATCGCCGTAAAGTAGCTTTGCAGATAGTACATGTAGAAAATAGAAACTAAGAATGGCAATACTAAACCAAGGTAGGTGTTAAGCAAGTTCATACTCATAATGGTCGTATAGTTGGTAAAGATAATCGCTTCACCAGGTACCATTAACAAAGAAAGAAAGATTAATTGCACAAAGCCTTTCCCCTTAAATTTCAAGTTAACCATCGCAAAGGCACCTAAAATTGAGGTAAACAGACTAACTATTGTGGTAGTTGCAGCCGTAATAAAAGTATTTAAGAAATATCTTGCAAATGGCGCTTGCGCGAATACTTTAGCATAGTTATCAAAGTGCCAGTTAGCCGGGAAGATTGTTGGTGGGATGGTAGTAGTTTCTTCATAAGTCATCAAACCACCTAAAATCATGTAGACAAAAGGAAAAACAGTGATAATCGCAAAAATTGCAATGAAGAGGTAAATAAAGATCATACCCCATCTAAATTTAGATTTTTTATGTTCCATCTTAACTATTCACTTTCTTCATTAATTTTCTTTGTAAGTACGTTACCAGCAAAATAAACAAGAACAAGACAACAGTTGCAGCCATAGCTACTCCAGGAGTACCGACAACTTGGAATTTGTTATAAATGTAGAATACGGCTGTCATTGCCGAGTTAGCTTGCCCAGCTACTCCGTTAAACAATGCGTAGACTTGAGTATAGATCTTGAAAGCTCCAATTAAGTTAACAGTTAATAAAAATGCCAGTGTTGGAACTAATTGCGGCATCGTAATTCGCCAGAATTTTTCTTTACCGCTAGCACCATACATATCTGCTAAGACATAGTAATTAGGATCAATATTTCTCAAAGCACCCATTAAGATAACAATGTTGAATGCTAAAGATGCCCAAACACCAAAGATAATTAGTGAAATCAAACTCATGCTTGGATCATCTAGCCAATCAGGTGCTGGTAAATGCATAGCACGCAAGCAAAAGTCTAACATCCCATATTTACCGTTTAAGATATAACGAAAGACGATTCCGATAGCAATCGTACTAGTTACATATGGCATAAAGAACATTGTTTCAAAAAATGCTTGATGCTTTATTTTAGAAAATACCCACCATGCAAGCGCAATTGAAATGATTAAGCCAATTGGAACTGCTAAAAATGCATAAATAGCAGTATTTAAGATCGCATGCCAGAAATCGGGGTCTTTAAAAATATAGATGTAGTTTGCAAAGCCATTAAATTGCATATTAATTAATGGACCGCCTTGAAAACTCATCATAAAGGCACGAATAATTGGCCAAATACTAAATACAGTCACACAAATTAAGGCGGGAGCTAAAAATAGCCAGGCCTTTTTTTGATTTTGTTTCATTAGTAAACGCGCTCCCCATTTTCGTCAAAGATAAAGGCACGTTTCAAGTTCATCTTGAATTTTACCTTACCGCCAGCATTAACATTTTGTTCCAAATTAACTAATGAACGCTCAGCCATTTCATTGAAGGTAAACTTCAGGACTCTTTCGCGTCCAATTAATTCCACGTCGTTAATTATTGCTTCGATTTGACCGTCTTGAGCGGGAGTAATGTTTTCAGGACGAATACTTAAAGTGTATTCGCCATCAGTTAATTCTTTCTTAAAGCGCGCAGAATCAAAGTCAGCCTTATCTAAACTAAGACCTGGCGCAGTAATTTTGTCGTCTTTGACTTGCACTTTGAAATTATCGATTACAGGATTACCGATAAAGTTGGCAACAAATTGATTTTTAGGTTCAAGGTACAAGTTTTGACCTTCATCATCTTGCTGAATAATGCCTTGGTGGAAAAGAATAATCTTATCACCAATTGATAAGGCTTCTTCTTGATCGTGAGTAACAAATAAAGTAGTAATTCCTACTTCCTTAACTAATGCTCTAATTTCTTCTCTAATCTTTAAGCGAAGACGAGCGTCCAAGTTACTTAATGGTTCATCCATTAATAAGATTTGGGGTTCTTGCACTAATGCTCTAGCAATAGAAACACGCTGCTGCTGTCCACCAGATAAGTTACCTGGCTTTTCATTTGCTAGTTCTTCAATATGAGTTAACTTCATAAAGCGACGAGCAATTTTTTCAGCTTCGGCTTTTGGCTTTTTATCTTTACCAACCGTCATTGGAAACATTACATTTTGCAAAACTGTCATATGTGGATAAAGGGCATAGTTCTGGAAAACATAACCAATATTTCTATCTTTCGGTTCAACATTAAGCATTGATTTTCCATCAACGATAATATCGCCACCTGTAGGATTAAGTAGCCCCGCAATCATGTTCAAAGTCGTAGTTTTACCGCAACCACTTGGTCCTAACAGACAAACTAAGTCTCCTTTTTTAACGGAAAAACTCACAGACTTGATAGCTTGATAACCATTATCATAGGTTTTTTCTAAATTCTTAATTTCAATAAAATTTTCAGTACTCATTAATCTCTCACTACTACATATAGATCTATTTTTAAATTCTCAACACAAATTGTATGATAAATCTAGGTAAAGCACAATTGTTTTTTATTAAAAAAATTCGGAGTTCATGAATTTTAATACATATATATATTAAAAATAAGTGCTTTATTTCATCTGATAGCAACCTTTTATTATCATTTTACTAAAATGGTTCGTTTTCTACTGAAATATAGTTCTCTATTAACAGGAATGTCAACTTTTCAGCAATTTTGCAAAGTAGATAAAGCCGAACAATAAAAAAATCCTACTAATTACGTAAAAAATTTATAATTAGTAAGATTTCTATTTTTTAAAGATTATCTCCGCGTTCATATTGGAACTTAGAATTGTTCAATGCTTGTCTAGTTAAATCACTCATTAATTTCTTAGTTTCGTTAGTAATATGATTTGCGGTTTCATCATTAGCTTTAGTTAAAAAGTCAACTAATTCATTACCATTTAATTCTTTAGCCTTTTCATCAGTCTCGCTAACGCGACCAACACCATATGCTTGGCATTCATCTCTAAAATTATTGATTTGATAAGCGTATTCGTGATAGCGTGGCTCAACTAATACTTGCAAACTCTTATATAGCCAGTAAGCACTGGCATCTGGCGTAACCATATGACTTGCGACTTTATAATTGGCTGGCGTGTCATTAATATTAATAAAAAATGGAACATATGGACTATATGCATAAAATCCAAAGTTAATCCACTGAATAGCTGCAAACTCCTTTGGTACATCGTTTCTAATTTGCAAAATACAGCTCGACTGGTTACGATCTAAAGCAATTGACCTAAACATTTTTTGCTTTTTTTCATCGCCTGAAGCAAATGAACCCATTGGATCATATTCGGTTCCATTGTAGTGGCTTGATAAGAAATATTCGACATCTTCAACGCTGATTTTCTTTTCTGGCTTTCTAATAAATGGCATTTCTTGACTCAATGGATCTTGTTCAATACTTGGATTGAACAACTTTTGACCATACCAAGTTCTTGGAGTGTTATAGTAACTATCTTCTTCAGCTTTAGTGCCAAAAATATCTCTAAAACTCCACTTGCCATCTGTACTTGGGTTCAAATGATTCTTTTCTACGAAATCGCGAATTGTGGAAGCATACATGAAGTTTTCGTGATCATCAAAATCAATATCTTGAATCACCATAATATTTGGACAAATAGCATACGAATCTTCTGGAATTCTTTGTGCTACCCATTGATGACCGGCACCTGTTTCAAAGTACCATACTTCGTCATGATCGCTAAATGCGATTCCGTTGCTTTCGCCAGTGCCATATTTTTCAATTAACTTACCTAAACGTTCTACCCCTTCACGCGCAGTTTTAACAAATGGCAATACTAAATAAAGCATTGAATCTTCATCTACACCATCTGCTACTAATGGATCATGGCCTAAACAACGAGCATTTGTAACTTCAGTTTCAGTAGAAGACATCGCAACATTATATTCGTTAATTCCTTGTTCATCCCAGCGACCTTCTGATTCATCAGCAGTTGGCGTAGCCGTCCACTTGCAACCGTGTCCTTTCAAATGAAGCTTTAAGCCATTGTATTTTGAAATATAGTCTTCATCATAATCTTTTGCTTGATGAACGACAAAAAGCTTTTCATTAATGCCGCCATAACCATCTTCATCACGCGCAATTATAGTTGAACCATCAATCGTAGCTTTTTTACCGACGATCATAGCCGTACAGTTATCTTTTGGTTTGATATTCATTTATATTCTCCCATGCATTTATTCATTAACTTGCATATTTCTATCAATCTTTGCACGCCCAGTAGTGTAATCAAATGTAAAATCAGGCTGAACGTTAAATATATATACATTAAAGTCCAAATTACCGTTTACTGCAACAGCTTGCAAGTTAATTCCTCGCGCCATTAATTCATTGTCCCGAAAAATTGGCGTTGCTTGATAAATCACCTTGTTACCAGATTTTAAAGCATTGCGAACCTTACTTTCAAAAATCGTCTGTATCTTTTGGTTGGTAAAGGCTGTTTGCGTAAATAAATTCTTAGGGTTATTTTGATCGCCTGATTGATTAGCAGGATTATATTGACCATTTTGATCAATGCCAGCTGAAACTGAATAAGCAATTAAATGCCCACGATTATAAATCTGCACGCCATTGCGGCTATTATAATGCCAAGCAGTGGGATTGACGAACTGTCTAACTCTTAAGCTATCGTTAGCAACATTTTTTGGTTCTAAAAAGGCTGTATTAGATTTAGAAGTTCGATTCAAACTATCTAAATTAGAATAGATAACCTTATTAGTCTTCCAAGCATTTTTAATTAAAGTTGAACGATTATTATTCACATAAACAAAGGCTTTAGCTCCACTTTGAAAATTTAAATTAGCAAGCTTTTGGTAATCTTGGCTAGATAAGCCACCATATGGCGTTTGAGCTTGATTCGCTTTAGAAATTACGCCTGATTGCACTTCATTATTGTTCGGCGATTGTGCTTTTTGAATGTCGTTACCATAGCGATTCCAAATTCCATAAACTAAGGCAATTAAAACAATAATTGATGAAAATAAAGTTGGTTTACTAGAACGTTTTTTAGAATATTTCTTCTTAGATTTTTTAGCCATTCTTATCTCCTTTTTGCATGCATCAAGTATAGCTTATTCAAACATACGTTTGCAATAAAACTTTTCACTTCTTTTATATAATTAAAAGCTTAAAATAAGGATAACTAGTATTTACTTATAAGAAGGTCTAAAAATGGAATATTTTAATTTAAATGATGGCTACCGCATCCCCAAAATTGGTTTTGGAACTTACAAATTAAACGGTTCAGACGGAGTATTTACAATTCAAAATGCCCTAAAAAACGGCTACCGCCTATTAGACAGTGCTGTAAATTATGAAAATGAAGGCTGCGTCGGACGCGCTATTAAAAACAGCTCTATTGCGCGAGAGGATATTTTTGTTTCTTCGAAACTTCCAGGACGTGATCATGAATATCAAAAAGCCGTCAACCAAATAAAAGAATCACTTTATTGCTTGGGTTTAGACTATCTTGATCTTTATCTAATTCACTGGCCTAACCCTCAAGAAGATAAATATGTTCAAGCTTGGCAAGCCTTAGTTGATGCTCAAAAATGGGGCTTAATTAAATCGATCGGCGTGTCGAACTTTGAAGTGCAACATATTGAAAAGATTTATCAAGCCACAAATGTTATGCCAGCTGTCAATCAAATTGAGCTTCATCCGTACTGTTCAAACAAACAAATACGTGAATTTGACGAAAAAAACAATATTATTACAGAGGCCTGGAGTCCACTTCAGCGAGGTGGAGAAATTTTCAAAGAACCTATTATCATTAATCTAGCTAAAAAATATAAAAAATCGCCTGCTCAAATCATTTTGCGCTGGGAAACTCAACTTCATGTAATTCCAATCCCTAAAGCATCTTCTAGCGCTCATCAATTAGCCAATTTAGACATTTTTGACTTTAACCTCAATCAAAAAGAAGTCGACCAAATTACGAATTTTGACAAGCCTAATGCTAGAAAATTCGATCCTAATAAGCACGAAGAATTTTAAAATCAAAATATCTGAAAGTTAACCACTATGCTCAAACAAGTTAAACACGTTTCCAAAATTGCTCTATTTTATGATTTAGTTTTCGTTTACATGATCTCCAAAACCACCGAGATCTTGCACCATCTAGAACATGGATTAGTTTCTCCTACTTCATTTTTCTTTTTTACCTTAATTGTCTTAATTTTTATCAATTCTTGGATGATCCAAACAATTTTTACCAATCGGTATGGTAAGGGAAGCTGGGGTGAGATTGCTTTTTACTTTGCAGACATGATGATTATTTTGTACATGTCGAATTCATTTGATACCAACAATATTACAGAAATGCGGATACTATTTATCTCAGCAGGTTTGCTATCACTGACGCTATGTTTGCACTACTTCATCAATTATTTCCAGGTAAATAAAAAAATTGACAAAAAGATCTCGCAAACTTATTTTATTATTTTGCTTATTCGTGCAATCAGTTTAATTATTGGCGGAATTTTAGATAATGCACCCGGCTTAATAATTGCCTTAATTGGAATTATGATCAGCTGGCTAGCACCTGTTTTAACTAAAAAAGAGGGCCTGCAGCATCCCATTATTTTTGCTCATTTACTAGAACGCCTAAATTTACTAGTAATCATTATCTTTGGTGAAACAATTATTGGCGTAGCCGAGTATTTCAAAGTTAATACTTTTAACTTTTATTCAATTCTGATTTTCTTAGCAGTCGCATTTTTGTTTTTCACCTATGCCTTGCAATTCGATCAATTACTTGAAGAAAACCAACCTCACGCTAGTGGCGATTTATTAATTTATTTGCACTATTTAATTATCTTTAGCATTAGCTTAATTACTGTCGGTTTTAAATTCATTAATGAAAAAGAAGCAAGCTCATACTTCGCCGTACTCTGTTTATATGTTGGCATCAGCTTATTTTATTTAGGCTTGAGCTTAGCCAGCAAATACAATAAAGTTCGCTTTTCATTATCGGCTGGCGTCATTGTAGCTATTAGCGTCCTTACTTTAGGAGGATGTTTAATCTGTTTATATTTACCAGATTTTAAAGTGATTTCAATTACCACTTGTTTGATTACATTTTTAAATGCACTAATTTTAGTTCATCATTTCCTACCAGGTATCAAAAAAGGAATCCTTTCATAATTGAAGGATTTCTTTTTACGATCTTGCCCAATCATCTAAGACATTTAAAAAGAATTTTTCTGACCAAGTGCGAATCTTTTGCCCTTGATCCTTGCGCATCTTAGCCTCATTAAGCTCTGGCAAATCTGTTCTGAAAAAGTCATGATCCCCAGTTAAAACGTAATCAGTATCAGAGTTGACTTTTTCTTGAACAAAACCACCCAAATTCTCAATTGCTGTTGCTAACTCACCTGCATCTAAGTCTAAATCGCCTGCAATGACCACATTTTTATGGTTAAATGGACTTCTAAAGACCTGAGTTTGGCGTACAATATCTGGCCAGCTTTGCGCTAAATCAATATTTTTGACACTTTCATGCGCTCTTAAAATGTGTTCTTGTTTAAACCGATCATGCAACGCATCAAAAACAGACTTCGTGTCTAAACAATCGTCTAGTCCGCGATGTTCTTGATTTTCATCAATACCTAACCGTCTCATACAATCAAGTAAACGATTATGACGTTCATTTACATAGTAGCTTCTGGCTAAACGTAAAACATCTACGTAATCATTGCTCAAAATTGGCAAGTTATATTTTAAAGTCAGATCGTAAACAAAGTTCAAATCAAAATTAACATTGTAGCCTACAATGACGTCGCTACCAATAAATTGTCGGTACTCAGTAATCGCTTCATCGACTGGCTTACCATCTTTTTCAATACTAGCTTCGTCAATACCGTTTAATCTAGTTAAAAACGCTGGTACTTTATTAGAATCAGGAAATTTTACCAGTTCCGAAAAAGTTGCAACTGTTTCACCATGGCGCACCTTCAATGCACCCATTTCGGTAATGCGGTTGCGGTAAGGACTAAGACCAGTAGTTTCCACATCAATTAAAGTGTAGTTTTCTGGAAATCCTGGTTTTTCCATCCCTTTAGCCCGGATCTTTTGTTGGGCGCCAGGAATATTCAACATTCCTTGAATAATTGAAATACTCATTTTTATCCCTTCAAATCTTTTATTACATTAGAAATTGAGGTATTCAAGCCGATTGCTGTTTTTTGTAAATTATCAGGCAAATCATCTTGACTTAAATCTGCCGCAATATAGCGCCAAGTTGGATGCTCACTAGTTAAGCTAATCATGGGATCAAGCAATTGCGGACTAGTTGGATCAACGCCTAATTCTAGCACTACTACTTTCTTATCTTGATTTTTAGTTAAAAACCAGCGAAAACGCGTATTAGCATCTTGATCCGGATAAAAGTGCGCATTAAGAGGCATATGCAATTCCATTGGCGAGTTGCAATCTTCGCATTTTGGCACGCTGCCTTGACCTTTTTGATAAGCTTTGACTACTTCGACATCGCTACGCACGCCATGGTTTAAACCACTTGAACATTGCATTTGAGTCCAATCGCCAAAAACATCAAAGATTCTCTTGGTTTCAAAGCCAGCTTTTTCAAAAAAGTGACCGTAGCTACTAGTTGCAATAAAGTAGTCTTTACCATCTAATAAAGCACGTAATTCTTTCATTGTTTTTGAAGGTTCATAATCTAAGCTATATTCCTGAATCAATTCGCTCCAAAATTTCCATTGTTCATCCCAAGAATCAAATTTTTTATCTAAGGCATCCGCAATCGTATGCACATGATACTTTTTGGCTGTCTTGCTATGTTCTACGTCAAAAGTAGTATCATCTAGCATATCAAGCCCTTCCATAATAGAAAAGCCATTTCCTGCTGTCACAATAATATTATCTGCATCTTTTAACCATGTCTTAGCTTGCTCAATTTGCGTCATTTTTTACCTCTATTTTGAGAATAACCAGTCAATAAAACTTGACCACTGATATATTCTCCTAAAAAAATATCATCAATTCCATTATAACCAGCTTCTTGCACTTGTTGCTCAAGCCAAGCTTGTGATTTATGAATTAATTCTAAAACATCAGTATTTACTTGCCCATCGCTAATAATTGGAAAGCGGATATTCGATTCATCATTTTCAATCACAGTCAATTGACCATTTTGTTCAAAAATACAGTTTTTAACTTTCTCAACGCTGTAAATTCCTTTGCTTCTCAGCTTAAACATTAACTCATTAGCCGAAATTCCCGCGCTCATACAGTTGCCAACTAAAACTTCACCATTTTTAATTACCTGAACAGGCTTGCCATCAATTAAATTTCTAACCCAATTATTATGTTCACGCGCAAATTTTAAAATAAAAACTACTAAAGTCCAAATAATTAAAACCAGTAAAAACTGCAAAACTGTAATGCTCGGATTATAAATTAAGCCTCCAATAATTCCACCAAGAACGTAGTTTTGCAGTTGGTCTAGTGCAGTAGTTGGTGCTAAATTGCTTTTACCAAAAAGATTAATCTGAATGATTAAAGTAAGCATGCCGAGAGCAAATTTAACAAAAAGTTCTGTATAGTCTAACTGCATTATTTTTTAACCTCAACTTTATGATCGATCACATGTGCTCTAGTTAATGTATAAGAATTATTATCATCATTTAAATTCAATTGATAATCAATATTTTTAGAATCAATGCGCACTATCATGCCATTAACCAAAGTAGTGGAATTAGCCATGACATCTGATTGCTTAACGTTTTCATCGCGAGCAATCGATTTTAAAAATGGAATAATTTGCGTTGTCTGTGATTTTTGAGCGTTTACCTTTTGATACTTTTCATATTGCGTTCCCGCAAATAATAATAAAAATAGCAAGGCAATAATCCCTAAGTCGCGATAACGCGTCGCAAATCTATCTCTTAGATATAAACCAGCAAAGATAATCATTGCAACTGCAGCAATGAACATCAAGATATAAAGTGTTGTTTTATCACTGTTTTGGTTATTTTGAATATAGTCAATCGTATAAAATGTCATAATTAATATTTTCTCTTTAAAGGTGTTTGATCGCGATTCGAATCCATTTCAACATGAGTTTGGGCAATTGTAACTAAAGTTTTAGCTAAAAGTGCCATACTTTCAACAGTTACATATTCGTAAGGTCCATGAAAATTAGCACCGCCATTAAATAAGTTTGGCGTTGGGATACCTTTTTCTGAAATAAAATCACCGTCTGTGCCGCCTCTAAATGGAATCACTTTAGTAGTTAGTCCCATTTTTTCATAAGCATGACGCACTAAATTGACAACGTAAGGATGCTTTTTTATTAAATCGCCAGGACTATGGTATTGATCATGCATTTGCAAGCTAACACGACCTGGGCCATATTTTTGATTCAACTTTTGCACAATGCTTTCCACCAACTGCTTTTTTTGCTTAAAGCTTTCAGTGTCAAAATCGCGAATTATTAAATTGATTTCACTATGATCAACATTACCATTATTTGATAAGACCATAAAATAGCCATCAAAATCTTTACTATTTTCTGGAACTTCACCGGTAGGCAAATTTTGGATAAATTCACTCGCCATCAGCGCTGCATTTACCATTAAGCCGTATGCTTCTCCGGGATGGACCACAGTTCCGTCAAAATCAATCTTAGCGCTAGCAGCATTAAAAGTTTCAAAAGCTATATCGCCGGGATCACCATTATCTAAAGTATAGGCAAACTCTACTGGAAAACGACTAACGTCAAAGCGAGCAGCACCTTTCCCAATTTCTTCATCAGGACCAAAAGCTACCCATAAATCGCCATGAGGTACTTGCGGATTTTCTATCAAATATTTCAACGTCGCAAGTAGTCCCGCAATTCCTGCCTTATCGTCAGCCCCTAATAATGTATCGCCAGAAGCGGTAATTAAGGTTTCACCCAAGTGCTTTTTTAAGCTAGGAAACTGCTTAGCCGATAAAGTAAGTCCATGGCCTAATTCAATATCTTTTCCATCGTAATTTTTATGTACTTGTGGTTTAACTTTTTCACTATTAAAGTCAGCAGTATCTACATGCGCAACAAAACCAATTGCAGCAACATCTTTATCCACATTTGCGGGCAATTTTCCCACAGTATAAGCATCTTGTTTGCTATAGCTAATTTCAGTTAAACCAAGTCGCGCTAATTCCACAGCTATTCTTTTAAGTAAAAGTACCTGATTAGGACTAGTTGGAACCTTATCTACATCATCAAACGAGCGCGTATTAATCTTACAATATTCAATAAACTTATCTTGAATATACTTGTTGTCCACACTGCTCATAAAATCACCTCATTTTTATTAGTTAATATTTTAAGAAAACAAGACACTATGTCAACCTTACTTATATTCGGATGCTCCTGTTTCAGCATCTAATTCATCAATTTGACGGAAGTTTTTACCCTTATTATTTGCCGGATCATCAACTAATTTTTGCCCTGTTTGATCCAAATAATAATCCACAAGTGGAAAAATATCTTCAATTTGTCGCAGCATTCCGACTAAGTTATGGTTCTTATCCACTACTTTTTCGTATCTATCCACATAGAAGCGATGTAAACTATTATTTTCAGCGGGGAAAATCACAGTCTTTTCTCCATGTTGTATATTTTGCCAAGCTTTTTGAGCATTTTCGATGTGTAGTTCGTCAAACGTTTTTCCTAATTCTTGGGGATGGTAATTCATATCAACAGGCTGTTTATAATATTGCAGCTTTTTGTCTTGATCAAAGAAAAAGACTTCACCCTTTAAACTGGCAAGTAACTCATTAATTTGCTTATCACTGAGCATTCCAGCGTTTAGTTGTATTTGCATGATAGTTTTCTTTCTATATTACATTGTTCCTATAATTCCCAATTATACACAAAAATGCACCAACTCATTTTCAGAGTTAGTGCATTTTTTAATAGATAGATTTTACTTCTTAATTTCTTTAAGACCTTCACGTCTACGTCCCATGTTAAACCATGGTGAAACTGTAAATGCCAAAACATCATTTACAACATAAATCAATGAGTTAACAGCCATTGCCAAAGTTGCATCCCCTTGTGCAAAAGTTACGCCCCAAAGAATCAATTGGAAAATTCCACTTGCAGTCCACCAGAAGTATTGGTTGTTGTAACGTAAGAAACACATAATTCCAGCAGTCAATGAAATAGCAAAACTAATGGCATCAATCCAAGGACGAGGATCATTAGTGAACTTACCAATTAAATATCCTGAAATAGCATAAACTACTAAAGTACCAACAATGGCTACTACCCATTGCTTAGCACCAAACTTACGTAAGTGGTTTTTAGTATCATCATTCCAAGATCTCACAGCTAAAATAACTGGTAAATCCAAAGTCAAAATATAAGCGATTTGTTCAAAAATAGAAAGATAGTTTTTAGCTTCTAAACCTGCATAAATAAAACATGCGGCTGAAATCAATCCTAACCAACCGTTAATGGCTTTAGTTGCATTAATTGCTAAAACACATAAGGTACCTAATAAAGTACCGATAAATGTAATAATTGATAAGGTGGTAATTTTATTTTGAATTAAAATTGCCAATTGGAATCCAAAAGCGAAAAACCATAACATGTAGTTTTGAACTGGCCAGCCATGTAATTGCTTAAGTAGCCATACGAAATAATTGCCTTTTTTGGTAGACTTGGAACCATTTAAAGATGCAGATTCTTGCATACAAACTCTCCTCATATATCTAATAGGTTCACAATAGTTGTTATTTTAAAAATACAACATCTTGTGCCTTATCCGTGTTTTTATTAATAAACACATCGATATCTAGTATATATGAGATAAAATTCAAAACAAGTATTGACATTTCTCACTAAATAAAGAGGTCTCAATTTTCGCTAGTACAAATAAAAATTAATTTGCTTATTTCTCGCGTCTAAATGCCATTTTCAGTATAATTTTTATAAATTTAAAAATTTATTTTTGAGGAAGTGACATTATGATCAAAGAATTTAAGGAATTTATTTCGCGTGGAAATATGATGGACCTCGCTGTTGGGGTAATTATCGGTGCTGCTTTTACTGCTATCGTTAACTCGCTGGTCAAAAACCTAATTAACCCTCTAATTGGATTATTTATCGGAAAAATTGATCTTTCGGATTTAAAGTTTTCAATCGCTGAAGCAACTTTCAAATACGGAGAATTTTTAAACGCTGTTATTAATTTTCTGATTATTGCTTTAGTCGTTTTTCTACTAGTTAAACTAATTAATAAATTAATGCCTAAGAAAAAAGAAGAAACTAAAAAAGAAATTGAAAATTCTGAACTCTATCTCAAAGAAATTAGAGATCTCTTAAAAGAAAAAAATTAATTTCAAAATGGCCTAGCTATGCATAGTTAAGCCATTTTTGTTCACAAAAAAATCATTATTCAGGCAAATTTCATTCATAGTCTAAACATAGATCTTTCATAAATAATACGTAATATATACATTGTTTATCGTGAAAACGAATTCAATATTATTACGTATTAATTAAGTAATTGTATACGCATGGAGGATACAAACTATGTTTAAGACAAAAAAGACACAATTTGCAATCCGCAAGTTATCAAAAGGAGCAGCTGCAGTTTTACTGAGCTTTGGTATTTTATCAAGTACTTGCGCTCCACTTGTTTCAGCAGCAACTACTGAAACAGAAACTGAAGAAAAAAATCCTGCTTCTTTACTCAGTGAAGTCGGATCACAAAAAGACTCTACATCCAACATTTCAGATAAAGCATACTCTGACATCAAAATCTCTTATTTAACGAGTTATGGCTCAGTTATTAAAGATTTGGATAGAATTAATCTTATAAAAGATCAATTTGTTTCAAAAGATGAACTCAAAAGCATTATTGACAATAATTTGCCTAATGGTTATGAAATAGTGAATATTAGCAATTTAGATGATGTCACTGCAGACGTTGAAAACAAATCTCACAATATTTCGGTAACTATCAAAAAGAAAACAACAGTAATTACTCCTAGCGATGTAGCAGATCCTGTTCGAGAAGGATTAGTGAAACATATCACTCGTCGCATAAAAATAGATTTTCCTAACGGTGAAAGTAAAGAAAAAATTCAAACTGTTTCTTACCAAAGAAATAGAATCGAAGAAGACGGCAAGATTTTTTATACTGGTTGGGAATTAATGAGTTCAAATAAAAGCTGGGACAAATTTAATATTGAACAAATCGACAACTTTACTTCCTTAGTTGATGGTCAGCCAAACAATGTCGTTGAAGAAAAAGACGTTAACTGCGATTACGAAGATGAATTTGTTTACGTTTCATACGTAAATCAAAAATTCGCTGATATCAAGATCTCTTACAAAACTGAAGATGGAAAAACTATCAAAGACTTAGATAAAATTGATTTAGCAAAAGACCAAACTTTCACTAAAGATGCTCTTGAAAATATCATTAACAAGAACCTACCTACTGGATACGAAATTATAAACATTAAAGATTTAGACGATGTTACTGCAGATACTGAGAACAAATCAGTAAACATTATTGCAATCGTTAAAAAGCCTAAAAAAGTAATTACCCCTAATGATGTAGCAGATCCTGAAAAAGAAGGTCTTGTAAAACGCATTACACGTACTATCAACATCACGCTCCCTAATGGAGAAACTAAGCAAAAGATTCAAACTGTTTCTTACCAAAGAAATCGTATTGAAGAGGACGGTAAAGTTTCTTACACTGGCTGGGAATTAGCAGGTCCTGACAAGGGATGGGCTAAATACAACATTGACCAAATCTCAGGTTACCAATCTTACGTTGATGGCAAGTTAGACAACGTCGTTGAAGAAAAAGATGTTAACTGCGACGCTAAAGACGAAGTTGTTAACGTAACTTATATCACTGAAAAGTACGCTGACATTAAGATTTCTTATGAAACCAGCGATGGAAAAGTTGTTAAAACTTTAGATAAAATCGACTTACGAAAAGGCGAAATATATTCTGCGAGTCGTTTAAGCGAAATTATTAGCAAAAATCTTCCTAAAGATTACCAAATAATTGAAGTTGACGGCTTAAAAGACATCATTGCTGAAAAAGAAAAACAATCTTTTAATATCACTGTCACTATCAAAAAGCCTGCTCAAGTAATCACTCCTGAAGATGTTGAAGATCCTGAAAAAGGCGACTTTATTAAAAAGATTACTCGAACAATCGATATCACTTTGCCAAATGGCAAAAAGCAAACTGAAACTCAAAGCGTAACTTATACGAGAAACAAGATTATCGATGAAGGCAAAGAAAGCTGGACTCACTGGGTTTTAGCTGATGGTTCTGCCAAGGGCTGGTCAAAATTCAATGTTGAACAATTTAACGGTTATGCATCTTACGTTGATGGCAAGCTAGACAACGTCGTTGAAGAAAAAGATGTTAACTGTGATGATAAAGATGAAACAGTTTACGTAAAATATAGCCAAGTAAACAGCATAGACATCAAAGTTAACATTAAAGATAAGGATGGTAAACTTGCTGACAAGCAACTTGATAAGATTGACCTTAAAGGCAGTCAAAAACTCACTTTAGCTGAGCTAAACGAAAAAATTAAGGATCAAATTCCTAAAGGCTACCACATTACTCAAGTAACTGGAATGCCTGAAAAAGATATTCTAGCAAGCGACTATCCTAACAACGCTTCACTCGATATCACTATAACTATTGAAGCTGACGAAAAATACGCTTACGACTATGAAGATGGCGATTTAATCAAGCGCTGGATTCGTCACATCTACGTGGTAAAACCTAATGAAGAAAGAAAACTAAGTGAGATTCAAAAGGTTACTTACGTTAGAAAAAAAATTCATAAAAACAATGTAAATCCAGCTTCTGCACTATCAGCTCGTGCAAATACTAATGAATGGGAATACAGCGACTGGGAATTGCATAAGACTGAAGGAAATTCAGGTAAATGGTCTTCTTACAAAGTTGAGAAGATAGATAAACATAAAGCAGTTGTTAAATATCCTAAATTCTTGGATGATCCAGAAGATCGTGAAATTGAAGCTGATGAAATTGAAGAACGTGCAGTTCCAGTTCCAGATTTAGAAAATGACGAAGACGAGATCAGAGAAGTCGAAGTTAACTACGTACCAGTAAAAGACGAAGCCCCTGTTGATCCTGACACTCCAGATACTCCAGATACTCCGGTTACCCCCGACAATCCTGACGATAACAAACCATCTGATCCAGATGATCCTAGTTCAGATACTCAAGATCCAGTTAAATCGGAAAATCCTGGTCAAGATGACAATAATTCATCTTCAAGCGACTCTTCAGTAAATAAACCAACTGATTCTGACAACAATTCTTCAAATACTTCAGGTTCTGAAAAAAGTACTTCTTCATTCCTTAATCCAAATCCTTCTCTAAATGTAAGGCCCCTTGGAGAAAGTCCACAATCAACTAACGTTACAACTAATAACGAGAAATTACCACAATCAGGAGCAGGTGCAACTTTATCAACTGAAGTAGCTGGCTTAATCAGTATTGCAGCTTCCACTGTAATTGGAGCAATTGGTTACGTTATTGGTCGCAAGAAAAAGAAATAAGCATTACATAAAAAAGAAAGCAAGAAGATTAATCTTGCTTTCTTTTCGTTTGTATTTAAATATCAAATTAATGATGTGAAGCACCAGATGATGAATCAGGCTTTTCTGGTTTAACTTCTTTTGGCATTTCAGCCTTTCTTGAAGCTCCAGTTGCAGCATCTGCGTCACGCTTAAATGTTGCACCACTGACAGCGTCTGGATCGTCAACTAACTTTTGACCAGTAGTTTCGCAGAAGTATTTTACTAATGGATATAAATCTTGTACCCATTCATAAATACCTACGTAATTGCCCTCTTCATCTTCAATTCTTCTGTAATTGTGCAAGATCATCTTGTGACGATTACCATTTGGTACAGGCATCTTAACTTCATCGTGGCCGCCAACTTTATGACGCAAGGCATAAACTACTTTTTTAGCTTCAGGAATTACGTCTCCAACATCTGGGTGAACAGCTCCCATAGTGTCACCTACTTGATTCCGAGTACGGCCTGCCAGCATCTTCTTATCTGGATCAGTTGGTCTGTTATACCACAAGAATTGGTTATTATCATCAACATAAGTTAATTCGCCAATCGTCTTACGAAGCATCCAGTTAAGTTGATTTACAGTAAGTAATCCTGCATCTAGCTTAACGTAGTCGTCACCTTCAGCTGCGCCAACTTTCTTAGCAGCCTTATCTAACCAGTCAGGATCGTTTTTATCAATTCCTTCGACAGTATAACGTGACTTGCCAGAAGCTTCGAAGTCTTCTTTCATATAATCTTCTTTATTAATATCTTTTAACCATTTTGGTTCTGCCATAATAAACACTTCCTAAAATTAAAACTTACACTCTAATTTTAAAATGAAAGTGCTTTCTATGCAATATAATATATAACTATTTTATTTAAAATTTTATATATAAAAGATTATTCAAAAATTTAATATTTGCATATTTAGGAAGGCTTAGCGGCTAACACTGTCTGCACGACCTTTGTAGTCACCGTTTTCAGTACCAATGATTAATTCTTCGCCTTCATTAATAAAATCAGGCACTGTTACTACTAGGCCAGTTTCCATAGTTGCAGGCTTGCCACCAGCTGCAGCAGTTGCGCCTTTAATACCAGGTTGAGTTTCCTTAACTTTCATTTTGACTGTTGATGGCAAATTAATACCAATTAATTTACCTTCATCGGTAAACTTCAATTCAACATCAATATTAGGCATCAAGAATTTTGATTCTTGCTCCAAGTGCTCCTTAGGAATCATATACTGTTCGTAAGTTTGTTGGTCCATAAAAATATAATTTGTTTCATCGTCATAAAGATATTGGGCCTTTTTCAAAGATACTTCGACTAATTCAACTTTTTCACTAGGACGCATGGTCTTGTGAACTACGGCGCCACTAATAATATCTCTTAAGTCCATTTGCATCACAGTGTTGCCTTTGCCAGGCTTGTGGTGGTTGCTCTTTAATACTTCAATTAATTTGCCATCTTGGTTAAAAATCATACCTTTTTTCAATTCAATAGCTTGTGTCATTATTCTTATCTCCTAAAATTTCTTAATATAAAAATCGCTAAATGAGTGATCTTTTTGCTTTTCAATAATTAAATCAGCGCGCTCTTTACTTGGTGCAATATAATCAACTAAGTTCTTATAATTAACATCGCGCCAAACCTGCTTAGCCATAGCATCCGCCTTTTTAATTGGACCATTAGCCCATTCATAATAAAAATTACCGGGATTGCTCTTATTTTGCTTGAGCAAATTATGGAACCGCTCCATAAACCAATATTCTAAATTATCATCAGAACTATCCAAATAAATGCCTAAATCTAAAAAATCGCTCGGAATTTGACCTTGAGCATTTGGCGGGATTTGTAAAATATTAATCCCTTCGATAATTAAAATATCGATATCGTTAATTTTTCCTATTTTATCTGGAACTAAATCAGAAATTTCTTGCGAATATAAGCGATACGGTACATTTTGCTTACCGCTTTTTACTGCACATAAAAAATTGGTTAAAGCTCGCCAATTAAAAGAAAATGGAAAGCCCTTTTGCTCCATAATTCCCTTAGCTTGCAATTCAGCATTCGACATTAAAAAGCCGTCTGTTGAAACTACGATGCTTTTTAATTGGGGAAATTTTCTAGCTAATAAATCATTTAACTTTTGTGCAAAAGTTGACTTACCAGCAGCAACTGATCCAGCAACTCCGATAATGAATGGTGCTTTTTTTAGCTCTAAAAAAGTCTTCTTTTCCTTTTGCAAGTTATCATAATTTTTTAGCTGCCAGACTAAGTAGTCGGCTAAAAAGTCAGTGCTTGGAGGGTTAAATTCCTGCCATTTCTGCGGGGTTATATGAATAAATTCGTTTTTCAAATTCTCGCCCTCTTTACTAGTAATTCATCACTGTTCAGCCTATCATATATATTGAGAGAAAGAAAAGAAGTTTTTAATATGAAAAAAATAATCCTTTTTGGCGATTCCATCTTAGCTGGCTTTAAAGACGGAATGCCAACAGACATCATTACTGATAGTCTTGCTCAAAGGTTTCCTAATATTGAAATTCTAAATCATTCCGTACCCGGAGCTACCACCCAAGAAGGACTAGATTTTCTTGATTTAAGGGTTACGCCTCCATATGATTTAGTAGTTTTGGGCTTAGGAACCAACGACGCCAGCGTAAATTTAGGTATTAGTGCTGGTCGTTATGCCAAGAATTTAGAAGAATTAGTAGAATTGATCGGCAAGCAAAAAGTTATTTTAATGGGTCCATCTTATACCAATTGGAAAGTAGCGACTGATCAAGCTTGGCCTAGAACCTTGCAATTTGAATTGGTTGCTAAAGAGTGCTCTCGTAAGAACGAACTGCCCTTTCTAGATTTAGCGTATGTGTTAAACAAGCATCCTTATCCTAACGAATTATTGCAAAAAGATGGTATTCATTTGAATGAAGCCGGAAATAAAATATTAATCGACAAATTAGCTGAGTTGATTAAGCTAAAATTGGAAAAGTAGTTGTTCGATGAAATTTATACTTATATAATACTTTTAGAACAAGAAAAATAAAATGACGTGCAATTCAGTTGGTTACTGAATATGTTTGTCGGCTCTGCTTTTGCAGAGCTTTTTTCTTACACTTAAACAATCCAAGGACCAAACCTAAAACTACAATTATACAAACCAAACTAATTCTTCAAACATAAAAATAAAATACTAATCGACAATTTAGCTGAGTTGATTAAGTTAAAATTGCAATAAAAATAGCGTATCGATTACATTATTTCGATACGCTATTTTAACTTGTTTGGCTCTATACTTTTTCCTGTTGATGGATATCTATGATATTCTATCGACAGGATTTTTTTATTGCATAAAGAAAGAGGCCATAAGCCTCA
>NZ_CAKE01000004.1 GCF_000296835.1 Lactobacillus hominis DSM 23910 = CRBIP 24.179 | reverse complement strand
TTTAAGCTTGGATCAGGAGCTTCAACCACAATTGGGTAATGGTTCTCCGTGTATTCGTGTAAAGTGGTGATTGTGTCAAAAGGGACGTCATCTGTAGACATCCAGTAGTGGTATTCTTGTGCCATAATTAATTTTCCTTTCCAATTTTTTGTATTAAAAAAGCCCCAGCGGAACGCCCGCTAGAGCTTGATGATTATATATATGGATTATTAAAAGATATTTTTACGTATTTAACTGGCATAGACTGATATGGGCTATAGAAACCAGTATTAGTGTATGTGAATTGTAGTTTCTTGCCATTATCTATTATTGATGTTTGAAGGGAACCAAAAAGGTTACCTGTGTCTGTGGAATATGTTCTTGGGGCTTGCGAAACATAATCGGAAAGATGTCCTGGAACATTACTATTATTATAATTGGGATCTCCAGTATAAAACTGATGTTGGTCATCATAAGGACACCACATAAGGGCAAACAAGATTTGACCATCTTGATACGATCGCATCGTTTGTCCCTGTACAGACCGTGTATACTCTGGAGGTAATTTATCGATATCTAATGTTCCTGAATTACCTTTGAAAATCAATGTAGTTGTGTGATCATAATGGGCTTGCCACAGTACACCATCTCTGTTAAATACTTTTTCAATATTGTCAGAACCAGCCATGATTTTCTTAATAGAGTTATCAATAATCATGCGACCACCTCGCTTTCAAGGTGGCTAAAAGCTTGTCGTATCAGTAGATAGAGGGACCTAATTACCCCCCCCAGAATATCAGTAGCAGCTACCCAAAACACTCTAAAATCAGTTACTACGTGCAAATATCTTTCTCCTTTGATATTAACTTCATAATCAACTGTACCGGTCCAGTCACTTCCTAAAGTCCAAGTTTGCTTTTTAATAGTAAATTGGTCTGGAATATTACCAGTCTTAACATTGCATTCAAATGCTGAACCGGGAACATGTACTGTTGTACCAATCAAGGATTTCTTAAAATTTCCTTCACTAGTCATGATTTCTCTAATAGCCATTTAACACACCACCCCTCTTAAAGAAAAGCGATGCAATAGCTTGATAAAGGTGGATTTTACCCCCCCCACAAGTCTTACAGCATTTTCATAAACAAATCCCCACTGGGAGCCGATTTTTGCTATATAGCCTTTATTATTATTAAGATTTGCTCGCCCGTATACTTGAATAGAATCAATATAAAGCGCATTAGTTGGAGTGCTAGCTGTTAAATCTGTTTGATAAGGTACATAATTAACGTCGCTAGTCGGAACGGCTCTTTGACCATTCAACTCTTTAAAATAATTACCTTCACTGGTCATGATTTCTTTAATCATAGTATTATCCTTTCACCATAATGATTGCATTCGGGTGGCTGGCTAAATAAGCGTTGCCTTCCGCTTCGCTATTAACAGCGTGAATATCTGGCATTTTAGCGTTTAGTTCATTTATTCGATTGTTAACGTTTGTGATATCACTCTTCCAGGCAATGTCTTCATGCCATACTGGTGCGTTGCCGTTACCACCAATAATTCGGGCATTATGGTAACCGTAAGAAACATTTAAAACCCCTTTAGTATTTCCGCCACCAAAAGCTATACCAGATGAATCGTTGCCAAGCATAACTCCACTTCCGCCGTGATCATTACGGATAGAAACTAATATTTGGTTGGGATTAGCAACGCCTAAAATATCTTGCCAATTATTACTGTTAGTAGTTTCCCTAAAAAGAGGAGCTGCAACATTAGTTTTAGCTTGAAGCGCATCTGCGGCGCTTTTATTGTTAGATGCAATATTTCTAACTGTATTTAATTCCTCAGAGTTAGCAACTTCCTTCCACGTGCCATAATTATTCCCTTCCCAATATCTATAAGCAAAAGGCTGCTGACCTGATCCTCCTACCGGAATCCATACTTGGGTTTTGGCATTGCCATCATAATTAAAGCAAATTAAAATTCCTCGCTTATCCACAAAAAATGGTGGTGTGTTTTTATTATCTGAACTAGTACAAATGTAAGTAGTTACTTTTTTCGTAATTCCCTGAAGGACATTTAAATCAACTGTTCCTACTCTATTTGGTCCAGTACCCTGTAGTTGATTAATAGCATCGGCAAATGGTTTTAATGCATCAATTCCAGTAAGCCACGCACCATTAGACTTTGTGCTTTCTGCATTTGTAGCTGTATTAGCAACAATGTCATAACCATTTGAAACTAAATTAGTTGAATAGATATTCCCATTAGCATCAGGTTGTTGACCATCAACAGTTTTGACTTTGCCAGCTGAAGCTACTTTTTGGTCTACTTCTTGCCTAGTATAAACGTCCGCAACTTTTGCGTAGCTAGAAAAATCAATAGCGTTGAAGTCAGCCTTAAGTTGAGTAACCTTTTTCTGAACGTCATCTGCATACTTATTCATTGCTGGCAATTTAGTATTGCTTAGGTCAGTAAGTGAAGTCTGAATATCAGATAACTTTTTGCCGAGATCTGCAATTGTAGAATCAAGAGTGGCTTTCTTGGTTTGCCATTCGCCATCAATTCTGGCTTTATCAGTAGTCCATTCATCATCAATGCGTTTTTTGTCAGCAGTCCAATCAGCATCCCTCTTGGTCTTATCTTGGGTGTAAGTATCAGATCTAGACTTTTCGGATTGATTAAAAGTGTTTTGACGATCAGCTTGACTAGTATTAAATGCACTAGTTCGTTGATTCTCTAAATTATCGTATGCCTGTTGCATACTAGTTAACTTAGTATTTAATTGAGTTTGCGCATTTTTAAGATTATTAGTTAAATCTTGAGTAAACTTATTAGTTTGATCGTCTTCGATTTTCTGAGCTTGATCAATCAGATTTTGCATCTGATCCCTTAAGCGCTCCAATGCAGGAACATAGTTGGTGTTATATACACTTACTCCCATTCCTTCATCGACAGTAATGGTAAAACTTTGGGTACTATCAACTTTATTGCCGTCCATATCGTTAATTTCAAACCAAGCAGTACCAGTTCCTGCATAAGTTTGAGGATGGAGCGTATATTGAATTGAGCCATTTCTAGCATCGACAATAGTTACTTTGTCGTCTGCAACGAATTTATCGTTTTCTTTGTGGTCCATGAAAGTGACTTTTTTATTCGTTAAGTCATAAGGCTCTTGTTGGGCATTCAAAAAGGCGGCCTCTAAAAGACCGCCTTTTTCTGTTTGTCTTACTGTAACCCCGAGGATGCTAGTTAGATTTTTGTTCGTGTCTAGCTCTAGTTTGGGTAGACTCATTCTCTGCACCTTCTTTCATTTTTAGTTTTAATTTTAATTCCGAATTTTCGGCTTGATAGCCCGCTAGGGCAGTTTCCAATTTAGCAACCTTCAATTGTAGAGTTGCAATGCTGGTTCCCATATTTGAAGCTAATTTTTCAAGCGCTTTTTGATTATCGATAATCATTATTAAGCCTTCTTTCCAGTGAATACACGGTACAAGTCATTCCAAGTGAACCAATGGGTGCTACTGCCAGCGCTTAATCTAATATCGTATCCATTAGTTGCTATGGTATAAGCACCATTAGTTGCTGAAAATCCTGCATCAGACATAACTGCAGATTGACCCGAAGAATGGCAATATATATTCCCGGTTCCTTCAATATCAACGCCTTTAATAGAAAGAGCATCAACCCGACCAAAATCTACGTATTCTCCGGCAATACGTCCATCACTAGAAATTGCAGTTCTTAATACATTATCTCTTCCTAAGAATTCGAGTCCATTTGAATTAAATTTCATTAATCCGCCATCGTTAGTTTGGGCTCGCAATTCTGTGGGGCTTCTCCAATTAGGATAAGCTTGAATAACATTATTACTACCACCATCAATCCAGCTTTGAATGTCTTTTACATCTCCATCAATTTTTTCAACCTGCTCTAACATATTTTGGCGATCTCTTGTATATGAGTCTTTTGTCATATCAAGCTTTTGTCCCAGCTTTTCAAGAGCAGCCTTTTGGTCATCGCCTTGGAGTTGCACAATTCGTCGCATCTCGCCAAACAAATGCTGGTTCTTTCGTTCCAAGCCGTGAGTATTTTTTTCAACGGTTTGCTGAACATATTGACCAAGCACATGTTCGTAAGAAACGGGTAAATCACCAATAGTAATCTGAGTAAATTCTTCTTTAAGCGGATCCCATAAAACTGAGTTAACTTCTGCTTTTTGCTGTAGATTTAATTGATCATATTGGACGAGTACCAAATCGTAGAGATCTACTTCATCACAAATTTGTTGATAGTTGAAAGTTAAAGAAACGTTCGGATATCCAATTCGATATTCTTTCATATATGCTTCTGCAACTTCTTGAAGTTTGTCTGGATCTTGAATGTTATAAGATGATAAATCAACTGTTTTAATTCTTAACCGTTCGTCATCACCCATAAAAGGACTGGTTAAGACTAAATTTGGTAATGTGACTGTTACATCTTGAACTTGTACCTCATTATCAGTGCCATCGTCTTCACCCGGCGGAACATCGGTATTATTTTCAAAGGTAAAGTAAGAGGCATCAACCCATTTACCTTCTCCAATTTCGTACCAAGTCTTACCATGACTTTCAGCCTGAGCAGTAATAGGAACTTGATCTCCAACATTTAGCCATTGATCATATACTCTTGTACCATTAGGAGATCTATAAACAGGAATTTTACCGGTAGTTTTTGCTATCCGTTTTTGTTCTTCTTCATAGTCAGGCTTTACAGTACCACTGCTCGTAAAGTTAATTGCGTCGCTTTCTTCTACCCAGATATGAGTACTGATTTGATACCAAGTTTTGCCTTGATAGTCAGTAGCAATATTGGTAATCAGCCAGCGTGAGCCTTTATTAGCACTCCACTTAAATGACTTTCCAGTACCCGGACCAGTCATGGCGTTAACCATATTTTTGACAACAGTTATTGTCTTTTTCTTGTAACGAGGCTTACGTACAGAATTTTTACCGCGTGGTTTGGTATATTTGCCAGTTGGGACTTGGATTTTAACTTTTTCCTTAGTACCGTTAACAGATAAAATACCGTGCGTACCGTATTGAGAATAGTCAGTAACTTTATCAAGTTTGAGATATTGACCATCTATCCATTGAGTACGACGGTTACCCAAGCAGTACCAAGTTTTGCCGTTGTAATCAACTGCTTTAGCAAATATCTTCCATCGACTACCATTTTTACGATAACCGGTTATGGTGTGTCCTGAAAAAGGACTAGTCCATAAAGCAACTTGTCCTTTTCCAGCATAAGCAATCGTACCAACACCGGCATAATCAACGATTAAACCTTGCCCCTCAGTGCTATCATCAGGTACATAAACAGTACCTTGAGCCTTAACTTTGTTAACGATGTAAGCGCCTGTTTTATCAAAACTGAAAAAGTGTTCATCGATCCATTGCCCATTTCCAATGAGATACCAAGTATCATCATTGACAGTGTTATCTTTTGCCACTTTTTCAACATGATAAAAAGTTCCATTCTTAACGTGTCCATTAACGGTATGACCTTTATATGGACTGTTATAGGTTTCTGCACCTCCAGAACCAACATATTGAACAACGCCTTGCCCGTCAAAGTCTTCGCCGCCTTCTTCTGCTGCTACCGTGTTAGGCGAATAAGTAGAATAAGGGAAGATCGCATTATAGGTATTATCAATGTTGGTATCTTGAGTCAGAGATTTAAGCCGCCTACCATACTTGACTACTAGTCCAGTATCATCTCCGCCATGTTGAACCAAAGAGAGATTATAGTTATCAAATAGCCATTCTCCTTGATACATAGCTTCCATAGTATTAGCAACTGTATCCCCCTCTTGGTCTTCTCCAAGCAAAATACTAGTTACTGATTCAACCGATTTAAACTCCCAACCTAAGTTGGCTACTTTTAAAATATCTGAATAAAATGAAAGCCCTGGCACGGGGTCGGCTAGAGCTTCTTTTATTGCTTCGAATGCTTGTCCTGCTGACGCATTGGCAATACTAATATCTTTAGTGATAACGTTATACGCTAGATCGCCTGCTATATGGTTAGCAGTAATTGATAAAGACTGCAGTTCATCTCCACCAATTTCAGTAATTCTAAATTTTTGTTCTTTCTCATCATTACGCGGGCCCATAGTTGTTACAATGATTCGTCCCTCTTTTATTTGAGGTGCTAATTCATCGTCTTTATCATAGGTCATAGTAAGGACAGGAATTTTGTTTTTATCTCTTTGTACTTGAGCATTAATTACACCTTTCATAGGGCCAAGCCCCATGGTTGAAGTGTCATCCGATGCTCGGTTATACAAGCGTGGATATTTCAACTAAGCTAACCTCCTCCAGTTAGGTTTGTATTCTATCTTTTGAGCAGTTCCAGATTTTAAGTAGATCTTATTTTCTCCTGGCTTTAAACTGGGAAAATCGTTATTTGGAAATACAGCGCATGATGCTCTATTTTCCTTAAAATCATGCTTATAAATCCATTGCTCTTCGCTATCTACAAATATTTCTCCATCAACCCCATTAAGTTTGAAGTCTTGGTCATTTATGGATAAAACAAAATCGCCAGATCCAACAATATGAATTATTGGTTCTGCCGATTCTTGCTGTTTATTAATAACTTTTTGTGATGACGGTAACGGTCTGAATTTCATACTATCTGTACTCCGCATATATGGCTTGCAGTTAAAAGTAACTGTAGCCGTGGCTTCAGAGTCGTTCTGTGGGGTAAAGTTGGCAGGCTGTGAGAGGATTGCCTCCCAGTACCATTCGTGCATTGTATCTAAGTAGAGTGGTTGATACTTATCACTTACTAGCCAATCATTAATAGCCATACTCAATTGAGACCAAGTAGAATACTTGGTACTTTCTCGAGTAGCATATAAAGTAAAGGACTGAGAAATATTTTGAAAGCGATGGTTCTTCGTTAGCAAATCCCCACTATGTCCGGGAATTGCATTGGATGTGACATCAACTTGCGGATGCGTAATTACGATAGGATATTGGATATAGACGCCGAAATCTAAAGTTGACTGTTCATTCACAATCAACTTGGCGACTAATTCTTTAATCATTCCTGCCATTTAAACCTCCTTAAATATTACTAAATCCTAAATTGCCTTTAAATTGAGCTTTAGCATTTTCTCTTCTTGAGTACTTAGATAAACCACGAGCCATCTTACGTCCATCAATATTAATTGAAGTTTCAACGTATTGGTCACCAGTTACTAATTCGGTAAGCAAAGTGATCAATTGATCTAATTTTTCATTGCTTACTTTACGTTGCTTGTTAGCTTCCAATTGTTGAATGGTGGAGTTATTAGTAGCATCGCCTTTCATGTCAGCAATTATTTCTGACATTAATTGGAGAGCGCGTGGACGTTTTTCCAAGCTAAGCGGAATAATTGCTTCAGGATTATTTCCTTCTGAAATTTCAGCAAACTTATGAGTGAATGAGTAGCCACCATTAGCAAATCTTCTGTGACCTTGAGGGCCTGAATGTAACCAATCCATCTTTGGCGTTCCCCAAATAACAGTTGGTCCAATTGAATTTGCCCAGTCAGAGTTATTGAAGAATGCTAGTAATTGATCATAAGCATTCATTCTATTTGTATGTCCCGGCATAGCAAAGGCTCTAAATGTTCCCGGCGTGTATTGTAAGATACCACCAGCTTCATTACCGCCAGAGTTCATGTCATGAATTTGTTGCATAATAGAGCGGTTTCCTGATTCGCTCATGATTACTTGCATTAATTTTCTAGCGAAACCAGCCGGTAATGATACTTTCATTGCTCTAGCAGCACGTTCAATTAAGCCAATAGATGCGGCACCAGCTTTAATATCGCCTAAGCCTGAATCATCAGCTTCTTTCTTGAACTTGTTTTTAATAGATACTAAGAACGCATTCGCCATAGCTCCACCAAAGTCTGCAACAACTTGAGAGCCATTGAATTTAGCCTTACTGTAGAAAGCTTCTTTCAAAACTTTAAGTGGATTCTTGTCGATGCTGTCAAGCATCTTGTCAATCTTCTCAAAGTCTTCTTCAGTACCATCGGCATAAGCATAAATGCCGTGCTTAGACATCAATCTATATGTATCATCCCCGTTTATTACCTTCGTGCCTTTAGGTGCGTTTGGTATAAACGTATCTTTTTGGTCAAACATAGTCCAAGGCTTACCAGGAAACTTAACAAGTTCTTTCCAGTGTGGCTTTTTACTGTCGTTAACCAGCATATGACCACCCGGATGTCCCTTGTCAGTACCGTTAGCATATTTGATGGTAGAAAGCTTCTTATCTCCACCGAATTCGCCAATAACAGCATTAACACCACCGATACCTCGGTTCATCCTGCTAATAACCGAATTCATAGCACTGGATGCATAACCAGGTAGTTTGTTCATACCATTACGGAATAAGTTAAGTACTTGATTAATCCAGTTCTTCCATCCGCTCAAGAAGGTTTTTGAAAAACTTTCGCGTCTACTTTGAATAGATTTAAAGTTGCGGTAAGTATAGGTATCAGCTTTATCCAGCCCTTTTTGGACAGGCTTAGCAATGTTGTCCCACAAGTCTTTCCAGCTCTTGTTAAACGAACGCTTAAAACTAGTAAGTGCCTCTTTAATATCTTTAACCGCATCAGAGAATAATGTAGCAAAATTTCTACCGGATAATGATTTTTCAGCATATTCAGCTTGTTTCTCCATTTCTTTACCAAATGGATATTTCTTCATTGCTAGATATAGATTTCTGACTTCAGTTGTGATATTTGAAATTGAATCTGTTTTCTTACTCTTAAATAAATTAAGGGCACTATCGAATTTCTTTAAACTAATTGACGCTTTTTCTAGTGGCTTGCCTAAGCCTTTGACATAGCTAGCCATCTTCTTAAGTGGTTTATTGATGTCATTTAAAAGATTGTCTAATGATTTAGACTTACTCTTGCCAGTACCGCCTTGTAAAGCTTTAACAAAGTCTTTTATCTTGGTAACAACACTATTTTTACCGCTAGTTTTGAGAGCTTTATCTAAAGTCTTAAAGCCATCAGCTAAATTATCAAGAGGATTATTCTTCTTGGATTTACCACCAAAAGGTTTCATTGCTTTACTGAAAGCAACTACAGGCTTTTGTAATTGCTTAAATGAAGAAGCTACATTTTTAAGTGGTTTGTTTAAATCAGTAAATGCACTAGCAAGTCCAGTCGTTTGTTTTTTACCTTTACCCTTACCACTTGTAGCGCCACCCATAGCTTCAGATAATTCTTTTAATTCATTAGCTAGAGTATTATTTTTTTTGCCACCAAGAGCTGACTTTAGAGCTTTTAATCCATTTGCCATTTCGGTTAAAGGATTCTTCTTTTGTGTTCCTCCGCCAATCTTATTTACCGAAGAAACAAAGCTTGAAAATGGCTTATCCATAGTCTTGAAAGCAGAAGCAACAGAGCCAACATACTTAGAAACCTGCTTTAGACCATCAGCAAATCCCCAGTTCTTTTTACCTTTACCACCAAAAGCAGTAGATAGGGCATCAAGTTGTGATACAAGACCGCCTTTAGACTTTACATCACCTAAAGCAGATTTAAGGCTCTTCAATCCATCAGCAATTGTTGTAAATGGATTAGTTCTTGAATTGGTAAATTGTTTTGTCGATTTAGCTAAGGAATAAAATGAACTAGATACATGATCTAGTGGCTTATCCATAGATTTTAAGTAACTAGTTATATCCTTAAGAGGAGTTTTTAATCCATTTAAGAAAGATGAAAGCTTAGACTTTTTAATTGAGCTTGCTACGCTGTTAAGAAGATTACCAATCGAGTTCTTACCACGAGTAATGTGATAGAACTTCGTTTGCATTTTATCTAGCCCATTACCAATTTTTTCGAAAATTGTACTTTTACCAGATATCAACCTTTTAGCTTGAGTAGCTAGGCTCTTAAATGAGCTTGCAAGAGAAGAAAGAGATTTAGGTAAACCTTTAATTTTGCTTTGAAGCTTACTCAATGCATTTCCAATAGAACTAATGTTACTAATTAGTCCGGATTTACCCTTACCTTTTCCACTAGAAAATGCACTATTTAGCTTTTTAAGACCATCTTTAATCTTGCTTGCATTGTTCTTCAAAGCAGAAGCTAATTTTGGCAGGTCTTTAGTAAGCGCACTAAACCCGTCTTTTTTAGCCATTGAAGCTGTAAATTTGGCTAAAGTACTAAATGCTTTACCAAGCTCCTTGATTGGGCTTATTGCTTTCTTCCAGCCTTTAGTTTGCTTGATAAGTCCAGAATTAATCGCTTCTAGTTCTTTAGTTGGATCACTCTTTTTAATTGCACCCTTAAGTTTTTCAAGAGTTCCAATATAATCTTTAACAGCTTTATTCATTGCTTTAATATTGGCAATGTCTGTCTTAGAATAGTTGTTTCCACCTAAAGATTTAATCTTTTGCGATGAAGGGGTCTTTGACTTGGTGGATTTTGATTCTTTGGGTTTTTTACCACGGAAAGTTTGATCCCACCAATCACCCATTCCGCCCCAGAATTGATTCCAACCTTTTCCAATACTCTTAAAGTCCATACTCCAATCGTGCTTTTTTACACCTTTGTTGAACCAACTTTGAAAGCCTCTGGCAAATTTACCACCAGTTGGACCAGCTACTTCTCCAATTTTTGATCCTAACATACTACCAGCAATTGTCCCGAATGGACCTAAAGTGGTTCCTAAGGCACCGCCAATTAAGCCACCAGCAGAACTACCGATACCTTTCCACTTTTTATCAGGGTTTTTTTCACGTAAGGCAGAAATAAGATCGATGGCTGAAAATGCTACATTAGCAATTCCGCCCATCTTGCCAAACACGCCTTTTGCCATTCCAGTTAGTTTAGGAAACTTAGTTGCGAATTTGCCTATAAGTCCTTTACTCCCCGCTTCACCAGCTTCCGTTGCGGCGGGTGTAACTCCCTTAAACCAGTTTTTAGGATTAAGGGAGTGTGGAATAGCTTTTATCTTCCCTAATACACCAGTGGATGCTTTAGCACCTGCCTCTGCACCAGCTTTACTTGCGCCTTTAAACCAATTCTTAGGATTAAGCCATTTAAATAAGCCTTTGAATTTACTCCAGAATCCTTTACTTGCGTCGGCTCCTGCTTCTTCCGCGGCTTTAGAACTGCCCTTAAACCAATTCTTGGGGTTGATTTTTGATGCTTTCATTTTCTTGGTAAATGAACCATTAAATGTTGAAGCCCATTTATCACCTAAGTTGGCCATAGTTTGGATAGGACTCTTAATGAACTTACCTATACCTTTAATTGGAGCAACGATTGCCTTTACTAAGCCACTACCGATTTTGGCACCGACTTTATAGATTCCTTTGAACCATGTAAGAGGATTGATGTAGTGACCGATTGTCTTAAGAGACCTTAAGAATTTTGCTTTAAATGCTCCTCCGGACTTATCGCCTAGATTTGCCATTTTTTGCATTAAATTGTCGGTAATATTACTTGGAGAAATAATACTTAAGAGTTTCTTACTCCATCCTATAAATTTACCTAGCCAGCCTTTTTGCCAGAAACGGGCATGTTTAGCTCCCATTTCTTCAACATCTTTAGCAATCTTTGCGCCATTACCACCTTTGGCAGAAGCTACGATGTCTACGGTATCAGCAACTTCACTTGCTACATCAGCTGTCTTTTCGGCTTTAGAAGCAGTTTTAACCTCCTTAACTGGTCCATTGCCCGCAACATCAGTTGCAATATCAGCAATATCTCCAGTGGTTGAATTTCCATTGCCACCTGTAGGTTTGGTATTTTGTCGGTCAAGTTCAATCTGTTCTTTGGTAAGCTTAATTGATTGCTCTTGCAGTTCAATCAACTTTTGCATGTAAGCATTACGTTCGTTTACATACTTGTTACCCTTAACCCAGTCTTTGAGTTTGCCTAGGTCTTTACCAATTGCAATTGTTCCTTGGAATGCTTTTTTTAATGCAGCAAGAGGAACAGCTAATACAGCTAATGCGCCTACTGCTATACCTACAAATTTAGCAACAGGATTATCTTTTTTGCCACCACCTAATTTCTTATCTAGCCAGCCGATGAAATTTCTAATTGGAGTCGTAACTGTTTTTAAGAAGTTAAATGCATTCTTAGCGCCATCAACTACTCCGCTAAAGAAGTCCATGATATCTTTGGTATGATTTGCAAGATACTGTGCAAATCCTTTCGCCGCACTAGTCATACCATTGATAGCTTCTTTACCCTCTTTGGAAACCGTCCATTTAGAAAATGCTTCTGTAACAGAGTTAATTGCTGGCAACATTTGTTTACCAACGTTAATAGCCATGTCTTGGAATGTCATCTGCAGCTTCTTCATCTGCATTTGAGTAGTCTGCATGTTCTTTTGGGCTAATTGGTGAACATAACCTTGTCCCTTATTGGCTTTTTTAACTTTTTGAACTAATTCACCTAGATCTTTATTCGATTGAGCTAAAATAGCACCAGCTTGTTGACCAGTTGTACCGAATAAACTATGGAAAATGTCCATTTTTTCAGCTTGAGTAAGCTTTTTCTTATCCATAGCGTTTTCAATCTCTTTGAAGATCTGTGTGACTGGCTTTAATTTACCAGCTTGAGTTCTAAAATCTTTGGTAGAAAGGCCGATACTTTGTAAGGCATCACTCGCTCCCTTAGTAGGACTAATTAAAGAGTTCAATACTTTACGTAACCCAGTACCAGCACGAGTTCCTTCAACACCAGCGTTTGACAATACACCTAAAGCCGCTGATGTTTCTTCAACACTAAGCCCAGCTTGTGAAGCAGTTGAAGATACGAAAGACATCCCTTCGCCTAAGTCCTTGAAGTCTGTCGCCGTCATATCAGCAGCATAAGCCATGGAGTTTAAAACCCTTTTGGTGTTTTTAGACATTTGTGCGACATTATCAGTACGTAATCCAAATGCATCTAATGCACTAGAGGCATTGTTAACAACATCTTCGAAGTCATCACCAGTAGCTCTTGTAGCTTCCAGCTCTGACTTCATAGCACCTAAAGCCGCTTTAGAATCATAACCACGTTTTACTAAGTTGGTATATTGTTCTGCAATTTCTTTTTGAGACAACCCATATTCTTTAGAATATTTGGATGCATCTCTTTCCATCAGCCCAACATTTTGTACGGCTTTTCCTGCGCTTTCGCCACCAGTAACTAATAGGTTTTTTATGTTAACCCATTGAGTCTGCATGTCAGCAGCCATTTTTGTAGCTTTGCCGACACCAGCGCCAACGGCGGTCATTCCTGCACCAGCAGCAACTAAACCACCTTTTAAAGAAGAAGCCCACTCCCTAGTATTGGAAGTGGACTGTTTGAGTCGTTGATTAAATTGTGAAATTGATTGACCAAAGCCTACTACTTGGGCTTTAGCATAACTAAACTTAGTGTGACCTAAAGCATTATCAAGCGTACGTAATTTGGCAGAAGCCGCACTAGCTTTTTGAGCTTGCTCACTGTACTCTTTACTTACGTTAGAAATACGTTCAGGAAAGCCACTAAGAACACGTTTTTGTTTTTCATAAGATTCATTTAAACTATCAAGCTTTGCTTTGGCTTTGGAAGCTTGTTGGCTTTCAGCACCATATTTTTGGGTTGCCTGAGTTAATTCATTTTTTGCTCTTGTGCGAGCAGAGGTCAAGGAGGAAAGTGTGGCTCTCTCTTGTTTGTATTTTGTAAGTAAGCCTGATTGCTTAGTTTCTAATTGACTTAGAACTTCTTTTTCTGCCTTATATTGCTTTGATAAAGCTTCTTGCTCAACTTTAAGTCCCCGAATACCAGTTCTATTAGCTTTAAAATAATTACCACTTTCTCTAAGACTAGTAGTAAATGATTTGTTAGCTTTAGTAATAGCTTCGGTTTCTCTACGATAGTCATATAGACCAGTTTTCATACGCTCTAGCATTTCACGAGCTTTTTCTTGCTGTTGTCGTGTTTGAGCTAAGCCAGCATCGTAGCGGTCAAGTACCATTTTTGCCTGACGGACTTCATTGCTATAATGCTTTAAATCTTTTTGAGCTTGGTCATATGCTTTAGCGGCTTTCTTTACTTGGTCACTATTTTCTTCGTATTTCTTTTTAGCATCTTCAAGATTGGCTTTTTCTTCTCTTACAGAATTTTGAGCTTCATCAAGTTTGGTTTTATAGTCAGAATATCTAGCCGATAATTCATTAATATTATGTTGATATTCTTTGATGATGTTAGCAGACTCTTTTAACTTAAAATTATAAGCTGATAGTGTACCTTCGCTTGCTTGGAATTGTTGAAAACCAGTACGCATTTCGTTTTTAAGAACTTGCATAGCTTGTTTCATACCACGTAAGTTTTTCATAACACCACGGTCTTGCAAATCCATGACGAAAGTATAACCATCAATTACAGGCATATATTTTTACCTCCTTTCTCTTTAGAAATTACAAAGCACCAAGTTGCCGAGCAATATCAAGAGGATTACCTACTCTATCTTGTGGTGACTCGGCTCTTTGTGCTGAAATCCAATTAGACATTGATTGACCATAAAACGCATCAGGCATTACGCCTTTTTCGTTAAGCAATTGTTGTGCCATATAATCAATGTCTTTTATTAATTGTTGTAATTGCCAAACGATTTCTCTTCTAGCTATTTTGGGTCTTGTTCGTTACCTTTTTCACTAACGTCGCGTTCTGGTACTTGACCATTTACACTATTAATGGCTTCCTTAAGACGTTCAGTTGATGGAACAGTCATATCACAGAATTTATCAGCTAATTCTTCATAGAATTTAGTAACATCTGATCTACTCATGTTGTCCAATTTCTTAACTCCTTTTGCATCAAGACCTAAGATACGAGCAACATTTTTCTTAACATATCGATTAATAAGTTCCCCATATTCAATAAAGTTCATATCTGGGTTTTTCTTTTCTTCCTTATCGATAGCATTTAACATATCAATTAAGCTTTGAGCAACAATCTTTACATTGTTGTAAGTATCGATAAGTTCATAGTTTTTGCCTAAAGTATCTTTTGCATCAAAATTAACTTTTATTGCCATGTATTTAAAATCCTCTCTTAAAATTCGTCTCACATTTCTCGTCTCTGTCCGCTATTAAAATGTTTTTATTAATTATTCAGTTGCGTGATCTGAATTGTTAGTTGCTTCTTTTTGGTCAGAAGAAGCTGTAGATTGTGCTTTTGCATCATCATTTTCTTTATGATCTTCTGATTGATCTGGAGTAGTTTCTTTATCAGGATCATTAGATTTGTCAGCTTTATTTTCTGATTTATCTTTATCTCCAGTTGGTATAGTTTCTGTACCACTAGGTGTGGTAGTAGATGGATTAGTATTAGGCTTTACTCGGGGTACCTGATTGACCATCAGTAGTGGTTCCACTATCAGTTACCAAAGTTTGACCTGGAAATACCAAATCAAACATTGCCTTAGCATTAAAGCCTTCATTCTTTTCCCAAAATACTGCGTAAGGCTTCTTGTTGAACTTGTCGTATGACAAAGCTGTGAAAGTTAAGTTGTCATCTTCACGAGTTTGTGCAGTATCAGTGTTAGTTTGCATATTTTGAGTAGCTTGAGTTAAAGTACCTCTACCAAAGCACCAATAAATTTTTGAATGAGTGATAGGGTCTACAGAAACACCAATTAAACCAATTTCTTGAGTTTCTTCTCCTTCAGTCCAACCACCGCCAGTTAACTTTTGACGTCCTAACAATTGGTTAAGTTTGATTGGGTTAACCATGTTAGAGTCAATTGCTACTTGGGGAGCAGCTGGGCCCTTAGAGATATCTACAACTTCGTTGTTACCTGAAATCTTGGTATTAGTACCTGATAAGTTGGTAATGTTAAAGGTTTTTGAACCTAAGTTGTAGTGTGACTTGTCAGTGTCGATTTCAAAAATACCGGTCTTATCGACACCGTTTTCGCCGGTAATTACAGAACCATCTAAGTCCTTTAGTCCTGCGTAAATAGTTGTTAAACCTACTACGGCCATTAGATATCCTCCAATTGATAATTAAATTTGAGTGTATTTGTGATATTTTGATTATTCGGCGTAATTACATGCCCTCCATTTGAATAGCAAATGTATTTTTGGGTAAATAAAAAAGCCCGAACAGAATGTTCAATGGCTTCCATATCTTTTGTGTAATTTTTCGGATAATAAAATTGAATCTGGAGTCGCCTTCTTTCAAATATCGGTACTCCGTTACCATAGGAGTGACGACCTCCAGGCGCTTCTTGAACCACAATAATTGGTTCAGTTTTCGTTTGATCTTGTGGACTAATCATATAAGCGTGAATATGTTTTGCTTGAATCTCTTCAAGCTGATCCACATTTTGTTTTAGTAATGTGACTACTTTTGCTGCAGGAGTCATACTAACCACCTAGCTTTCGTCTCATTACTTCTTTTGCTGCTTTAACCATTGCAGCAGTTACAACTTTTTCTGATTCATCAGTTGCTTTTTCCCAATAATGTTCACCTTCATGATGCCCATACGGTCCACCATGCTGGTTATATTCTTCCCAACCGTCATTAATAAAGCGAGCAATATAAGCTTTCTTCCCTTCTTTAGAAAAGCCGATTTCTTCGCTACCATCGTATTTATCGTTGGTAACTAGTGTATCTGCCATATGGTCTGGATATCCAACACCATATTTACCAGTAGTTCTATGCTGGTCTATTTTACTTTTTAAGATGGGCTTAAAAGCTTCCATACCTGCTTTATTAACAACAAGACGATCCATTTTAGTCCATCCTCTAGCTAGATCATCAATTTTTTGGTCAAAGTTTTGTTCATTTAAAATTTCACTAGCCATGCTTGGTTACCTCTCTATGACAAGTAACTAAATCAAAACTGTTTGCCGACAGGCCATCATCATATTTAATACTGTCGATTTTGTAATCATTGTCTTCGAAACGGATGGTAAAGTCACTTGTAATATTAGGATTGTGACGAATAAAGAAAACAACAGCATCTTTTATACCAGCACCAGCTAAAGATAATAATTCAGCTTGGCTAATAGACCATTTACCCGCCCATAAAGTATAAAGTGGTAAGAAACTGCTAATTTTTTCTCCCGTATTTGGATTAATTTCGCCGGTTGTGTCATCGTATTTACCAAACTCTAAGCGATATCTCATTCTTGCAATGTTAATACTGGTATGCTTAGTCACTGTTATTCATCTCCTTGTTCGTTAGCTTTTTCTTTTTGATATATCAATAAACGATAATCATCTTTCATAGCATTAATGGTTGAGTTGTACGTATCTTGAATTTCAAAAGTCATTGCAATTGAGCTAGTATCACGGTTGTTATAACTGTGATATACCTTTAGCCAAACTGCATATTTAAAATTCCAATTATTATCGTAAAAATCATCAATTTGTGAGCCTACTTGCCCAATGATGTCCTTGCGAGCGCTCAACATCATCCCTGTAATGATTTCATCTTCTAAATCTCCATCAACCTTACAAAAGTTCTTAACATCATCTAAGTCTTTTGGGTCAACAGTAGTTAATAGAGTTGATATTGACATAATTAAGCACCAGCTTTAGGAATTAGTTTTAACAAATCATCTTTTGTAGCATTGGCTGGGTAAGAAATCTTTTTCTTATCTAGCCAAGCTTTGATTTCAGCGACAGTATTATTGGGAGTTGGGACTGTTTCTACTGAATCAGTTTTTTCATCACTGCCTGTATTAGATGCGTGTTGAGAGGACGCTTCTACGGTCTTTTTACCATCATTACTTGATAAAGTATCAATCTTTGAAGCGTCATCCTTCTTATCATCACTAGGTTTAGTGGATGGATCAGTTGCATGTTTGTTATCCCCGCCTGTAGTTGATGGATTTACAGGTGGTTTTGATGGATTACTCCCCTTGTTGCCACCTTTATCATCTGACGGGGAGTCTATTTTCCCGCGTTACCAGAAGCAACGTCAGCAATTCTAAATGCATTTGCCAACTTGATTTGGTGGTCCATCCATGCAGTCACAACAAAGTAGTTAATACCAGTATGAACATCCTTGTCTTGGTCATATAAGGTATTGATATCGTAGTTGTATTGTGAGTATGAGAAGTCACCGATAATTGGCTTAGATGCTGCATCAGTAAATACAACTGGCTTGCCCAATACAGCTTGTGGTTGAGCACCATATAAAGTAGATGAACCATTTGATAAGGTCTTGATGATTGATAAGTAATCCTTGTAGCTCATTACGATTGTTGCGTTTTCACGATATGATTCGTGTAAATCAGCAACGGCAGAAGTAATAGCATCATATAAGTCCTTGCCTGATACTTTCTTAATACCAACTGAATCATCATAGAAACTCATATGCTTTTCAGCAGCCTTAGTTGGTGCGGGATTAAATGCAACGCTGCGTTCCTTAACTGTTACACCGTTAGACAATTCTTGATTTACATAGTTGTTCAATTGAACGTCTGAACCAAGTAAAACAGTTTCAGACATAGCAACCATTACCTTGAACTTGTTACGAGTGAATTGTACGGTATCACCCTTTGCCTTAATTTCCTTTGCAGTATCTCCATCTTCAATGAATGAATCATCATCTAAAGTAAATGAAAGACGAGGTACTTCAAGATTGGGAATTTGAGTGATTGTTGAAAGACCACGCAAAGCATTCTTTTCTGCTGGTGCAGTGATAATGTTAGTAGATACGGTCTTAGGCAAGAATTTGTTACCACCGGTTTCGTCGTTATCACCTAAAGCTTCATAAATATCTTTACCAACAGATTCTTTTGCCATAGTGTTACGTACTAATTGAGCAAAGGCGTGTTGTTTCTTTTCTTCTGGAGTTTGAGTTGCATTCTTCTTAACTGGTTGTAATGCCGCTTTTTGTTTCTCTTCAGCAATTTCAACTTGTTGTTTTAATGCATCATAACGTGCTTGGTAATCTTCACGTGCTGATTGCAAATCCTTAATTAACTTAGCAGCGCCTTCCTTTGGGCTGGTGGCTGCTTCACTGATTTTCTTATCAGCTTCTTCAACCTTTTGACCGATATCGTAAAGGTTTTGTTTCATTTCAAATAAATTCATCGATATAATTTTCCTTTCAATTCTTGTAATTCGTGAGAAATTTTTTGAGCGCGAAGATTGGCTTGTTCTGCAATAGTTTCAAAGTCCATTTCTTCGTGTTCTTCTGGATTATTGCTTGCTACTGGTTCTTGCTTTTTAGGCTTGTTCTCCTCAGTAGCAAGTTGCTTTGGTATATGCTTGAAATGCTTCATAGCATTGCCATCTAAAACAGCGACTGCTTGGTTTGCAGGCAAGATTTGATCTGCTAAGCCGTAGTTGACAGCTTCTTCAGCTGAAAGCCAGCTTTCGTTATCCATAAGCTTTTGCACTTTGGCTTGATCTATCTTTCCATTAGCCTTGTTTACATAAGCGCTAACGCTTAATTGGGTTATCTTGTCTAGTGCATCAGCTTCTTTTCGTAATTCGTTTGCATTTCCAACGACTCCCTCAAATGGGTTATGGATCATAAGCATTGAATTTTCGGGCATAAAAATAGCGTCACCGCTCATTGCGATAACGCTTGCTATTGATGCAGCTAATGCATCGATATATACATTTATTTTTGCTTTATTTTGTTGAAACATGTTATAGATGGCTACACCCTCAAAAACATTGCCACCAGGACTGTTGATGTGTAAATTAATTTCTTTAACATCGCCTATTGACTGAAGTGCATCCCTAAAATCAATGGCTGAAACGCCATCTTCACCTTTAGTGGTTATCTGATCATAAAGATACAAATCAGTTTGATCAGCTTCTTGCCTTACTTCCAGTTTGCTGTTCGTTTGAGTCTTTAGTTTCGTGATCTCCGTCGGCATTTTCCTTTTCACCTCCTTCCAAATTGTTGTTTGAAGTAGGTTGTGGTTCAGCTGTAGTTGTAACGGCATTGATCTTATCTGCTTGCTCTAAGAGCGCCAAATCTTTGCTGAACCATAGTTTGTCCGCATTCTTATCCTTAGCTATAGGTAAATCTTCTAATTTGCGTAGATCATTAGGCGTTGCAATACCATTTCTGATCATCATTTGATAGAAACTAGTTCTGGACTGGGTATCCCCACGCATAAGTCCATTGACATTGAACTTAAAATAATAGCCCCTTGACCGCTGATTCTGCGTAAGGAGCTTTCTATTAAATTCTGATTCATATTGCTTAACAATTGGCAGGAGCGTCATTTCAACAAATTGCGTCATAACACTTTCAGTGCTTTTAGCATTCTGACCTGTCTCACCTAAAAAAGTTAATGGCACGTTATAAACATTTGCTATTTTCTTTTTAGTTATTTCAGTACTTGTTCCTAAATCGCTAGGTTGAAATTTGCCTTCCCAGCGTTCATACTGCATTCCTTGCTCTTGAACAACCGCACCACCATGGTCGTTGACCATTTTTACGAAGTCCGCAATTAAAGCCTCACGTCTCTTAGGATCTAAAGAGCGGTCATATTTAATGATATATGCGTCTTTTTTCTTCATTTCCTTTAAAGAAAAGTCTTTTACAGCTTTATCAAAAGTTAGTGCATTATTCAAAACATCCAAAGGGCTGATGCCATAGTATTCAGATAAAGGTGAAATATGCTTAACATGAATAATTTCTGTATTAAATACTAAGAAATTAAATTGTTGCCCGGTCACTCTATACCAAATTGACCCGTCTTCGATATTTCTTTCTATTGTTACGGTTGCGGTATCAATAGGCCATAAGTTAATTGGCACTCCAGTCTTAGGATCACGCTCAATAAAGATATATCCATTTCCATCAACGTTTCTTGACACTTCTGTAGAATTAATCAACTGATATGAGGAAAGTGAAGGATTAGCTGAACCATTCAATAAGTCAGATGGCGTTTTGTCTACCTGCTGATATTTTTGATATAAGTGGATTGGCAACCCAGCCATGGTATTTGATAAACGGCTAATAACGCTATAGACATCTTCATTCTTTCTCAAAGCACTATAACGTGATTCAGTGAGTCCCAGTCTTGACCATTGAGAAAAATCATAGCCAGGACCAACAAATTTGCTAGGAACAGACTGGGTTTCTTGACGAGGATTAAACACTCGTTTTAAAGATTGTAAAAAGCTCATGTATTCACCCCCTCTCTAGCCTGTTTACTGCAACCATGATGTGAGCTTAGATTTTAAAATATTCAATAAACCAACTTTAGGTTTGTTCTTTCTAAGCATGGGCTTAAGAATAGGCCTGCCCCCTGGTAAGTGAGCAGGTAAATCTATGCTTAAAGAATGATTTTTATTTATAAAGCACAAAAAAATGCAGACCTCTGTAAAAAGAGCTTGTCCGCTTTTACCTTTGCTTTTTCTGGTTTCTGCTAATTTGAACATATGGCTTGAACCATATCTATCATAAAATTTCTGAAAATCTGCTTTTAGCAGTTTTACTTGTTGTCTTCTATTCATAATTCATCTCGATTTGTTTTAATAAGCATGTTGATCTATCATTTAAATAGATCAATCCCCTCACTTATTGGATACGTCCTATCGTGAGGGTTTTTATATGCTTAAAATAAAGAATTATCGGCTTGAGATTTTGCTGAATTAATCCGCTCATTAGCAATATCAAAATACTTTTTATCTTTTTCCATACCAATAAATGATCTATTGAGGTTCGCACAAGCAACGCCTGTTGAGCCACTGCCCATAACGTTGTCTAGGACAGTCATTTTAGGATCGGTATAAGTTCTAATTAGGTATTCCAATAAGGCAATCGGTTTTTGCGTTGGATGAAATCTCTTTTCGCCATTATTTATTACTCCATTAAATCTAATAGTCTTAAGTGGATAACGTGTTCCGTGATTATCAGTTGAATAATTAGTGGTATATTTACCGTAATTCTTACTTAAACCATTATTATGCACATTATATGGCTTTCCGCCTGTCATTTGAGGGTTATATAGTGGTAATTTTTTATAAAAAATGCTGATTGTTTCAGTATTCTTCAAAGGCATACGGTTTGCATTCAAAAAGCCAGTTGGATTAGATTTGATCCATATCCAATCGTAGCGATAGAGCTTTTTATTGCTTATTCTTAGCTCGCTAGCAAAGGGCTCATCGCCAAACAGTGCAATCACGCCGTGTTCTTTGATAATGCGCTCATATTGCTCCCAGAGTTTATTTAAGTCGATAACCGAATCCCATTTATTTTTAGTTGTTCCATAAGGTAAGTCAGCCAAAACCATATCTACTGAATGGCTTTCAACATCCCTCAATAAATCTAAGCAATCACCCTGTTTTAAAGAAATTTTGCTAATTTTTAACACCTCTAATTAAATGAGATAAATCTAGAAATAGGTTCATCACTGTTATCTGGCTCTACTAGCATGTCAATTACGCTTACATGAGCGTCTAATGCGGCTGCAAAGCCATCAATCTTACGAGATTTAGAAACTTTGGTAGGTAGCCAGTTATCGTTTCTGTCTTGTCTTAATCTAACGTTGTTTAAGTACCACTTGAACATTTCTTGTTCATTGAATACTACTTTGCCATCAAGCAATAACTCCTTAAAGTTTTGCATTGGTCCGCCTAAAGTGAAGAAACCCTGACGTACCACTTCGGTAGTGAAGCCTGCTTCTTCTAATTCCTTATTTAGTCGAATAGCCTTAGCAGGGTCGTAATTTATTTGCAAAATGTTGTAATAATCTTTCTTTTCCTCAAACCACTGTAAAACGTAAGAAAAATCGACAAAATCACCCGGAATTATGGTTAATTGCCCTAATCTTTCCCAATTTTTAAGTCTTTCTGGGTTCTTATCACGCTCATATCGTTTCTTAGGAATCCAAGAATGAGACATAATAAAAACACTACCGTCATCAAGAGGAAACTCTAAACATGCAGACGTAAAGTCTTCAGTATCAGAAAGGTCATAACCTCCGATACATTCTCTGTCTAGTAAGCCCTTAACAGGGTAGTGTCTATTGTTCTTTTTAAGTGTTTCAGGTGTAATGAAACTTAATTCATCAGTTTCAGCAAAAATATTAAATTGCTTAGTGATCCAGTCAGCGTACTCTTTAGGCGAACGTTTGTCCTTTTTATAGTCATTTACCATGTCAGCAAGCTGCATAAGACCTAAGTTAGGGTTAGCTTTAACCCACATATTAGGATCATCAGCTTCCTCTGGCTTATCTAAGCTAGCTAAAAAGTAAAATGTACGTTCATCTATATTTTGATCGTAGTTCTCCAAGCAATCTTTACCTTGCTCTATAAAGTCGACTAGTGGGCCGTCTAAGACGTTACCAGCAGTAGTAATATAAACAATCAATGGTTGCTTACGAGTACCACGTGAACGTTTCATAACGTTAATCAAGCTATAGTCCTCGTATTCGTGGATTTCATCGAAAACGCCAAAGTGTAGGTTTTCTCCATCTTTGTTGTTCTTTTCAGCTGACATAGCCACGATTTTGCCGTTTGAAGCAGGAAAACGTATTTCAGAACGGTTTGGTACATAACGTTCCTTTAGCCATTCACTAGCATTAATCATGTTTCGGGCTTCTTCATAAAGAATTGAAGCTTGTTTTTGTGAGTTAGCTAAGAAATAAACGTTTGGGCCTTTTTCTCCATCAAAGCCAACCATATAATCAGCTAAGCCTGATTCCAGCGTGGTTTTACCATTTTTTCGGCCGAGAAATACTACAGCTTCACGAAATCGCCTTACGCCTGTTTCTCGATTTACCCAGCCGAATACACATCCAATAAAAAAATGTTGCCAGGGCTGTAAGACCAATCTATCGAAATCACCTTTTGATGGCTTAATTCTTTTTTCGATAAATCGAATTGGGCGCCAAGCTTTTTCTTCATCAAATACCCAAGGATAATTAGGGTCTTCTTTTGATCTCTTTAGGTCTTTTAAGTGTCTCTCACAAGCTTCTTTAACCTCTTTATTGGTTAAAATGGATCCCTCTTCGACCATTTGAGCATATAAGGTGGTCAGCAGAACTGGAGCTGGCTCTTTTAGGATATGTCCCAATGAGGCTTCTCTCTCTTTCCACTCTTCAGCCCATTTAACGATACCTGCATAGTCGAGATCAAGTACGTTTGTTTTAGAAGTCTTCGTCTCCGTCATCATCGCCTACCTTTTCATCTTTCTTACTTATTGCAAGGGATGCTCTAGCAGCAGGAGTCAGTCCAAGGTCTTTAGCCAGTTTGTCTAACTCGGCTGATAATTTTAATTTCAAAGCAATATCAGGGCTTAATTTACCTGTTTCTTGATTAATACGACCGTATTTAGTCAATCTTCGATCAGCCTTGACATATTCACCCCACAAATCGGCATATCTTGCCAAAGTTGTGATGTCAGCTTCATTCAAAAGGTCAGAATTTTTAAACAGCTCAACAATACGGTTGTATTCCTTTTTCACCACCGCATTAGTTGAAATTGGTATATCCATATTTTGATCAGATACGTGCAATTTCTCTTCTTGCTTAACTCGTCCCTTTAATTGCTCTTTTGTTCTTCTATTTGTATTACCGTTTAGCACTTGTAACATAGCGCTTTGAGCTCTTCTAGGCATAATAAAATTGGTCTACCTCCTTTCTGATGAATTGGGCTATTTTATCACACGTGCGTGTAGCATATTTTATCTATATAGCAAGATTGGTATACCGCCAAAATCGCTAAAAAAACGCTTTGAAAAGCGAATTTATCGTGAAGTCTTGGCCTGCACCGCTCCACCGATGTTGTCATATCAACGTTTTTGACCCCGGGGGGGGTACCTATACGATTTTCGATTAAAAATTGTCCGGGTTTGGTCTAAACGTTTTAACAGAATTGGTATAATTTTTTAGCTGCCTATTTTTTTTGCGCAAATCCATCGGTTTTTCACGGTGTAAAGAGTTGTGACAAGCCGGACAAACTGTTAAAAGGTTATCTAGCTCAAGTTTTTGCCCTTTAAAGGCTCGAATGGGCTTTATGTGGTGTACCGTCGTTGCGAATGTGAGTTTGCCTTTGCGTAAGCATACTTGACACAATCTATGATCTCTATCTAATGCTTGCTTGCGTAGTCTTCGCCACTCTTTGGAGTGATAGAATTCGTTATTATTTGTCTTATACTTGCGTTCTGTCATGATCTAATCGCTTGATATACTTTTCATACTTAAGCAAAATAAAAAGCCTTAAACGCGTTTATAATGCGTTAAGACTTAAGAAGAAAAATATTAAATTTATTTTGCTTTACTTACAAAACTTTATGATACAAATATAACACAAAAATGTGTTCTGATTTTCTCAAATTTTTCTCAAAGCAAAGATACAAAAGAACAACATGTATATAGTGACGTGCTTGCCACCACATGCGACATGACACACACAGTACGTAGATATATACTCACTTGCTTAGCGTGCTTGCGTGTATGTACTTAACTATATACACTTGCTTAATATTACGAATGTATGTTCTATAAATAGGCATAAAAAAAGACCAGCCCACCGAGCTATATAACCTCCGTGAACTGGTCTTATACTTATCTACCTTACTTATCATATAGTATATATATGAGTCTACATACAAAGTATATGCTTGACACAGTAACCAAGACACTTGCTATAGTACTAATCATCACTTACACCTTCTAGCTCTCTAACTCTTGCATCTAGCCACGTTTTGACTTGATCTAACTCTTGCCCGCTTTTTAATTAAAAATCTTCTCTCTAAACTTCGCTAAAACTTTGTTAATTTGCACGTTGTCTATATTTTCACAGTATAAATCTTTTAGCGTCATCCACTCCAAGCCGTTGCCCTCATAGCCTGCCTGCCAATCAATACGGACCTTGTAACAGCCTCTATAGCTTGCATCCCTTTCAACGGTCAAGCTGTCTTCGTTATCAAGGTTTATAACTTGTGTTGCCTTATCTAGTGCTTGTGCTAACTCATCATATACAGTCATAATAATAACCCCCGTTTTTTTACCACACGCCACTTTCACTGGTGTTGATCTTGTCTACTACTTTATAACTTTCCTTGCGCTCTTCATCTTTCTTGCTTGCTGGTGGTATGATGACATCGTCACTCTCTTCATAATCGCTCACAAATTTTTTCTTGCTGTAAAAGGTGAAGTTGTACGTGTCGCCGTTGTCGAAGTCGTTCCCTGCAAAAGCTATAAAGAAGATAGAAACGCCATTTTTCTTGTCTACATAGTTTACACCGTTTTCGAAGTGGAAGGCTTGCACCTTGTCCCCGTCTATCTCGGGTAGTTTCTTAAGCTTGGTACTTTCATCAGTTTCTAGGCTCACACTAGTGGCAAAGCTCTGCCCATCTTCGTTATCGTTCTCCCCGTAGTCGATATATGAGGCGTGTATGCTTTTGATGATAAAGCTATATATATAGCCGTCGCCAAAGTTATCTTCTTTTTTTAGCTTAAAAGATAAACCACGTTTAGTGTCTACATATGTCACGCCCTTTTTAAAGTGGAAGTGTCGGCAAACATTCGAATTCCAAGGGTTACCCGCTGAATGGTCATTTGTATCAGTGGCTAGATCTGGGTAAAAACCAAGTTCGCCCGCTTCTTTTTGCGTTGCTCTTGCCCGGTCCTCTTTAAACTCGTTCGTTATTTCGTCATCTGTATATGTATCAGCTTGTACCACTGGACTTAGTGCACTTAAACCCATACTTAAAATTGCTACACTGCTTAAAATTATATTTTTCAATTTCATTTTTAATACCTCTTTTTTAAAATTTTTAGTATGCGTTAAGTTGTACGCTGTAAACCGAACCCGCTTCAGGATCGCTTAAAAGCTTTAAGTTAAAGTGATACATCGGTTTATAGTAGCTGACTTTAAAGATGTAGTAGTTGCCCACGATGTGAACTGTGATAAGTCTATCTTTACCACTAAACAAGATTAGCTTTTGTTCTTTGTGCGTTTCAGGTGTTGACCAAGCCGCGGTAAGTCCTTTAACACTTCCGTCGGTGTTTTTATCAAGATTGTAAGAAAAGCCGTTTTGTCCGAGTGAATCGAAATTAAGGATAGAGTTATTTTGTTGTTGTGCAACTGTACACCAATCATCGTAATAAGCGCCGTCATTGTCTACCGCTGCATGTGCTTGACTATTTAAACCGAATAATAAACCAACTAAAACAACTAAACTTAATACTAATTTTTTCATTTCTATTTACCTCACTAAATTTTTATTTATTATTTTTTAAAACCACATTGCCTCGTATAAAGCGCCTTGCTTTATACCTTTAACTACTTTACTTAGATAAGATTTTTCGCCGTTGTTCAAGTCTCTTGATAATCCTAAATTCGAGCAGTCCGTATAAGCTCTTGCACATTTTATATAGATAAAATATTCACACGTTTCCGCCCTTAATTCTTGTGCTTGAATTCCGTTACAATATTCACCGACAAATTTTAAAGCCATTCTTTTATAGTCCATAGTTAAAACCCCACAAATTCTCTAAACTTCTTACTTCCGACAAACAAGCCAGCAACAAACGAACATATAATAATTAACAAAATATCTAGCATGCTTGCACCTCTACATTTCATTTAATGCTTCTTTAAAGTATTTAACGTTTTGCGGTGTTAATTCGCTATCAAAATTTAAAAATCCAGGTGCATTGATTAAGCATGTATCAAAAACACGGTTTGCAAGAATGTAGGCTAAAGTGTTTGCTACCTTTTCAGAGTCGGCGTAATCTGTTACCCATTTACCATAGTTTTCTAGGTCAAATTGTTGTACTTCTTTCAGTGCATCGAACACGCCGTATTCTTGTAAAGCTTGTTCTGCTTCTTCATATCCGATAATGTATTCATCAATATTAAAAACATCGTCTAGCACGTCTTGAAATGTGTAGTTATAAATTCCTGTACGTCCATCAAGATTATTTTTAATAGTTTCAATAATTGTTTTTTCAGATAATAAATATTCGCTCATAATAAAAACACTCCTAATCTTTTCTACTAGACCAGAAGTGCTTTTTCTCTATTTTAAAAGTCTTCTGGTCTGCTTGCGTTTTCCTTTAAGTTGAAATTTAAGATGTTCCCGCATCTTTTTCCTCTATCAACTTACACATATATCATATATCCGTTATAACGGATTGTCAATACTTTTTTTGAATTTTATTTTTGCATTTGTTCAGCATAATAATTTTTATAATCTTCTTCTAAGTCTTCAGTATATGTCACACCTTCATCACCAGTGGAATTGTCCCAGTACCACAGAGCCCACGCGTTTTGATCTTCATCAAAGATCAATTTACCTATATACTCTTTTTCGTGATCGGGATTTATACAGTACACTTCTTTACAGCTGCTATCATCTAAAAAAAGCATTTTCATTTTTAACGCCTCCAATTATCTATATTTACCTTCTAAGCTCAAGCGCTGGTATATATCTCCTGAAATTGGATCTCCAAAAACATCATCTAAAAAACCGATTTGATGCCTTCTTGTGGTAGCACTGTAATTCCAGTAGTACTTACTTACGTGTAAAATATTTTTCAACTTATCATATACACAAATTAATGTGTCATAGCTATATAAAGCTTCATATCTTTTTGTTACAGTCTTATACGCCTTACCGTAGAAACTGTGACGGTCACAGTGATTTAAGTCTTCCATATCATCATATTTAGCAAACTCGAACTTTTTTTCTAATTTAGATTTGTCTAAGTCCATATGTACACTAATTTTTTCCATTTTAAAAACCTCTATTCTATTTTTCACTAGACTAGAGGCTTAATTTTTGTTACTATAAATGTGTTCAAAATTAAAAGACCTCTGGTCTGCTTGTGTTTTCCGATTTAAGTTTTTGAACATGCTGGCTCAGTGTTCCCGCACTGGGCTTTTTTTGTTGTTCTTTCAACTTACATATATATCATATATCCGTTATAACGGATTGTCAATACTTTTTTTAAAATTATTTTTGTTCATGCTTTAAGCGCTTATCTATCAAGCCTTTTAGCTCTTTTATATCTTCAGTTTTACCGACCTTATTTATAAAAGTTTTAGCTGTACTAAATTTTTGGTTATAGCGTCTTTTAGCTCTATATGCGATTGCTTCAGGGTCGCCTGCTTCCGCTCGTTCATTTATTCCGCTATTCCACTTACTATTACTTTTTCGATGGCGCTTAATCATCTCATTTTCTGATAAAACCAATAAAAAACACCTCTCATAATTCATTTAAAGCTTCCTTAAAAGCCTTAACATTTTCTACACTCAAACAACTATCAAAACCAATGAAAGCCGGCGCATTTGTAAAGCAAGTTTCAAAAATTGGCTCCGCATTTACATATAGTAGTTGTCTTGCTAAGTCTTCAGGGTCGGCCTCAATAATAAGGCCTTCTGCTTTAACATCTTTTAAAGCATTCCAAATACCATATTTTTGTAGTTCGTTTTTTGCTTCTTGTGAGTCAAGCACAAGACCACCGCCAAACATATCTTTAAAAGCATCTTCAAAAGTATGTTCATCAACACCTTCATAATCATCAATATTATTTTTAATAGTTTTAATAATTGCGTATTGTGTAAAAATATTTTCCATTTTAAAAACCTCTTTTTCTTGTGTTTTCCTTTAAGTTGAAATTTAAGATGTTCCCGCATCTTTTTCCTCTTTCAACTTACACATATATCATAAATCCGTTATAACGGATTGTCAATACTTTTTTTGAATTTTATTTTCGCTGAAAATAAAAATCACATTAAATATTGAAAATATTAGATATACGGTTTTTAGTTTTTGAACATTCCGCCCGTGTTCCGTCTCACGTGAGAACAGCTTAAATATAGAGCGGTATTATAGGGAAGTCAAGCACTATTTTTAGCTAAAAATGCATTTTCAAAATTGGTCTAAAACTATATGCATATCTATACGAGTTTTAATATTTTTTTAATTTTTGATGATGTAAAAAAAGAAAAATGTCGATTTTTGGCTAATTTTGCCTATATAGGCCCTCTTTAAAAAAGCATGCTTTTTTTACTTTTGAAAATTTTTGTTTTTTTCGTTTTTATTTTGAAAAAGCATGCTTTTTTTAGAAAAATTTTGCTTGTGTATTGAAAAAGCATGCTTTTTTTGGCTTTTGTCCCTTTGAAAAAGCATGCTTTTTTAGTTTTGTTAAATTTTTATAGTTTATAGCTGTTATGACTTTCTAAATTGTAAATATCAATAGCAATAACATTTTCTGACGCAATATAAGTAGCCTCAATGATCTTATTACTTACTTCGCAAGGGTCCATATACGCATCAAAGAAAAATACCATCTTGTTATTACCAGCCGTGTAGTTATACCAAATCACTTGTGGTTTATAGTCGTACTGTTCTCTCAACTTGCCAGGCATCCCTAGTTGACGCCAAGCCTTAGCAACAGCGCCAGATAAAAACATGTTATATTGCATTATTTAGCTCCTAGTTTCTTTTTTTATATATTGCATTCTCTTTTTGCTACTAGCATTGTTTAAGCTACTAGACATCTTTATCTGTGAAAGAGCTTCACTAATCATATCAATCGATTGTTTCAACCTTTTTGCTCTTTCATGGATCATATCAATTATTGATTTACTTGCTTTAAATTGTGAAAAGTTGGGTTTATCCTTTTTAAGCTTTTCAATCGGCCTTTTAGTTTTAATCCTCTTCGCCACTTCTTGCAACTCCTTAATTAAATCTTTACCACAAATACATTTAGGATATTGGAATTCTATGTCGTAATCTTTCCATTTGAAATGATAGTGCCAACCATAAGGCGACATTATAAAGTCCATATCATCATTGAAATGCATTGCACGATCAAATACAGCGCAATACATCAATTTTAACAGGGGGATGCAAGCTATAGACATTTACTTCCTTGTATGGCAAGTAAGGCTCATACTCTTTTCTGTATAAATCACGAAAAGCACATAACCAGCAATGACCAGCTTTTACAGACAGTAATCTTATCTTATCGTATGCATTATCAAAAGCAAGCTTGCATAAAAATGCTTGTTCTTTGTTGTCTATCTCTTTGTCTATTGCTTTATATGTGACATTCAAAAAAGAAATGTTAGGTTTTGTCAAAAGTACTCCCCCGTTCAAAAATATCCCCCCTATTAATTTTTAAGCTGACAAAAATAGCCCCCATCAAAATTTAAGGGGCTTAGAAAAATTACTCCTCGGTGAGAAAATACCCCCTATAAAAATTAAGCACGGTATTTTTTCAAAAATAAAAATACTCCCCCCCGTTTAAAAAAGAATGCTTTTTTATCTTGATTTATAAGCAAAAATTCCTAAATCATCATTAATGATAAAAAATCCATCAGTTTTTTTGCCATTTTCTTTCTCGCGAACACTCATAAACTTATCTACATATTCTTGGGGCACTTCAAGATAGAAGCTATTATAAAAGCCATAAGCTCTTACGCAACCATTTTTCGATATACTAGCTATTTCTTTCATTTATTACTCCCTACTAAAAAAGCATGCTTTTTTTACTTTTTAAAATCTCTTTCTGGAATTACATGAGCGGGCTTTTTAAGGATTTCAAGACTTGAACCTGTGATAATTATTTCATTTCTTAAATCATCAAGGTACACATCCAACTTCCCTATATCTCCTCCAGCATCAGCATTCATAACAGTCGCATTATCATTTTCTAAATCATCAATATTAGCAATCAAAGCGTTTTTTATATTCAATTTAATATCCCCCATTTAAATAAGTATCCGTGAACAAATCCAGTACCAAATGATGCCATACAAGACATAAATAATAAGCTTGTACCTGAATTTTGCACCACAAACATCTAAAATGTTTTGAATATTAAAAAATAGTCCAACGAATAAACAGCCACACCAAAAATATATCCATGTACTTTCCACAAATACATCCCCACTATTTTTCTCTTTAGCGATTATTTCTTTTCTGCCTGTCCGGTAGCAATTAACTAGTTCGATTAATTATTGACCTAATCAAATTTTAAAGACTGTATAATTGCTCTCTCAGCACAACATTTCAGAGCTAAAACGCATACCTATAAATATTTGGCTTATTTTTTCAAAGTTATCATTACTTAAGATTCTACTCTGCCTTTTAGCATCTTTTGCCAAATCATAAATTAATTCGGCTGAAACAATATCATACAATTTAATAACTTTAGGATAAGCCTTATATTTAACAGGCACAGAATAGTTATTAGATCTATCTTTTATCCAATTACTTGGATCTATAAAATTACCCCTAAAATTGTTAAAACGAAACTTATCTATAATCCTCTCATTAAAAATGCCCGTAACAAAATTCATATAATCAGTATTTAGTCGAGCTAATTTAATAAAACTATCTATGCGTTTTTTAGTAAAGTCCATTCCATGAGAGAGGGCATAAAATGTTTCGTCTTTAGTTTTGACCTTTATTACTTTGCCACCGTATTTCAAAGCTAATACAGCTAAAGAATCATAAGCAGATGCTCTGCAATGCATAATTGTTTGCTTTAATAGAACTTTCTTAGCATCGTCTATTTTCTTGGCTTCTTCTTCGATACTTTTGCTTTGAGTTTCTTTTTCTTCTGACATAAAAATAGCCCCCGTTAATTTTTCAATGTCTTATTTTCTAAGCTTGAGATATTACCAATTGATTTACCATTAATCACACTAGCTTTAAAAGATAATTGATCTCCAGGTCTAATTAAGTTGGCAAAATCATAATCATTAGTATTAACCGTGTAAATGGTATTGCTACCTTTTAGCGTAAACATAGCCTTATTCTTACTTGAAACAATTGCTACTCGGTCTACCACACCAGTTACCCTCTTGAAGGATGCTTTAGCTGTATTGCTATTAACTCCCCCGTTATTTACTAACGCTTGTCTATAATCATCTAACGCACTAATTGGAGTAGTTCCCTGAGCGTAAATACTTTGATCTGATGCGTTTAAGTAATAGTATCCTCTAATTGCATGCGTTGAATCTAAAATGGTCATAACCCATGTAGGATTGCCGTTGATGTTGTATAACACTGGCATATTAGCTTTCCATTGTTGAGCTTTGTAATCTTGGTTAGCATTATGAATTGCACCATCGCTATCCATCAAATTACTTGCCTTATAGTAAGTTAATTTACCGGTACGAGCATTAATCATTGAATAGCCCATAGCACTATCAGAGCCAGTCTTATCTGTAGTGAAATCAGTGAAGTAAGAAATTGAGCCATCTCTATTAAAGATTGAAGTTACTCCATCTTCTACGCCATTTCCAGTAGGTTTAATTACATCTGTTTTACCAAAATGAGCATTCCAGAAGCCGTGCTTATATTTACCGAAGTCTCTGTTGATTAGATCGGCTGTTTCAGTGGTAATACCCTCATCAATGAATTTAGGCATCCCTTTTAATGAGTAAATCTTAACGTCGCCTGTTTGAGCATCCAATACAGCTACATGGAGCTTTTCAAAGTTAACTCTATGACTTAAAAACTCCGATTTATAAACGGTTTGTACCCAATATGGTTTACCATTATCGTTAATTTCTAATTGTGGAGCGCCTAAAGATAACCAGCTATTAGCTTTTCTATAAATTTGACGGCTAGCATCTCTATTGAAATAAGCACTAGTAGCATATTTATAAGGCTGTTTTACAAACTTAGGCGTAGCATTTTGCTTTGTGGCATCAATAATGAAATACCCTGGTATTGTTTTAGCATTACGCATTTCAAAGAATCCATTATATTCAATTGGGATCACATATACCGGCTTACCCTTATAATATTGCGCCTGAACGTTCTTGGATACTGAATAGTACTGGCTATGCGGAATATCTGAAGCGCTCTTACGCACCCTGTTAAGCACTGTTACAGGCGACAATGCAATAGGTGTTTCTCCACGCTTAAATGTTGGTGCCTCAGTTGACTTTGAATATTCTTTGCTGATTGAGTCATAGGTTGGTCTTACTGACATAGACGAATGCAAAGCTCCACCAATCCAGATTAAAAAACAAAGTACTACTGGAACGACTGAGCATAAAAAGATAATTGCTTTATGGTCATCAGAGTCATTATATGAATCGTCGCTAACAGTGTAGATAATCCAATAAATTATGCCAAAAATTAACGTATAAAAGAAATTACCACCAATAATACTCAACAGATTCTTAGATGGTAGCAAGAAATATGTATTAAACGCAGCCAATAAAGCAGGACCGATAAAAGACCAGATGCTTCTTTCCCATTTTTTTGTAGTTAATCCCAATACCACCATTGCAAGACATGGTACTAGCAAATACCAATAATATACTTCTAACATTGTTTCTCCTTATCAATCAGCCATAGTTGGATTTATTACTTTGCCGTCTTTTACTTTCTGCTTCACCATCATGATACGGTTTGGATAAAGCACTATATCAGCAGTTTTATAGTCATCAACAGAAAAGGATGTGTTATCCGGTAAAAGCTTAGGTTCAGCGTAATATTCATACCATTTGAATGCTGAATATACTATTTTTCTTGCCTCATTTTCTGACCATGTTCTAGTAACACTTCTACTATGACTAAAAATCTGATGAAATACTTTTGCTTTCTTTGAGCTTTCAATATAAGCAATAAAATCATTTAGTTCTTTTTTCGAAGATACATCTATGGCTGCTAAATGATCTTTTTGTCCCCAATCATAATAAATAGTGTAAACATTATTTATTTTTTCTTGAGCTTTGGTGGAAGCCATATTTTGTAATCGCTTATTTACAATCGATGTTAAGTCATCAATTTTTTGCTGCTGAAGCTTTATTTTGGTATTCAAAAATTTATTTTTCATTTCAAGGTGGTCAAGTTCTTTATTATTAATATATGTATCTGATACGCCACCATAATCATCTTTCTTACATTTCTTGCTAAATAGCCCCATTTATTTATGCTCCTCCAAAATCAACTTACCGTTTTTTACTATTTGCCGAGCGCTAGTAACATAGCCATCCTCAAAGAACGTTGGAACTGCTTTATATTCCGCTACATGTCCATCATTATATTTAGTTTTAAAGCCTTGAACCCATGTAGTCCAGTTGAAATAGTTATTATGTATCAAAGTATATATTTCATCTACTTTCTCTATATAGTCCAATTCTTTTATGTCTTTTGATGTAGCAATATCTAATTCTCGCTTTTCGGCAAAATAATCAGACAATTCAACATGATAAATATTAGGAGCAGGAAATTTGGGTAGAGAACTTTTTTCTTTTGGAGTTTCTTGCTTCTTTTTTAACCGCTTAATTTCACTTTTTAGTTCGAATATTTTTTTATCTTTTTCCTTAATTTCTTTATCTTGCTTAATTTCTTTATCTTGCTTAATTGTTATCTTATTTAAATCATTCTTGGTAATAAAAAAACGCATTTAAGCACCTCCCTAAACATGTAATCCTAGTTCAATAGCCACTTCCTCGAGAAACTGATTAAATTCACGATATGCTGTGGCTGAACTACAGCTTAATTTATTGTCTTCTGCTAATTCTCTAATTGAGTAATACTTGCGCACTTTAGCATCAGTAAAGAATAGATACTTAACGATTTTTTGAACATCTTCTGTAGCTTCTTCAAAACATACTTGAATAGCAAAGTGTTCACGCCATAAGCTGTTTAAACGCTTATCCTCGTCAATAGTAATCAGCATTCTATCTACAGCATCGTTTTTCTTGAATTGAGCTTTACCTCCCCCTACATTTTCATCTCGTTCTTGATAGGGATGTCTTAGCTCAAATTCTCTTTGTGCTTTGTACATACTGTAATGTGGATAATCTTCTAAAAGTGCTTCAATGTAGGCTTTTGTTTGTTTTTTCAATTTATTCTTCCTTTGTGCTTATTTCAAAATGCCATTAATTAACTTGAGCAGACATACAATTGCTGTTAGTCCAATTCTAATTGCGTAAAAAATAGCCCATATATTAAAGATTGCGACCGTAAAAGGCCAGATTGCAGTTAATGTAGATGTCAAAACGTACGTTCTCCCTTTTTGTATGAAAAAAGCCCAGCCTAAAGCCGAGCTCATGATTGAATTTGAGGCTAGACCGAAAAAAAGATGTCTAATCAATTGAACAAACATAAAAATATTTTATTTTTGCAGTGTCAATTAAGTCTAGCTTGTATGATAGCAAGTGATGTGATGTGTATGCTCTGGCACCACTTGCTACCGGTGCAAAGATTTTGTAGTCGGCAATCTCTACACATGAGGGCTACCATCAAAGAGAATCTTAACTCTGACCTTCTCCGTGCGACTAAACCACGATGGATCACGGCACGTAGCCATTAGTCGGAATGGCTACACTCCTCTAAGAAGATATAAGGTATCGAACCTAAACCAAGCTAAGGCAACTTGATGTACACCTGTACTACCTTCAAAATGCACGGATCACCGTGACTAACTTGGTATGAATATACGAATTACCAATTCCGCATATTCTCGCTTTCTTTTTACTTAGTTGTAAAGCTCTCGAAAGATCAACTACTATAGCAACAGGTGGAATCGAACCACCTCGCAACCGTTGATTGCTACCAATCTGTCAAATAGTTTTGATTAAGAACTATTTCACAGCATATTTCTATTCGTTAAATATGCAAAACTAGAATACTTTTTCTCCGAACTTATAGTGCACATCATTCAGACCCGCAGGTATTCAAGCGTATGGCGACGAAAGGACTTGCACCTCTGAAACCTTTCGGTGGCGGATTTACAGTCCGCTGTCGTTGCTACTGGACCACATCGCCAAAATAATGGTGGAGTCTTATTAGGACTCTGATGACTTACATCATGACTTTATTAAGCTACTATCAACATATCTCGTACCCACAAGAGCGACCTGTGAGCTGACATGCGCTTTCTAAGGATAGAGCGGAGACTGGTTACTCCCTAACTTTCACCCGATATACGAATACTTTTAATTGTAATATTTTTCTGTAATATTCATATTAAAAAAACTGACCGTTTGAGCTACTCGCACAACGCTGGAACTTTATGGTCTGTTACCAGACTTCAAGATCAGTAGGCATTCTTACTATCGTTCTTTCGAACGGCACGCTTGGTTCCAAATAGACATAGATAATCTATCTGTTTGCTACGGAGGACTTACTTGTAACCGAAACATCACAATTCGTCCTTCTGATTTGCCCAATTCCGCGCTTGCTTTAAGTCAATGATGCGCCTTTCCTTGCTTCTCCCCTAAGAGCTTTCTTTCACTCTGTCCTTGCGAATTACCGCCGGGATTCAATTGAATAAAAAAGGTAGCAGCCTTATTTACGCAACTGTAGGCTTTTTGAAAGAAGTATTGCTGGAGGGATTATCAGTCCCCGTTGCACCAGCGTCACCATAAAAATGGATACTTGCACAGCGGATAACACGGACAAAGAGGAGATTCCTTCTTTCTCTTGTTAAATTTGATGTGCTTATGTGCAAGCATCCTATAAGCCTAAAGGGATTCGAACCCTCATATCTACTTCAGTAATAGTAGAGCGTTCTACCAATTGAACTATAGGCTTACTGAGATGTTTTCTTTTTGTTATCGTTAGTACATTAACTATCTTAGCAATTAATTTATTGAACCATTATGTAAATATAATCAAATAGCTATTGACTTTTGCGTCGGTATTTAATATTTAAGCGCAAAATTTCTTAACCAGTTCTTTAATAACTGCTTTAGTAAGGTTTTCTCTGAATTTAACTTTAGCTTCTACTCTGGGGAGATCACTATAATGACATTCAACATGCAATACAGTAACTTGACCATCATCTTTATATAGCCCTGTTTCAGGGATCACCTTATTGCCCATTTTTTGTGGGTTAAGTAAATCCATGATCATTTTAACGACATTATCTATATCAGGAGTTCCTTTACCTTTTTTATATGGTTCGACAATACCGGCTAAAGCAGCCTTTTTCATATACTTGGGCCAACTCTTAGGAACCGGATAGTACACCTTCAAGCTTAGCTCAGCTTCATCTGGTATATCGTACGGGCCATCATATGCTTTATGCCAAGCTAAACGTCCTTTATTTTCATACAATCGGGTTTTTGCTTGCTTAATACCATGAGGGCGACCATATTTATAGCCCACCACTTTTGGACGTTGTTTGCCAAAAGGATCTCCTGGAATGACGACATTTACTTCTTTAGTGGTCCTTAATTCATCTAGTTTTTTACTTAGTGTGGTCAGTGTCACTTGAAACCTCACTATTAAAATCTAATAATGGTTGGATGTTTCTTACCCATTGCATAGCTACATAATTGACTAAATCAATACTAGTATCAGTCGCAGAACTTGCTAGTTTATGGACTTCTTCTTGGCTCATTTTGTCCTTGTCTTGAAGCTCTTCAGCTAAAGTAATCAAGCGCGAGGCTTTTTGAACAACTGGCCAAGTAGATACCATAACCTCATTCTTAGATGAATACATGCTGATAGATCTTTCAAATGCAGATTTGCCACCATTGTCATAGTTCTTACCACGTTCATTTTTGATTTCTAATGCTTTTTCAAAGAATTTTCTAACATCTTGAGTTTCTTTTGTTTCTTCCATGTTTACCTCATTAAATCATTAATTCTGGGATACTTACTTGCATAAAACTTTTAGGATCAGTCTTAACATAGGTAGATAGCTTATTCTTAACCCTATAAAAGACGCCGTTCGGCAATTCGAACCAATACCACCTATTTTCTTTTAGTTCATACTTGGTATTGCTACCTTTCAGTAAAGAACTAAACGATGCTCGATTGTAACGACACCAGTTTCGTAAAGTGGCTTGCGTTTCAAAGTAAATCTTAACTTTGGTTTGCTTATTAATTAAACAATTGGTAAATAGCGGTGGATGAGATACCCCTCTTAGCCACATTGATATAGTTGCTTTAGGAATATCCATTTTAAGGGCTATCTCCATAGTAGGAATACCTTTTTTAGCATCCGCTATTGCCATCAGTTTTAGCTTTTCTGTATAAAGACTAAATTTTTTCTTTTGTGGCATTAATTGAAAAGCAACAGCTTCATCAGTCTCTAATACAGATTCTTCTTTAGGCTTAGCTTTTTTGGGTTGGGTTACACGCTTTCTGGTTTTACTCTTTACAGCCGTTTTTCTTTTAGACTTAGAAGATGCTTTTTTGGCCCCGTCCGAATATAAGGCTTGCTCACCTATTGCTTGTACCTTAACGATCTTATCCAACGCCAGTTTATCTGGATCATCAGGCGGGCATTTAATCACTGAACCATACTTTTCTTCAATACGATTAGTCAAAAGTACTATAGTGTTAACACTCTTTCGTGTGCTAGTCATTCTCCTATCACCTCTAGCCTTTTTCCGATTTGCTCAATGACTGGAACAGTTACAGCATTACCAGCCTGTTTATATAGTTGGCAGTCACTCACACCAGCTTCTTTAGCTTTTTCAAACTGTTCATCGCTAAATCCTTGCAAGCGCCAGCACTCTTTAGGCGTCAATTTTCTAATAGCAATAAATTTGCCATTATCTAATAAAACACCATGCCTATCTTGACCAGTCAAGGTAAATTCAGGCTCATCAATATTTTTAAATCTACGTCCGTTTTGCCGCTTATTAATCCTGTCAGGTGTTAATACTGCGCTTACTAAAACTTTAGGTTCACGGTCGCCACCTTGCATTGTAGTTAAAGTAGGAGATATACCATTAAGATCATATACTCGCCCTCGTTGTGGATTGCCTCCAAAACTATTGGTTTTCACGAAGTTTCCAATTTGTTTTACTGCAACTTTATAAGGACGTTTGTAATCAGTTGCCGTAAGGGTTGGACTTTTCCCTTGATCAGAAACAACAATTTCAGATTGATGTTTGGGCTGGTTTATTTTAATTACATTTGTTCGAGCAAAGCTTTGACTTTGTCTGTTGATAGGAAATACTTGTCGGGTACGTACCCCCCCCTCTAAGATGTCCGACAATATATACTCTTTCTCGGTTTTGAGCGACGACATCGGCAGAGTTGATAACTCCCCATTCGACATCGTACCCGACTTGGTCCATTTCAAGGAACACCCTTGCAAAATCCCATCCTCCATTGCTGGATAGCAAAGCTTTAACATTTTCCATGAGTAGATAGGCAGGTAGCGTCTTCTTGTTTTCAATCCTTTCTTTAAGGCATCTGATAATCTCAAAAAACATGGAGGATTGACTACCTTCAATGAGTCCTTTTTGCAGTCCTGCAACGCTGATATCGGTGCATGGGCTTCCGAAAGTCCAAATAGTTGCATCTGGTAACTCTTCTCCTTTAACTTCTTTGATGTCATTTCCGTTATATTCTCCTTCAGTGTTATACATTGCTTGGTAACTCATGCGTGCATATTTATCCCATTCAACATATCCAACGCATTCATGCCCTGATTTTTCCAAACCAGATCTGAAACCACCTATTCCGGCAAAAAAATCTATAAATTTCACTCTTTTCTCCTCATTTTAAAGAACTCATGTTCGAATGATAATTAAAAAATAATAAAAGGCATACTTTTTCTGCCTTATCATTCAACTACAACAATCCCAGTTGGATGTCGCTCAAACATATCTTTTGATGCTTTTAAAATATATTTAGCACCGTCGACAGTTGAAACTTCTCCATAGTCACGCTGAAACTGTGCAATTAACTTGCCATATTTTTTCTTGAGATCTGCATCTAAGCCATATACCTCTAAAATATATAAGCTTTGCACAACATACGGAATCAAATCTTTTGCCATTTTTCCTTGCCAGTCTCTTTCATACCCACAAGGCAATCCAGAGAAAAGATTACTGTAATTCCATGAGCAATGAACACCATCGTCATCTAATGGATAATGCTCTTTAGTATTGCTAACCAAACTAATCCAATAGCTCACTAGATTTCCTCTCTTTCTACTTCGCTGAACCGAAATGTATCACCACCATATTGAATGAATACATGTTGATCTGTTAAATCTAGTCTTCGGCATTTAAAGAAATTACCATCATAAACTTGGTCACATTCTTCATTGTCAGCTAGTTCTTTTCTAAATTTAGAAACAGCCTCTTTCTTATTAGGCGCAATGATAATAGCATTTTGAATTGCATTTTCTATCAACGTGTCGTCAGCTTGAATTAAGTAAACTTTATTTGTTTTCATTATTTATTACCATTATTTAGAGTAAGTATCCAATCATTTGACGGGTCAACTACCACATTATCCCAGTTTGCTCTATATTCCTGCACTACTTCGTCAGCTGTAGCTAGCGCCTGTGTGTATTTAGAATTTTTTCCATCTGGTGTCACAGTGCCAGGAGACATATGCAAGTCCCCTGCTAAGAAAGCTCCACTATACTCAGCACCCCATGGGTTATTGCTGTTCCGAATTATCACTGATGCGTTAGTATCGGCATCTCCGTTATTCCAAAACGTAATAACATCTCCTTCTTTAAATGAACTTTTTTTTCTATGTGTAATAAGACTTAATCTCATCTTTATTTTCCCTTCTTTATCTATTATTTAGTTCTGCCGTAAGCAGATAAAATGCACCAGTTAGTTGGAGTATCATATTGCTTATACCATTTAAATTCAGTAAATTTTACATGCAACCACTGCTCCATAATCGCCATAGCTTCTTCTTTGCTATATTCCAGAGGTAAACCTAAATGATTGTAGGGTGCTGGTTGTTTGATATAAGGCATTTCAAAATGCGTCAATTCATTCGAAATGTGCTGCTTTTTTGAATTTATTTGTTCCCCTAAATACCTGCCGCATTTAGGGCAAAAGCTGATATCGGTTGAGAATCTTTCTTGAATGCCATTGATAGGATCGGCTGTATCATTAACAACGATATACAAGCAATATCTTTCATGACTTTTGATAATAGTTAGTTCTTCTTCTGCAAAACCTAAATCGTAAATAAATGACTTACCCTCATCGCCATCAAATATACAGTACTCGCAATTAAGTTGATTCCATTTATGAAAATTAAGTAAATCTTTCATCAAGTTTCTCCTAATCTTCGTACATAATAAGAGCCAAAAAATTGGCACCGTCTATTTCATCAAAAAAACTACTGAATTTAATATCAACCACATGCTTATCTCTGATAAATTTGTTAATTTCAATGTCAAGTGTATTGGTATCAAATGCGCCTACTGTTTTAACCTTCATCAAATCACCTAATCTCTATAAATAAAATCATTGTTTATTCTTTCATCGCTTTGCTTTAAAGTCATAGTTTGCTATTATTTATCCTCTTTATGATAATAAATAAAACCTAACATAACAGCTCCTTTCCTCGTTGCCATTCTTTCTATTTAACTAACTTCGCTAAGATCTTTTGCTTATTTGCAATTGATAATTGGCTAATATCATCAACTAATTGATTGAATTTCGCATCCGCTTTCTTTTGACGGGCTTCTTTTTTACACTTAGATATTGTTTCATCTTCCGACTTAATCAATTCATCAAGGACTTTAAAGTTAAATTTTATAACTTCATGCTTCGCATACTCTTCATTTACGCCATTAGATTCAATATCATAAGTCAAAGTATGGATGGATCGGATATTTTTACAATTACCATCCTGATACGCTTTCAGATAATTTTCCAGATCTCTATATTTATTAGAAAACTTACTATCATCAGAAGATAGATCAAGTTCTGTAACTTCAAAACCTGGAGTCGGATGCTTCCAATATCCATGATCGCTAGTAACCCAAGGTAAACGTAAATATTTATGAATTAAAGTGGGTAAAATAATCTCAGGCGAATTGGATAAAACTAAGTCGTAATCACTTACAACGCAATCCGCCATATCCCTCCAACCAGTTTTCACAATATAAAATTTAAAATTTCCATTATCGATTTCAGATTTAAATTCAAGAATATCCATAAATAATTACCTCCACATCAGCGATTTGTATCAATTCATATTTTATATATTTTTAGCACTATAATTAGTAGTTTGCTAACAATGTGACGACTTGCTTAAAAATGTGACTAGTTTGTGACGGGTTTTGCCAGGAATTTTGCCTTTAAAAATTGCGTGAATTCCTGTACCTGATTGACTAACTTCCATATAGGTGTTGTTAGTTAAATCTTGAAATTTATTAACCAGATTATTAGGATCAGTGTCGCCATTTTTCCAGTCTTCAAGATTACTATCTATATGATCGATATCTAAGCCTACATATCCATTAGCAAAGTAAAATGCTAATCCATCTGCACGCTCAATATTATTTAAAGCCCGAATAGCCGTATCAAAGTCTGACCAAGTACTCACATCATTAGACTTACCAGCCGAACCATCATAAGGATTTATAGGGATTTTTGTATTTTTCTTACGTGCTGGAACCCATTTGAGTTCGAAAAGTCCCCATTGCCTAAGCTTGCGTAATTCCTGAGGTATACCTTCATAATTAAATTTTGCCATTTACCTCACCTTTTAATGTAATAGGCTAATAATCCATTGAATTGCTGCTCCAATGAAATTAGGCAATAAAGCTATAATCAAAGCGATTACTGTAAAAATTAATGCTGGTATTATGTCATGAATTAGCTTCTGTCTTCTAATACTTTTTGGAAAAAATACATTAAATGCATCATAAAAAACTATGTATAATGATACGAGCCAAAAGATTCCAATCAGCAAATACCAAGCTATCGACATTACTTTAATCATTTATTAGCTCCCTAAAATGGCAAGTCAGCATCGCTGATATCTACAGATGATTGATTAGTGCCAAATGGATCAGCATATGATGCATTATTTGCATTTCCACTAGTATTACTATTACCTTGTGTCTGTGAATTCGCTCTTTGAGTAATAGGGAATCCTAATTGGTTAGCAATAATTTCTGTAACAAATACTTTATTGCCATTCTTATCATCGTAAGATCTGGTTTGAATGCGTCCTTGTACTTGAATCGCATCCCCTTTCTTAAAGTAGTTTTTAAGAAACTCGGCAGTCTTGTTCCAAGCTACAATGTTGATAAAGTCAGCTTGTTGCGTACCGTCTTTTCTCTTGGGTCTATCAACTGCCAAAGTAAAACTAGCAACTGGCGTACCATTTCCTGTATTTCTCAATTCTGGATCTTTTGTTAATCTACCTTCTAACAGTGAAAAATTGAACATTATTTCTAATTCCTTTCTTGCTGTAACTTCAATTCGTTTAATAAAATCGCGTGACTCAATCTTTTGCTAATTTCTTGCAAGCAATTAGAATACTTAGTCAGGTCTTTTGCAATTTGGATATCGCCTTGCAACCAAGTGGGTTCGCATAAATTATTAAGGTTTTGCATTGCCTGATAAGCGTGATGCGCATCCCCAATCATAAGTGAGTCCATAAACAGACCTCTATTCATATTGATATCGTTGTTCCATTCTTCAAGTGCATCCAAAAACTTATTTGCCACCTCAACAGCAATATCATTTGTTTGTTCTTGGTTTTCCATCTTTTTTCTCCTCATATTCAATCTTGACTAGCGAATCGTCTTCCATGACGTAATACCATTCGCCTTTCTTGTACTTAACGCTCTTGATTTTCATAAAACGAACACTACTAACCAAATCAAGCCTAAAATCATCCCACAGATGATCGATAGAACGGTTAATGCTACCCAATCTATATCTGCTTGACGAATCTTCTCAATCAAATTCATAAGTGTTACCTGTTTCTAGTGGTTCCAAGAGTTGCTGTCTAACGTAACCATTTGCAATAGTGTTAATGCTTGATTAATCAACCGTACGCCTGATTTATTCAACTTAGAGGGATGTTCTGTTAACGCAAGTAAAGTATCGCTAGCTCTTTTTATTTTTCTTAAATCATCATTCATCAGCTTTTCTCCAAAAAGTATCGTCATCATATAGCGTATTGAGCAAAGTGGGAATAACACTCCTTATTTGCTTATTTCCCTCTTCAGTAAGAACATCGTCTTCTAAGATATCTATTAAGTCGTAAACCAGACATTTAAAATTTTCTTTATCTAAATAACACATGTCCTTAAATGATAAATTGGATGGTCGAGCGATTACTGTTTCAATTTTTGACCAATTGTATTTCATTTATTTCTCCTCACAAGATTAAATTCAACTCCACATGATTAAGCATCTGGCTTTGTGCTTTGTTGTAAATATCACGTTCAACTTCAAAGCCATAAGCATTTCTACCTAATTCAGATGCAGCTCTTAATGTTGAGCCACTACCTGCTGTAGGGTCGATCACTACATCGCCTGGATCTGTAAACAGTGAAATTAATCGTTTTAAGACAGGAATAGGCTTTTGAGTTGGATGTATTTTTGGATATCCATCATCAACCTTCCATTTCATGTGATCTAATACCATGTGCCCGTGATTGTTAAATTTAGGTAATTTATCACGATATAGTACAAGCGCGAACTCAGTTGCTCCAACAATACGCATATTTGCTTTTAGCACTTGAGAACTAGTCTTTTTAGTGAAAAACAATGGATATGCATGCTTGAACCCCTCTTCTTTAGCTTGATCTATAAGCATAGGCATTTGTTGCCATGAGCAAAATACAATCATAGCTGGTGCTTTACCTGTCTCTTTTGGTTCTTTGATTAATAATTTACGTGCAAACTTCATAAAGTTGACAACGTTAAATCCCTCATCACGATTAAAGAAATTGCTATTAGCCAACTTGCTTTCTCCGTTTTCAATTTCTCCATCTTTATACCATTGAGGATTAGAAGCATAGGCGTTGTTTCCTATGTTATAGGGAATATCAGCGATAATTAACTGTGCTTTCGGTATTCCATAACGCTTAAAATTTTCAAAATTGTCACAATAAAGCTCGCATTTCAAATTTTCAATTTTCTTATACTCAATTTGATCTTTTGAAAGCATTATTTCTCCATTCTTTTATCTGCTAAATTAGTAAAATCTATTAGATGTCCTTTGCCACCTTCAAGAATCCTAGAGATTAGTCGTTCGTGGTACTTAGCTTTTAGCTCATTCATCGATAGGTTAGTTGTTGTGATTACTCGCTGATTTAATTCGTACAAACTAAATATCGTGTCTTGAATAAAGTTGTTAGCTTGGGATGCTGCACTCTCTGCGCCTAAATCATCAAGAACAACCAAATCGGCATCCTTAATGACTCTCTCTGTATAATCTTTTGACCATAAATGGTTAACTGGATCATTAAAGTAATCTCTTTTAGCGTCAAGCAATTTAGTGACGCTAAAGAACAAACATCTTTGCATGGGTTGTGCATTTAAATTAACAGCATTCAAGATAGCCATAGCTAAATGAGTTTTACCTGTGCCAGACTTACCAAAGAATAAAGAATTAAATTTCTTATCTTTATCTTTATAGTATTCGCCAGCAATCTTACGAGCCATGTTCTTAACTAATTCTTCTTTGCTATCTTTGGCTACTTTGAAGTTGTCAAAAGTGTAGTTAAGTGTGTCTTTCCTATCAAATAGCGAATAAATTTTTAAGTAACTCAAATATGAGTCTTTTTTGACCTTATCTGCTAATTGGTCTAACTCTTTTTCTCTGGCTTCAGATTCGCATTTAGGACAATAGGGTTCTATTTTTATGCGTGATCCTATAACTTTTATCTTATTAATGTGATGGATAGGACATATTTCATCACTGGGAATTTGTTTAACTCCTAGCATTCTTGAATAAGGTGCATCGTTTTCGGCGTTGACCATTCATATCACCTCTTAAAACGGCAGATCATCGTCATACATGCTTGAATCATTGTTGTTTGCAAACATATCTTGATTAAATCCACCATATTCTTGTTTAGGCATGCTTACCTCTTCTTCATCATCGAAGCTACCGTTAAACCATGTAGACCCATTTTGGATGAATTGTGGGTCAGTATGCTCGCGCTCTAGACGTGCAATGTATAAATCTAGCTTGTGAGATATATAAGCATTAGTGTGTTTCTTAGATGCTTTACGCCATGCTTTGTAATGACTCCAAGCTTGTTTCTTGCCACGTTTCTTAGGGTATTTAGCCCATACTGTTTCAAAATCCTTTTGCCATTGTTCTAATTGCGAACTTGGTTCAGGGGCGTGTGCATCGTCAGATGCACTATTATATTTATTCTCTGAAGTAGTCTCTGGATAATCTCTGGTATTGGTCTGCCCATTTTGGGCTTCTCCATCTACCCATTTTGGGCAGACCGTCTGCTCATTTTGGGCAGATCGTCTGCTCATTAGTTCATTGAGCTTTGTTTCATCAATTGAATACCATCGAGTGTTGTCAAACCCGGCTTTGTTGAAGTTTCCAGTTAAAACAATGCCTGATTTTTTGAGCTTACTAATAGCACGTCTAATTGTGTTAATGCTCCAAAAAGGAAAATTATCTTTTTTCCAGTTATCGTAAGTGTTGTATACCCAGTACTTCCCGTTAATTTCTTTTGCTGACTTCGAATGGAGCCAATAATTAAGCTGTTGCAAAACTATTGCTTCATTCAGCCCGAGTGCAGTTGCAATTTTTGTGTCAACCACAATGGGATGCTTATCAAATAGCCAACTTGCTTTCATTGGTTAACTCTCTTTCTTAGCTTCTTTGGCTTTCTGTGCTCTTAAATAAAATTCAGTGAATTGCCTAATCAAATTTCCTTGTGGTGTTGTTGGTTGATTAAACCAATTTCTCCACCACTTGCTTGCGTTCTCATGATCTTTTGATTTCTTATCAAGCACTTGGGAGTAAACGTTGAAAATATTGGTAGTAGCACCGTTGTATTTGACTTGCTGTCTAGTCAATTCCTCATCGGTGTATTTCTTAAGCTCATTTACATTGCTTTGAGCTTTTGTTGGAGCTTGTTTTGGCGTTCTAGCTGGCTTAGTGGTTTTAGCTTGTTGGGTGCCATGATACTTGTTTGAGTCAGGATCAGTTGAACCATCGTCAATTAAGAACAAATTAGCTAATGCGCCCTTTTTGGCATAGCTAGCAGCAGAGCCAGAAATTTGCGGTGCGTCCATACCTTTCTTTTGTGCATCCTCACGGGCTGCATAGCTGGTTTCAATCTCAAAGTCGGGATCAATATATTTAGCTGTGGCATTTTGATAAAGATAATTGCCAACTGTCATCGGTTCTGTTTTGAGCACTAGACGAGCATTATGCTTTGCTAAGAGCGGTTTTAATACATTCAAGACAAGTTCTAGGTTGAAGTAATCAAACTTACCGTATGAATTGTTTAAGGTCTTTGAAACAGACATCTTTTCTTGAATAGATCTGAATGCTGAATCATTTTGCTTGGTTGATTTTGCCTTACTAGTGGAATCTGCTTTGGTTGCCGTCATTCTTTAATTAACTCCTTTACTTTCTCAATGCCATAATCAGAAAAGTAGAATTGCAACATCACGGTGCTTCTTAGCTTTCCGTTGCACATATACGTGTACTTTCCTTTACGCCATTCACCAAAAACATTGTGCGATTTTTCAAACTTCGCTGGGAACATTTTTCCGTGTCTCGCTCTACGTCCTATGAATTGTGTAGTTACGTTGAGTGCTCTAGCCAAGGCTCTCATAGAAAGTCTTGGCTTGGTCCTTTCTTGAGTAGGTAGCTCTCTCCAGTGAGCAGTAGTGCCATCATATACAGGGCTATCATCTTTGCTATCTTTACTGTCTTTCAGAGAATGGGACGCATTTGAAAGATTATCTGAAAACAATTCCGCAAGCTTTTTAGGCTTAATCTTTTTTGGTCTCAAAATTTCTTTTTGCTGGTCGATAATTGCATTTTGATTACTAAGGATGGCATCTTGCTTGTGAGCTATCCCAGAAAGCAAATTTTTGATCTCTGAGAGTTTTTTTGCGTCGCTAGGTAGATTAGACGTCCACTCATAAAATCTTCTGTAAGTTGCTTAAATTTTTGATCTAAGTATTCTTTCTCATTTTCACTAAATTCTCTATTGAACATCACTATTACCCTTGAGTTTAGTGATCTTACCCTCAATTCCGTTGTCTCGCAGATAGCGCATAAGGTTATCGTATTGGTACTTAGTAAGACTTATTTTGAGCAAAAACGTATGGATTTCATCAACGATTTCACTAGTTGAGGTATCAATCACTTTGTTGCCAACCACTTTGTGATTAGCATTCTCATATTCCTTTCTTCTCTCTGTTTTTTCTTTTTCAATATTAATAAGATCTTGCTTATAGTTTTCCATGTTGGTTAATACGTCAGATAAAGACTTGGTTTTTAATTGGTCTAAAAATGGTTCAGATCCAATTGCAAGCTTTTTAGCTTGACTAATAACCGTTTGACGCATCTCTTTTTGCATCTCTTGTTCTTTAACAAAAGATTCGCAGCGAGATTTAATATCTCTAACCATTCTTGGATATGACCAAGTCGTCTTGTTATAGTCGGGATTATAAGAAACTTGTTCCTCTGTTACACCGTATGTATCTAAGATCTTGAGATATTGAGGATATAATCCGGCTTGCCTATTCTTTCTTGCAGTTTCTTGAAATTGCTTGATTTGAACGTCCAAACCATGCGATGTAGCATCAATCTTCTTAATCAATGCATCAACGTGATTTTTAAAGTCCTCAATAGGTTCTTTAGCTTCATTAGACTTATCTATGCGGTATCTGTTTAAAGCTTTGCTAACCTTGCTTAAATCCGATTTAAGAGCCCTTGACTCTTTATAATTCTTTGTAGTAACGACTAATCCCGTATATCTCTTAGCCATGTCATCAACTATTTTGTCTAGAGCTTGACCATTTTCAAACTCAATACTTGCCGGCTTAACGACAACTTTGAAATCGTCTTTATTTATTGGGACGAGACTTTCTTCTTCTGACAATGTATCCTCCTAAATAGTTTTCAATGAACCATCTAGCATAGCTGAGGTTAAAATTGCGTTTTAAAAACATTGTTGCTAAGAGCTGTGGCTCTATATCATAGAACTCACAAAACTCTTCATAGCCCATTTCATTGAGCTTGTCTTGCACAAACTTAATAGGATTAACAACGGCTTGCATAAGATGATCTGAAATAGGCACTAATAAAGTTCCCTCTGGCAAATATCTGTCAGCTATGAATTTGATTCTTGAACTTTCTGAAACATTAAATTTATTCTTCGTCATAATGTGTTATACTTACCTTGTTATACCTTTAATATTTTTATTTTTGTTGGAGAAGTAATTGAGTTATTTTGTAATCTCAATCATTTCTCCTTTTTTGATGCGATCAGAAATTACGCTTCCAAAGAATAATTGATGATGTCCTTGCTGCTCCCCGTCTGTCATCGCATTGCTTGAAAAAAATAATCCTCTTTGTGTTTCAAATGAAAGCTTGCTATCCATTTGTATTACCTCCCTTTTAAAGTCCAAATTTAACTACTCCAATTACTACTCGGATAACTGATACTAATAATGTCACGCCTGTTAACAGCACGATTGCTAAAGCCCATACAGCCCAGAATGTACTATTGGTTATCAAAAAATTCTTCATCCACTTAATCATTTTGTTTGCCTAACTGTTGATTTAAATCTTCTACTTGAGCTCTCAAGTTATCGACTTCGTCTTGCAATTCAAGATTTTCATCATCACGCATGCTAATTTGAGTATCCATATCCTCCATTTCGGCCTTTAAATTAATAATTTTTTTCTTAAGATCTTCCTTTTGTTGTGTTACTGTCTCAGATACCTCAACAATTAGAACATTAACTAATCCAGCTAATGCTTCAGTTTGCTTAGCCGAAAGATCCGCATCAACTATAAAATTCTCAATTTTGGTTCTATATAAAGAATCTACAGATTGCATCAGTGTTAGAAGCTCTCGTCCATCTACCATGTTTATTCCTCTTCCTTGTTGTGAAGTCCACCAATTTTGACATAGTTCATAATATTGGCTTGTACCCAAGACTCCATATCTGCTTTGAGAAATACGCCTAAATCGTTCATTAGCTTTTTAGTGTCTAAATCAAAATCAAATGACATGTTTCTTAGATCGTTGATTTTGTTTTTGGTTTTTTTATCTAAACTCATATCTACCAAGGCAATTTCTCCTTATTCTTTTCCATCCAATTAGCGGCTTGCTTTTCATAAATGCGAAATGAACTGCCTGTACCGGGATGAATATTTGCTACAAAGTCTGGCTTGTATTTATAAAAGATCTCTGTCTTGATCCAATCCAAACTCTTGCCAGGACAATATTTCTTTTTGAATTGACCTAACGTAATTGTTTTGCCTTCAATGGATTCTTTAGGCACAAAACCCATTTCATCCATGATTTCAACAATGGCTTGCTTAAGTTCATCTTTAGAAATGGTCACTTGCATATTTGCCACCTCACATTTTTATCTGTCTGCACTCATTAGCTCTGCCACTAGCTTTGCAATTTGCTCTGGCGACTTATTAGCTTTCATTTGCTTAATAGTGTAATCTCTTAATTCTTTCAAAAATTCTTCGTCCATTTTTTAATCCTCATCTTTTTACTCTGCTAAGGTAGCTTTAAATTAAAGCTTTGTTTTGCTGAGTAAATGGTTTAAAAGTGCTTGATTGACATAATCAAGTGCTTTTTTTGCATCCGTATAATTTGTATGATGTTTTTTTAAAACATTAATGAGTTCCTCGGTTAATTCGTTAGATTTCATTGGTATATCATTGCCTTCGCGCACTGAAAATATAATCATTTTTTTCTCCTTTTCATTTGCTGAGGATCTTTAGTATTTTTCGCAAATAATGTCATTCTTAATACCTTTGCTCTTTCAAAAACTTGTTAATGAAGTATTGCTGACCTTTGCCTGTTACTTTTGGAGTCTTGTTAATTGAAGTTGCACCATTTGAGTGGTTAATGGTAGTTTCCTTAATTTTGAATAAGCCTAAATTCATTGACTTTTGCGTTGGCATATTCCAATCAGAACCTTTTCTTGAAATTAAATATCCGTGTTCTCTAAGCCAACTAAATAATCTGGTTGCACCGATCTGAATTCCATTGCCACGCAAGATCTTGGCTAAATCTCCAATTAAGATTGTGGTGTGACTAGTTGCTACTGAATCAGCAAATAAAGCTTTAGGCTTCATTTCTTCGATTTGAATATCCTTTTGCTTAAGCTGGTTAGCAGCTTGCTCAAGTAAATCAGCCAGTGTTTTTCCTGAACGGTCGTGCGTTATGTCATATGCTTTCTCATCGGTCATATAAACGCCGGTCTTATTGATAGCCGGTAGAACTTCATGAGTTACCCAACGCTTAAATTTATGAGCATTAGGTAATTTACTTCCAAGGATCAAGCTGTACATCCCTGACTCATTAACAATAGTTTGGTTAGGATTTCCTCTTGTAATACCGTCGCGAATTGCGACGGTATTCTTATCATCATCATCGACATGCTTATTTAGCGCATCTCTAGTATTTGAATAGCCTAGAATTGTTGCCAAATCTTTTCCAACAAACCATGGCTCGCCATCAATTTTTAAAGCTCTGAATCCTTTTCCTTCAAAATTAAATAGCTGCATTTTGTTTTTCATCATTATTCACCTTCCATTCCCAAAATCTTATAGATCTTTCTTCTAGTCTCGACAGATTGAGGATTTGCATCTCCATTAATTGCTCGACTAACGACCCCTCTATTTAATTGAAGAGTGTCAGCAATCTCCGCCTGTGACCATCCTTTTTCAAGCATTTTCTTTTTTATTGCAATTGTTAAAGCTTGCTTTGCTTGATCTAGTTGTTCCTCTAATGGCATTATTAATTCACGTCCCTTCATTTTTTGTGCAAAAAAGTTAATATTTAATTGATAACTTCACACACATGGTGTAATATCTAGATATAAGAAATAAGCATTAACAAGTAATCATCACACACAATTTGACAGATCGTTAGATGTTTGCGGTTAATATTTTCTTATTACTTTTACCTGACAGAAATAATAATAGCACACACTGTGTATTTTGCAACAGATAAATATTAATTTATGTGTGCTTTTATCTGTCATAATCTAGGAGAACCTTGATATGACAACAAAGAATGGATATGTAATTTTTTCAAAAATTCAAGAAATAGCTAACAAACGAGGAATGAGTATTAGACAAGTTGCACTCAAATCCGGATTTAACAGCCCAAATGCTATTTACCGTTACAAGCAGGGCGTTTCACCTCGTAAAACCACACTCAATGCAATTGCTGAGGCACTTCACACTACTCCTGAATATTTATTGGGAGAAACGGATGATTGGCAAAAACATAAATCTGCACAAACAAAAAAAATTAATCTTGATGAATTAGAAGATGATACTGTACTTGCTACACTAAATGGTAAGCCACTTAGTGATAATACGAAAAAAAGGTATTACGCTCTTCTTAAAGCATTAGATGAAACGGATAACGAAAATAAGCAAAGAAAGTGATTAGATGATTGACGGTCATGAATTAACGATGGAATACTTAAAACAGTTCGCCGATAAACACGGCATCCGAATTATTTGGGATTCTCATGGGGAGCCTTATGATCTACCTGCATCTGATTCTAAACGTAATGCAGTAATAATGAATATGAATTGGCATGATGTAAACGATCTTTGTAGACATTTATCACATGAAATGAGTCATGTTATTCATGGAGATTCTACTGCCCTATATGAAGCCAGCGATGGTAGTAAAGCTAGAGCAGAAAGTGACGCTGATAAATTAGCTGCTATTATTTTAATGAGATATTATTTTGAAGAAATTCCAGAAAGTGAATGGAACGTCGATCAATTCATGCATTATTACAATATTCCGGCTTACTTACGAGATCATTGTGTTCGAGTAGCAAAAGATCTATGCAAAAGATCTATATAGTAGATTTTATTTTTAAGAAAAAAAGCTACCCTTTCGGATAGCTACAGGATATGAAAATAAAAATTGGAGGTTTGTTAATGACTGAAAATCATAACAAATGAATAAGTAAAATTGATATTACTAGTTAGGAACCTTCATGTATATTCGTCCAAAGGTGTCAATGACGTTAAACTTATACACTACGGAGGAATAATAATGAAAAAGAGATATATAATTTCAGCTACAGCCTTAGCTTTGCTAGGATTAACAGTAAGTGCATGCTCTAATCAAACACGATCTACTACTAGCTCAGCTAAAAGTGCCAAAACAGTAAAAAAAGCTAAACACAAAGTTTCTAAGAGAATTAAACAGAATAAGAAAAAGTCTGTAGCTAAAAAAGATTCTAAGAAGAATAAAAAAGGCAAAGGCTAATCAACCAAAGCCTCAGAATAAGCAGGCTAATAATCAGCAGAATGCCAATTCAAGCCAGCAACAACAACCTCAGCGTCAGCTAACTCAAGGTGAGATTAATAGACAGCGAGGATACGATCCTAAAGGTGCCCCTACTTTGCAAGGACAAGATCATGCAGCTGGTGCAAATCCTAATGGCTCTCCAGATGCTTGGGTACAAGGTCAAATTGATTGGGCTAAGCGCAATGGATATATGAATGCCGATGGCTCTTATACTCAGAAAGAAAAAGACCTAGACCAACAAACGCAAAATGACGACTATAGTTCCGATATTCCGCAGATGCCTAATCCTGGAGAATAAACAAAAAGCTCCGTGACTAATCACCCACATCACGAAGCCAGAGAAGCGCTAAGCCTAATCAACTTAGCACAAAAAGTAATTTTCGAGACAAAAAGATCTCTCAGAGTCCTTTTGTCTCCTCTATTGTAGAAGATTGGGGGAAATTTATCAATGGGCGTTTACAAACGTGGCAAAACATGGACTGCTAGAGTATTTTGGCGTGACCAGCATAAAGCCCGTCATAGCACATCTCAAGGCGGATTTAAGACCAAGCGAGAAGCTACTCTTTGGTTTGATGAAAAAAACACCCAGCTTAATAAGGGTGTGAGCATTGGTTCTGATCCTGTCTTCGTAGAATACTTTTGGAAATGCTACAAGGTGTTTACTGAACCTCACTGTCGCCCTGAGACAAAAAGGTCTTTTGGATCAGCTCGCAAAGTACTTGAATCCTATTGGGGCGACACTAGAATTAAAAGTATTACCCCTATGAAGTGGCAAGCATTTTTAAACTATTTAGCTAAGCATTATGCTAAATCGAGTATTATAATGTATCACAAAAAATATCATGTTGCCGTTAAAAGAGCAATTCAAGAAAACATCATACTTAGCGATTTTACTTATGGGTCTAAAATCAGTAGAGGATCACATAAAAGAACTAAAAAAGACAAAGTCAAGCTTCCATCTTTAGCACATATACAAGACATCTTAAATAAGCTCTTGGAAAGACGCTCCCCTTTTTTGATGTCAGCATCAGAAATCACTAAATATGGGCGTAAGGCGGGCAAAGATAAAGGTAATATTTGTGATTATGTCTTAATCATGCAAATCTTGACCGGCGCCAGAATTGGCGAAGCATTAGCGCTTAGGCAGAAAGATCTGCATCCCCAAAATAATACAATTGATATACACCATTCCTTTGATAGTATTACCCGAGAGCTGGGCCCAACAAAAACTGCACACTCTTATAGAACTATTGTGGTTCCACCTCAAATATTTTCATTATTTGATGAACTGCAAGAGCATAATCACTCAGAGTATGTTTTCGGATCTCCAACCACAGGACTTCCTCCAGCCGAAAGAAGCGTAGGATTCGAATTAAAGCGTGTATTAGCTATTTTAAATTTGCCTATGGATGGTTTTACCACCCACACTTTAAGACACGCACAAGCTGCTATATTGCTTCATAAGAAAGTCGATTGGTATTATGTCATGCAAAGAATGGGACATAGTAGTTTACGAACAACGCTAGATACTTATGGATATTTGATTGAGGAATCTAAGAAAATCGACGAGAGTCAAATAGTCGGGCTCTTTGAAAATACATTCTTTTAGAGATATAATTAATCCGTTAACACAAAAAAGCTATTGCGATAAAATCGTAAATAGCTTTTTTTGTGTGCCAAATGTGTGCCAACTTTAAAACTTTTATATATTTCTATAGTTTTATGTTTATCATAAATACTGATAAATCAATATTCTGGTTCTCCATATTTTTATATTATGTTTCGCTCTGGAAATCTGAAAGGCAATGGCGGAGTATCTGGTAAATATTCACTTAATAATAAACCATGTTTAATAATTTCTTTTTGTAATTCCATGTTTTGTCGTGGATAAAAATGATTCAAACCATTTCCAACCACGGCAATAGTTTCACCATTATTTTTTAGTGTTTCTTCGTGAGCAATTCCATCTACGCCTTTCGCTAAGCCGCTGGCTATAACAAAATCTTGTTTTATAAGATTAGGCACAAGTTCTTGTAAAACCTTGCGACTATATTGCGTAGGAGTACGTGAACCAACAATCACTGTTATCTTTTTCTTTAGTAACTCTAAATCTCCTCTAGCAAATAACACTATTGGTGGATCAAAAGTTTCTTTCAGTTTATCAGGATATATTGGATCAAAAATGGTAATTACTTCACATTGTAATAAAATTCTTTCAATGCATTTTTCAAAACGAACATCTGTCATTGCATCAAAAATTTTATTACGTAGATCAGATGATAACTCTAATTCATTAATTAAGTCAAAATTTATTTTTTCTTCGTAATATCCCAATTGATCAATGACTTTTTTAATAGACGCATATCCTAAGCCTTTTTGTAATTTTAATCTTAGGCAAAATTCTTTTGGATTCATCAAAAAATACCTCCATAGTGTATTACACAAATTGAAGATATTTTTATTAATTAATTTTTATTAAATTCGCTCACTGGAGCAAAAGTCATTCGATGTATTGGAGTTGGACCATATTTTTTTAATGCTTCAATATGTTGTTTAGTGCCATATCCGGCGTTTTGGTCAAAACCATATTGCGGGTATTTTTCGCCATATGCATTCATTAAGCTATCTCGAAAGACTTTAGCTACAATACTTGCTGCCGCAATTGAATTAGACTTGCTATCGCCCTTAATTAAAGATGTTTGGGGTAAATCAACAGGAACATTCATGGCATCAACAAGTAAAGCATCAGGTTTTATCGTTAAGCCTTCGACTGCATGCGCCATTGCTACGCGATCAGCTTCATAAATATTTATTTGGTCAATCACATCATTATTAGCTAATCCTACACTGACTGCAACAGCCTGATCTAAAATTTTAGGAAAAAGTTCTAAGCGCCTTTTAGGTGATAACTTTTTTGAGTCATTAACATCAATTAAGTCAAAATCTTCTGACAAAATGACAGCTGCTGTTACGACTGGACCGGCCAAAGGACCACGCCCTACTTCATCAACTCCGGCAACTTTTAGTCCTTTATCCCAATACTTTTTTTCAAAAGAAAAACGCTGCAAAAAAGCTTCTTTTTTTACAGCTAATTTTTCTTGCTTTTTTAAATATGAGTTAATCAGTTTTTGGACACCTTTTCTAGGGTCCTGGCTTAACTCATCTAATTGCTCTTTTGAAACGTGACAAGAAGCTAATAATTGCTTAATTTCGGTAACTGTCATCTTAAATCAAAAGTTATCCTTCCTATTCGTCCTTTTCTAAGACGCAATAACATAAATTTAGAAAAACGTTCATAATCGTCTCGCATCCCATAATTTTGAGTCATTTCTAACAATAGATCTGGATCTGACAAATCATTAATTTGGTCAATATTAAGTCGTGCAAACTTTTCAAGATCTTTAGTGTAGTTTTCTTTTAGAAAATTAATTGCAAATAATGCCACGTCGTCCGCGTGAAAAATATCTTCTTTAATTGCCCCACAAGCAGCTAGTTTATAACCAACTGTTTGATCAGAAAATTTAGGCCATAAAATACCTGGAGTATCAAGAATTTGAACATTAGTTTTTGTCTTCAACCAGCTTTGGCCTTTGGTGACACCTGGTTTATCGCCGACAATAGCTGCATTTCTTCCCACTAAACGATTAATAATAGTGGATTTACCACAGTTAGGGATGCCGGCTAATGCAACTCTAATCACTGGATTAGAGGCGCCTTTTTGTTCAAGTTTTTCAGTTTTTTCTTTTGCAGCTAATTTAATTAGCTTAAACAAAGCTGTCATATTGGTATTATGTTGGGCATCCATTGACATGACAAAACTGCCCTCTTTTTGGAAATATTTAGTCCATAGTTTGGTTTGAATAGGATCTGCTAAATCAGACTTATTCAAAATTACAATATGCGGCTTTTTCTTAGTCAATTGTCCAATCATAGGATTACGTGAAGAAACTGGAAGTCTTGCATCTAGAACTTCGATCAATACATCAATTAAATCTAAATTATCTTCTAATTGATTTTTAGCCTTATTCATATGACCTGGATACCATTGAATATTAGCCATTTTTATCCCTCCTAATAATTTAAATTTAAAGCCTTCTGCATTGCAGGATCATTGGATTGCAATTTTTGTGCAGCAGCTAAATACAAACTCTGACGCAAACTAGCATCTACTTGTCCTGTAGGCTTTAAATTATTAGCCTTTTGGAAACTAATTACCGCATTTTCAGTTTGCGAATCAAATACTCCAGTTAAATGCGTAGTCATATAGTCTAAAGCGGTTAAATACTGCTGCAAAATTGCTACATCTAATCCCATCGTATTTTTCTTTAAAACCTGACTAGTTTGAAATTGTGGTAAATCAGCTAAAGAAGATATCTTAACAGGATAAGTAGGCTTGATACCTTTATGATTAATCCAATCTCCATTTGGAGTCAACCATTTTGCAATAGTGTATTTATATTCTACATTATCGCTAGCGCCGACTTCTTGTACTGTACCTTTGCCAAAACTAGTTTGTCCCACAGTAACTGCACAATTATTTTGCACCAAAGCCGCAGTAAAAATCTCACTAGCACTGGCAGTATTACTATTAATCAAAATAATTGGTTTCAGCTTAGTTTTAAAATTACCTGCTAACTTATTTGAAGAACGAATAACTTTTTTGTCTTTTCTACTTTGGTAGGTCATGATTTTCTTACCATTAGGTAAAAAGTAAGAGGCTGATTCTAATGCACCAGACATTACGCCACCAGGATTATCTTGCAAATTAATAATCAATTTTGGATATTTCTTGGTATTAATATTTTTAAGAGCCTTTTTAAGGTCTTTGCTGGTATTGGAATCAAACTGACTAATGGTAATAATCGTTGCATTTTGATCATTTTTAACAGAAACACTAGATTGCTTGATAGTTGCACGAGTTAAAGTGACTTTGAATTCTATGTTATTGCGTTTAAGCTGCAAAGTAACCTTGGTACCCTTTTTACCTCTAACTAAACCAGAAACTTTTTGAAACTCATTAGCAGAAATTTTTTTACCATCAACTGCTATGATTTCATCTCCCGGCCTAATATTGCTCTTAGAAGCAGGAGAATCGCTGACAATAGAATTAACTAATATTTTATTGTCTTTAACTTGCATTTGAATGCCAACGCCGCCAAAACTATTGCCTTCCAAAACGCTATTGACTTGATCTTGACTACTTCCAGATAATTGCTCTGAATAAGGATCATTTAGACTGCCAAGCATCCCATTAATTGCACCTTGCTGGAGTTTACTTGTATCAACTTTTCTGTAATAGGTTTTTTCAAGCTGATTATAAACTTTTTCAACACTAACTAAAGGCGAATTTTGACTCTCATAGTATTGATAGCCATATACTGCGCCGCCACCAATCAAAGCGCCACAAATTCCGGTTAATATAAATTGAGCTGGTTTAGAAAAATAAAATTTCTTGTTGCTTGTTTGTTTTTGAAGTTGATCAGATTCATTCTTACTCATTATTTTTCCTTAATTGCTCATTTTATCTAAATACATTTGATATGCTTCATCAAAAATTGTCATGCTTGGTAAATATGGAGCATTCAATTCTAAATATTCAGATAATTTTTCATAGTCTTGCTCTTGTTTTGGAAATTGACTGTCATTTTGCGCATTATTTGCGAACTGGGCAACATCATTTATAGAATCAGGATCTTTTTGAGTCATCAAAAAACGATAAAAACTCTCTCTATAAGCCATTTTTAATTACTCCACATAATATAAAATTGCATAAGCCCCATTGCCTGCGTGAGTAGCAATAATTGGGCTAGTTTCTTTAACTAAAACATCGATATTGGGGTTAATTTCTTTAATCTTGTCTGCGAACTCTTGCATTACTTCGGGAGTATCAACATAAGAAATTCCCACTTCTTTGATGCGATCTTTATTTTTTTCAATATCAGCTAAGACTTTTTCATCAAATGCCTTTGAAAACTTCTTGCCGCGACCTTTTTTAGCTACCTCTAGCTTTCCGCCTGGCATCTTCAATGCAATTCTGATATTAAGCAGAGTAGCAATGCGTCCTGACAAAGCACCTAAGCGTCCACCTCTAATCAAGTTCTTCAAGTCAACAACCATCATATTTAATTTTTGGCTTTGTTTAATTTTGTTAACATGGGCCAAAATTTCATCCATTGACTTACCAGCTTGTGCGTCTTTAGCGGCTGCTAAAACTTGGAATCCTTCTGCTCTATCAGTTAGTTCAGAATCAACTAAAACAATATCATCGCTTTTACCAATTATTTCTGCTGCTTGACGGGCTGCATCGATTGTTCCGCTTAAGCTTCTAGCCAAAAAGATCGCAATAACTTGACTACCATCACTAGTTAAATCTTTAAACGTTTTCTCAAATACTCCAATTGATGGTTGGCTAGTCTTTGGCAATTCAGCAGCTTCATTCATCTTTTTAACAAAATCAGCTCGTGTAATATCTACCCCATCTACGTAATTTTTACCGTCAATAGTTATGGTCAATGGAACTACAGTAATTCCATATTTTTCGATTTCTTGAGAAGTTAATTGTACTGAAGAGTCAGTAACTACTTTTATCTTTGTCATATTTGTCCTTCGTTTCTTAGCTTGATTTTAGCAATCTATTCAATAATTTTATGTTAGAATTTAGCTAATAGATACAAGCACTAGTATATCAAAAATATAAAAATCAGTTAAAAGGAATTATAATTTTATGACATTAAAAAATATCTGGACTGAACAACCTGAACGTTCTAGGGCCTATAAGATTGTTGATAATACTTTTTCAGCAATCACTCATGGAATCGGCTTTGGTTTATCTGTTGCTGGATTAGTGATTCTGATCATCAAAGCAGCTCAAAGCGGCAGTGCTCTAAAAATTGTCTCTTTTACTTTATATGGTGTAAGTTTAATCTTACTCTATTTATTTTCAACGCTATATCACAGCCTAATTTTTACTAAGGCTAGAAAAGTATTTCAGGTCTTTGATCATTCATCAATCTTTATTTTAATTGCTGGCTCTTATACACCGTATGCTTTAGTGGCTATTGGCGGAGCCAAGGGATGGATTATTTGGAGCATCATTTTAGCTTTAGCAATTACTGGAATTTTGTTTTACATCTTTAATCAAGGTAAACATGTGGTTTTAGATACTATAATCTATGTCGCAATGGGCTGGTTTGTTATTTTAGCTTCCAATTCCCTAATTCCTGTTTTAGGACCAATTGGATTTGCACTTTTGGTTTGGGGCGGAGTTGCTTATACAATTGGTGCGATTTTATTTTCAATGCGTCGAATTCCATTTATTCACGTCATCTGGCATTTATTCGTAATGCTCGGTTCAATCTTGATGTATTTTTCAATTTTATTGTACGTATAAAAAGAGTTGACTTTCTGAAAATCAACTCTTTTTTTAATTATTTAGTTCTAATAAAAACTGACTGATTTGTGCCTCATCATTATCAATCTTACCTTCAGTAACAGCTTTTTTAATGTCTGTTAGAATTTCGCCAATTCTAGGTCCAGCTGGAATACCATTTTTTAACAAAAAACTACCATCGATAGCTAATTCTTGTGCATTTTTAATTGGAAGAGCTTCATAGCGATCAATCAAGGCTTGACCATTAATTGGCTGGCCTAAAATATGCGCTAAATCTATTGTTGAAGCAATAGTCTTTAGATTTGAATTAAATAAGTCAAAATTAGTTGGATCCTGAGCACTCACAAGGTCAAAGAATTCTACAATTTCTGCTACTTGTCTTTCCATTGCATTTGAATTTTTCCATTTTCTCATGAAGCGCGCAATTTTGTTAGTTGGAATTTTTAGCAAAATAATCATCAATGCCCATAGATTAGCTTCAGTTGTTGGTGCAAAATTTAATTTTGGAAAAATGGACAAGGCATCTTTTTTACCTTTAAAACACGGTACTTGCTCAGATAATTTGGTATCTAAAAAGACCTGAAATGCAGCCTGACTGCCCTTTCCTAGCCCCATTTTTACAAACTCGTCTCGAATTCTTTCTACAGAAATTTTAGATAAGAGTTCATGATTATCCGCAATTGCTTTTTGCGTTTGATCTTCTAACTTAAATTGTAATTGGCTCATAAACCGAACCGCGCGCATCATTCTTAGTGCATCTTCATGAAAGCGATTTTCGGCCTTACCAACAGCTTTAATTAATTTTAAGTCTAGATCCTTTAGTCCATCAAAATGATCAATTAAATTGCCATCAACGTCCATTGCTAATGCGTTAATGGTAAAGTCACGTCTTTTCAAATCTTCACTCAAATTTTGAACAAAGGTTACGTGATCGGGACGGCGAAAATCTTGATATCCTGATTCGGTTCTAAACGTCGTAATTTCATAACTGTTATTTTCAAATAAAATTGTAACTGTGCCGTGTTTTATCCCGGTATCGATAGTTCTATCAAAAATTTCTTTAACTTCCATTGGATAGGCGCTTGTTGCGATATCAACGTCGTGAATATGGCGATTCAATAATAGATCTCTAACGCATCCTCCAACAAAGTAAGCTTCAAAACCCGCCTCATTAATTTTTCTTAATACCGGCAGCGCGTTAATAAAAACATCTGGTAAAGTTTTGATTCTCATTTTTTCCTCTTCTTTATTTTTATATTTAAAAATTTAGTGGTCAGATTTTGTTAAAATATATATATGTGGAAAGAAGGCATATTTATGATAAAAAAATATATGAATAAACAACTATTAATTCAATTGTTTATGATCGCCTTGGGATGCAGTATTTATGCTTTTAGTCTGGATAAAATAAGTATTCCCAATAGATTAGCCGATGGAGGCATTAGTGGGATTGCATTGCTGTTAAGATACTGGTTTAACATTAACCCAGGTCTTTCCACTTTAATTCTAAATATTCCTTTAATTATAATTGGTTATCGCTTTATGGGCAAACGGCTATTAGCATTAACCATGTGGGGAACAGCCTGTCTTTCATTTTTCTTATGGTTTTGGCTGCATATATCTATTATAAACCAAATTAATCTTAATCATGACCTTTTTATTTCAGGTGTTTTAGCTGGTCTATTTTCTGGCTTTGGGATTGGTTTAGTTTTCAAATATGGTGGCACAACTGGCGGTACAGATATCATAGCTAGAATTTTAGATCTAAAGTTAGGTGTTCCAATTGGCAAATCTCTCCTAGCCTTAGATGCATTTGTTCTTACTATTTCTCTTACTTATTTGGATATTGAACATATGATGTATACTCTTTTAGCTAGTTTTGTTTTAGCTAGAATTACTGACTATGTTCAAGAAGGATCTTATGCGGCTAAAGGGCTCTTAATCATTTCTGATAAAAATATGGAGATTGCCAAGATGATTGATCTTCAATTAGATCGTGGCTATACCTTCTTAAATGCCGAAGGCGGCTATAATTTGACTCCTAAAAAAGTTATTTATTGCGTTGTATCTCCTAGAGAAATTTCTAATGTCCGCAATTTAATTTTAAAAATTGATCCACATGCCTTTGTTTCAATAATAGATGTTCATGAAGCTTTAGGACAAGGGTTCAGTTTTGAGCGAAAGAAACACCATATTATATTTAAAGATTAAATAAAAAGATCTCGTTGCGAGATCTTTTTATTTTTCCATTGATAAATCGTCATACAATGCCTGCATTTCACTATCTTCTGGAACTAGTTGCAAGTATTTTTCTAACAAAGCCTTAGTAGTATTGTTATCGGCAATCTCTCTAAAGAAAGTTAACATCTGTTTTAAAAAGTCAGGATTGTTTTGGAAACTTGGATATGCGAGTAGGAATTCACTCTTAGCTTTGTCATATTTTTCTAAACGTTGGTAAGACAAAGCCATATTCCAGTGGGCTTGTGGTTCTATTTGATCATCTTCTAAATCTTCAAATAACTTTAGGTTTTCAAGATCTTTATTTTCATGTAAATAAAGATTTGAAAGTTGCAGACGCAAATCGCTATTGTCTGGAGCAACTTTAAGGCCCTTCTTAAGTAATTTTTCCGCCTGTTCTTTATCGTTTAAGTTAGCAGCAGCTCTTGCTCCTAAGCTATATAAAGTTTCATCAAATTCATTATAGGAAAGTCCAGTCTGTGCTGCTTGAAGGACTTCTTCATTGTTATTTTCATTAGCATAAGCTCTAGCAAGCAATGGATAAGCGTTCACATAATCGGGTTGAGTTTCAATAACTTGATCCAAAAACTTAATAGCTTCTTTATTATCGCCGTTAGCAAGCATAATTAATCCAGCCTCATATTGAGCGTCGATGGTCAGCAAGTCTGTGCTATTTTTCTTAATAATCTTGCTTGCCTCCTCATAGTCACCGATTTGAGCTAAACAGGCTGCAATACGTTGTGAAATAACAACTTCGCCAAAAGTTTTAGTAGTTTCAAACAACTTACGATAATTTTTTAAAGCTTCCTCAAAATTACCAGACATATAATCTAGTTCAGCTAAACCAAATAAGATTGCTTCTTGATCTGGAGCGTTATTTTGAGCTTCTAAGAGCTTTTGCTTGGCAGCCTCTATAAGACCATTAGTTTGATAGTAATCTGCTTGAGCAAGCAAGCTTTCAACGTATGCGTCGCTTTCTTTGCTGACTCCGTATAGCAAAGTTAAACCATCGTCTTCTTGACCATCATTCAATAATATTTCTGCTAGATATACTTTAAAAATATCTTCATGAGGAAATTTAGCTATTAAAGCACGATATACTTCTTTAGCCAAATCAGAAAAACCAAGATCAGTTAAATTTTCAGCTAAGGATGCTAAAGCTTCCGGCTCATCGTTATCAAGAGCCTTTTTTAATAAAATATTTGTTTCTGAAAAATCATGATTTTCAATGGCATCTAACAATTCTTGTGAATATTTCATTTTGTCACCTTATCTCTATAACTAATCTTATTTTACACAAAAAAGACATTAAGCCAAAAAACTTAATGTCTTTATTTGCAATAATTTTGTTAATTACTTAACTGCATCCTTAAGAGCCTTACCTGGCTTAAATGCAGGAACCTTAGAAGCTGGAATTTGAATTTCAACACCAGTTTGTGGGTTACGACCCTTACGAGCTGCACGGTTACGAACTTCAAAAGTACCAAAACCGATCAATTGAACTTTTTCACCTTTTGCAAGATCTTCTTGAATTGAGCTAAAAATTGCGTCAACTGCAGCAGCTACATCTTTCTTAGTTAAGTTAGTCTTTGAAGCAACTTCAGAAACTAATTCAGCTTTATTTGCCATTCTATTCACCTCCTGAATTGAACCTTAAGGGTTCAAAACTTACCTCGAAACTTTGAGATAAGGAAGAATGATGACTACCAATCATTGTCCTCTGCAATTAAAGTTATCACACCAAAGGCGTCACTACAAGCTTTTTCAAGAAATTTTTGTTTAAATTAAACATTTGCATGTAGCAATTATTTTCTTTTACGTGCCAAAATTTTAATTGGCGTTCCCGTAAAATCAAAATTTTGTCTTAATTGATTGATTAAAAATCTCTTATACGAAAAGTGCAATAATTCTGGATCATTGACAAATACTATAAATGTTGGAGGATTTGTAGCTACTTGAGTCATATAATAAATTCTCAGTCGTTTACCATTAACTAGTGGAGTCGGAGTAATTCTAGTAGCTTCTAGCAATAGATCGTTCAAGACACTAGATTGAATTCGACGATTTTGATTATGGTAGACTTTATCGACTAAGTTTAATATATCAGGAACTCTTTTGCCTGTTTTTGCTGAAACAAAAATAATGGGCGCGTAGTCTAAATATTGAAATTCACGTCTAATGGTATCTTCAAAGTCCTTCATACTTGAAGAGTCTTTTTCAGGCAAATCCCACTTATTTACCACAATGATTACACCACGTCCAGCGTCATGAGCATAGCCAGCAACGTGTTTATCTTGTTCGCGAATACCTGTACTTGCATCAAGTACTAAAAGAGTAATATCGCTGTTTTCAATGGCTGATACTGCACGTAAAACAGAATATTTCTCGGTTTTTTCATAAACTTTGCCACGTCTACGAATACCAGCCGTATCAACAATCGTATATTTTTGACCATTATGATTAAATGACGTATCAATGGCATCTCGAGTCGTACCTTCCATATCGGCCACGATAACTCTTTGCTCGCCTAAAATAGCATTGACTAATGAGGATTTACCTACATTAGGACGTCCAATGACACTAAATCTAATGGCATCATCTTCGTGCTGGTTAGCTTTATCGCCAAATTGGGCAACAATTGTATCTAATAAATCACCAACTCCAGTTCCATGACTTCCGGAAACAGGAATTGGATCTCCGAATCCTAAACTATAAAAATCATAAATATCATTTCTTTGTTCAGGATTATCAGCTTTGTTGACTGCCAAAATAACTGGCTTTTTAGTACGATAAAGCATCTTAGCGATTGTTTCATCCATTGAAGTCAAATGATTGGTTACGTCGCCTAACATCACGATTACATCAGCTTCATCAATAGCTATTTCAGCTTGAGCTTTGATTTGCTCATCGATTTCACCACTGTCTAAAGTAATACCACCAGTATCAATGAGAATAAATTCGTGTCCCATCCATTCTGCTTTAGAATAGATTCTATCACGTGTTACACCGGGTTCGTCTTCTACAATGGCCACACGAGATTTGATTATTCTATTAAAGATGGTTGATTTTCCTACATTAGGACGTCCAACCAAAGCAACAATTGGTAAAGACATTATAAAGCTCCTTTCTTTATGCTAAAAATTCTAGGTAATAAAAAAGCTGGCCGGAGCCAGCTTTTTAGATTAACAATAATTAATCCTTGTCCTTAAGTTGATCACCGATGATGTCACCCAAAGCAAATCCATTATCATTGTCATTCATGTACTTCTTAACGGTTGAGTCTTCGTGACGACGACGTGGACGTGCATTTGATTCTTCATTGTTTGCGCTTGGATCAGCTTGTTTAATTGACAATGAGATTCTTCTATCACTTGGATCGATGTTCAAGACCTTAACTTTAACAGTTTGGCCAACTTTCAAAACATCGCTAGGCTTTTCAACATGTTTGTTTGAAATTTCTGAAACATGTACTAAACCTTGAATTCCATCAGCAACTTCTACAAAGGCACCGAATGAAGTTAAAGTCTTTACTTCACCTTCGATAACTTCGCCTTCAGTTAAGCTTGAAGTAGCTTCTTCAAATGGTGATGGCAAAGTTTGCTTAATTGAAAGGGAGATGCGGTGTCTGTCGTTATCAATTCCAATAACCTTAACCTTAACATCTTGACCAACCTTTAATACATCACTAGGCTTATCAATATGCTTGTAAGAAATTTCTGAGATGTGAACTAAACCGTCTACACCACCAACATCAATAAATGCACCAAAACCAGTTAAACGAGAAACTTTACCTTCAACAGTGTCGCCAACAACTAATTGGTTAGCTACGTTTTCAAAGGCTTCTTCACGTTCTTTTTCAATTAAATCTTTTCTGGAAAGAATTAAACGATTCTTGTTAGGATCAATTTCAGTGATCTTCAAGTTCATCTTCTTACCAATGTAAGGTTTAAGATCTGAAACGTAACGGTTTGAAATAAGTGAAGCTGGTAAGAATCCTCTAGTACCAACATCAACCAATAAACCACCACGAACAGCACCAGTTACAGTACCTTCAACAGTTTTGCCTTCTTCGAAGACCTTTTCTAATTCAGTGTATGCTTCTCTTTCCTTCAAACGAGTTACTGAGAAGAAGAATTCACCGTTTTCCTTGTCGCCACCAGCTCTTCTGAGAACCAAAGCCTTGAACTTATCACCTGGTTTTACCAAGTCGCGTAAATCTGCGTTACGATCTGCAGTAAATTCGCGCTTAGTGATGACTCCTTCAACACCTGCGTTTTCTACACCAACAGCAATTTGACCGTCTTCAACATCTAAAACTTCAACATCTACAATGTTTCCGACTTCAACTCCTTGCATTTGCTTTAAAGCATCTAAAAATTGATTACTATTATCTGACATAAGTACCTCCCAATATCAAACTCCATTTTAAAGTAAATGAAAGCTTTTTTCTACTCTTTTGATTAATTTTTTTTATTTTTTTCAATTAATGCAGTAATTTCTTGAACTACTTGATCAATATTTAAGTTTGTTGTGTCCAATTCAATCGCATCATCAGCCTTTTTTAAAGGCGAAATTGCCCTATGAGAATCTTTATAATCTCTAACTTCGATATCATGTTCAATATCAGCTATGTCTTGATGAATACCCTTTTCTTTGAAATCTAGAAATCTTCGTCTAGCTCTCGATGCAACACTAGCAATTAAAAAAATCTTAACTTGCGCATCAGGCAATACTGTAGTTCCAATATCTCTACCATCCATGATGACATTATTCTTGCCAGCCATTTCTCTTTGTAAATTAACCATTTTTTGGCGTACGCCTTTTAAGGCAGATACTTGAGAAACATTCTCGGTTATTTCAGGGGTCCTAATTGCAATGCTTGCGTCTTTACCGTTAACGTAAACTTTTTGCTCATTACCCTCATTTTTAAACTCAATTGTACTTTGATCAATTAAATTTAAAATAGCTTTTTCATCCGAATAATCTACGTTACCATCACGTGCAATCAATGTACATGCGCGATACATGGCACCGGTATCAATATAAATATAATTTAAGTTTTTAGCTACAATCTTAGCGACTGTACTTTTTCCAGCAGAAGCTGGTCCATCAATAGCAACCTGCATTAATTAATAAAAATCCTTTCATTTCATTTTTCTTTCTTTCAAAATTCTAACATAAATTGTATAAAAAAAGCAGACGTTACAATAAACGTCTGCGAGTTAAATTTTTTTTAGAAATGCTTTCTTACGAAACTCTTAAATGGTGGTAATACAGTTTTAGCAAGTAAAACAACTAAAATCCCGTTCACACATCCCTTAACAATGTTAAATGGAACGATTGCCGAAACGATATAGGTCAACATATTAGAGCCTAACTTAAATCCTGCAAATTTAATATATAACGGAGTTAAAACAAAATAATTAGCTGCTGCCATCACAATTGTTAAACAAATAGTACCGACAATTAGCCCTAAAATTTGGTAACCAATTTTTTCATCATGGTTTTTACTAATATAATAAAAAGGCAAGATATAAGCTAAACATGCTAGAAAGGCTGCCACTTGACCTACTAAAGAAAGTAGGTTAAATCCTGAAATTGCTAAACTTAAGATACCCTTAAATAATGCAATCATTATACCACCAATAGGTCCAAATACTAAAGTACTTAAGGCTACTAAGGCATCAGAAAAGTCCATTTTTAAATAATTAAAGCCAGGAATAATTGGAACTTCTAGCTTCATAATTAAGAAAGCTAAGGCTCCAATCATAGCCCATGACAACCAATAAGTTAAACTATATGAACTAACATTTTCTTTTCTCTGCATTTTTATTCTCCTCACAAAGAAACAAAGGTCTGTTGCTTCAGCAACAGACCTTTAAATAAAACCTTAGTTATTTATAGTCTGTCTTCTCTCATCTAGACTTTACTATCGGTACCAGAATATCCTGGTTCGGCCAAATTGGCTCGCGGACTTTTACCGCCGGTCGGGAATTTCACCCTGCCCTGAAGACAACATCCTTATATTTAATTATTACACTTCTTATAATAAGACTTTACTAATAAATTGTAAATAAAAAGATGTACTTTTTGTACATCTTTTTACTTTAGCCTTAATTCTTGACCTAAACTCAGGGAATCTCCACTAATACCATTCAATTGACGTAATTGATCAACACTCATATTATTTTGAGCTGCTATTGCCGATAAAGTATCACCGCTTTTAACGGTATATGAACTGCCTGAATGACGACTAGTCGTTTGTTCAGAACCAGCATTTTGTGAAGCATAGCTATTTTGATAATTGTTTTGGTTGTAAGAATTATTTTGAGTATTTGTATTCTGAGTATTAGTTTGTTGAGTATTTTGTGTAGTTGAAGTTTGCGATTGTTCAACTCTTCTTTGAGGAGTCGACTTTACTGCTGACTTTTTACTTTGAGAAGACTTAACACTACTACTCTTTTTAACTTTCTTTGAAACCTTAGACTTCTTCTTATCACTACTTACTTTCGAAGAACGCGGTATTTCTTTTTCAGCTAAATTCTTACTGTGATTACCGAATTGTGAAAAAATTAACGGAAATGCAGCAATTAAAATAATCGCAACAATTATCAAACCACTCCAAAGAGAAGTCATATTCTTATTTTTCTTTTTCTTTTCTCTAGAGCTATCTAGCTTATTATCATCAACAAATCGATGACTATGGCTCTGTCTTCTAGAGGTACTGGGTCTTTCAAAATGTTTATAAGGACCTTTTTCCGGTGCTTGGTTACTCATTATGATCCTCCAATGTAATAGATTCAAATAAATTTTAGCATAGCTGCTGCTTTGTTGCATCCACTTTTAAAATTAAATTAATTATTTAAGATTTTTAAGCTGTTTAATTTCAGAATGTGATAATTCTCTATATTGGCCAGAAGTCAATGATTGTAGCGTTAAGAAAGCATATTTCTCACGTGACAGTTTTTCAACTAAATGATTAACTGCTTGGAACATTTTCTTTACTTGATGATAATGTCCTTCGTGAATCGTTAATTGAACTATTTGGGTTTGTTTTTTATAATCAGTCTTTCTTACTTTAACTTTAGCTGGCGCACTCTTTTTACCGTCTATTTTTACGCCATGCTTTAAGCTATAAATTTCTTCTGGCTTTAAAATACCCTTTATTTTAGCGACATAAACTTTAGGCACTTCATTACGTGGATGCATTAGCTTATTAGCTAGCTCACCATCATTAGTCATTAGTAATAATCCTGAAGTATCGTAGTCTAACCGTCCAATAGGATACAAACGGTATGGGATATCTTCAAAAAAGTCCGTGACAGTTTTTCTTCCTTTGTTATCTTTAGCCGAAGAAATTACGCCACGTGGCTTATAAAACAGATATGTGTGTAAACTTTCTTTTTCAATAGGAACACCGTTAACTTCAATATCATCCTCATTATCAACTTTTGTTCCCAATTCAGTTACTAACTTACCATTTACTTTGACTTGGCCGTCAGTAATCAATTTTTCCGCTTTACGTCTCGAAGCAATACCTGCTTGAGCGATGACTTTTTGCAATCTTTCTGACATGTTAATCTCCTAATTTATCATTGTTTTCTAAATGAGCGTCAGCTTTTCCTTTACTTTCAAATAAGTCAACTTGTCCATTTTCGTCAATATCTTCAGAAAAGTTTTCAATAAGCGGCAAATCGGCTAAGCTCTTATATCCAAAATATTGCAAGAAATAATCAGTAGTGACATAAAGATTAGGATGTCCTGGAACATCTTTTTTGCCATCTATTTTAACTAAACCGCGCCAAATCAACGTTTGAATGGCACCAGAAGAGTTTACGCCTCTTATTTCATCGATTTCAATTCTAGTAATGGGTTGACGATATGCAATAATAGATAAAATTTCTAAAGCTGATTGACTCAAACTTTTATTGACATCTTTTTGAAAGAACTTAGAAATTACATCAGCACATTTTGGACTAGTAGTTAATTTAAAAGTATTATTTATCAAAATCAGCTGCAGCCCTGAATCCGCTCTTTTATTTAGATTATCTTTTAAATGATTTGATAATTCACGCAAAGCAGGTTGTGATATTTCTAGCAGCTGACACAAAATTTCTTGTTCAACGCCGCTATCTCCAGCTGCATACAAAACTGCTTCTAATTCTGCTTGTTTATTTGCCATTACTTCACTCTTTTTCTAAAGTTAAATCTCCAAAATCTTGACTCTGTTTAACTGATATTTTATGATGCCGACACAATTCTAAAACAGCTAAAAATAAAGATATTACTTGATCTAAAGTTTCAAAATTTTTTAAACATGCAAAAAAGCTTAATTTTTTAACATGTTCCATTTTTTCATGCAAATAAGTCGTCATATCTTCAATAGATGTTTCTTTTACTTCAATACTGCCAGCATTTGGCTGTCGCATTTTAAATCTATGAATGATCAAAGCAAAAGTATTTGCCAGTTGATCACTACTAACCTCTCCTAGAGGCAATGGATCAATGGCTTTTTGCTTAGCTACAGATGGTTCTTTAGAAATCGTTATTGGTACTTCAAGATTTCTTTGTTTGAAATATTCAGAAACTTTCTGGAAAACAGAATATTGAACAAGCTGCTCTACTAATTCAGAACGTGGATCTTCAATTTCTTGCTCTGGCTCAACAAAATCATTTTTTGGTAACAAATATTGTGATTTTATACGCAATAATGTAGAAGCCATCACAAAATATTCGCCTGCAATTTGCAAATCTAATTCTTGCCACTTAGCCAAATGAGCAAGATACTGACCTGTGATTTTAGCAATCGGAATATCATAAATATCAATTTTTTGAGAACGAATCAAATGAAGCAGCAAATCTAATGGCCCGGTAAAGTTTGGAAGGTCTAAAGTTAAATCACTATCTGGCTGCATTTTTATCGTCCCGTTCAACGTATTTTAATAAGTAAGTATAATCCGGCATTGCTGAAATCATCTTATCAGGATAGGCATGTTGAAGCTCTGTGATGACTTCTTTTTCGACATCAGCTGTTCTAAAACTAGGATCAAGCGATAAATATCGAATCACAACAAAATCATCGCTTTCTTGCACAGCGATAATGCCTCTGCAATCTTCGTCGCTACCTTTAAATATCAAAACTTGGTATTGATTTTCTTCTTTATAAAGTTTCATCTCTTCTTGAAGATTTTCAAGATTTTTAAATTCAGGAATATAAGAAAGAAAACCCATAACCTGCTTTTCATAATTTTTCTTAAATTTACTAAGCATAAAAATCCTTCTAAGTTCGCGGATGCGATTTATTATATACTTCCATAATATGTTTTTGCGTTAAATTGGTATAAATTTGAGTAGTAGAAATGTCGCTATGTCCTAAAATTTCTTGTACAACACGTAAATCAGCACCATTTTCTAATAAATGAGTAGCAAAAGTGTGTCTCAAAGTATGTGGTGTAACATTTTTAGTAATTCCCGCTTTTTGACAATATTTCTTTATAATCTGCCAAATTGCTTGCCGCGTCATCTGTTTGCCATGACTATTTAAAAAAATAAAATCAGTATATTTACCTGATTTTAAAATTTGCTTCTGCCGAACTTGTTGATCATATTTATTAATCCAAGACGCAGCAACATCGCTAATTGGAATCAATCTTTCTTTTGATCCCTTTCCCAGTACTTTAACTAATTTTAAATCAGTATGCAAGTTTCCCATTTCCAAGTTTATTAATTCGCTTACTCGCATTCCAGTTGCATAAAGCGTCTCTAAGATTGCCCTATCTCTCAATCCTAGTGCCTTATTAACATCAGGGCTATTAAGCAAATCTTCTACTTCAGTAGAAGATAATGCAACTGGCAATCTTTTTTCTTTTTTAGGAGCATCGATCATAATTAGAGGATCTTTTTCAATAATATGTTGACGCAGAAGCCACTGGTAAAACTTTCTTAAGCTTGAAAGCATCCTACTGAGCGTTGATGTAGCCTTGTTTTGATCTCTTAGTGCAGCAAAAAAAGAATTGACTAAGATCGGATCAACTTCCCAAGTTTGTTCATCATTTTCTTGTAGAAAATCATAGTATTCTATTAGGTCTTGATGATATGAATTAATGGTATTAATGCTTAAGCCACGCTCAACTTGCGCGTATCTAAGATAATCTTCTAAATTATCCTTCATCTGATTCATTGTCATTATCTTCTACTAAAGTTATCGTACCAGCATCTTTATCTTCAGTGATTAAACCAGCTTTTAATAAATGACCAATTGCGCGCTTAAAAGCAGATTTTGAAATGCCAAAATAATTTTTGATTTCTTGAGCATCGCTTTTATCATAAAATGGCAACGTTTTTGTTTCTTGACGACGCAAACTAACTAAAATCATTTGTGCATCATCGTCAATTTCTTCATATGCTCTTGGCATGACGCTCATATTCAAACGACCGTATTGGCTAATTCCAATGACTCTTGCTTTAACTTTTTCTCCTAATCTTAATGGATGATAAGTTTCAGAATTATGAACAAAGGCTAAGTAATATTGGTCCGTAATCAAAAATGCACCAATCTCATAAGTTTTATAGACACGACCCACTAAATTTTTATTTTCTAGATTACGTGGGAAATTGGTAGCTAATTGTTCAAAGACATTCTCATCTGCCATTTTGCCCCAAATACGATTCTTTTCGTCCGTTTCTAGTCTAATTAATAAACGATCATCTTTTTTAGGCCATAAGTTTTTATCTTCTGGTAAATCATCCAAAGAAACAACTACGTCTTTATCATTTAAACCAATATCGACAAAGACACCTAAATCTCGACGTACTTCAGTAACAGTTCCCCATCCATATTGATCTTTTTGACAAAATGGATAAAATTGCGTCATTTCTTTTTTACGGTCTTTATTTTCATAGATAAAGCCTTGTACTATATCCCCAACTTTAATCGGATCGTCTTGCGTTACTTCAATTTTTTTAAGTTCGTATGTAATACCTTGTACTTGAACATAAAATGCTTCTTGATTTTCATCAATTACTTTACCTTTTTGGATTTCGCCTAGCATCTTATCGTTATCCTTCCGTCTTCTAACATTTCTATTCATTAGTTAGTATAAAGTAAAAAAGGCAAAAATAAAATAGCCAGCACTTGCTGACTATCTTATTTATATTCTCTTTAAAAATTAAAGGTTAGTTGCTTCACCTTGGTAAACAGCACCACGACGAGCATCAACAGTAATCTTAGAACCTGATTGGATCTTTGAAGTTGCATCAGTAGCACCAACGATAACTGGGATACCAAGTGAAAGACCAACAACTGCTGCGTGACTAGTTAAGCCAGAAGCTTCAACAACCATACCTGAAGCCTTCTTAATAGCTGGCATGTAGTCCTTGTCAGTAGTCTTAGCAACTAAGATATCACCATCTTGCATCTTAGCATTTGCCTCTTCAGCAGAAGTTGCAACTACAGCGTTACCGATAACTGATTGATCGCCAACACCTAAACCTTTAACAAGTTGGGTACCGATTAATTGTAACTTCATTAAGTTAGTAGTACCAGTTTCACCCAAAGGAACACCAGCAACGATAATTACCAAGTCGCCGTCTTTTGCAAGACCAGTTTCTTTAGCAAGTTCTGCTGCCTTGTCAAACATTTCTTCAGTAGTCTTAGGCTTTTCAACAAGCATAGGTTTTACGCCCCAAACAATACCTAATGAGTGTTGTACTTTTTCATCAAAAGTCATTGCAATGATATCTGCGTTTGGACGGTATTTAGAAATCATACGAGCAGTGTAACCTGATTCAGTTGCAGTAATGATAGTCTTAACACCTAATTCTTCAGCAGTTCTAACAACTGATTCACCGATAGCTTCAGTAACGTTTGAGCCTTGGTATTCTTCGAATCTTTGAAGAGCTAAAGTGTTACGTTGTGCAAGTTGCTTTTCAGTACGCATGTCAATATCAGCCATAGCCTTAACAGCTTGAACTGGGTAAAGACCGTTTGCTGATTCACCTGAAAGCATAGTTGCATCAGTACCATCCAAGACAGCGTTAGCAACGTCAGTAACTTCGGCACGAGTTGGACGTGGGTTTTCTTGCATTGAGTCAAGCATTTGAGTAGCAGTAATAACTGGCTTACCTAATGCGTTACATTTTCTGATTAAGTCTTTTTGTACAAATGGTACGTTGATAAATGGAATTTCAACACCCATGTCACCACGAGCAACCATCAAACCATCTGAAACCTTTAAGATTTCGTCGATGTTGTCAATACCTTCTTGTGATTCGATCTTAGGGAAGATCTTAACGTATTCACAGCCACCTTCTTCAAGCAATTGACGAATGTCTAAAACGTCTTGTGCTTTACGAACGAATGAAGCTGAAATAAAGTTAATACCTTGCTTCATACCAAACTTAATGTCGTCAGTATCTTTTTCAGTGATACCTGGAAGGCGAATTTCAACGCCTGGTGCGTTAACACCCTTCTTAGAACCGATAACACCAGTGTTTTGAGCTTGACATACAAGTTCACGGTTAGCATCATCTTTGTCTAGAATAAGTAAGTCAACTAAACCATCATCGATTAATACGTGACCACCCTTTTTGGTGTCATCGTATAAACCATCGTAGGTAACGTAAATCTTGTCTTTGTTACCCTTCTTAGTTGCGTCCATTGAAATTCTGATCTTGTCACCAGTGTTAATAGTGAACTTGCCGTCTTCTTGTCCGGTAGTTCTGATTTCAGCACCTTTAGTATCAAGGTCGATACCAAGTAACAAACCAGTCTTCTTTTCAACTTCACGAACCATCTTCATACGAGAAGCGTGTTCTGGGTGGTCACCGTGTGAAAAGTTAAAACGGAAAACATTGGCACCTGCTTCTGCCAATTTAGTAATAGTCTCAACGTCATTTGAGGCTGGCCCTAAAGTACTAACAATTTTAGTTTTCTTCATCTGAAAAAATCTCCTATAAAATTAAAAATCAAAAACTACTTGGCTAAGTCTTTGTTCAATGAGTATAACGAATAATCACCGTGGTGCTTTGCATCAAACAAATCAAGCATGTTATGTGATGACAATTTGTTATTTTCGATACCGACAGCTAAACCGCCCTTACCATCTAATAACAATTGCACTGCATATGCACCCATCTTGCTTGCTAAAACACGATCACGAGTTGTTGGACTTCCGCCGCGTTGCATATGTCCTAAGACATTTGCTCTTGCATCAAAATCACCATATTTAAGGAGCTCGTCTTTAAACTTATCAGCGTCCATAACACCTTCAGCTAAAACAACAAGTCCGTGCTTCTTACCATTAGCAAAACCTTGCTTCAAGTTTTCGGCAATTTCTTTAATGTCATATGGTTCTTCTGGAACAACGATAGCGTCAGCACCAGTTGCGACACCAACATGAAGAGCGATATCTCCACATTCACGACCCATAACGTTAACAACAAACACACGTTGGTGACTTGTTGCAGTATCACGGATTTTATCAATTGCATCCATTGCTGTGTTGCATGCAGTGTCAAATCCAATTGTATAATCAGTATATGGGATATCGTTATCAATTGAACCAGGAAGACCAATGGCATTGTAACCATGTTCTGTTAATCTTAACGCACCATGGTAAGAACCGTCTCCACCAATAACAACTAAGGCATCGATACCGTGTTTCTTTAATTGTTCAATTCCCTTTAATTGAGTTGCTTCTTCAGCAAACTCTGGGAAACGAGCAGAATAAAGGAATGTACCACCACGGTTAATCTTGTCGGCAACAGTTTCTGAAGTCATTTGGAAAATATCACCAGCAACTAAACCAGCGAAACCATAATGAATTCCGAATACTTCGATGTCGTTTGCCAAAGCTGTACGAGTGACAGCTCTGATAGCAGCGTTCATGCCAGGAGCATCTCCACCACTAGTTAAAATACCAATCCGTTTCATGAATTCACCTCTACGATAATTCTGTTTTACTCACATCGGTTCAATAGTAACATTTTTTACAAGCATTGTCTGCAATAAAAACACTAAAATTTTGCGTTTAAATCAGACATGAAAGAAATGTTTTCGCTTACAATGCTTTTACATTGTGATTTTCTTAATTAAGACCAATTTTTATAAATTATTCTTTAAAATTCACTTTTCGCACTGAGTTTAACAAATATTGCTTCTTTGATGAGTCAAAACGATCTGATTGCGTCCGAACTTGAAGTAGATAGATATCGCCAATTTTCAAAATATTTTTTATTTTTTCATATGCATTTGGAAATATCGTAAATTCTTGCTGACCTTGACTATCTGCAAAACTCGCAAATGCCATAGTTTGACCCTTTTTGGTAGTAATTGGCTTTAATTTAGTTAATTTTCCTACTCCAACGCCTGTTTCATTTATATCAAAATCAGCTAATTTTTTAGCATTAAATCTTTGGGCATATTTTTGGACCGCTAGAAGTGGGTTTATAGTTGTAGCAAATCCCATAGTCTCAATTTCCATATCAGCTTTTTCTTTATTATCCGGAGCTTTTTTCTCAACTGCTTTAGGTTCTAAAGTTTTAAATAAAGACAGATTATGTCCAGCCATACTTACCGTATCAACCAAATCTTTGCTGGTAGCTAATAAGCTATTTCGATTAGGATCAATGCTATCAAAAACTCCTGCTTTAATTAAATTATTAATCGCAGCTTGATTTAAGAATTTGGGATCAATTTGCATTAGAAATTTTGATAAAGACTTTATCGGCTTTTTTAAATTAATGATTTCATCTACAAAATCATTGCGTAACCCTTTGATAGCACGCAAGCCGACTAAAATTTTTCCATCTTTTAAGCTGAACATTTTTTTTGAAGAATTAATATCCGGTGGCAAAATCTTAATGCCCTGATCCTGAACCTGCATTAAATAATCGTTGATCTTATTTTTATCGCCTAAATTGCTATTAAGTAATGCTGTATAAAAAGCAGCAGGATAATGTACTTTGAGATATGCTAGCCAAAAGGCGATTTTACTGTATGCCACTGCATGCGACCTATTAAAACCATAATTTGCAAATTGGGCAATATAATCATAAACTTTTTCAGCGACACTTTTGGCATGTCCTAATTTAACAGCACCTTGAATAAATTTCTCTCTTTGTTTTTGAATAACCTCAAGATTCTTTTTGGACATCGCACGTCTAAGTAAATCGGCTTGGCCTAATGAAAATCTAGCTAAAACTTGTGCTGTCTGCATTACTTGTTCCTGATAAACCAAAATTCCATATGTCGGTCCTAAAATCTGCTTCAAACTTTGATCGGGATAAGCAACTTTTTCTTTTCCATGTTTACGATCAATAAAATGCGAAATATTTTGAATTGGGCCTGGACGGTATAAGGCGTTAACTGCAACGATATCTTCAAAACTGTCAGGGTGCAATCTTCTCAATACTTGCTTAATACCATTTGACTCAAATTGAAAGACCGCATCAGTATTTCCTTGCTGGAACAATTTTAAAGTTAGCGCATCATTTAATGAAATTTTTAGTGGATCTAGATCAATTCCTTGAGATTTTAATAACTCTAAGGTTTGACCTAAAATAGTTAAATTTCGTAATCCTAAAAAATCGATTTTTAAAAGTCCTAACGACTCCACATTCAATTTAGTTTGCTGAGTTACAGGAATACCCAAAGGACCTGCTTGAAGTCCAACTAATTTTGCAATTGAATCATCGGTAATAACAAGACCTGCGGCGTGAATCGAATAATGACGTGGCAAGCCCTCCAAATGAGTAGCAGTCGCAAACAAAAGCTTATTTAAATCAGATGCATTGACTAGCATCCTTAAATCAGACGATTTTTCATATGCGTCCTTAAGAGTTAATTTCTCTTTTGAATATGGTAAAGCCTGCGTCCATTTACTTGCTTCGAATTTATTTAAGCCAAAGATTCGTGCTACATCGCGTAGCACTTGCTTAGCAGCTAATGTACCAAAAGTAAGAATTTGCGCTGCATGATCCATGCCATATTTTTTAAACATATAGCTAATTACTTCATCGCGTCGATCGTCTGGTATATCTAGGTCGATATCAGGCATTTGCTGACGAGCTGGATTTAGAAAACGTTCAAATAGCAAATTATATTGGATTGGATCAACTTCCGTGATTCTTAAAGCATAAGAAACTAAACTTCCAGCTGCCGATCCTCTCCCAGGCCCCGTCGTAATATGAACTGAATGAGCAAAATTAATTACATCCCAAACAATTAAGAAGTAATCATCAAATCCCATCTCATTAATTACTTTCAGTTCATAATCTAAACGATCTTGATAATTCTTTGGAATTGCTTTGTTAGGAAACCTTTCCTGCAGACCTTTATTAGCCAAATAATGCAAATATTCTTTCGATGTTGGAAAATGGTTTTGCTTAAATTTGGGCAATTGAGGATCTTGAAACTGAATTTCAGCACTGCACATACTTGCAATTTTGCTAGTATTTTTTAAAGCATCATCTAGTCCCAAACTTAAATATGATTCTTGTAAATCACTTTCAGATTTTAAATAATGCGATCCCGTTTTTTTTGCAAGTGCTTGGACATCTTCTAAATTATTATTTTGTTTAATTGCTAAAAGAGTTTTACGCAAAAAATGGTCTTGTTTATTGATGTACTGCACATCTTCAGTGGCTACTAGTTGTAGATCAAATTGTTTAGCTAAAGATTGGGCAAAATTAATATAATTTTTTTGATTTTTATCCGCATAGACTCCCAAAAACAGGTCCGAACTTTGAGGAATCAGATCTTGCAATTGTCTAATAAAATCTGAAGCCAAATTAGGGTTTTGATCCATCAAAAATTTTAATTCGCTGTGATCATTAGCAGGAATAATAAATACTAAATCTGATAAATATTTGGTTAGCTCTTTTAAATTTAAGACTTTGTTATTTTCACCATTTTCAGTTAATAAATTAATGGCGCTAGATAACCTAAAAATGTTTTCAAGTCCCTTTTGATTTTTAGCTAAAACTACATAATCAAATTTACGAGATTCATCAATTAAGCCATTTATTCTTACTTGCATCCCTAATAATGGTTTTATCCCCGTATTTTTAGCTGCTTTATAAAATTCTACTAAACCATAAGTGACATTGATATCAGTCAGTGCAATTGCTTGATAGTTTCTTTGTTTAGCTTGCTTAACTAGCTGATCAACTGTAATTGGGCTTTGTAATAAAGAAAAACTAGATATATTTTGCAGTCCTGCAATCGCCATTTGATTCACCCTTTCTTAACTTTCAGTATACCAAAACTCACAATACTTGCTTGCGCAAAGGCGTATTTTTTGCTAATATACCTAGCGAAAGAAGGAGATTTTATGCGCTATATTGTTACTACTATTTGGTCAGTAATCTTTATGGAGATTATTGGTTTTATTGCAGCTTCATTAACTCAAATGAAATTTGATCCTATACAATCCTTAATTATCGGCGTTGTTTTTGGTATTTTATTTGCAGCAATTATTCCTACAATCACAGCTAAAAGCCATAAAGATAAGTCAGTTTACGGAAAATAAATTATAATTATTAGTTTTGATCTTAAAAAGAGCTATTTCAAATGAAATAGCTCTTTTTTCTTGTTTAATAAAATTTAAAGTTAGGCTTGGTATCAACTACGACATCATTTTGCGTTAGATATTCACCAAACATTTGCACGTAATCTTGATCAAACGTTTTTTCAATCTTATCCATGCTGTAGCCTGGGTAAAAACCGCCACCCAAAGCACGATAATTATTAACGGCTAAACGGTACATTTTATCATCGTCAATATCTTTGCCATGCAATTGCAACTTGGTCAATCTATGGCCTACTGGTTTTGATAAATCAGCTTCATACTGAACTGGATAAAACATATCGTAATGATAAAGCATTGGCTTAGGTGTAATCCAGCGATTAATAAACTTGATATTGTCGTCTTTATCTTTTTCTAAAAATCCGCAGGCGTATTCAATAATCTCTTTCAAGTCTTTGCCGCTAATATCAACGATACATAATTGATTTGCATATGGATAATTGAGCAGCACTTCTCTCATAGTTACATTCTTAGAAAAACCTTTAGCAGTTTCAGACATAATTGCTGTAGCTGAGATATCAGCATTGGTAAACCATAGCTGCATCTGCTGAATCAAATTAACAAATGGTGCCCCCTTAATTCGGCCCTCAATTGCATTTTCAATAGGTGCTGGCGCAGACATATGAGCAATTGGCTGGTCTAACCAGCTTTGCGTCTTTTTATCTAATTCTTTTACAATGGCTTCAATTTTTGGATCTGGAGCATAATCTTTTGTATCAACTAACTCAGTAGTCATATCATTGATTTTGACATTCCCATCACTAATCTTATCAAAATCAATAATTACTTTAGCTACGGCTTCTCCACGATAACCAGGTTGAACGATCGCAGTATTATTTTGAACTAGGTTTAAGCGACGATGCTGGTGTCCTGTTAAAAATGCATCTATTTCAGGAATTTGAGTTAAGATCTTATATCCTTCGTTTTCACCAGTATGTGGTTCTGTAGCTTCCCCACTGACGGGATCAGATTCGAATCCGCCATGATAAAGAGCAACTAATACATCTACTTGAGGACGTAATTTCTCAGCCAGCTTGGATAAAGCTTCATAACCCGAAACAAATTTCAAACCTTTGATATGTTCTTCAGGTTCCCAATGAGAAATATATTGAGTTGTAATCCCCATGACGCCAATTTTTATACCAGCTTTTTCAATAACTTTGTATTCTTGACCTAAAAATGGCGTATTAGTTTCAGCATCTAAAACATTATCATTAATAAATGGTGCCTTATTATTATCGACATAATAACTTAAATAATCGAGCCCATAATTAAAATCATGGTTTCCTAAAACTCGAGCATCATAACCCACTTCATTATAGGCATCGGTGAAAGCTTGCAATCCTTTTTCTTCAGGTAAAGTATGACAATAACTAGCAAGTGGAGAACCTTGAAGACAATCTCCAGAATCCGTGACAAGCACGTTTTCAGCCCCGTATTTTTCTTTCTCACTCTTAATCAAGCTACTTACCCTACTTAAAGAAAACGGAGCTTCATACTTGTTTTTGTCTTGATAATCAGTTGGCATTAAAAAGCCATGAGTATCACTTGAATGCAAAATAACTAGTTTCATTATTTTCTCCCTTTTTCAATAAAAAAAGACACCTACCGGTGTCTTTAATTAATCATTGTTTTGTTGTTGAGTCTTTTCAACAACTTGACGGCCTTTGTAAAAGCCCTTTGGTGAAACACGGTGGCTTAAACGGTATTCACCAGTAGTTGCATCATAGTGCATTGCTGGTGTAGCCAACTTAATGTGACCACGACGTGAACGTTTTCTTTGCTTAGAAGTTTTTCTTGCAGGAACTGCCATTCGTTAGATCTCCTTTTTTATAGAATTGAGACTTTACGGACTTAAATAATTAAGTCACTAAATACTCACGTATTTCAATAATACAATCTACTAACTGATAAATCAAGTTAAATCTTGTTTTTATCAGCAGAAGTTTGATTTTTTTCTTCTTGCAGACGATCAACTTTAGCTTCCAATTCAGAAATTTTCTGATTTTTATCAGCCAAAGTTTTTTGAAATTCTTTTTCTAACTTTTGTTTTTGTTCAGCTAAAGCTTTTGCATTTTCTTTGCTTTTGCCTTTCTCACCATTTCCCAATAAAAGTGAGACTAAGGCACCTAAAAGCATCATAATTACTAAAATAATAATTAGCGGCATTTGTGGTTGGAAAAATCCAAAATTAATAGCTACTGGCTCAATGTTTAAGCATGCAAAAATTACTAAAATTAAGACTATTACCAACCCAAAAACTAATTTACTTTGCTTACTGTTTTTTTTCATTAATCATTCCTACTTTCTACTAGCAAATTTTAAACTTGCCCAATCGCCAATGGTAGGAAAAATTTGATATAGCTTAGCTAAAACTGAGAGACTAATTGGTAAATTTAATTCTCGGCGATTTGAACCAAAGAAATGTACTACCTGCCATGCCACATCATCAGGATCAAGCATAAAACGTTGAACATTCTTTTCGTAATTTCCAGTTTTATCCGCAATATTAAAGAAATTAGTGTAAACAGGACCAGGATTTACAGTCATAACTTTAACGTCGAATGGTTTTAATTCTAGACGCAAAACATTTGAAAATTGAATTACAGCAGCCTTAGTTGCGCTATATACTGCTGTCTTAGTTGTAGGCACAATACCTGCAATAGAACCAAAATTAATAATTTGTCCTTCTTTTTGGTCCATCATAATACGTGCAATTAAGCGCGTAAAATACATTAGTCCTAAGACATTAGTTTGAAACATTTTTGGAGCAAGTTGCGGATTCATTTTGAGAAATTCATCGAAAACTCCAAATCCAGCAGCATTTACCAAATAGTCAATATGATCCACATTTTTAATTATTTCGTTAAATGCGGCATCGATTTGGTCCGCTTTGCTCATGTCTGTAGGAATTACGAAAGCTTGACTACCAGAAAGTTTTCTAGCTTCTTCAGCCACTTCATTTAGTTTATCTAGACTTCGAGCAAGCAATACAACACAGGCCCCACGACTAGCACTTTCTAAAGCTATCGATTTACCAATACCACTTGATGCTCCTGTAACTATTACAACTTTATCTCTCAAAGAATTACTCATTATCTTGCTTCCTTATTTTAATTTCATAACTATCTAAATCATTCGCTAGGCGAGTATTTTTAAAAACTTTTCTAGCTTGTTTTTCAAGTTGCTGTCCTGCTTTGCCAGTATAACGTGCTGAGATATGGTTCAAATAAAGCTGAACCACATTATGACTAGCAGCAACTTTCGCTGCATCAATACAAGTAGAGTGGAAATAGCGATGCGCCATCTTGCTATCTTCACCATCAAAAGTAGATTCGTGAACTAAAACGTCTGCATCTTGAGCCAATTGCCCAATACTTTTAGTTGGTCTTGTATCATAAATAATCGTTACAATTCTACCTGGTCTTGGCTCGCCTAAAAAGTCTTTGCCATTTAAAGTGGTTCCATCATCTAAAACTACTGTTTTTCCGGCTTTCAGCTGACCCAATAATGGACCATTAGGAACATGATATTCAGCTAACTTATCCATTAAAAGTTCGCCAGGTTTAGGTTTTTCGACAACTCTAAAGCCATAGCTTGGTACTCTGTGATCCAATTTTGCAGTAAAAACAGCAAAACTACTGTTTTCAAATATCAGTCCATCATCGGTTAAATTAACGTATTTAATCGGATAAGAAACCTTAGTTCGAGAAACTTTTAAAGATGTTTGAACAAATTGCTCGATTCCTGGAGGTCCATAAATTGTTAAGGGACCCCCATCACCTTGAAATGATCTAGATGATAATAATCCAGGTAGCCCAAAGATGTGGTCTCCATGATTATGAGAAATGAATATTCTTGTAATTTTGCGTGGTCGAATATTGGTCCTTAAAATCTGGTGTTGGGTTGCTTCACCCACATCAAATAGCCATATTTCATTTAATTCATCTAAAAGTTTAAGTGCTGTACAAGAAACATTGCGCCCTTTTGAAGGCTGTCCGGCGCCTGTACCTAAAAATTGTATTTCCATGAAAAACTATCTAATAAAGACCTTTCTCAACGATTATTTTTGCGATTTGTGCAGAATAGTATTTTGATCCAGTTGGATTTGGATGCGTAAGATCAGTGTAAAGCCAATTGTTATGCTGATGTGCCATATCATACCAGTCAATTACAATTAAATTCTTATATTTTTGACTAGCCTTTTGAAGTAATGCATTCATAGGACGTTGCCAGTCTTTTGAAGGAACATGAATATTAATCCAAAAAATGCGACGCTTGTTTCCTACGATGCTCATCAAATGGTCAATATCCTTCATGGTAAATGGGCCATTAGTCCCTAAACCTACCAAGACATTAGAATTCAATGCACCTTGACTCTTGTATTGTTCAAAAAGCGCAATTGTTGGAGCTAATTGACGAGAAACTGCAGCATCAACAATCATATTAGGCATTAATTGCTTCAAATTCTGGCTAGAACCAGCCATAACTGAATCTCCAATTGCAGTAACTTTTATCTTTTGAGCTAGTTGTAGATCAACTTGTGAGATACCGTATTTTTCAAATTCTTGATTAACTGGATGCGTTTTTGCCAAAACTTTGGCCTGTCTAAGAATTTCAGCTTTACTTTCTTTTTTACCTTTATTGCTCTTTTTCGCTTGCTTAATCAAGCGCTTATTGTCTTTAAGCTGCTGACTACGGTTTTTCTTAATTTGACGCGCTAAAGGAGAATCATTAACATTTTCTGCTTTAACGCTAGGTGCTTTAATAATTGCCGCACTACCTAATACAAATACAATTGCAGTTAAAACAGCAACTGCTTTTTGTATTAAATAAGTATTTTGTAAATTAGCAACTTTCCCAAAGAATTCCTTAGTTTTAACCCAGGTAATCTTACCCATTGGCTTTTCAATATAACGAAATGAAAGTTCAGAGATAATTAAAATTAAAGCCACTTCAATCAAGCGATATAAAACCACATGATCAGCCATATCTTTAACTTTATCTTCAAAAAAGATCATTATTGGAAATTGCCAGAGATAAATACCATAACTTCTTGAACCAATCCATTTAAAGATCGGATTAGTCAGCCATTTGTTCCAATGACTTCCGGGATGAGCAATAATCGCAACAAAAATCGTTGTTACTACAGAAAATAGGAACATCCCGCCACGATATACAAACCCTTGAACTGGATTAAACAGGGGACTCATTGCCATCCATAAAATAGCAATTAAGCTAATGCCGCCAACGATATCAAGCAAGCGACTGTCTTGCGGTCTAACTTCTTGACGTAATTTCCAAGTTGGCCACACCGCTGCTAGCATTGCACCCAAACCAAGTGAGAAAAAGCGCGTATCAGTACCATAATAAATGCGACTAGTATCTACGCCTGGCTTAAATAAGGCTGCCATTTCAATAGCAGATAAAAGTGTAAAGAAAGTTAAAATCCAAAATCTAACATTTTTATGTTTAACGAATTTTACAAGCAAAAAAATAACTAAAGGCCAAAGAATATAGAATTGACCTTCAATTGACATCGTCCATAAGTGAACAAATGGAGATTCATTAGCAGCAAAACGTTCAAAATAAGATTGTCCATTAAAAATTTGCCAAAAGTTATAAACATTGAGCAAGTTAGTAATGACAATTTGATTTAACTTATTGAGTAAATTTTGTTGAAATAAAAGAATATAGGCGCTACATACCCACAAAAGTGTAATCATTTGCGGATAAAGTTTCTTAATGCGACGAAGATAAAATCCTTTATTGTTGTAACTGCCTTTTTGCTCATATGAATGAAACATATGATCTGTCACCAAGTATCCAGATAAAACTAGGAAAATTGGTACACCTAAATATCCACCCATAAACCTGTTAGGATCAAGGTGATATAAAATGACTCCAATAACAGCTAAAGCACGTAAGCCTGCATATCCAGTGATAAAGCGGTTTTTAGTCTTCAATATTCTTCCCTCAATTTTTTTAGTCTACGAATTCAAAGGTAAAGTCGACAATTGTGACTTCATCTCCGTTTTGAGCTCCTTTATTTCTCAAGGCTTCATCGACGCCCATACTCTTCAACTTACGAGCAAGCAGCATTATACCATCTGTGTGGTCAAGATTAGTTCTTTGAACGATTCTTTCAAGCTTTTCGCCAGTAATGTTAAAGCTGTGTTCACCAGTTCTTTCAATCTCAAACTTGTCATCAAGAGGCTTGCTATATACATATTCTTTTTCATCCACTTTGATTTCGGCTGTTTTTTCAGCTTGCTCGCGTGAAATTTCATCCACTAAATCAGCAGCAGCATTCATTAGCGGACCTACTCCTTGGTGAGTAACGCTTGAAATTGGATAAACAACCACATCTTTACCGAGTTTCTCTTTGAATTTTGCCAATTTTTCTTCACTGCCAGGAATATCCATCTGCGAAGCGACAATCAATTCCTTCTTATCGGTTAAATCAGTTGTATAGCCGGCAAGTTCTTTTCTAATGGTTTGGTAATCTTCATAAGCATCCCGACCATTATTAGGATCCATTGAAACAAGATGCAAAATTACTTTTGTTCTTTCAACGTGGCGTAGGAACTGAATCCCTAAACCGACGCCTTCAGAAGCACCTTTAATTAATCCTGGTAAGTCAGCCATTGAAAAATCACGTCCATCAGGTAAAACTACCATCCCCAAATTGGGAGTCAAAGTAGTAAATTCATAAGCTGCAATCTTTGGCTTAGCTTTAGTAACAACTGATAGTAAAGTCGACTTACCTACTGAAGGAAAACCAACTAATCCGACATCAGCCAAAACCTTTAGCTCTAAGCGTAATGTGCGATATTCTCCAGGTTCTCCATTTTCAGCAATTTCAGGAGCTGTGCGGGTACTTGTAGCAAAGTGAATATTGCCACGGCCACCACGTCCGCCACGAGCAACCATCAATTGTTGACCATTTTTTACCAAGTCACCTAACAATTCGCCAGTATTAAAGTCATAAACACTGGTTCCCATTGGCACTTTCAAATAAACATCCTTAGCGCCCTTTCCGTATTGGGATTTAATGCGTCCATTTTCTCCATTATCAGCTTTAAATTTTCTTCTAAAACGAAAATCCATTAAAGTACGTAACCCAGAGTCAGCCACAAGATAAATGCTACCTCCGCGACCACCGTCGCCTCCAGCAGGACCACCAAGCGGTACATATTTTTCATGACGAAAAGCAACTGCACCATCGCCGCCTTTTCCAGCTTGAACGTCTACTTTTGTTTGATCGACAAACATCTTATCCCTCCTTTAATAAAATTTTCTACATTCTTTTATATGATAACACATCAGCCATGCTCTACATAGCGATTTTATAAACTTAATTTTACTGTTTGCGCTTGTGGCAAAGTTAATCCAGCTTGTCTTAATTCATCGATTGATGCTTCTTTAATTTTCTTCATTGAACCAAATTCTCTTAATAATTTATTTCTACTCTTTGGACCAATTCCTTTAATATGATCTAACTTACTCGAAAGTGCATTTTTAGCATGCGTTTTTCGGTGAAAAGTAATAGCAAAGCGGTGAACCTCATCTTGAATACGAGTCATTAAATAAAAACCTTGAGATTTTGGATTCATAGGAATTAATTTTAATTCTTGTCCCTTTGTTGGATCTCCATAAAGCAAGTGATTCGTGCGGTGATGATCATCTTTAACCATTCCGGCCACAGGAATATTTAAGTCTAATTCATTTCTTAAAACATCTAAACAGGCATCAACTTGAATCTGACCACCATCCATTAAGATTAAATCAGGCATGCGCTTTTTTTCTCTTTTTAAACGACCATAGCGTCTGCGCACAACTTCACGCGTATTTCTAACTTCATCGCCACCATTTTGATGCTCGACTTCTCCTTTTAGCTTAAATTTTCGATATTCATTTTTATCTGGTTCACCGTCAGTAAATACAACTAATGCGGAAACTGGGTCAGTTCCTTGAATATGCGAGTGGTCAAAACTCTCAATGCGATGGCCATAATCTAAGCCTAAGGCTTTAAAAATTTCAGCCTGAGCGCCTTTAGTCTTACGATTGCCTAATTCTAACAAACGGAATTTTTCATCGAGCTTTAATTTAGCATTATCATGAGCCATGTCTAATAAAGCCCGTTTTTGACCTCTTTGAGGCGTACGAACTGGCGTCTTTAAAACTTCGCTCAAAGCCACATTATCTAGTCCCTTTGGAACTAATACTTCTTTAGGCAAAACTCTATTTCTTTGATTGTAAAATTGAGCAATAAAAGAAATAAATTCATCTTCTGGTTCACTTACATCTGTCAATGGAAACATTCTGGTTTCGCGACGCAAAAGTTTAGCTTGACGCAAAAAGAATATTTGAATTGAAATCCATGACTTATCAACGTAGAAATTAAAAATATCTCTTTGCGTATTATCATTGGAAATGATCTTTTGTTTTTCAACGGTTTGTTCAATATAGTTTAGCTCATCGCGAACTTCAGCTGCCCTTTCAAATTCTAAGTTTTCACTGGCTTTTTGCATTTGTGCAGTCAATTCACTTTTCGCTTCACTAATATCACCATTCAAAAAGCTCTTTATCTTTTTAATTTGAGCATTATATTCTGATTTTGGCACTTCTTTAAAACAAGCTCCTAAACATTGTCCCATATGATAATAAAGACACGGACGGCCCTGTTTTCCATGACAGCGTCTTAATGGCCAAACTTTCTGAATAAACTTCAAGGTTGCTTGCGCAGCATATACATTTGGATACGGGCCAAAATAATAGCCACCATCTTTTTTGACAATCGAAGTTAATTTAGTCTGAGGATCTCTTTCATTAGTTATTTCGATATATGGATAGCCTGTACCTTGCTTAAGTTGAACATTGTAATAAGGTTGATATTTTTTAATTAAAGTAATTTCAAGCAAAAATGATTCTTTATCCGAAGAAACAGTAATAATATCGAAATCTCTAATTTCTTTGACTAATTCTGCTCGACGACCAACCTGTTTGCTTTTAAAGTATGAACGAACTCGATTTTTCAAGTTTTTAGATTTACCAACGTATATTACATTGCCGTTGATATCTTTCATAAGATAGCAGCCAGGCTGTGATGGTAAAAGTTTTAATTTATTTTCAATGTATTGCGTTGCCATCTCTCATTCTCCTTCATATTTTTAGCATTTAATAGTTTAACACGTTGCACACAAATAGTAAGTATAAAAGCTTGTGTTTTAGTTTACGACTACTAGTATTTTTAGATAGAATGTATTTAACTATATTTAAATTGAGGCATAAAAATGAAAAATATCTATTTTAATCACGACGGAAATATTGACGATTTAGTTTCTTTGCTGCTACTCTTGCAAGCTCCTGATATCAAATTAATTGGAGTTAGTGCGATTGATGGCGATGGCTATATTGATCCTGCTATTGAAGCATGCCGTAAAATGGTCGATAAATTTAACCTCCGTAACGACAAGCTTGAAGTAGCACGTTCAGATTCAAGAGCTATTCACCAATTCCCAGAAAAATGGCGCATGGCACCCTATTCATTTAACTACTTTCCTATTTTAAATGAAAATGCTGAAATCAAAACACCAGAAGCAAAACTTCCAGCATATTTAGACATGATTGATAAAATTAAGCATACCGATGGTTTAGTTGACCTAGTAATGACTGGCCCTATCACTGATTTGGCTAAGGCTTTAGATGAAGATCCAACTATTGAAGATAAAATCGACAAAGTTTACTGGATGGGTGGCAGTTTAGATGGTCATGGCAATGTAATGGCTGTTGACGCTGATGGCAGCCAAGAATGGAATGCTTTCTGGGATCCTGAAGCTGTCAAACGAGTTCTCGAATCAAATTTAAAGATTCAAATGGTAGGTTTAGAAAGTACTGAAGAAATTCCTTTAACGGATGATCTTCGCCAACACTGGGCAAGTTTGAGAAAATATCCTGCAATCGACTTAGTTGGTCTGGGCTATAGCTTAATTGTTTCTGTCCCAGGTGCTGAGCTATATTTGTGGGATGTTTTAACTACCATGTCGTGTTTAGATCCAAAATTAGTCGCCAGCAAACAAGTCAAGGCTAAAGTTATCACTCATGGTCTTAGTGCTGGAAAAATGTATGAAGCAGATGATGGTAAAGAACTAACTTTAGTTACTGGCACCAACAAAAAAGCATTCTTTGACGAAATGGATGCAATTTTAAAAAGACAATAGAATTAGGCTCAGGTAAGCAAATATATGACAACATGGTTAACTTCATTTATTGAACAATTTGGCTATTTTGCCATCTTATTATTAATTGCAGTTGAAAATATTTTTCCTCCTATTCCTTCTGAAGTAATTCTTACTTTAGGTGGATTCTTAGTTCACATTACTAATTTAAAATTGCTTGGTGTAATTATCTTTTCAACTCTAGGCTCGTTACTTGGTGCAATTATCTTATTTGCCTTAAGTCGAAATCTAACTCTAAGTCGTTTAGAAAAATTACTATCTACTAAATTATTTAAGATTTTAGGTTTTAAAAAAGATGATGCTCAAAAAGCTATTAATTGGTTTGACAAACATGGCATAGGAGCTATTTTTTATGGACGCTGTATTCCCGTTGTGCGAAGTTTAATTTCTATACCAGCAGGAATTGCCCGCGTTAGTTGGGCAAAATTTCTGGTTTTAACTACTTTAGGCTCGTTAATTTGGAATAGCGTGCTAATTTACCTAGGTTTTCACATGGGTAAAAATTGGCAAGTTATTGTTAAAATCTTTGACGATTATACATTAATCATTATTGGCTTATTGATTATATTGTTCATTTGCTTTGGCATTAAATGGTACAAAAACAGAATCAAAGCCAAAAATTAATATTAAAGTGCAAAATAAAGGAAGTACAGATATGCGTACTTCCTTTATTTCTATCTTCTAATACCAAGCAGGCTTATCACCGTCAGTATTTGGCTTATTTAAACCTACATTAGCTTTAATTTCTTTTTCGGGATGTTCAATTAGATCTACAACATGCTTAGCCACGCTTTTTCTTGAAACCTCTGTTCCTTTAAATGCAGTATTAGCGCCGAGAGTTTCTTCATAATCTATTTCATCTTTATTTGTTAACCAAGCCGGCCTAATAATTGTGTAATCCAAATCACTAGCTGTAATTACATCAGCTGCTGCGCGGTATGTCGTTAAATAAGATCCAAGGACGTCTTTATTCCATTTACCAAATTTACCTGGAACTTCATTATATATGCCTAATGATGAAATCCAAATTAAGCGTTTTATTTTTTCTGCATCCATCGCTTTAACTACAGTCTTAGCTTGTCTTTCAATATTTGATCCAGCTAAATTAGCATAGACGATATCGGCACCCGCCACCGCATTTTTCACCTGATCATAATTACTTGCATCTCCGACTACTATTTTTTCACGTTCGTTATCTATTTTACTTTGATCTAATTTATTTGGATGGCGCAAAAATAAAATCAATTCATTATCTTGATCATTTAATAGCATCTTTTCAGCTAATACAGCAATTTGTCCCGCAGCACCTAAAATAGCAATTTTTTTCATAATAAACCTCCGAAAAATAAAAATAATTATTATTTGATAGCTAAAGTGCAAACTTGAATAATTTCAGTCATTTTTGAAACTCCTTATTAGCTTTTATCTTTCACATGTATAGAATATCACTTATTATTAGTAAGTCAACAGCAAACTGTTAAAAAGTAAGTAATATTCAAAAATTATATTTATTTGCTTCGTTAGATCAAAAAAAATATACAATAGAACAAAGAAAGGCACAAAAGAGGTTTATTTTATGAAAAATCAAAATACTGTACCTAAAAAGCTATCTTTTATTTCAATCTACTTTTTGGGTATTAATGCTGTTATTGGTTCAGGAACTTTCTTACTTCCTTCTACCATTTATAAATATATGAATTTATCTGCGATTTGCGTATTGTTATGTACAGCAGTTACTGTATCAATGATTGCGCTATGTTACGCAGATTTATCTAGTCGTTTCACTGGATCTGGTGCTGCTTGGCTGTATTCTTACAACGCCTTTGGTCGTTTTGCAGGCTATGAATTAGGTATCTTTACTTGGTTTTTAGGCTGTACAACTTTATCGGCTGAAGTTGTGGCATTACTGACTGTTTTAAAGAGCTTTTTGCCAGCATTTAAGAATAATACAATTTACATGTCTGGCATTGTCTTTTTAGTTCTTCTATTTTCGATCATTAATTTTTTCGGTCGTTCTTTAGTCAAGCTAGTTAATAATATTTCAGCAGCCGCTAAAATTATTACTTTAATTCTATTTATTGTAATCGGAGCTTTCTTTATTAAAAAGGCAAACTTTACTCCGGTAATTCCAGCAGCTGCACTAAAAGGTCCAGTACCGTTTTTCAAACATTTCGGTGAAGCATTTACACCAATTTTTTACTTATTTACTGGCTTTTCGTTCATTCCAATTGCTGCCAAGCAAATGAATAATCCAGAAAAAAATATTCCACGAGTTTTAATTGCTGTTATGACTTCTGTCACAATCTTAGATTGCTTGATGTTGTTAGTGGCTATTGGTTTATCCGGATATAAATTAGGTTCATATTCTAATCCCTTAGCTTCAGCTTTAAAGACAGGCGTTGGTCAATGGGGATTTGCCTTAATGATTGTTGGAATGCTGATTTCCATTTTCGGAGTAGCATTTTCTGCTTCATTCAATACACCATCATTGATTTCATCATTAGCGACAGAACATGCAATGCTGCCAAAGTGGATTGGCAAGAAAAACAAGTATGATGCACCTTGGGTTGCAATTATTATGACTGCTATTTTGTCATTAGCATTATGTACGCAAAGCTATCTATTCTTAGTAGCATGTACGGTTTTGGCATCATTTGTCCAATATGTCCCATCAATTTTGGCGGTAATTAAGTTCAAACATAGTAATGAATACCCTACTCATGGGTTCTCATTACCTGGCAAATATACTATTCCCGTAATTGCTTTAATTATTTCTTGTTATATGGTGACGAACTTTACTCCTAAAACTTTATTAGTTGGAGCCGTCGTAGGCGTTGTGGCTGCTGCTTGTTACTTCTTTATCGATAAAGATAAGGATGAAGAAAAGAAACATGAAGATTTCTTAGCTTCAATTCGAAATAAAGATTTTAAATTTTAAAATAGTTGAAAACAAAAGTGTTGATTTTTGATCAACACTTTTTAATTTACAAATTTTTCAATAATCGTAGCCAGTTCTTGAGGCTTTTCAGCTTGAATTAAATGACCACAATCTTTAATTACTTTATATGAAATTAACTTATTCCATGAAGCAACTTCTTTAGCAAAATTATAATCAAAATAAGGAGAATGATCACCTACTAGAATTAATAAAGGAATAGTCAAATTCTTTAAAGTATTTCGCCAGTCCTTACTTGCATGATCTACCAAGAACCTATAGTTTTGCTTTGGATCATAGGGAAAATCATGATATTCTTTTTTAGCACGAGCCACCATCTGATGATTTAAATGAGCATAATGCGCTTTCCCAAAATCCAGTTTAAGATACTCGGGAAAATTATCTACATTTAAATCCTTAAAGCCGTATTGCCAGCTTGGATCAGCGATCATTTTAGGTGATTGATCTAAATCAACCAGACGTAAAAATCTATTAGCACCATATTTATTTATATAAGCGAACAAAGGTTGCAGCTCCCATTGAATTGCCCATTCCAACGGCTTTATCTATTTTCAAATACTCTAATAATTCTTCAAGATCTTGTGCATGACGTTCAATTGTTTCACCCTTTGGTGTCCTTTGAGATAAGCCCTGATTACGTGGATCAGTTACAATAACGCGATATTGTTCTTTAAGCAAATCGACTACTTGATCCCATAATACATGTGAACCGCCAATTCCGGGAATACAAATTAAAGTTAGATTACCTTTTTGCGTATCGGTATAAAAAAGTTTTACATGATCGCTTGTTTCAAAATACATTTCTACCTCTAAAAACTTAACAATGCAAAATAAACAATTTTCTTTTATAATAAAATAAAAAAGTAAAGGAGATCAATTATGGGTTTAACTTTTAAAAAGAACGATGAATTAGAAAAAATGTTAGATAAATTTGCCATCATGCCAGATGATCCAAAAGAAAAATCTAAGAAAAAGCCTACTAAAGACGAAAAAGACAATAAAGAAAAATAATGCTTTTGAAAAAAGACCTTGTCAAATAAGACAAGGTCTTTTATGTTGCATTAAACAACTATAAATTAATTTCTTTCTTTGATTAAGTTTCTAGCAATTAAACTTAAGCTGGCAATAATGGTCATAACACCCATCATCATAATAACTACTGCATTTTTAGCACTAGTTTGTGGTAATTTAGCATCTCCTGCAACATGAGCAGTTTCATCACTAACCACACTGCTTTGTGATTGAGGTGCAACGGTACTATTTTCTTTAACATTATTGTTACGTGCATTAGTTTTAACGTTATTAGCATCTCTAACAATTACTGGAGATTGTACGCTACTTTGATCATTTTCTTTTTCAGTATTAGCAGGTTGTTGTTCATCTTCAACTGGAGCTTGTTTGGAAGAATCAGAAGCAGTGACATAAACAGCTAAATTAGAAGCTGATCCATCCGGAAATGTTACGATAATTTGACCATAACTAGTTCCAGCTTTTGATACATCAGGTTCCATATTCCATTTAGCAGTTGTGCCTGCTGGAAGACTATCCCAGTTGCTTACGCCTAATTGTGCTTGTGGCACTTCATTTACAGGAGTAGTTAAACTAGCTGCAATTAATGGATTACGGTAAGCCTGCAAATTCTTATGATCTTTTAAGTCTTGATCCATTGAAGCGTTGTAAGTTGCCTTTGAATCTTCCTTAACAGTATCAGCTTTAACTACGCTACTTTGAAAACCAACTCCAGAAATAATACCTGCAGCAGTAAGTGTCAATGCCAGTTTTTTAATTGTTTTGTTTAATTGCTTAATCATAATAATATCTCCCTCTAATAGGTCCCAGCTTTACTTCGATCTATTAATAACTTTATAAAGATATTATACCTTAACTTTACAATTTTATTACAGAAAAAAGTCTTATATTTCAAAATTTGTAAAACTTATTTTTCCTTTATTGTTGGTATTAAATCAACATTTTTAAAGCCAAAATGTTAAACAAAATAAAAAGAATCAAACATCTTATTATGCTTGATTCTTCAAAATAATATACAAATAGCGTTTTAAGTAGAAAAAATTACATATCTTTCTTTGATTTTAAATTCACATTTCTAATTATCGATCATTAAAGCAAACCGTAAAATTTCAGCAGGAAGATTCTCTTCCTTAATATTATTGACTTCTAAAATTTTCTTTTCTTTTTGATAACGCATTCTATAAATGCCATCTTCATCAAAGAAAAGATTAAAACTTATTGGCTTATTATTACGAGTCATAAATTTAGTTTCAACTAAATAATTATTATCTTGCACATATTTGAAACTAACTAAATTTTGACTCCATTCATTCCAAATGTTTTTTAATCGAGCTATTTCTTGATTCATTTTATCTCACGTTTCGTGCAGCATAATCCATTACGTCATAAAGCATTCTTTCAAAATTATACATAGCGCTAGACAAATTCAACTGCCCTACTTCTTCATTAACAAACTCGCCTTGATTATTCAGCAAAATACCGTATTGGGCAGCAATGCGCGCTGCTTCATGCTTGATAGCATTGAAATCACCGATCTCACGGTTAACTGAATTAACAGTTAAAACTCGATCGCTCAAGCTATAAGTGCCGTCAGAATTAGTTTTTAAATAAAAGTATATTCCTTCATTTAAGTCATTAGTTTGATCAGTAAAAACTATATATTCATTCGGATTAACAGCCTTGACAGAAACACTGGGATTATCCCATTTCTTCCAACTTGCTTGCAATATATTGAGTAAACTATCATTAAACATTCTGCTACCTCTTTCTAGCAATCGCTTTCATAGTACTAGTCTAACGCAAGTTCTCATAATTATACAAAGATAGCTGTTCTAATTTACGACTATTTAATAAATGATAGTGCCACTTCAAGTTGAGCTAAATTATTAACCATCATTGCTAATTCTGCATAAGTCACATCTTGAAAAATTTCACCGGTTTGATCGTCATAATCAAAACCAGATCCTAAGACAATATCTTGTGCAGCTTCTTGGAAATCTTCATCTTCTTGCATCGGATCTAATTTATAAAGCATCCAAGAATCATCGCTTACTCGATATCCTTCGTCTTGCTTCATAATAAAACAATAAATCTTTTGACCAAACGCATCAATCAGTGGAGTTTCAACTTCAATTGTGCTGGGCCCAATCCGATAAAACTTTAAATTGTCCTTTACCCAATTAAGTCCTTGCTTACTAATTTTATTTAATTCTGCATCATTCATTTTTACACCTACTTAACATAATTTTATTACTGTAATATTAGTCATCCATTTAACTATATCTTATCAAAAAAGTTTCCTTCTATATATTATCTAATATAGAAAGAAACTTTTCTTTAAATATAAAATTATCTATCTAATTTAATTTCACGATCAAATAACTTACGCATTTCTTCATTAAAGTTATGAGCAATGAAAACCACTGTCGCATTGGTTTTCAAAACTGCTTTTAAAATCTGCATCGTTGCATGTTGATCAATCGCACTAGTGGCTTCATCAATTAAGACTAATTGACTATCATGCACGCGACTTCTAGCTAAAACGATTTTTTGTTTTTGACCGCCTGACACATTTAATTTGTCTAAATTAATCTTTGTCTCAATTCCAGCCGGGAATTTATTAATATCGCTAACTAATTGAACTTGTCCAACAGCCGGAATAACCAATTTATCTAACTTTTGTTTAAACATAGTAATATTATCTCTAATCGATACCGGAAAAAGAATTGGCTCTTGTGGTAAATAGCCTATAGTAGATAAATCAGGTGAAATTTCTTTGTTATCGAAACCGAAATACTTTATACTGCCCCGACTAGGCTTTAATTCTCCCAATAACAACTTGAATAACGTGGATTTTCCTGTACCAGAATCTCCAGTTAAAAGAATATGCTCACCATTTTTTATAGCTAAATCCGCATAAGAGACACCTTCTCCATTATCAAAATCAATTGCTAAATCATGAATTGAGAAACTAGTAACGATCTCAAGATTTCTATCTTTTTTTGAGGTTATTTGTTTTCGAGCCTGCCAAATCTCTTGGCGCAGCTTCTTAGTTGAACGCATTCTTCCTGTATAATTTGCAATTCCTTGCAAAGAGCCAAATAGAGCCGAATTAAAATTACCAATGCTTGCTACTAAACCAAAAGCCGCTAAATGATTTACAACTAAAAATCCTGTTAACAAAAAGATCAAGGCATCTCCTAAGGAGTAACTCAGCTGATTTAAATAATCTAGTTTTTGATCAACCTTTTCTTTTTCAACATTTGCATTTTCTAAATCTTTTGAACTTTTCGCAATTATCTTAAACATTGTTGGACTTGCAAAATATCTTCTGACTTCGCTCAAACCAATTAGCCAATCCCCTAAAGTTTTTAAGTATTTTTTATTAGCGTTAGAAACATGGCTAACAGCTTTTTGCAATGACTGATCTAATAATTTAGGTAAATATATTTGAACAGCTGCGAAAATTATACATGCGACTAATAAGCTCCATTGAAATGTTAATAATGAAAAAGCTACACTAAAAATTGCCGCAAACATTCCTATAATATAGCGAAATGAATCGAAATAATCACTATGAATCAAATTAATATCATTTGTTAAACGATTTTGTACGTCTGAAGAACGATGATGTTTTTGATCTTCAAAATAATGATCAGCAATTTCTTGCCGCACCAGATGAAAATATTGCTGCAGCAGCTTTTGCCAAACAATACCTGCAAATTGATAAGCAAGATAAACATAAACATACAAAATTAATTGAACTAAAGCATAAATTAAGAATAATTCTAAGTGATGCTTGCGAATAGCATTAAATTGCAAAGTCAGTACATATGCAACACCTACTTCGCTAATTCCTCCCGTAAGATGCAACAAAACAACTAAAATAAATTTCCCCGGTTTAAACTTAAATAATTCTTTCCAACTCATTATTTTTCCTCCAGATGAATTTCACGATCAAATAATTGTTTTTGATTTGAATTCAAATTATGTGCAATCATTAAAACGGTTTGTTTGGTTTTAACAATTTCTTGCAAAATCCTAGTTGTAGCTCCTTGATCAATTGCACTAGTTGCTTCATCTAAATAAACTACAGGTTTGTTAAAAAGCATTTCACGCATTAAAACCACTTTTTGTTTTTGACCACCAGAAAGTAAATTCTTTCTTGGATCAATCTGCGTGTCTAATCCTTTTTTAAAGCGATCTTGATCTGTAGAAAATTGAGTAGCATCAACTAAAGTTTGCACGCTACTATTGAGTTTTTCATCAAACATTGTAATGTTTTCCTTGATAGTGCCCGGAAACATGATGAGATCTTGCGCTAAATAACCAATCTGCCTTAGATCGGGATGAATAACTTTTCCATTAAAGTTACGATAAATAACTTCTCCACTAATCGGCTTTATTTGTCCTAAAAGAGTCTTAATTAAAGTTGATTTTCCAGTGCCGCTATCACCTGTAAGCAATACTTTCTCACCTAAATTTATAGAAAAATCTGGATAGAAAATCTGCTGTCCATGTTTATATTTAATGCTTAATTTTCTAATCTCAATTGATGCAACTTCATCAATCGGATCATATTTTTCTTCATTGCTTGTCTTTTGCAATTCAAGAATTATATTTCTTAAAGTCTGCGTTGATTTTAGTTGAACATAATTAGAAATACAATTTTTTACGCTCCAAAAGATACCATTAGCAAAATAACCAGCTGTCAAAATTGCTCCCAAACTTACTTGATGATTGATAAACAAGATCCCGGCAATAAGTGGCACACCAATTCGCCCCGTTATATCAAATATAGAAGACACAAGCTGAACGTAGCTCATAGTCTTACTACGTTTAAATTCGCTATCTTCAAGTTTTTGACTATCTTGACCAATCACTTTTTTTAAAACAACCTTATTTTTGTATCGTCGTAATTCATCTAGTCCGTCAAACCATTTTTCAATCGTATTTAAAAATTGAGCATTCTTACTAGAAACTAATTCAGTTGCCTTATTTGTGTATTTTTCCATTAGCTTGGGCACAAGGACTGCTAAAAAAGTTACAAATAAAGTAAATGCTACTAAAACCCAGTGAAAAGTAAACAAAGTTCCGATTGTTAAAACAATATAGATCGCATCACATAAAAAATAAAAGTAAATATGATAGTAACTATCTTGAATTATTTGCAAATCATTGCCCAGATGATTCTCCATTTCTGAAACTTTATCAGGTTGCTGATAATAATGATGCAGAATTCTTTGTCTTACTGAATGAAATAGATTCTGAGTTTGTTTGGTATTTTCTACACTCGCTAAATTGAAACTAACATTACAAATTTGACCAAAAACAAATTGCATCCCAATCAATTCTAAAAATAAAACAAACTTTCCTTTAGAAATAGCATCCAATTCAGGACTAGTCAAATAAGTATAAATCGTGGTCATTACTTGTGTTAATGTCATTAAAAACAAGACTAACAAAGCATGTTTTTTATTTTCTTGAAAGTATTCTTTTAAACCCATCAATAATCCTCATTTTCTTTGAATGTTAAATATCAGATTAAAAATTAATTATCTTCAATATCATTTTTTGCAAAGAAAAAAGTGCTGTTAATTGGACTCACAATCAATTAACAGCACCACAAATAAGAGGTTGATTTTACGGAAAGATCACCTTAAATTCGTTTACTGTTAATATCTAATTGTAAGCAAATTTGGGGTACAACAAATAAGCGTTTTGACCCACACTTTTTACTAAAACAATAAATTAGATATTAAAGATTCAATAAACGAATCATATGGCAATTTTCCTCTTGTTTCTATAAGTTAATTAAACTATATCATATTATTTTAATTTAGCAAAACTTTTCTACAATTTTTTAATTATTATTTTTAAGTTTTATTGTTTCTATTGTTCTTATCTTTTATAATTTATAATAAAATACTTAAAAATAGGATAAGGAACTAAATTATGAGTAATAAGAAAATAACTATTAATAATTCTAATATCAAAGCAAGAGTAATATTTTTCAGACCAAGCCAATAATTTTTATTTTAGAAAAAGGAAAGAAAAATGTCTGAAAATTCAATTACAACTGTAGTTACTAAAAATGACCTAAAACATGCTTTTAAAGAACTAAATATTAAAAATAGTGATGTTTGTTTCGTACATACTGCCATGAGGAAATTTTATTATTTGCCTGGTGGTAGCCAAACAATTGTCAGTGCATTAAAAGAAACTTTGCCAAATGGTACTCTAATGATGCCCTCGCAAGTTTCAAGCAATTGTGATCCAGCTACTTGGGAGTATCCGCCAGTAAAAGAAAATCTAATTCAATTAATCCGCGATTCAATGCCACCTTATAATCCTCAGACTTCTCAAACGGAAGGATTAGGAATTACGCCAGAATACTTCCGCACTTTGCCTGATGTTGTCAGAAGTAGCCACCCTTATCTGCCTGTTGCTATTTGGGGTAAAAATGCACACCAGATTGCTAAAATTCAGCCACTTGACTTACCATATGGCGTAAATAGTCCACTTGATTATGTTTATCAACATCACGGTAAAACCATCTTTTTAGGAACTGATTATGAAACTTGCACCATGCTTCATTACGCTGAATCAGTGATTAATAGAAAGACTGAAGCATGCTCTGCAGCAACGGCTATTTCTGAAAATGGCAAAACGATCTGGACCAAATATCAAAACGTAGACCTAGATTCTTATGATGATTTTAATGAATTAGGCGCAGCTTTTGAAAAAGAATTTCCTACTGAATGGCAAACTCTACAACTCGTCTCTGGAATAATAAAAGTAATTAATACTAGGCCATTAATAGATTTTGCTAAAAAATGGTTTATTAAAAAAGATCGCAAATTTGGGAATACTGCTAATCAGTTGTAAAAAATATTAATAATTTTAAAAAGATATTGCCCCATTTTTCCTAATATGGTTTAATTTTAAATACGATATTTATAGGGAGTAACCGGCAAGATATTTTTGTATTTACGGCGTCATATCACGAAAGCATTTTCCGCTGTAAATTTAAATGGTGAGACTATGCATAAACTTTTAGAGTTTAGCATAGTCTCTTTTTTTGTCTAAACTCGCCTAATTTATGGAGGATTTATGAAACAATACTATCTACAGCCAAAAACTGAAGTTTTAAAAGAATTTAAAACAGATAGCACTGGTTTATCATCTACCCAAGCTAAAGAAAATCTTGAGAAATTCGGCAAGAATACTTTAGTTGAAGGTAAGAAGAAAAATGCTTTTCAGGTCTTCTTAGAACAATTTAAAGACTTGATGGTAATTATCTTAATCATTGCGGCGATAATTTCTGCTTTCACTGGAGAATTAGAAAGTACTTTGGTTATTATTGCAGTGTTGATTTTAAACGCAGTTTTAGGAACTGTGCAGCACATTAAAGCTGAAAAATCACTAGAATCATTAAAATCACTGTCTTCTCCTAGCGCAAAAGTTTTGCGCAATGGCGAAAAAATTGAAATCGATTCTAAAGATGTCGTTCCAGGCGACATTATGCTTTTAGAAGCCGGCGATATGGTAACAGCCGATGGGCGAATTATTGACAATTTTTCACTGCAAGTTAATGAAAGTTCATTAACAGGTGAATCAACTAACATTGATAAGGCAGATATCGATATTGATGAAGAATTGCCAATTGGCGATCGCATCAACATGGTTTATTCCAGCTCTTTAGTCACATATGGTCGAGCAAATGTCTTAGTTACTGCTACTGGGATGAAAACTGAAATTGGTAAAATCGCCTCTTTGATGAATGAAACTAAAGAACGTCGCACGCCACTTCAGGTTTCTCTTGATAACTTCTCATCTAAATTAGCAATCACAATTTTAATCATCTGTGCCGCCGTTTTAGGTCTACAAATATGGCGCGGGCAACCTTTGCTTGATGCATTGCTCTTTGCGGTAGCATTAGCCGTAGCCGCAATTCCCGAAGCATTGAGTTCAATTGTAACGATTGTTCAAGCCATGGGTACACAGAAAATGGCTAAGGAAAATGCTATTATCAAAAACTTAGCAGCTGTTGAATCCTTAGGTTCTGTTTCGGTAATTTGTTCTGATAAAACTGGCACTTTGACCCAAAATAAAATGACTGTTGAAGATATATACATTGGTGGTCAAGTTCTAAAACCTAACCAATTAGATCTAAGCAATCAATTGCACCGCTACTTGTTATATGATGCAGTTTTAAACAATGATTCAAGTATCAAAGATGGTCAAATTATCGGTGATCCAACTGAATCAGCCTTACTTGAAATGTATCATCAAGTTCCTGGTATCGACTTAGGCAATAACCAACTTGGTTTATCTGAAAAAGATTTGCGTGACTTGCTCACTCGTCAGCAAGAATTACCATTTGATTCTGAACGTAAATTAATGAGTACTAAGCACCTCATTCATAATGAACCCACTATTTTTGTCAAAGGTGCAATTGACGTCTTGCTTGACCGCTGCGAAAATATCCGTATTGGCGATGAAGTGCGTCCTATGACTACTCAAGATAGAAATGAGATTTTAGCTCAAAACACTCACTTTTCAGAAAATGGACTTCGTGTTTTAACTTTTGCTTATAAAGAAAAAGATGAAGAATTATCTATTGAAAATGAAAATGGCTTTACATTTATTGGTTTAGTTGCAGAAATGGATCCGCCAAGACCCGAAAGTGTAGCCGCAGTAGCTCGAGCTAAAAAAGCTGGTATTCGCACCGTGATGATTACTGGTGACCACAAAGTTACTGCTGTTGCCATTGCTAAGAAGATTGGCCTCTTCACTGATGGTGATATGGCTGTAACAGGTTTAGAATTAGACAAGATGAGTGATAATGAGCTCGCAGAAAAAATTGATAAAATTGCAGTTTATGCACGAGTTTCTCCTGAAAACAAGATCCGCATCGTTAAGGCTTGGCAACAAAAAGATCATATCGTATCGATGACTGGGGATGGTGTTAACGACGCACCTGCTCTTAAGAAAGCTGACATTGGTGTGGCCATGGGAATTACTGGTACGGAAGTTTCTAAGGATGCAGCCAGCATGATCTTGGCAGATGATAACTTTGCGACGATCATTAAGGCAGTCGCAAATGGAAGAACTGTTTTTGAAAATATCAAAAATGCGATTATGTATCTGTTATCAGGAAACTTATCTGCAATCATCACTGTTTTGTTTGCTTCAATTGGTGGCTTCCCGGTTCCATTCGTCGCAGTTCAACTTCTATTCATCAACTTAGTAACTGACTCACTTCCAGCATTGGCTATCGGAATGGAGCCAGGTGCTAAAGATGTTTTAGATAAAAAGCCACGTGATCCTAAAATTGGAATCCTTGATAAACAACTAGTATGTAAAATTACTCTTCAAGGTCTTTTGATCTCAGTTGGCGTAATCACTGCATTCTTAATCGGGCTTCGGACAAATGCGGCGGTTGCGACAACTATGGCTTTTTCAACTTTAACTTTTGCTCGTCTGCTTCACGGCTTCAACTGTAGATCGGAGCACAGCATCTTCAAAATAGGATTCAAGAATAATTGGTACAGTTTAGCAGCATTTGGATTAGGTACTTTGCTTCTTGCACTAATCTTGTTTATTCCTGCTTTACACGACTTATTTGCAGTCACTCCATTAACAATTAATCAATTGATCTGGATTGGGGTATTGGCATTAATTCCAACAATTATTATTCAAATCGTTAAAGTCGCTAATAACCATCGATAAAAACGAAAAGGTTCATACTCAAGTTTATAGAGTGATGAACCTTTTTTGCTATTTAAATATTTTTGTAAGGACAAAAATTTACTCGATCAATTATGTAGTTGTCGCCTTCTATTGTCCATTCATGGATACATGCATCCCCACTTCCAAATTTGATTTTAGAATCTATGGGAAGTTTTAATAATGCATGATATAGCTGCGTAATTGCTCCACCATGCGAAACAATTACAATTGTTTTATCACCAGAATTTTGGCTAAGAATTTCAGATAAAATTGATTCTATTCTCATCCTAAAATTCAATTTACTTTCCTGTCCATAACGTGAAGCATGAATTGGAAGCTCAACTTTCGGATACTTTTTATATGCTTCATCATATGGTAAACCTGCGCGAAGTCCATTATTAAATTCTTTTAGTTTATCTGTTTTTATTGCACGAATTCCAATCAATTTTTCTAAATATTGTGCAGTTTGGCACGCTCTTTTTAAAGAACTAGTATAAATTTTATCTACATGATAATGTTTTGATACATATTTGCTCATTGCCTCAGCTTGTTTATGTCCACGTGGAGTTAAACTAAAGTCTGCCCATCCTTCACAAACTTTTAAAATATCTGCTTCACTTTCACCATGTCTGATAATTAAAAGCTTCATTATTCTACCTTCTCAAAAACTTCACACACCATTGGTGCTTGCGGGTAAAATTCTTTCCCTACTTCCTTATATTCACGCGTAAAAAAATCATCATGAACTCTGCGCCAGTGTTCATAACTGCGATCTCCTTCGCCTTCATGATAAGCATGTTCTTTCGAAATCAAATTATAAGGAATAATCTCTACACAGCATTCTCTAATTACGCAAACTGGCTGCTGGTTACCATCTAAAATAATGCTCCACTCGCCTGTTTTAGGAACTGTTTCATCTTTGCTATACAATTCATATGCTGAAGTAGTAGCCGTTTTAATGCCTTTATCTACCAAAGAAGCTAGTTCATCAGCATCTTTTTGGGTTGCTCCAAAAGCCCAAGCTTCAACAGGAGTTTCATAGTCTAAATTATGTTTTTGACAAAATTCATGCCAATATTGTTTTATTTGTTCATTCATTAATTCTACCTTTTATATCAAATTAGCTAATTAAAAAAATTGATATCTATTTATCCAGTAACCAATTAATTAAATTCAGCTTTTGAATGCCATTATAATTAGCTGTTTTATTAAAGGTATCGAGTGTAAGCAAATATTTCGGATATGAATCTTTGATTAACTCTAAAGAGCGTAATTCGCGTTCCAATACTTTTTCATCTAAAGTTGAAAGTGCAACTTGGTAATAAGATGGATTATTATCATCATCAATTCCAACAAAATCAACTTCGTATTGTTTATTCTCGCCAACATAAACCGCCTTAAATCGGCGCAATAGCTCTAAATAGACAATATTCTCAATAATATGTCCAAAGTCCTGCTGATGATCAGGTAAAAGAATATTTCTGATTCCCATATCAACACCATAATATTTACTTGGGCTGTTTAAAAGATGGCGCCCATGAACATCATAACGTGGAGCCTCATACATCAACAAACTGTCAATAATTCCACCCAAATAACGGTCAATTGTTTTGTTACTGGTACTGTATCCTCCACTTTTTAGTGTATTAGTAATTTTGTTAATAGAAATTTGACTTCCGATATTAGAATATAGACTTTGAATCAATCTTTCTAAAACAGGAGTATCTTTTACATTTAATCTTGAAACAATATCTGTCAAAACAATGGTTGAATAAACACCTTGCAAATATTCATTTCTTTCTTTGGAATTATCAGTAAACAAGGTATAAGGAAATGAACTTTCAAGATATTTATTGAACATATCATTATTATCTGTGAATTTATCATTTTGCTGATGCCAGGTCACAAATTCTGAAAAAGATAATGGTAAAATTTTAAGTTCAACGTATCTTCCAGTTAGTAATGTAGCAATTTCACCACTTAAAAAATATGCATTTGATCCGGTTAAATAAATATCAACATTATCTTTAAGAAAAAGCGAGTCCACTACACGCTCAAATTCTTTCACATGTTGGATTTCATCCAAGAAAATATAATATTTTTTATCTTCAGTAATTTTTGATTCTAAATAATCATATAACTTATATGGATCACGAAGCTCATCATACTTCATGTTTTCAAAATTAATATTAATTAATTGATTATCGTTTATTCCTTGATCTTTTAATTGTCTTCTAAACAAGTAAAACAAAGTAGATTTTCCCGCTCTTCTAACTCCGGAAACCACTTTGATTACTTTTTTATCTTGCCAGCGAGTTAAAAAATCAAGATATTTAGGTCGAGAAACATATTTTTCCATAATCTACCTCATAATTTCGTACTATCTATACCTAATATTAGCATACTCTTTGGAGTTAACTCCAAATTATAGCTAAAAAAGTAAAAAGTTTGGAGTTAACTCCAAGCTTTTTTGATATATAAAATACTATTTAATCTTAGTCAGAACTTTAGATCCAATTTCTAAACCAAGGCTATGTGATTCACTACCCCAATCACGTTCATCATAATTTTCCATGTCAGCTAGCGTATCAGCGGTAAATAGGATTTGTGCAAAATCTACTTCTCTAAACTTCGCACATGCTGCTAAACCAGCACATTCCATTTCAACAGTTGCTGCTCCTAATTGACGGAACTGTGCTACTTTTTTAGGCGTTTCTCTAAAGAAACCATCGGTTGTCCAAGTAGTAATCTCATCATATTTCAAATTTAATTCAGACAATACACTTTCTACTTGATTCAGAAAATTACGGTCTAAGTCAATAAACTGCCCTGGTTCCATATAGTGAAAAGATGTGCCTTCATCTCGGATTGCTCGTTTAACTAAAAACATTTCATTTTCTGGTAAATCATTCAAGGCACCAGAAGTACCAAACGTTAAGACTTTCTCTACACCATAGGCGATTAACCACTCAAGCAATTGCACAGCAGCTGGTGCTCCCAAGGGTGCTTGACACAAAGTAAAAAATTCATTGTCAATTCGAACTTCATAGATTTTGGGGTTAAAGGAGCATGATTCAAATTCACCTAAGGCCCGATGAAGATGTTGATCTAAAAATGCATTAATTTCTTTTTCTGGAACAAACGCGTAAAGTAATCTTGGATGAAAATGAAATGGTTCTTGATCGTGATTTGGCTCAAGAACAGCATGCGAATTTTTGTCAAAGTCTAAAATAAATGGTTCTTCATTCATATTTTCCACTCCATTTTTTGTTGAAATATTATAAATTTACTAATACCTGAGATCCAATATTCAAACCAGCGCTAGATGAATCATGGCCCCAGTTACGTTTATCATAGTTATCCATATCAGCTAAACTATCAGCCGTAAACAAAATTTGCGCAAAACTTATATTTCTAAATTCTGCACAAGCAGCTAAAGCTGAGCACTCCATTTCGACAGTTTTGGCACCTAATTCTTTGGCTTGTAAAACTTGCTTGGGTGTTTCTCTAAAAAAGCCATCAGTTGTCCAAGTTGTTCCCTCTTCATATTGAAGACCTAAATTTTTTATTTCATTCTCAACGCTTCGTACAAACTTTTTATTTAATGTAATCATCTTACTTGGTTCTTTGTAATAAAAGGATGTACCCTCTCCGCGAATCGCTCTTTGTGGAACAAATATCGTATTTTCAGGAAGATTAGCCAGTGCTCCTGCATTTCCAACAGATAAAACTTGTTTAACTCCATAATTGATCAACCAATCTAAAAACTTTGTTGAAGCTGATGCTCCCACTGGAGCTTGACACAAAGTAATTAATTGATTGTTGACTTCCACTTCATATATCTTAGGTCTAAATGAAACAGTTTTAAATTTACCCAGAGTCTTATGAGAGTGTTTATCTAAAAAAGAGTTAATTTCATCATCTGGGACAAATGCAAAAAGCAATTTTTCATGAAACTTATACTGTAAATCTTCGACTCCGGGCTCTATTACAGCTTGTTTACTTAAATCAATATCTAAAACAAATGGTCCTTCACTCATGTATACCCTCTCCCTTAATCAATAAATGGATAGTCGCCATTAAAGTAATTGGTTCATGACCAACTTTTTGACGTAAAGTTTTAATGTAGTTTTGAGCCATTGCTAGTCCTCCATACTGGCGAGCATTTGTTCACCAACTTTTTTAAAAGCCAGATCTTCAATTTTTTCAGTATAATTAAATATTCCAATTGCTGTTGTGAAAATTAGATATTGTTTAGTCAAACTCAATAATTGATAGTCCAAGTTTTTAGTAGAATATCCTTTTAAAAATGAGTCAATTAAATCTGGATTCAATGAGAAATCTTGATAAAAAAATTTGATAAAGTCTTGATATACAGGACCAAGACGTGCCTTTTCAAAATCAATTAAAGTTAACTTCCCGCCGATATACTTATAATTTCTGATTCCTACATCTCCGTGTAAAACAAAATGTGAATTATTTTTCAGATCTTTTTGAATTTCATTTTTATGCATCATAAATTTTTCAGCTACTTTATTTAACTGACTTTTATAGAAAGAATCTTGAAAAGTATTTATCTCTGACATGTAGTCATCAAATTGATTTTGGACAACCTTAATCTTAGAAAAAGGCTTAATTTGCATATGAAATTTACCTAAAACTTGTCCCATTTCAAAAGCTAAATTTTGATCAATAGTTGAGGGAATATCTCGAGGCTCAACATCTTTTAATACTAAAGTATATCTATTATCAATTGAGAAAGTCGTTATTACTCGATCGTTCATTTGCCTTGTAACTGCTTCTTCTGTATAACATCCTTGCTTTTTTGCAAATTGTTTTACAAAGATTGACTGCTGATACAAATTACTATAACCTACAAAGGTTTTATTAAGAGATTCATGGTTGATTGGTTTCAGATTACTTTGTAACTTTTGATTTAATTTTTCAAGCAAAATCATTTTTGGTCTCCTGCTTGAATATCATTCATTATAATTGAGATTTCATCGTCTAAATGCATTTGACTGGTAAAAGCATACTCAGAAATAAAACCAATATAATCCTTTTCATTCCACCATGAGTGCATTTTTTCTTCACCAAAAGAATATTCATGGCGAGTTTTATGTCGCCTTATTGTTTCTTCAAATGGAATATCAAAATAATAAGCATAAATTTGGCTACCAAAAAGTTCTTTCGCTTTTTTAAATAAGTCAGCATACCATTTTGCATTTAGGATTCCTTCTAAGATAGTGTAAGAACAGTGATGATAACCATACTCAAGCAAGTTTTCTAATAGTGGCAAAGCTAGAGTTTGTTCTCCGTCTTTAACATTCAGCATTTCTCTTCTAACTATATCTTGCGGGATCAATAATGTATTGCGCGGCAATCGATGATGAATTTCTTTTGATAATGTAGTTTTTCCACTGCCAGAGTTTCCACGAATTATAATTAGTTTTGATGTCATTAGAATTCCCTCTACAATAATTAAATAATTTTGATATATTTGATAAATGTAATACAGTGGTATTACAAATAAGGAGATGATTTTATGGATAACATGATAGTAAGAAACAGTAGTGCATCTACTCGTGTATCAAAATCTGTTAAAGATAAGGCCATAAAGAATTTAGCTAAACGAGGAATAACACTTTCAGAATTTCTAAGATTCGCAGTTGGAAAAGCTGCTGATGATGATATTGAGTTACTTAATTTTCTCGATACACCAGAAGCTTTACAAGGAAAATCTGAAGTAGAAAATGGCAATATTGAAAAAATAGGTTCTTTAGACGATCTAGATAAATGGATGGATAACCTATGAAACAAGTAGAAGTCTATTTTTCTCCAACTTATAAAAAAGAATTAAAAAACTAAAAAAGAAAAACTATCCAATTAAATTAATTACCCAGTGTTTAAAAGCAATAATTGCTCAAGATAACAAAATTCTAAAAAAAATTAAGCACCATTCTCTGCAAGGAAGCTGGAAGGGATTTAACGAATTTCATCCTGGACGGTTAAGTTCTAATAGTAATCCGAATTACAATCAATGGATTGTAATTTATACTTTTTCAAAAAGCAAATTAATACTTACCTTAGTTTCTACAGGCAATCATGAGATTCTTACTAAACATAAGCCAAAGACACCATTAAATAATAAACCTTAAAGATCAATTTCAATCAGAAGTTGATCTTTTTATATATGATAAAAAATTAATTCACTGCATCCCTAATTGTTGCAGACTTATCAAATACATAATCTATACCGTGAATTTTAACAATGGGTAACATTTTTCCTTTTTGCCCCATCAATAATCCTGCAGAGGCGGCTAACATGTCACAGATAGTTTCAACACTAGTTTTATCTTCATGCTGACTTTTTCTTATACCAGAAATACCATACAATCCAACTGCTACTTGAGTGGCACCCTTTTTATCAATTCTTCCATCACTATCTGTAATTATGACAGCTACTCTGACTTTTAATTGATCGAAAATATCATCACTGATTCTCTGAGCAATTTCGTCACAATTTTCGGGTAACACTACTGCCGTATCAGCATCTATCTTATCTACTCCTGCACTAGTTAAAAACAAACCATTCGGTAGCCACCCACCAATAAAGTCCTTAGATATCTGCAGCTTCTTACCACTCTTATCACTGGTTTGATCAATGATAATTTGAATTAGTCTCGGATCTTTTCGGGGTATTTGCTGATGTAAACATAAGGCTAATTGACTTGGATTAATAGATTTTAAATCAACAAACAAACCTGCAGATTTAGAAATCAACTTAGAAGCAATACACAAAACATCATTATTATGAAGAATAAAATTTTCATTTTTGATTGTTTTAATTATTTCTGTACCTAAATTGCACTTTTTCTCTATCTTAGGGAAATTATGCAATGCTTCAATTGTAATCATGACTATAACCACCAATCAGGTGTTAACTTCCCCAGAGTAGTAATTTCTTCCCTATCGTAATCCATCAATACTTCAATATTTTTATAGTCTTTTTCCATAAGCTGCACCATAAATTCACGACAAGCTCCACACGGTGCGCCATTCTTTCCATTAGACATGATGGCTAACACTCTCTTGAAATGATTTTCACCACAAGTGGTCATGCTAAATAAAGCATTGCGTTCTGCACACACTCCTAAAGTACAGGCGGTATCAATACAAACTCCCGTATAAATTTTTCCTGTATTACTCAAAAAAGCAGCTGCTACTCCGCCTGCTTCTAGATGATCAGATATTTGTCTAAATCCCTGTACACTTTTAGCTTCTTCATACATCTTTTGCCAAGTTTTATCTAACATCTTGTTTCTCCTTTATTAAAGGTATTGTTAGCAAAACAACACCAAAATACACTGCGGAGACAAAAAACATTACTTTTAAATCTTCAAATACTTTCATAATACTATTACTTACGAATAATGAAGCACTAACCAAGATCTCTGCAATAAATGAAACAGTTGAAAGCATAGTCGACTTATTGCTTTCTCCATAAATAGCTTCATTACTAGTAGCTGAAATTTGTCCCGACATCATTCCCATCAATAGTTCAATTAATAGAAAAAGGCAAAGCAGTAAATACTTATTTTTTAGAGTCCCACTTAATATAAATGCTCCAATCATACTTCCAGTATTCAACAAAGTAATCCCTTTTGAATTAACGAAAGTAGATATTTTGCTGAACAAAACTGATCCTAAAATTAGTGCACACATAAATAACGTGTAAACCAGTGAAAGATTAAAACCTAATTTTTCGACATAAATAATTGACCAATAGATAAGAATAAACTGCGTTCCACAATCATAGCCCACATTCAGCAACAATAATATCCAAAAGTTTCTTTTTCTAAAAAAGCCAACAATATTTTTAATATTATATTTATCTTTCTTTTTACTAAAAGCTCTATTATCTGAAAAAGATAAGAAACTTGTCATAAGCCAAACAAAGGCTGGGTATAACGCAAGTCCAAGCATTGCAAACCATATCGGTGCAGTATCTTTAATTCCAAATAGCCAAGTACCAATATTTCCACCAATTAATGTGGTTAAATTCAAAATAATTACTTGCATCCCCATTAATCTGCTACTAGGAGCAATTTTATTTTGTTCCTGTAAATCAGTTACGTAAGCAAGCAAAGTACCTGAATTAAGTGCCAAGCCAATACCATATAAAAGTTCTGCCATTGAAAAGAAAAAGAAGTTTCTAAATAGAATTAGAATGAAAAAACTCGTGGCAATAATTAAAGATGATAAAGTTAGAACTTTCAATCTTCCAATTTTATCCGCCAAATATCCGGCTGGAAGAAGCCCAACCATAATACCAATATTTTGAAAAGACTTTATTGAACTAATATTTGCATTTGGGATTCCATTTTTAGCATAAAATAATGAGAAAATTCCTGACATTGATGATCGGAAAAGTGTAAAAACTGCTGTAAAAACTAAAAATAAGATTGTAATTTTAAAACTTACACTCTTTAATCTCATGACCATCAACTCCTATTGTTTTTTCTTAAAAATCTATAACCTCTTCAACTATTTCTGCAATCTGCTTTGGATATTCAAAATGGATATAGTGTGAATCACCCATAACTACAACTTTAGATTGCGAATTATTTGAAACGTATTCTGACCGCATATATTCATTTTCACGATACTTCTCTGTAATAACAACACTTGGTGTTTTATCACTTATCCTGGTAGTATTTTTCCAAAACGAATCATTTTCGTAGGCTGCTTGTGCTTTTAAATTATCCTTTTCATCAAATTTCTTCGCATTTTGCTCTGTAGTTGTCCAAAACTTTTTATTTTCTTCTGGAGTAAAAATCTCTCTAAGATCAGCTTCAATTTTTTCTTGAAGTTTTGCCATGTTTTTATTTTTCTCAATATAAGCCGGTTCATTTGGAGGATTTAACATGATTTCTCTAGTAGTTGGCTCAATTCCTACAAAAGCCTTCAAATTATTTATTTTATCTTTCATTTGCATGGCATACACACCGCCAATGCTATGAGCCAAAATAACAACTTTTTCTGCTTTAAAATCGTTAATAATTTTTGCTAATTCAGTAGCTTCGTCTGATACTGTGTAGTCTTTTAAAGACTTACCACTAAAACCGCTATTCAAATAATCCGGTGCAAAATAGCCATACTCATTTGGCAAAGACTCAATTACCTTTGAAAAAGATTGTCCTGTATCAAAGCTACCAAAGCCATTCAAGAAAACAACTAATGGGTTTTCTTTTCGATATGCAAAATTAATTTTTCCTAACTCAGTTTCAATATCTTTTCTCTGCATAATTTTTCCTCTCTATTCAAATTCCGCTTGCCAGTTAGGATTATGATATGCCTTAAAGCACATCTCTACTTGCTTTTTTGATCCCTTGTCTTCACTTAATTCAGGCAAATTATCCAATGCAAAGTACTCACTACCAATCGTTTCATCATTTTCTGTGAAACTGCCACCTGTTGGTTTACATAAGAAAAATACCGTTGTAATTCCATAAGGATACATTCCCTTATAATGTTTATTACTGTCATGGATCGCAATTAATTTCTCAACAGCAATGTCAATACCAGCTTCTTCCTTGATTTCTTTGACTACATTTTCCTTAACAGAAAGATTCACTTCACACCAACCGCCTGGAATTGACCAAGTACCATCATTTTCCTGAACGAGCAGAATTTTATCATCTTTGAAAATAGCTGCCCGAGTTGCAAGCTTAGGTGTTTGATAACCAACTTCGTTGCAGAAAAGCTCTTTCACCTTTTCAATTGGCAAACCAGATTTTTCTGCCATCATTTCCGCTGAAATATCGCGAATTTCTTGATATCGCTCTAAGTCAAAATTATCTTTTCCATACGTTAAGCCGGCTTGTGCCAAACTTTGAAGTCGCTTTGCCCAATCAATCAATTTGTCCTGTTTCATTGATTGCTTCTTCTCTTGTTTATCCAAAATGTTATTCCTCCATAAAAAAGAGTAAAAATTAATAAACTAATATAAAAATTAGGTACAATGCTGCTCATCGTTACAGCTCTTCCTTTTGACACGTCAATTATTAATTGTACGCCGAAAAGATTAGAGATTTTAAAAACATTAAAATTGATGAATAAATTAATCACAAAATAGAGCATTAATAGGATAAACCATATTCCCACTCCTTTAATCATTAATTTAAATAAGCTTTTCATAAATTTATTTCTCCAAATCTAAAACTAAAACAACTTCTTCTTCAATTTTTTCACCATTAGGCACAAAACCAGCAGCCTTGTATTGCTGTTCAGCAGCAACATTTGAAGGAACATAAGAAAGATACAATTTATTTCCATTTCCTAAAGGCATCGTTTTTATATATTTAATAAGCGTACCTAACGCATCTACTCCTAATCCCTGATCTTGATATTTTTGATCAATCATAAAACGCCACAAGCAATAATTATTACGAGCAACTTTTGGTGCACCTTCCCAGTGGTATACATTAAAGTTAATCATTGCAAAGCCAACTAAATTCTCTTTTTCATAAATAGCAAAGGTTTCAACCTTTTCACCTTCATTTTGAGTTGCGTATGCTTCTAGTAAACTAGTCGCATTATCTGCAACATATTCTTTTTGATCTGACTTAACTTTAAGATTTACAACATCCCAAAGATTTTGATTAGTTACCTTTTTTAATTCCATAATTATCGCCTACCAACATTATTTCTTAAGACAAATTTTTTATGACCATTATCATCAATTCCTTGATACTCAAATCCACTTCGCTTAGCCACATTCTGACTTGCAAAATTCTGAGGATGAGTTCTCAAAATTAAATATTTGAGTCCTAATTGTTCAAATGCATACTTTTTAAGAAATTCGACAGATTCAGTCATAATTCCTAAATGCTGAAAATCATTCGACAGCCAATATCCAACTTCGCCTGACTCTGAATTTAAGTCATGTAAGTCAATCATGCCAGCTGGAATTTCATCAACTAAAATCACCAAATTAAATGCCGTACCATCGACCATTTTCTGTTGAAATTGCTTAATTGAATCTACTTCTTTTTGAACAGAATCAATTTTGTCAGCCCAAACTAACCATTTAGAGAATTCGAAAAGATTTTTCTGAAGCTGATCAAATAAATCTTTTGCTTGCCAAGTTTCAGGTAAAACTAACTTAACATCATGTTTACCAGTTACAAAATTATGTAAAATAAACGGATATTTACTCAATTCGTTCACCTCATTTTTATATTTTGATTTAAATTAAATATTACTTAAGTATAATTAATTTTTCAATAGATTACTTATATTTTTTTCAGTTATCAAAAAAAGCAGGCTCATACAAGAACCTGCACTAAACTCACTAGTTATTCCTCAAACTTACCCAAGCTAGTTTAACTTTATGAAATCACTACGGATTAATCAATTTATTCGTTTATCTAAGTTTTCTTGCTCATAATCTGTCACTAAACTCAATAAATGATTCATAATTATCTTTAATTTATGCTTGTCTAAACTTTTATTATTTCTTCAAATAAAGTTCGCGTAATTTATTTTCTAATTCAGGAGTCACATTTAGAACATCCCTTAAATAAGTTTCTAGATCTCCATATTCTTTTTCAATAGTTAAAAGAATTGTATCAAAAAGTGAATCAGATGCTGAACTTAAAATTCTCATGTTAGCTCTAAAAGTTAAACTTTTACCAGCTTCTTGAAATTTCTTATCTCTGACTGCGCGATATTCAGTCAAAATCTCATTTGACGCCAGATAATCCTGTCGTATTAATTCTAAGTCAACGCCTAAAATATATAAAACAAATAAGGCAACAAATCCGGTCCGATCTTTTCCCTCGGTGCAATGAAAAATAACTGCTCCTTCGTCAGTCTCAGACAGTATTTTCAATACTTGACGAACAGTTTCTTGATCATGTGCTGCAATAACATGATCTCTATAATGATCACACATCATTTTAAATGCAGCATGCGGATTCTCATTATATGACTTTGCTTCTTGAGTTAAATTACTTTCTCCTCCTAATGTTCCTTCTTCACTGGAAAGAGGCAGAGAAATATTTTGAACGCCGTCAATTTGAGGATCAGGATGAGAAATGCTTTCTGATTTTGAACGTAGATCAATAATTTTAACAATACCGTAATTCTTTAGAAATTGCGTATCTTCTGGCGACATTTTACTAAGATCACCAGTTCTAAGTAAACGATGCATCTGTAGTTTATGATTATTAAAACCAGTTAATCCACCTAGTTCACGCGGATTAATAGCTGTTCTGATTGGTAATAGATTTGAGTGCATATTGTTCCTCTGCTATTTGTTATGCTTTAAAACTGCTAACCAAATTAAATATAGCCTATTAAAATGATTAAACCAAATACTCCCCAGATAATTAAAGTAATATTTCTCATTTCAGGTGTTTGTACTACACCTGCTCCGTCAACTTTTCTAACGCAAAGAAATATACTAATCACTATAAATAAGATCAATACAATACTGCCACTAATTTTCCATGCTTTCATTTAGCATTACCTCTCAGAAATTCTAACAAAATATCAAAATTGCCATTAATAATCCCGATAATAAAAATATACCCAAAGTAACAGGCACACTTAATTTTTTCGAAAAAGCGTGATAAGCCAATATTAATAATAATGATTCTAAAATAAGTCGAATGATATTAGCATGTATTTTTAAAGGAAAAACTATAACTACAATTGGAATAATAACTGCTGCGGATAAATACCATTCTTTTGGAATTTTCTTAAACCAATCTTGGAATAAAAAATATACGACAGCTGCTAAATAAGGGAAAAATGCATTTACATCTACTTCCATAAAAATCTTCTCCTTAAAAATAAACTTATATAATCTACATGTGTCTCTTAAAAGACTCAAAAGCCTGCAAAGCCAACTTTAATCGTGGAATATACCCCAGCCAGTCATAATCATTTCTACCTTTGTTATATTGAAAATTAAATGGCAGAAATGAAACTTCATTATAATTAACTATTATTTGGCTGTCTTTACAAATTAATGGCCATTCTGTATCCGTTAATATTTCTGTAGAATTTTCGGCGATTACTTTTCCGACATTACTATCAAACGCGCAACAACCTGCTAATAAATCAACATTATCAATTCCGAAAATTTTTACAGCAACTTTATTAGTAATTCTTTCTGTTTCAACCCAAGTATCTGGATATGATTCAAAATCTTGACTATTTCTTCCTACAATTCGATATTCATTCTTTAAATTTAATTTCGAAATAAAATTTTTTAATTCAGAATTTCGATTTAACAGTGCAACAATTACTTTATCAAAATCACAATAAAAATAATTAACTTTTTCACTAACATTTTTTAATGCGAACTTTAAAACTTTTCTTCTAGCATCTGCTGCACCATTTGGGGAAATTGTAAGACAATGAAAAGACTTTTCGTTAAGACTACTTTTAATTTTTGATGATGTTACATTACTTATTGTTAAGTAAACCTCATCAAAAATTATTTGTAATTGTTCACAAACAGACTCTAAATTCTTTAAAGACACATCGGGATGATGAACTGTCGATAACAAAATCTTTTTCATTTAGCATTACGCATCCTTTTCAATTACCTTCTCAACAGTCGGCGCAATTAAAC
>NZ_CAKE01000005.1 GCF_000296835.1 Lactobacillus hominis DSM 23910 = CRBIP 24.179 | reverse complement strand
TACGTTGCCAATAGAAGAGTCTTCAACGTTAACGCAAACATTAGATAGTTTAAATTCAAGTAATAATTTAACACATGTCTTTATCGATTAAGAATAATTAAGCACACTTAATAAGCACAAAATAAGCACAGGATTTGGATGATCCTAAAAGAAAAATATTGAGAAAATTGTTGAGAAGATGTCACACCTGACATCTTCATTTTTTTGCGCAAAAAAATCATCAAAGCTAGTAGCTTTGATGATACATCCCTACTTATTGACTATTTCAAATTCATTTTCGCCTCTTTAAACAGCTTCTTTCTCATTGCTGCTGGCGTCATACCATAGTAGCGATTGAACTTTTTATAAAAGAAGGACTTACTTGAATAACCTACTCGCGTAATAATGTCATACAGCGATACATCTGGCTGAGCTAGCAAACGCAAGGCTTCTTGCATTCTTCTTTCATCAACATGATCGACAAAACTCTTGCCCGTTTTTTCTTTGATCATACTTGAAAAGTAATTTTTGTTAAAGCCAAAATATTTAGCTGTTTGTTCTAGCGAAATATCATTATAATGCGCACTAATATACTCATCTAGCAAACGATCTTTAAACTCTTTGCTTTGACGACTCGTCGGCATCACAAATTTTTGCATCCTTAAAGAAGCAAAAATAGCCAAATTAAAATAGTTTCTAGCCATGACCCACATAAATAAACTACCATGCACATACTCGTCTATTAATTGCTTTAAAATCTGACTTGGCCACATTACTGAGGTGTTTTTGAAACAGAAATAGCCGTTTTGATTGAGCTGCGTCAAAAATAAATTAACCAAATCCTTTTCTTGATCGTGTGCTAAATGCAAGCTAGAAAGTTCAGCTTGCCAGCTATAACGCGGACGCATCTTGAATTTGACAATTAATGTCGACCGATCTTGAATCTGCAATTCGTAAGAGACTCCTGTTCTAAGCAAAATGATATTGCCCGTTTCAAGTTTTACAGATAAATCCTTCACTGCGATCGTCGCATAACCGTTCAAACACATAATTAAAGTTGGCGTATCAGTGCGATAAACAACCTCTTGGCTATGCTGACGTTCTGCATATAAACTATACAGATTAAAATGATCGTCTTTTGGTTCAATTTTAACTTCGTTGCTTTGAGCGCGATTATTTCTTAATAAATCAATAATATAATTATTTAAAGAAAAAGTTGTCATATAGACCCCTTTCATGCTTTCCCATATACTTATTATACCTTATTCTATACGCTCTTTTATTTTTTAGTTGTGAGATTCGTCATTTTGAGATAATATTGAAAGCGTAAACAATAATTTTGGGGTGCCATTGGCTGAGAATATACCCATTGAACCTGATCTGACTAATATCAGCGAAGGGAAAATGCTTTATTTTTAGACTATATTTAAGTTACCCCTTTTGGGGTATTTTTTTACCCCTAGAAAAGGGAAAATTATGAACAGAAAATTGCATGTTAAAGATATAATTTTGATTACGCTAATTGCGATTATTTTTGGTTTTATTTATGTCGCAAGCGACAATATCTATAACTTTTTGACTTTGGCTTTAACGCCAATTGGCTATGGGCCATTAGCAAATGATATTACTATGGGAATCTGGTGTATGGCAGGACCATTAGCCGGCTTTATTGTCCGCTTGCCTGGAGCCGCATTTTTAGGCGAATTTTTAGGTGCCTGCGTTGAAACTTTTGCCATGGCTCAATGGGGCGCCGCTAACTTTTTATCTGGTTTTATTCAAGGACTTGGCAACGAACTTGGTTTTACTTTAACCGGCTACAAGCATTACGGCTGGTTTACCTTGTTTTTGTCCGCAACCACGACTACGATCGTTACTTACTTGTATGATTTCTTTAAAAATGGCTATAATCAGTTTTCTATTTTTAACATGATTCTTTATTTCGTAGTGCGCTGGGCATCAATGCTCATCTTCACCTGCGTTTTAGTTAAATTAATCATCAATTTATTGGAAAGAGCTCATGTCATCAACTTACAAACCACTCAAGATTAAAGACTTAAGTTTTGGCTATGAAAAATCTCAGCCAATCTTAGAAAATATCAACCTAACCATCCCTCGGGGTGGTTTTTCATTAATTACAGGGCCAACTGGTTGTGGCAAATCAACGCTGCTTAAAATAATTGCTGGTCTACATTCCAAATATCAAGGCAAAATTGAAAATGTCCCAAGTAAATGGTCAATGATCTTTCAAAATCCTGACCGCCAATTTACAATGGCAACGCCTTATGAAGAGCTAGTTTTTACTTTAGAAAATTTGCAAACAAGTCCTAATAAAGCCCAAGAAATAATTAGCCACGTAAGTAAATCAACTAATATTCAAAATTTACTCCACAAAAAGCTAATTAATTTGTCAGGTGGCGAAAAACAAAGAGTTGCTTTTGCACTAGCTTTGGCTATGAAACCCGACCTGCTTTTATTAGATGAAGCTTTTGCCAGTTGTGATGGTCGTAATCGTGCATTTTTATTAAAGCAACTAGCCACTTTTAAAGAAAATGGCTGCACTATCATTTGCGTAGATCACAATTTGAATGGCTATCAAGATTTATACGACCAAGTATATGTATTTAACGACCGCAACTTTATCTTGTCGAGCAATACGCTAGCGCTTTTTAATGCACGAAAAAAGCGCCAGCTACATTTTGCTTTGCCACAAAATACCGATGCTATCTTTAACAGTTCTAACCTTACTTATACTCAAGAAAAAACACTAGTTAATTCAAGCGACTTTTTCTTACCCAAAAATTCGAGCGTTTTATTAACTGGGGAAAATGGCTCTGGCAAAAGTTCTTTATTTAAAGTTTTGACTCAAATGCTGCCATATTCAGGCCAACTTACTTATCAAGGGCGCGAAATAAGCAAATTAAAGTCAAAAACATATTTGCGTCATGTTAGTCAAGTCTTCCAAAATCCTGACGATCAATTTTTGATGGTCACCGTCAAAGAAGAACTCGATTTTAGTCAAAAAAACAATGCCAATTCCTTGCTTGATAAAAAAGCGCTGGCCAAAATTCTAAAAAAATGGGATTTAGATTCTCATCAAGATCAAGTCGTCTACTCTTTATCAGGCGGTCAAAAAAAGAAGCTGCAAGTTTTGCTAATGGTCATGACTAATCCAGACGTATTGCTACTTGATGAGCCGTTTGCTGGACTTGATAAAGACAGTCTAAATGATGTAATTGATTTTTTAAGGACGTATTACTTAAGCCAAAATAAGAGTTTGATTGTTATCAGTCACGAATTTACTGCCATTGACAACTTGTGTCAGTATCACTTGCGCTTGTCTGATCAAAAGCTGCGTTATTCATCTAATTAAGAAAGATAGAATTATGAATCCAAGTTTGAAATTTATTTTAGTACTTATTATCTCTTTAGAAGTTTCTCTAAAGGCAAACCTACTAGCTAACCTCATCTTAATTTTTATCTCGCTAGTCTATCTTTTAGTGCATCGTATTTCTTTAAAAGAACTAGCTCTGCTATTCTTAGTTCCCTTAATTGCTGCAATAGCGATTTTTATTGCGATTTATTATTCACCTAAGCATGATCTAGCTTATGCCTGGATTTTATTCACGCGCCTTTATACATTTGTATTTTTAGGAGCTTGTTTAACCAAGACAACGACTGCCACTCAATTAAGCCGCTCCTTAGAACAAAACTTACACATGCCAAGTAAATTCGCCTATGGCACATTAGCCGCTTTTAACGTACTACCTAAAATTGCCCAAGAAGTAAAAAGAATCCATGCCGCAGGTCAAATGCGGGGAATGGACTTATCTTTTTATTCGCCACGTTTGTATTTTAAAGCTATCTTATCTGCCATTTCTTGGGCCGATGGCTTAAATGAAGCAATGCTAGCTCATGGCTATCGCGAAAACGAAACGCGTTCAGTGATTGAACCAATTTCTTTAACAAAAAAAGACTGGCTTTTATTCTTTGCAATTTTGCTCATCTTTCAGCCAATCTTATTTTATGTAGTGATTTAGTTGTTAACTATTTTATTTATGATAAGGACTGCCATTATTGATCATAAAGGCACGATAAATTTGCTCAGCAAGAACCAAACGCATTAATTGGTGCGGCATAGTAAATTTCCCAAAAGAAATTAAATCATCGGCACGCTTATTAACAGCGGGACTTGTTCCTAAACTGCCACCAATTACAAAAGTAATATCTGAATGTCCATAAGTTGCCAAATCTTGGATTTCCTTAGCAAATTCTTCACTGGTTCTTTCTTTACCCTTAATTGCTGTGACAAAAACATACTCTTTGTCTTTTATCTTACTTAATATTCGTTCACCTTCGATTTGCTTAACCTGCTCCATTTCTGCAGGACTTAGCTTTTCGGGGGCTTTTTCGTCTGGTACTTGTACAATCTTCATTTTGGCATAACGATCCATCCGCTTCATGTATTCGGCAATACCATCTTTAAAGTATTTTTCTTTCAGCTTACCCACGCATACAATCTTGATATTCATATAACTTATTGTTTCCTTCCTTTATTGCTTTTCTATTTTATCCTCAAATTGACATCTCGTCCACAAGACTTATCCCCATGTTGTGGATTAACGGCTTCTATATTTTGTGGCAAAGACACGTTCGTTACAATAATTTGTAGTTGAGCAAAACCAAAAAATTTTTTCAAAAAGTTATTCCACATTTGTCAAATATTTTGGTATTTTTACAAACTTTTCTCTTTAAAGCCCATGGTTATGCATTGAACACGTGTTTATTAAGTTAAATCATCAAAATTGGTTTACACACAATCCACAAGTTATCCACATCTTATTCAAAGGCAAAAGTGGGAGTTTATGCACAATCCACAAAGTTATCCACAGTTTCCCACAAGTCGTGGATATTTGTGGTTTTCTTGACAAGTCTATATTCCGAACTATTTTTGGTTTCACGAAAATTTTATATGTAAAAAGCCATGATTAGCGCTTTCACAGTACTAATTCATGGCTTATTTCCGATCAATTAATAACATTGTCTATTTTTTATTTTTTGAGAGTTATACTCAAATCCTGTGATTTACCATTACGTAAAACTTGTACGTGGATCGTTTCGCCGATCTTGTGGCTATATAAAATTGTGTGCAGAGACACAACATCATTGACCTCTTTACCGTCAATTTTGGTAATAATATCTCTAGCTTTCATGCCACCTTTAGCTGCGCTGCCATTGCTACTTACAGAAGCCACATAAACGCCGCTCTTAACGCTGGCAGGTAAGTCTAACTTACGTCTACCATAATCTGTTAATTCATTAACTGAGACCACTTTAATGCCTAATTGCGGACGTTCAATCTTACCGTTTTTAACTAATTGATTAATAATTGAAACTACTTCATCACTTGGAATAGCAAAGCCCATCCCTTCAACTGCAGTTCCGTCAGTTGATTGAGAAAGCTTCATTGAGTTAATTCCGATAACTTGTCCTTGCATGTTAACTAAAGGACCACCGGAGTTACCAGGGTTGATAGCGGCATCTGTTTGAATAACAGTTGCTTGAGTTGAAGCATTGCCGTTTTCATCGGGAACGCTAATTGTTCTATTTTTAGCTGAAATAATTCCTTGAGTTACACTAGTGGCATATTCGCTGCCTAAAGGAGAACCCACAGCAATTACTTGTTCACCTGGCTGCAAGTTCTTAGATGAACCAAATTGAGCTGTTTGAGTAACATATTTTGAATCAATGGTTAAAACGGCTAAGTCAGTTTCGGCATCGCTACCCACTTTTTTAGCAGTAACTTTTTTACCATTGCTTAAAACAACTTGAATAGCATCGCTGCCTGATACTACGTGATTATTAGTTACAATATAGCCTTTGCCATTAGACTTCATATAGATCACGCCGGAGCCTTCGCTATAAGTCTCTAAACTAGATTTCTTATTGCTTGATGAAGACGATGATGAACCGTTAGAATCGCCAAATAAACTACCGAATAAATCTGAATCGCTATCAGAACCGCTTGAACGTGCAGATTGACGCTTCAAGTTAATCACTGAAACAACTGATCCTTTAACATCATTAAAGGCGTTCGTCATCTGTGAGTTATTAGCATTCGACTTTGATGACTTAGTAGGCTGCACAACTGCTGTTTGAGGCGCATTAGTTGTATCAGCATTATTCATTTGCGATAAACCAGCATAAGCAATGCCACCGCCGAGCAAGCCTGCTACAACGCCGACAATACCAGTTTTTACAAAAGTATTTTTCTTTGAACTAGGTTGTTTATTTTGATTATCTGGATTCATATTTACTGATCTCCTTTTCTCTATACGCTTTAAGGATAAATACTAAATTTGAATAAATTATGAACAAAGGTAAACTAAAATTTAAATTTTCAACAAATTTGTCGGCTGACTAGCTTGCGTATCAATAATTTTTACATCTGCTGGCAAATTTGCATCCCCATCTTCTAACATTTCATAAGCTGTTTCATGAGCTAAAAGCTGGGTATTATTGTGCTGGCTACGATGAGCTAGAAAGATATGCTTCGTTTTTAAAGAAACCACATCAAGCAAAGTTTCGGCAGCCTGATCATTAGATAGGTGACCAACATCTGACATAATGCGCTGTTTTAAAGCCCATGAATAAGGACCATTTCGCAGCATCATATTATCGTAATTAAATTCCATTAAATAGCCGTCAGCATCTTCAATTGCATCTTTAACTATATTTGAAACATAACCTGTATCAGTCAAACAAGCAAATCTTTTACCTGCGCTTGAAAAAACATAGTACTGTGGCTCAGCTGCATCGTGACTTGTCGCAAAACTCGTTACTTCTAAATCACCAAAAGTTTTTGTTTTGCCTGGTTCAAAAGCATTGATTTGTTCGACAGGCAATTTGCCAATTTTATTAGTATCGATTAAATACTGCCATGTCCCAGAATTAGCAAAAGCGTTAATTTTAGGATAGCGCCGCATCAAGACGCCTAAACCACCTGAGTGATCAGTATGATCGTGGCTCAAAAAAGCCATATCGATATCTTTAATATCTACTCCTACTTTAGCTAAAAGATCCTTGGTCTTTTTACCAGATATGCCGGCATCCATCAAAACTTTATGCTGCTTAGTTTCAATTAAAGTCGTATTTCCTGTTGAGCCACTAGCTAACACTGAAACGCGCACAATTATCTCTCCTTAATCAATCGTTTGACTTGTTATCTTCTTTATCTTCGGAAATTGTATTATCTTGTAAAATATTGCCATTAAAGGCGTTCACTCTCTTAATCACAACTGTCTTAGTATTGTTATTTTGAATTGCAACTACCCAAGTAGGCAGGAAAATTCTGCTGCCTTTAACTTCAATTAACTTGCTATAAGCAAAATGCACCCAAACTACGCGAGAATCATTCGGCAATTCACTATAAGTGTACAAGGATCCTATAGCTGCTTTTTCGCTAATAGTAGTCTGTCTTTCACGAACTGGAGAAGCATTTCCAGCATAACGCTGAGTGTAAGAAATTATCTGATGATCCTTTACGCTAATATGCAAGCGAGCTGAGGTTGAAAAGATTTCACCATAGCTGTTTTTTTGTGCAAAAATATATTCACCTGTTGTCGACAGTTCCGGTACGTAAACATAATCATCGCCATGATAGACATTTTTAGGATTATTTTTAAATTTATTAATGTCTTTCATCATCTTATTAGCCTTGCGGCTGATAGTCACTGGATGATCTAACGTAACGCTTAATGAACTATCAACTGTTGAAACTCCCGCTTGCAAACTAATTTGCTTAGAAGCTTTACTCGTCCAGTTGTTATCTACTTTGGCTGCTAAATAATAGCCATCGCCTTGTTCGTCGCTTAATTTAGGCAACGTAATGTTGTCTTTAGCCATTTCAGTTGTTAAATCAGTTGGCGTTGAAGTATGCGTATTGCTTAACAAAGTTGGCGTTTGAAAAATTTCGATACCCAGAAAAATATTAATTCCAATAAAAACCACTAAGAAGATCCATTCAATGCGTTTAAAGTCCATCTACTAGTCCCTCCTTAACGTTACCTTGCTGGTCAATCTTGACATCCAAATTAAGCCAGTCATCCAGCGATTGCCATGCATTATTAATTTTCACATAATACGTTGGCTGCAGATCAACTAAATTATCTTTTTTATCATTAGTTTCTTGAATTGTATAGCCAATCAAAATCTTTTCAATGTCAGCTTTTTTATAGCCAGCTTGTTCTAAGCGCTGAATTGCCTTATTTGTTGGCTCAAGCGTCTTTTTACTGTTTGTAGTTGGAACTGGGATTTGTAAATCTAAACTATTAAAGTTAATTGTCATCCCATTAGAAGCAAATTTAACTTGAGCACGTGCATTATAACGTCCTGGTAAAAAGATTGGATATTCTTCAACGAAGTTTTGATACATAAAAATATCTTTATCTGCGTCAAAAAATCTTAGATCCGGCTCGGATAAACCAATGCGTCTAACATAATACAAACTCTCCATTAAACGCGATGTCATTAATTTTGGTACTTTATTTTGCTGGTAATCGACAAATTCATAATTATGAGTCTTTTTAGCCGCAATTAAGCGCTGATAGCTCCCATTTGAATAAATTACGGTATTGCCCGTATTTCTTTGTGCAGGAGAACCTGAACCTAATAAGCGGTATACAAAATATGAATCTGATTCTTGATAAGTTAAGTAGCTGTATACCTGCATTTGCGGCGAGTTTTCATAAATTACTGAATAGCCATCTTTGAACTTAGATAAAGACACCTCAATTTTGGTATTGGCTTGTTTAACATGCTTATATAATTTGGCAAATGATAAATTATTAACGTTAATGCGGTAAAGATAATTGTTATTGTCGTTACCTAAATATAAGTAATGCGAATTTTTAGTTGGCACAAAAAAGCGATTAAACTCGCGACTATCTTTTTTAGATAGACCAGTTAAAAATAAAGGCATTGTAATTTGATCAGGATAAGTCAGCTGCATGTAATCGCGTTTATTAAGCATCTTACGGTAATTTTGCGCTTTAGTGCTGACTAAACTAACACGATTTCTAGTCAAAGATTCAGTGATCTTAGTGAATTCTAAAGGCAGATTATTTTTACCATCATAAACTTGATACATCTTATTATTACGATAGTAAAAAACTTGCGTTGGCACATACATATCGCGCAAAGATTTTTGCCCTAAATCTTTATTAGTGGTGCGACTTGAAGTTTGCTCAATTCTTGAAAAACGCGTATCTGAGCCCCAGATAATAGCTGACAAGACAATCGAAAGCAATACCATAAAAATTAAGCTTATCCGTAGAATTAAGCGTCCGATTTTTTCTTTAGACTTCATCCCAGCTGTCTCCTTCCTCAGTCATTGGTTCGTAAGGAATTGAAATATAGAATGTTGAACCTTCTCCTTCTGCACTATCAGCCCAAATACGGCCATGGTGAGCTTCGACAATTTCTTTAGAAATAGCTAATCCTAGGCCAGTTCCGCCTTGCTTACGCGAGCGTGCTTTATCAACGCGGTAAAAGCGATCAAAGATCTTAGTTAAATCTTTTCTTGGAATACCTAATCCTTGATCAGAAATACTTAAAATAATGTGCTTATTTGCTTGAAGCAGACGCACCGTAATAACGCCACCATCTGGAGAATATTTAATAGCGTTATTCATGATATTATCGATAACTTGCATCATCTTGTCCGTATCAATTTCTACCCATAAATCTTGACCACTAAATTCTCTTTTAATAGAGTATTTCTTACTTTGCTTTTTATTTTTTTCGTCGGTTTTAATCATCATGTCGAATCGGTTCAAAACATGGCTGACAAAATCATTAAAGTTAACCCACTCCAAGTCCATTTTTGCGACGCCGCGATCCATTCGTGACAAGCTCAATAAGTCATTAATCATACGGATCATACGCTGGGTTTCATCTTGAATAACGCCTAAAAATTGCGGAGCGACGTTGGGATCTTTCCAAGCACCGTCATTTAAAGCTTCTACATAAGCTCTTAAACTAGTCAGTGGCGTTCTTAATTCGTGCGATACGTTCGAAACGAATTGTTGCTGCTCACGCTCGTTTTTTTGTTGCTCAGTAATATCATGCAAAACGCAGACAAGTCCTGATACAAAGCCCGTCACTCTTTGAATTAATGAAAAGTTCGCGTGCAAGATCATTTCATCGCGAGTATTTTCATTTACCGTGACCATTAATTCTTGCTGGCTACTCATTAAATCCTGAATAGTAACGTCTTTTAGACCTAATAATTTAGTAATTGGTTCGCCAATCACTTCTTTTTCAGTTTTACCCAAAAAATCAAGTGCTGTTTCATTGATAATCGTAATATTTCCGTGACGATCAGTCGCAATAACCCCGTCGGTCATGTGAGTTAAGACATTGTCTAGTCGTCTTCTTTCACTATCAGATACTTCTTGTGTACGTTCAATTCTGACAGATAAAGTATTAAAGGCTCTAGCTAATTGGCCTAATTCGTCATCGGCATAGACTTTAACGTGCCCTGAATAATCCCCATCAGATACGCGCAAAGCTTGCTTACGCATTTCTTCAATAGGCCGCGTTATAGCACGCGAAATAATTAAAGCTACAATTGCACCCAAAAATGCTGCAACAAGCGATGCAGTTAAGAATACTAATGAAACGTTTCTAATCGTATTAAACACGCCCTGCATACTTGCTCGTACAGAAATAGCGCCAATAGTGGTGTTTGTCCCATTGCTTGCAGTCAGCGGCGTAATTTGCATCATATAATTGCCATCATCATTGATAACTTTTGACACTTGCTTTCCAGATGACAAAACTTCTTTGACATCAGCATTAGTCGCTCTTTGTCCAACTCTATTTTGATCATTTAAGTTAGATACAGCTCGAATAACGCCTTTACTGTCAATTATAGAAATTGAACTAATCGCGTCATTGTTATTATAGTTAGAAATGATACGATTTAATTGCTGGTTGGCCTTATGAATATTGCTTCTACTCAATTGTGCAGATATTTGATTGCTAATCGTATTTGGAATTTGAATAGAAGTTTCAAACGACTGAATTGAAGTTTGCTCCAATTGTCTAGTGAAATAAGCACCAACAATTTCAATTGTTGCTAATAAAAGCAACATAAAAATCATCGCAATTTTAAAATTAATTGATGTAAAAACTTTTCTTACTTTTTTCATTTTTCACGCATAAAGAAAGCCACTTAACAGTGGCCTACAAAATTATTCATCAGATGGATCTTTGACATAGTAGCCTACTCCACGTCTTGTTACTAAAATACTTGGAGATGATGGCGTATCTTCGATTTTCTCGCGCAGTCTTCTAACTGTTACGTCAACAGTTCGAACGTCGCCAAAATAATCATAGCCCCAAACCGTTTGCAATAAGTGCTCACGCGTCATAACTTGTCCCATATGCTGAGCTAAGTAGTGAAGCAGTTCAAACTCACGGTGAGTTAATTCGATCTTTTCACCATTTTTTTCTACCATATAGGCTTCTGGCCTAATCACTAAATTACCAATAGTAATGTTTTTGTTTTCATCATCTTCGTTAGTCTTTTGGGTTAAGTCGCGTCGACGTAAATTAGCCTTTACACGCGCAACTAATTCACGGTTAGAAAATGGCTTAGTGACATAATCGTCTGCTCCCATTTCCAATCCTAAAACTTTATCGATTTCAGTATCTTTAGCAGTTACCATAATTATTGGCATGTCATGGCTCTGACGCACTTCGCGCGCAACTTCAAGACCATCTTTTTTAGGTAGCATCAAGTCCAGAATCATTAAATCTGGATCGTATTCTTCGACTTTTTTAACTGCTTCTTCACCATCATAAGCAGTTTCAACATCGAATCCTTCTTTAGTCAAATTAAATTTGATGATGTCGGAAATTGGTTTTTCATCATCAACGACCAAAATCTTTTTTGGCATAGATCATGCCTCCTCATATTGATATCTATATTATACTGTTTTTTATAGATTTTTCGAACTTTTGCAAAAAATTTGAATTTTTTTGCAAAAAACTCTTGCATTTTATTTTTTTAACTGGCATAATACTATTTGTTGATGACGCAACGGGTGGTTAGCTCAGCTGGCAGAGCAACGGACTCTTAATCCGTGGGTCCAGGGTTCGATCCCCTGACCACCCATCTCCTAAGCATTACAGTTATTGCTGTAGTGCTTTTTTTGTATCCTTAAATACTTTATAATTACTTTATCATGGTCTTATCTACTAAAACTAGAAAAAAAATATATTATCATCAACTAACTGATGATGTTGTTCAAAGTAAAAAACAAGATTTTTCTTTAAGCGACAATTACCAAATTATAAAAGCTGGTCTTAAACCCAAGCTTATCCGCTACTGCGTAAGTATTTTTGCTTATCTTTTTACTTACCTGATTAAACATGTAAAAGTCGTCGGTAAACAAAAGCTGAGTTCTTGCAAAGGTCACGGATACTTTGTGTACGCTAATCATACCCAGCCAGTCAATGATGCTTTTATGCCACTGACTTTATTAGGCAGTGGGGATTACTATGCTTTAGCTAATCAAGCAAATTGGGGCTTGCCTTTTATTGGCAAGTATTTACTGCCTTATGGGGGCTTACCCGTCGGCAAAAATATTAAACAATCTATTAAGTTGCTTAAAGCAGTAGATCAATTAATTAAACAAAATAAGCACATTGTAATCTATCCTGAAGCTCATGTTTGGCCTTACTACACCAAAATTCGCCCTTTTGATCAAACCAGCATGAACTTTGCGGTAAGTTTAAAAACTCCAGTTTTTGTGATGACCACAACTTATCAAAAGCCCAAGTTTTTTAAGCGACCAAGAATTGTTGTTTATATAGATGGTCCATTTTTTGCAGATCAAACCCTTTCTAAAAAAGAGCAACAAAAAAAACTTCATGATACAATTTTCAATACCATGAAAGCTCGCGCAAAACTAAGTAATTATTCTTACTATGATTACAAGCAAAAATAAAAGGTTGGAACATATGAATATTTTATTTTGTGGTGATTCGCATGCCCAAGACGGCGTTTTAATCACTACTTTATCATTACTAAAAAATACATCTGAAGAATTGCACCTCTATATTTTAACGATGCATTTACCAGGATTTAAGCCCTTCAGTAAAAAAGCCGCTAATTTTATCGAATCTTTGCTTAAGCAAAAAAATACAGCAAACACTTTAACTTTGATTGATTGTACGAATCTTTTTACTAAGCAAGTTCCCTTACAAAATATGAAAACACGTTTTACTCCCTATGCCATGCTTAGATTATTTGCCGATCAACTGCAACAATTGCCGGATCGCCTTTTATACTTAGACGATGATATTATTGTAAGAAAAGATATCAGTCAATTTTATAAACAAGATCTGCACAATACCGAATTAGTGGGCGTACTTGATTATTGGGGACGTTTTTTCTTTCACAACTTACATACTAAAAAAATCTTTGACTACTTAAATTCTGGCGTTTTGCTTTTAAATATGCCTGAAATTAAACATACTCAGCTATTTTCTCGTGTGCGCGCTTTGATGCAAGTCAAGAAAATGTTCTTTCCTGATCAATCAGCGATTAATAAACTTGCTACAAAGAAAAAAATCGCACCCCGAAAATATAATGAACAATATCGCTTGCAAAAAAATACTGTCATCCAACACTTCACTACTAGTTTCAGATTTAAGCCATATTTCCACACCTTAACTGTTAAGCCGTGGGATGTTGAACGTGTTCATAGCGTTTTACATTTGCATGAGTATGACGATATACTTAACGAATACCTAAAAATCAGGCATAATCTATACCAAGATAATTAATACTTTGGAGGAAAAGTAAAAAATGACAATTCCAGTTTTCTATACAATCAGCGACAACTACACGCCTTATGCAGCCGTTTCTATTAAATCGCTTATTAATCACGCAGATAAAAATAAAGACTACACCGTAACTTTATTAGTGCAAGATATTAGCGATGCGCATAAAAAGGACTTGGAAGACTTATCCACTGATAATGTACATGTAAATATTTTTCACATTAGCGACGATATGGTTCAACCTATCCACAAGGGCGAAGAAAATTATTTACGCGGTCAATTCTTTACGATGTCCATTTTTTATCGTTTATTTATTCCAGACCTATTTCCACAATATAACAAGGCTGTTTATTTAGATGCCGATACTATTATTTGCACTGACATAAGTGAAATGTATGACATCGAAATTGGCGATAACATGTTTGCCAGCTGTCCCGACTTATCCATTCGCTATATGCCATTACTTCAAAAATACATCAAAGAATGCCAAGGTATTTTTCCACCTGAAAAGTATATTAATAATGGTGTAATTTTGTTCAATATGAAGGCTTTTCGCGATAAGAAGTTTGTGGACAAGTTTTATTATTTAATGGAAAAATATCACTTTGACAATCTAGATCCAGACCAGGCTTACATGAACGAAATCTGCGAAGATAAGATTTATCACCTAGATAAAGAATGGGATGCAATGCCAAATGAAAGCATGCCTGAAATAAAAGATCCTAAGATTGTTCACTATAATTTATTCTTTAAACCATGGCATTTTGAAGATGTCCAATATGGTCAATACTTCTGGGATGTTGCTAAAGAAACTAAGTTTTATAATGAATTAAAAGACCAATTGAAAAACTTCACCGACGAAGATCGCCAGCGTGCTCGCGATGACCTGGCAAAAATGGCTGCTAAAGTCGATAAAATCGTTGATGAAGAATATACATGGGCCAAAGTTAAAAAAACTGAATCTGTAAGAATCTAAAATTCGCACAAAGTTAAAACAGGAGGATTAAGATGATAATTGGAGAACATCGAAGACAGGTTGTCGAAAATATTAGAAAGAACGTTCAAGCTCGTCACTTTAATGCGAAAGCTGAAGTTGACGACCCTGTTTTAACGCACGAGCAGCGAATTAAATTAGTTAATGACTTTTGGGCTCAAAGCGAAAAGTTTTCGCATAAGTTTACTAACTTGATGACGCGGGCATTTTTTGGCACTGGGACTCTGATCTTAACAGCTAACCAAAAAATTGGTAGCGCAAAAAAGGTCAAAAAAGTTCCAAACGCTGTGGTTACTTCTAACCACTTTAACCAATTCGACAGCTTGCCAATTAAACGCTTAGCAATGAAAGCTCACAAACGCTTATACTTCGTTATTGAAGATACTAATTTAATGCTTCCAAGTTGGATCGGCTTTTTGATGCATAATGTCGATAGCATCCCCATTACCCAAAGCGTGCGCTATTTAGGACGTGAATTTCCTAAACATATCGCAAATGTCTTTTCTAAGAAAAATCGCTGGATCTTAATTTATCCTGAACAAGAAATGTGGTTCAATTATCGTAAACCTCGTCCGCTTCAAAAAGGTGCTTACTATTATGCAGCTAAGATGAACGTGCCAATTATCTCTTGCTTTGTCGAATTGCAAGATAAAAACGGTCTTGAACCAGGTCATCCTGATTTTCATACTACACGCAAGATTTTGCATATTTTACCAACAATTTATCCAAATGAACGCTTATCTGTTGATGAAAACGCACGTCGCATGCGTGATATTGATTATCAACAAAAAAAGCAGGCCTATGAAAAGGCCTACGGTAAGAAATTAAACTACAACTTTAGTTACGACGACATTGCTGGTTATATTCCACAAGAGCCTAAATAAGGCTCTTTTTTAACAGATGAAGGTGTTTCAATATGCAGCTATCAAGTAGTCAAACACAATTAGTCCACTTTATTGGTGACTGGCTTTTTTATGTGTTTATCTTCTTTTTCGCACTTTCGCTACTGGCTTATACAATCAGCAACTATTTTGCCAAAGACCATAATGTGCGTGAAATTAGGATTATTAACGCTGTAATTGCCTTTTTAGACTTTTTAATAAGCATTATTATGGCTGTAATTACTTTTAGTCACTGGCACTTATTATTTACCTACTGGAATAACAATTTCTGGGGCTTTTTGCCTTTTGCGCTTTACGTTATAGTTTTGCTTTGTAGCGGCTGGCTATTATTAGTCAAAAATTCATCACTTCACAAGCATTAAAAATGGTTTTCTTAGAAAAACATGCTATAGTGAATTTTGAAAGCTATTACAATTCTCTAAGAAAGGAAGTTTAACCATGAAAGAATTTACACTCGCAGAACTTAAAAAATATAATGGCAAGGATGGCAATCCAGCTTATATTGCAGTTAACGGCAAAGTTTACGACGTTACTAATAACTCGCACTGGAAAAATGGAGAACACCATGGCTTTGAAGCCGGAAATGACTTAACCAAGCCACTTTACGACAAGTCACCACACGGTGATTCCGTTTTAGGCAAAATTAAGCAAATTGGCGTTATAAAAGACTAATTTTAACTAATATCAACTATCAAAAAATGCTTAGCGTGCACGCTAAGCATTTTTCTTTACCTAACTTTTTGTCTATTCAATTCAAAATTATTTTTTCTTTTTTCTTTTTCAGCAATAATATTTGCTAAAAAAGTTCAATATCTTTGCTTTGTATACTTTTTTATTCAATAATGAAACTGAAAATGAATATATTAACTATATCTAATAATCATTTGAGATAACTAATATAAATCTAGGAAGAGGGAGATTGGATGTCTAATGCTTTAACTAACAAACCGAAAGTTGTCAGCAAGGGCTACAAGTACTTCATGGTGTTTCTTTGTATGTTGACGCAGGCGATTCCTTACGGGATCGCTCAGTTAATTCAGCCATTATTTGTTCACCCTATTGTTAATACTTTCCACTTTACGCTGGCTTCGTATACCTTAATCTTTACCTTCGGTGCAATCGTGGGTTCGATAGTCTCTCCCTTTGTAGGAAAAGCTCTACAAAAGGTTAACTTTAAGATTTTATATTTAATTGGTATTGTTCTTTCAGCTGGTGCATATGTAATTTTTGGTATCAGTACAAAATTGCCAGAATTTTATTTAGCCGGAATTATCTGTATGGTTGGTTCTACATTTTATTCTGGTCAAGGTGTTCCTTGGGTTATTAACCACTGGTTCCCATACAAGGGTCGTGGCGTAGCTTTAGGATTAGCTTTTTGTGGTGGTTCAATTGGTGATATCTTTTTACAACCGATTACTCAAAGTATTTTAAGTCACTTTATGACTGGCAATACTAAGACTGGTCATTTAACTTCAATGGCACCATTTTTCATTTTTGCAGTTGCTTTACTGATTATCGGTTTAATTATTGCTTGCTTCATTAGAGTTCCTAAAAAAGATGAATCTGTTGCAAGCTTGGAAGAAATCAGCGAAAACCGCAGCCAAGCAAAAATTGCCAAAGCTCATGAATTTCAAGGCTGGAGCGGCGAACAAGTTTTGCATATGAAATGGTTTTGGATCTTTAGTATCGGCTTTTTAATTATTGGTTTAGGACTTGCTTCTTTAAACGAAGACTATGCCGCATTTTTGGATACTAAGCTATCACTTACCCAGGTTGGACTTATCGGTTCCGTATTCGGAGCGGCCGGAATCATCGGCAACATTTCAGGTGGTTATCTATTTGATAAACTCGGCACAGCTAAATCAATGGCTTATGCCGGAATTATGCTAGTTATTTCCATTTTAATGATGATATTTATTAGCTTTCACCCATTTGGCGACCAAGTTAACCTATATGCCGGCTTTGGCTGGGCCATTACTAGTGGCTTATCAGTATTTAGCTATATGTCAGGTCCTGCTTTTATGGCTAAGAGCTTATTTGGCGCAAAAGCACAAGGTGTTAACTTAGGTTACATCAGTTTAGCTTATGCTGTTGGTTTTGCCATCGGCGCTCCGCTATTTGGCATTATTAAAGGCAAAACTAACTTTACCGTGGCTTGGATGTTTACCATTTGTTTTGTCACGATTGGTTTTATCTTACTAATCATTGCAGCTATTCGAATTAAGAAGATGCAACATCAAATGGCTGCAAACACGCAAGATAAAGTTTTACTAGATAAATAATTTTACTTTAGAAAGAAGGAGATCACATGTCTACGAACGCTGATCAAAAAACAGTAAGTAAAGGCTATAAGTATTTTATGGTCTTTCTGTGTATGTTAACACAAGCTATTCCTTACGGAATCGCACAAAACATTCAGCCTTTGTTTATTCACCCATTAGTTAACACGTTCCACTTTACTTTAGCTTCTTACACCTTAATCTTTACTTTTGGTGCGATAGCTGCCTCTGTTGCTTCGCCATTTATTGGTAAAGCTTTGGAGAAAGTAAACTTTCGAATTATGTATTTAATTGGTATCGGCTTATCTGCAATTGCCTATGTGATTTTTGGTATTAGTACAAAATTACCAGGCTTTTACACTGCAGCTATCATTTGTATGATTGGTTCAACATTCTTCTCAGGCCAAGGTGTTCCTTGGGTTATTAACCACTGGTTCCCATACAAGGGGCGTGGTGCTGCTTTAGGGATCGCCTTTTGTGGTGGTTCAATTGGTAATATTTTCTTACAACCAATCACTCAAAAAGTTTTACAAAACTACATGACTGGTAACACTAAGACTGGTCACTTAACTTCAATGGCACCATTTTTCTACTTTGCTATTGCTTTAGCAATCATCGGTGTCATTATTGCTTGCTTCATTAGAACCCCTAAGAAAGGTGAAATTGTTGCTACTCAAAAAGAGATCCAAGAAGGCAAAGCTGCTGCCAGTGCTAAGAAAGCTCACGAATTCCAAGGCTGGTCAAGTAAACAAGTTATTAAAATGAAGTGGTTCTGGATCTTTAGTTTAGGATTCTTAATTATTGGTTTAGGACTTGCCTCATTAAACGAAGACTATGCAGCCTTTCTTGATACTAAAATGTCTTTAACCGACGTTGGTTTAGTTGGATCAATGTATGGCGTTGGCTGTTTAATTGGAAATATTTCCGGTGGTGTCTTATTTGATAAGTTTGGCACCGCTAAATCAATGGCCTATGCCGGATGCATGTATGTCATTTCTATTGGAATGATGATTTTGATCAGCTTCCAGCCATACGGTGCAAGTCAAAGCAGAGCAATTGGTATTGCTTACGCTATCTTTTGTGGTTTAGCTGTCTTTAGCTACATGTCAGGTCCTGCTTTTATGGCAAAAGACTTATTTGGTGCTAAAGATCAAGGTGTAATGCTTGGATATGTTGGCTTAGCTTACGCTATTGGTTACGCCATTGGTGCTCCGCTATTTGGTATTATCAAAGGCAAAGCAAACTTCACCACTGCATGGTGGTTCATGATGGCATTTGTAATTATTGGATTTGTTTTATTAGTTATTTCCGTTGTAGCTATTAAGAGATATCAAAAGAAATATATTGCTCAGCAAGCTAAGGCTGCAACTAGTGCAAAGGAGAATTAACAATGTGTACAGGTTTAAGATTTACTGATGATCAAGGAAATTTATATTTTGGCCGTAATTTAGACGTAGGACAAGATTATGGCGAAGGCGTAATTATTACACCTCGTAACTATCCCCTTCCTTATAAATTCTTAGATGATACCAAGACTAAAAAAGCCGTTATTGGTATGGGAATTGTGGTTGATGGCTATCCATCATATTTTGATTGCTTTAACGAAGATGGCTTAGGCATTGCGGGTCTTAATTTCCCACACTTTGCCAAATTTAGTGATGGTCCAATTGATGGCAAAATCAACTTAGCATCTTATGAAATCATGCTATGGGTTACTCAAAACTTTACTAAAGTTAGCGACGTTAAAGACGCCTTAAAGAATGTTAACTTAGTAAATGAAGCTATTAACTCATCATTTGAAGTAGCTCCTCTTCACTGGATTATTAGCGATAAAGATGAAGCTATTATTGTTGAAGTTTCAAAGCAATATGGCATGAAAGTATTTGAAGATAAATTGGGTGTTTTAACTAATAGCCCAGATTTCAACTGGCACTTAACTAATCTTGGTAACTACACTGGATTAGATCCACATGACGCTAGCGCTCAAAGCTGGAATGGTCAAAAAGTTGCCCCATGGGGCGTAGGTACTGGTAGTTTAGGTCTACCAGGTGATAGTATTCCAGCTGATCGTTTTGTTAAAGCTGCTTACTTAAATGTTAACTATCCAACTGTAAAAGGCGAAAAAGCTAATGTTGCTAAGTTCTTTAATATTTTAAAGTCAGTTGCCATGATTAAGGGTAGCGTTGTCAACAACCAAGGCAATGATGAATATACTGTCTACTCAGCTTGTTACTCTGCCGCTACTAAGACTTATTACTGCAACTTTGAAAATGATTTTGAATTGAAGACTTATAAATTAGACGACGAAACAATGAATGCAGATAAGTTAATTACTTATTAATCTAATCAACTGCTATATCCACAAAAAATTCAGAGCGTTATTGCTCTGAATTTTTTGTTTAGTCATCTTTTTCTGATTTAATAACTTTCTTAGAAATAGCATCAATTTCCACTTCATGCTTACTTGTACCTGATTCTACAGTAACATCCCAAATTGCCTTATCCTTATTCATTTTTAGAGTCCATTCTTTAGCAGTACTATTTTTCACTTCTTTTTCAGCAATATCGCTAGCTTGCTTACGAGAGATTGTCTTATCTAAATCTAGCCCCTTTTGCAAACGCTCATCTAAATCAAGTTTTTCAGAACTAGCTTTGACTTGCTTACCATTAGCTGCATTAATAGTCATTTCGTATTCATTACTCTTATCAAAGCCAGTAATCTCGTAAACATATTTATTACCGTCTAATTTTAATTCAATTTTTTTGATCTTTTTATCGCTGTATTTTTTATCAAATTTGTTCAAAGCTTCAGTTTGACTAAGATCGATTTGAGCTTTTCTTACTGTATTCTTTGTATTACTTGCCTTATCTTTAACATTCTTTTTTACACTAGATTGCTTACTTTGGTTATTAGAATCATTGCTGCAGGCAGCAGTGGCTACGCCTATCGTGCCTAGTAAAGCGGTCGCAGTTAATAATTTGGTGATTTTAGTTTTGTTAATCATTGCTGTTTCTCCTTAAGTTTTAAATTATAACTATATTTATTTATAATTATATATAATAAAAACTTGGAAAGCGATTTATACGCTTGCAACAAAAAAACATTTCTCAGTTTTATTGAGAAACGTTTTCTATTTTCTATTCACCTTTAAAGCTGCCATCTTCAACTTCACGAATAAAGTCTGCCAAGTGCTTGTAGTAAACGTCTGGATTATCAACCATGTGGTGGTGACCGCCATCAGGGGTAGTTACTAAGCGTGAATTTGGAATTTCTTTTTGCATAATCTCAGCAGTAGAAATTGGCATTGTTTCATTTTCACCAAAAGTAAGTAAAGTGGGAACTTTAATATTCTTAAGTTGATCTCTGAAGTGCCAATCTTTAAGCTTTCCCGTAATGACGAATTCATTGTCGCCTTGGAAGGCATTGTAAACGGCACTGCCACCGATATCTTTTAAGTGGTAAAGCTTAGAAGGTTGTTTACGATCAACGAAGTTAATATTTAAAATTTGAACATCGTCTTGGTAGCGCTGGTTGTCATAATCATTCTTTTCTTCGCATTCATGCATGAAGTCAATTTCAGTTTGAGGAAGAACTTCTTGCCTTCTTCTGTTAACAGAAGCAACGTACTCATCGATTTCATCAACCATTGAGGAAATAATTGCACCTTTTAAGTGCTGCCCATATTTAACAGCGTATTCTTGAACAAGCAATCCGCCCCAACTTTGACCAATTAAATAAAAATTATCTAAGCCTAATTTTTCTCTAACTTCGTCAACTTCATCTAAAAAGTATTCATAGGTTAAATACTTTTTAGCAATTTCAGGATCTGAATAATCTGGTTGATCAGAATAAAGCGAGCCTAATTGATCGTACATAGTTACTTGCACGTCTAATCCTTGTTTTTTAAGCTGTTCAGCAGTATCTTCCCAGTATTCATGATTGCCACCAGGGCCGCCATGAAGAGCTAATAAATGGATATCTCCTTGTCCTTGTGTATTAGTCCATAAATGATAGCCATTATCCAAAGTAATAATTTTAGTACCTGTTTTCATCAAATACCCCTTTTCCTAAATAAACTTATTGCTTTCTATTATATTTGTTTTTAATACTTTAATTCAAATTTTAATTTTTAATACCAATATGAATTGCACCAGCACCTAAATTCAACTTAGTAATGCTTACGTCATGATAGCCAGCCTGTTCAAACATCTGCTTTAATTGGTTAGCTGAAACAAATTTATTAGTAGTCTGTGACAAGTATTGATAATCGCTTACGTTTGAATGCAGCAACTTAGCAAATTTGGGAAAGAGCTTAAAATATGCCTTCCATCCCACTTTAACAATTGGATTAGTTGGTTGAGATGTTTCAAGTACGGCAAACTTGCCACCTGGCTTTAAAACACGATAAACTTCACGCAAAACTTGATTAGCATCTGGCACGTTACGTAAGCCAAAGCCAATTGTCACAATGTTAAAACTCTCATCTTCATAAGGCAAATTCATCGCATCTGCTTGACGTAATTGGACTTCTTTTTCAACACCAGCAGTTAAAACTTTATCATAGGCCAAAGCCAGCATATCTTCATTAAAATCAAGTCCGACTACATTTCCAGAGGGGCCTACTTGCTGAGCTAAAGCAATAGTCAAATCTCCTGTTCCACAGCATAAATCAAGCGCAAAGTCGCCAGGCTTAACAGCTAGTTTCTTAAATAGCTTTTTACGCCATAAACGCTGAGTCCCTAAGCTAATTAAGTCGTTCATCTTATCGTAATTAGGTGCTACTCTACTAAATAAATCGTGCACATCTTTTTCTGGTACCTTATTTGTTAACATTTATAAAATCTCCCACAAAAAAAGACACGATTCATCAGTAATGAACCATGCCTTTATCGATTAAGCACCTAGAAAGTCAACTATTCTAGAAAGATAGTCAAACAATCTCCCCTTGCGACCCCGACTTGCATAAGCACTAACAAGCCCGAACCGCAAGGTAGGCGTAATTGTCATCTCTTATGCATCAATTATAGTACGATTAGCTTGTTAATTAAAGAGGATCGCTGTTATTTTTTGGATTTTTTATCTTAATTTTCATCTTATACAAGCGGTCAAATGAAGATTAGCGTTTTTCTCTACTAAGTTATTTAAGTTACTAAATTTTTTCTTTTTTCCTGCGCCAAATATGTAAAACTATACCCAAAACAAGCCCAATTAAAGTAGGGACGAGCCAAGACAAACCGACATTGGCTAATGGTAAATAAGTCATACGCCAGTTTGCGACCGCTTTTACAAAGTTAGTATTAGCTAACGGTGCTGGTAAATTTACAATTAAATCGAAAATTGCTGGTATTAAAGTTAAAAATATTGCTACTTTATAGACAACATGATCGTTTTTGAAAAACGGAGAAAGCAGTGCTAAAACGATCAAAACAATGGCAATTGGATATAAAAACATCAATATTGGCAATGACCACTTTATAATTTGAACCAATCCCAAATTAGCTGTAGCTAGTGAACCCACACAGGCAATGGCAAGCCAAGCATGATAGCTTAGTTTAGGATAATGAGAATGAAAGTCAAGCGCAAAAGCCGCTACCACACCAACTGCGGTCGTAAGACAAGCTAAAAAGATCAACATAGCTAAGAGTGCTTGCCCAAAAATACCAGCATAATAAGTCACAATTTCAGATAAAAGAACTCCACCATCAGCTGCAATTTTAAAGTGACCTAAAGACATAGCACCTAAAATTATCAATAAACAATAAATTAATCCAATGCCTAAAACTGCAATAAAACCAGATTTAGCAGTAACTTTAGCCGTTTCTAATTCATCATTATTTACTAACTCTTTAATCGATGTTACTACTGTTACACCAAAGGCTAAGCCCGCCAAGGCATCCATTGTATTGTATCCTTCCAAAAAACCACTAATGAGTGCACGATGTGCATATACACCAGTTACATGAGCACTGCTAGGATTACCCAATGGCTTAGCAAAAGCAACTACGAATACTAAGAAGAGCAGGATCAAGAAAATAGGATTTAAAATTTTACCTAATGACGACAAGATATCGCTTTCGTTATAAGCAATTGCAAACACAATAACAAAAAAGATAATTGTAAAAATGATCAATCCAATATCTTGAAATTGCTTAGGAAGTAAGGGCGCAATTCCAACGGTATAAGAAACTGTCGCATTTCTTGGAGCAGCAAACAAGGGTCCCAGCGTTAGTTGGGTAAGAGTCATAAAAATCAGGGCAAAACCACTTCCAACCGGCAAGCTCAAATGATATATTCCATTACTACGAGTTATTGCAATTGCTAATAATGATAGTAATGGTAAGACAACCCCAGTTAAAAGAAAACCAGTTGAAGCTAGTAACCAATTTTTTCCAGCTAATTGCCCTAAATGGAGTGGAAAGATTAAGTTTCCTGCTCCAAAAAATAAAGCAAAGATCATTGAAGCTACTACTAAATATTGCTTACCCGATATTTTTTTAGGTTTGGTGCTCTTCAAAAATTATTCCTCCAAAATCTAATATTTGTAGTATTTTATCAAAAAAATTATTTTGACGATAGTCCATTAATTGCTTACACTACAATTTTAGCAACAAAAACAAATAAAGGGAGCCTGTTTTTCAGGACTCCCTTTATAAGGTTGATTTTAGGGCCAGCTTTTTCCTCCACTGGCCCTGCTTATAAGCTATACAAAGATATATTGCTTAGTACAGTCTTCATCATAACATGATGCTGGCTGATTGTTAATATAACAGCCAAATATTTTTACTATAGTCACAGCTTTTATCAGCTTTCATCTAATTTTAATAGTCGTCTTTTACTATTTACATATACTGTTAACAAAAAAAAGCAAGAGCATACGCTTTTGACTTTTTATCACTATTTATTCTTTTGCTTCTTAGAGACGACTAATTCATACACACTTAAAGCTTGCAATAGTTAATCTTGAAACGACAATTATTTTCTTTAGTATCGGATCTATATGATAATTATTTACGCTTTAAATATAAGAATTACTAATGGTTATATAACAAAAAGCTAGAAGAATTATATCTTCTAGCTTTTTATGATGATCGAATGTTATCAAAAAATGTGAGTTAATAAGTTGATTAATTATTACGACGCTTTTTATCGGCTTTTAATCCAAATAAACCAGCTAAACTTGCAATAGCTAAGCCTAAAATGCCAATATAATTTTCCTCACCTCCTGTCTGTGGAAGCTTTTTACCAGATTCACTAACTTGAGTTTTGCAATTAGCTCCAACTTTATCGTCTTTAGTATTCTTTGAACCAACCTCTTTATCGGTAGAATCGAGGGTATCTACACAAGTATTTGAATTTTGATTCTTATCAGAGCCTGGCTTAGTTTGATCATCATTATCATCTTGGTGATCGTTACAATTTTCTTTATTAGCAGGTACAACTAAAACTTCAATTGTAGAACTAATCGCTGCAACAGTTGGAATTTGATAGCCATCTTTTAGCTTATAGCCAGATGGCAGATTATTTTTAATTGCTGTTGATGGATCAGTAGTAGTTCCTTCAACGCCCAGAATAATTGTTCTTCTTATTTCATTACCATCTGGATCACGATAAATAATAGTTGCTTGGCCTTGAGTTGGAGTAATACCTTCGCCATTATTATTTAAATCATAAATAATTGTTACTGTAACATCTTTGGTTTCCGGAGTTACCTTTTGCTTTTCAATTGTAGCTAATTTTGGTGTATAGCCATTAATTGTTGGCGCCGTAAACTCAGGCCATTCAGCTTTGCCATCTGGATCGACTATAAACTTACCATTTTCAACTTTACCTAATTGCCATTCGCCATACGTCGGTTTAACATTTGAGTCGCTTGAAATAGTCTTAGTGCGACCAAACCATACAGTTTGTGTAGTAGTCTCAGTTTTACCAGTTGCCGAATCTACCACAACATTGATCGTCCTAGTCGGATGAATAAACATATCACTATTAATGCAAGGTTTATTTGGATTGATAGCTGGATCAGTTGGTTCTAAGGTTTTAGTATTTTGACTATAAGCGACTTTTACAGTTATGCTCGCTGTATCTGCAGTGACATTATCATTTGCTGCAACTAATGCAGAAGCTTTACCGTCTACTGTAGAAGTATAATTATCTATCTGTGCAATATCATATTGCGCCCATGAACCAACAGTTTTTCCAGTAGACTTGTTGTCTTTATCTGCAACTGTCCAAGGAGTCCAAGTTATATGGCCATTTTCATCAGCTGTCCCAGCAGTTTGACCAGCTCCACCACGAACAAAGTGAATTATTTGTGTTACAACTTCCGATTTTGTAGAGCCTGGTTTAGAAACAGCAATTGTTCTAGTCACGTAGCGATTCATTGCAGCATCATCGGGATCATATGCTATTGAAATTGGATCTTTAACATAGTGAATAATAAAGTTTACATTTAAAGGTCCATCGATGGTAAAAGCAGGCAAAGCAGTTGCGTCCGGATGGGATGCCAAATAGCTGTTTAAATCATGGTGCAGCTTTTCTGCAGCTGCTGTTCCCTGCGCGTTTGAATACCCTGGAATACCTTCATAATATTCATGAGAAATATCTGCTCGTTCAATTACCGGATGATAACCATAATATTGTGGCAAAGATTGATTATGCATTCCGGTATCTGAATTTGTAAAGCTGGAGCCGCTCAAAACCGCAGATAGATCCAAATTTTCAAAACGAACTGGCGTCCAAGTATCAGTGTACTGTTTTCCGTTCATAGTATGGTTAACAGTTTTCTTTACTATATCACCGTAAAAGTCGGACTTACCTGTCGCATCATTGTTATCAGGTCCATAAATACTTACAGATTCTCGACTAGTATATTCTGCATAAGCTGGCACATAATCTACAACGTAGTTATAAGTTGTAACTTTAAGATCTAAGTTAGAAAACTTCAATACATAGTTTGAACCTTCTTTAGCAACAGTAACTCCCGGAGCTGCAACTTGTGGAGTAAATCCTATATAAGATGGTAATGTTACATCCTTAAACTTCTTTCCTAAAAGATTTGCTTGGCTTGGAGCTCCCAAAGTAGTAACGGCTACCGTTTGACTTGGAACTGTTTGTTGACCATCTGGTGTATTAAGGGTCACATTGGCAGTGAACGTAGTTGTTACAGAGCCATCATTTGCAGTAGCTACAACGCTACTGTTCTCACTACTTGGCTTAGGTTTGACTGGTTGTGACACTGCAGCATGACTATCATCATTTGTATCAGCATGGACAGTTCCACTTACGCCCATAAAAGTTAGTCCAATTAATACAGAAGCAACGCCAACAGTTAACTTTCTCAATGAAAATCGCTGTTGGGTTACTTGACTTTTTTGATTATTACTAGATAACATAGAACTCTTCTCTCTTTCAAAATAAAACGAAGTTTATATATTTTATTCTTCGTTTTTATTTAATATACATATCGTAAGTTTATCCTATGTATTTCGTTTATATCTACTTAGATTAATGCTATACGTTACAACTTAATATATTGTAAATAATCTATGTATTCATAGAGTCGTATAGATTTATGGATGATTTATCTTTATCTCTTTTATCATACAAATCTAAAAATAAAGTACAAAACTTCTGATAATAACGTCAAAAAAGAGCCAAGTATTTTTCTACTTGACTCTTTTTGATGATTGGATGTTATCAAATTTTTAATTTAAGAAAAGAATTATCTGCTACGACGTTTTTTATCAGATCCTAATCCAAATAATCCAGCTAAACTTGCAACGGCTAAACCAAAGATACCCCACTTATTAGTCTTATTTCCAGTTTGTGGAAGTTTCTTAGCACTAATACCATGTTGGATATTATTGCCAGTAGTATGAGCTGAGTATGTATTATCATTTTCAGTAATACCGCCATTATCTGCCGCACTGTTAGCCTTATTACCATTATTAAATTCATTGTCATGTCCATTGTTGTGATTATTAGAATCCGTTGGAACAGTCGGACCTTTATTGCCGTTATCATCGTTGCCGTTATTTCCACCATTGTCAGCAACTACAACTGGTACTTCAATTGTTGAACTGATGGAGGCATTCGTTGGTACTTGGTAGCCATCTTTTAACTTATAACCAGATGGAATATTACCTTCAATTGTTGATGATGGATCAACAGTTGAACCTTCAGCACCCGAGATAGTCGTTCTACCCACCTCAGTGCCATTAGAATCGCGATAAATGATTGTTACTTGACCTTGAGGTGTAGGGGTTACGTTCCCGCCACCATTATTATTTTTGCTGTAAGTGATTGTTACTATTACATTGGCAGTATCTGGCTTAATATCATTTACAGCAGTAACTTTATCTTGGCTTGGAGTATAACCATCAAAAGTTGGAGCTGCGAATTCAGGCCATTCAGCTTTAGCAGTTGAATCAATGACAAACTTATTATTTTCAACTTTACCTAATTGCCACTTGCCATAAGTTGGTTTGACATTTGGATCAGTTGAAACAGTCTTGGTGCGACCGAACCATACAACTTGAGTAGAAGTATCAGTGTTACCTGTTACAGGATTCTTAACGTTGATTGTCCGAGTTGGATGAGCATACATATCACTATTTTCGCCTGGTTTGTTTGGATTGATCGTTGGGTCAGTTGGTTGCAAGGTTTGGGTATAAGCAACAGTTACAGTTACATTAGAAGTATCTGCATTAACAGCCTTCGCATCAACCTTAGTTGCATCCTTGCCATCAACAGTTGAAGTATAGTTGTTAATTTGATCAACATCGTATTCTTTCCAAGTACCAGTTTCTGCACCAGTTGAAACATTGTCACCGTCAGCAACAGTCCAAGCAGTCCAAGCAATGTTACCTTCGGTATCTTTCATACCAGCATTTTGACCTACACCGCCACGAACAAAGTGAACAGTTTGAGTAATAGTTTCTGCCTTAGATAAACCTGGCTTGTAAACATTAATTGTACGAGTTACGTACTTATTCATTTCCCTATTAGATGGATCATAAGGAACCGGAGTAGTCTTACCGGCCTTAAGGTAAGTGATGTAAGCAGGTTGACCATTTACAGGTTGACCATCTTTAAGTGCAGGAGCACTTGAAACTTGAGTAGACTTAGTGCCATCTACGTATGAATCATAACCATCAATTTGTGGAGCATTTTCTTCAGCAAATTCAGCACTGCCGCCTAAAGTAAACTTGTGATCACTGATTTTACCAACTTGCCAATCGCCTGTACCAGTTACATCGCGAGTTACTAAGTCTTCAACACCTTTTCTACCAAAGTCTACGGATTGAGTATCAAATAATGTTTGATTTTCACCTGGCTTAGTTTGGTAAATCTTACGAGTTACTGTCTCGAACATATTCTTGTACTTAGGATCAGTTGGATCTACGCCTGGATCAGTTGGAGTGATGTACTTAGTTGCGTGTTCAACAAGAACAATGATGTCAGCTGGAGTCTTAGTGCTAATAGTTTCAGCTGCTGGATACTTGTAGCTAGTTGCAATCTTCCAGTTCTTTGGAACGCCATTATTAATAGTGTTCTTTATTTCATCAGCTGAAACAGTTGCAGGAGTCTTAGAAGTAAAGGTACCAGTAATTGCCTTGTTAAATGTGCTAATTACTTTACCCTCTGCATCCTTGTAAACAATATTTTGTGCAAAGTTTTGTGTATCAGGAGTTGCCTTTGTAACAATAACTGGAATAGTAAAGCTCTTTGTACTTACTTCAAATGAGCCTGGGTATTGAGAAATAGTGTAACCTTCTGGAACACTTTGATCAGCTAAATCATGTAATAATCCAGCAGTCAAAGTATCACCAATATTACTCTTGATCGTTGCACCAGTACCTACTTGTGTACCATCAGCAGTTTGGTAAACGATTTGACCTTGGGCGTTAAATTGTGAACCATTTTTAAGAGCTAACGGAACATTGATTACTGCTGGGGTAGCTGTAATGTCGTTAACTGCACCTGGATAAGTGTAACCAGTAGCAATATTGTAATTTGCAGGAACATTGCCATCAATTGCACTCTTCAATTGAGCAGCGGTTAAGCTTGAACCTTTAGCAATATTATCGATAGTTGTGTAAGCAACTTCATGACCATTATAAGTGTAAACAATCTTTTGAGTAAATTCAGTCTTATTGTGATCACCCTTACCAGAATCTGAATCAGCTACAACGTTGATGTTTGCCTTAACGTCAAGATAAGTACCATCGTTGAAGTGAATGCGAACAGTACCACTTACGCCATTAGCAATATCCTTAGTTGAAGGTTGACCATTTGGTGCCCAAGTCATTGAGAAAGTCTTAGCTGCATCAGTACCTGGAACGTAGGCAAGAACTTGTGGTGCATTAGGATTAATATTTTGACCATTCCAACCAGCTTGACCAAGATCAGTTACATCAATTAATTGACGGTATTGATCTTGAGTTAAGTTAGAAATGTCTTGGTTTTGGTTGAAGGTTAAAGCTTGACCAGTAGTAGCACCATAGAAGTCAAAGTAAGTGTTCATCCATGAACTTTGACTGCTCAGTCCTATGTAGCCAAACAAATCAGGATCGTTAAAGCTATATTCTACACGCCACTTAGAATTACCAGGCAAGCTTTCACCATCAGTAGTTTGCTCTAGTGAGTTAGGTGCTTGACCCATATCGTACTTAATTGTATCAGTGTTATCTGCAGTTACTTTCCAATTGGTATTTGGAGTTAAGACACCATTACCTGCTGGCATCCAACTATAGTTGAAGACATTTGCAGCAAAGCTATCTGAAGGATCTTTAATATTTACATACTTATTTCCTTCCAATTGATATGTAGTAAATGTCTTGTAATTAGAAGTTGCATTACCCTTACCGTCCCAATCTTGGTAGTAAGTAATAGTTTGAATCTTGGCTAAATCTGCGTTAATTGGGTTGCTATCGGTAGTTCTGTGAACTGAGATAGTTGGTATGTCAAAACTAGTCATGCTTTGGCTGCCATAGTAAGTATTATGTTCTGGATCCATACCGATTACAGTAACTGGGGCAGTGATAGTCTGATTGCCTTTACCAGGAACAGCAATTATTACAGGAACAAAATAATGTCCTGGAGTTACGTCAGCACTTGGCTTCAGGGTAATCGTACCAGTAGTTGGATCAACTGTTGCCCAATTTGGTGTAGTTTCACCAGCTGTAAACTTAGTGCCTGATGGTGTCTTTTGACCATCTGGAATAACAATATTATCAGTTACTTGTTGGCCCGGCTTGACACTTACAGGATTGTAACTTGGTGTATATGCGGTATTTTCCACAGTTACATTAAGTGGAACGTAGTCAAATGAACCATCACTGTAAGTTACTTTGATCATAGTTGGTTGGGTTCCTGCAACTGAAGTTACAGGCATTGGTGCCCAAACATCATCAGTCTTTAAGCCCGATGGAAGACCAGTAATTTGGTTCTTAGCAGGATATTTATTCATATCTGCATTGTAAGGAACAGTTAAGTCATTTGCCTTTGGATTATAGTAACCAGCCATTGAACCAACAGTAACTGTAACAGGAATATTCTTAGTATTAGTCTTACCATCAGTAGTCCAAGTTGCAATAATATTAGCTGTTTGCATACCAGGCTTAGTGGTATCAGGTTTAGTTCCCCAAGTATATTGAACGCCTGCTGGAGCAGTTTCACCATTTGGCAATTCAATTACTGAGCCAGCTTCTGGAACCCCATCACCTGTTGGGCTATATGGTAAAACTAAGTGCTTAGCAAATGGATCATATGAACTATTAGTTGCAGTTACAGTAACTGGAACTCTGACAACAGTTGATTCACCGTTAGGATAAGTAATCTTAACTGTACCAGTTTGCTGACCTGGGTTAGTAGTTGTTGGCTTGTCTACCCAAGTATAAGTTACCTTTGGATCATTTGGCTTAGTACCATTGGGAGCTTGACCATTGTTAGTCCAATCAATAACTGTAGATGGATCTGGAACATCTCCACCTTGTTCGATGGTAGTTGATTTACCAGTTGGAGAATTAGTTACGATAACTGTAGTTGGAACTAAGTCATTAGTACCATCTGGGTAAGTTACCTTAACAACACCCGGGTGATTGCCTTGAGTCCAGATATCTGGTGTAGTTGACCAGTCATATTTAATTTGTGTTGGGTCAATAGGCTTGCCATCTGCATCTACTGGATTCTTTGGCCAATCAACAGCAGTATTTGGATCTGGAAGCTTACCAATAACTGTAGAAACCTCTTTACCTTGAGGGTCATTTTCAGCAGCATCGCCAGCTTTGTCAGGAATATTGCCTTTGCTGTCTTTAACAATAACGTTTACTGGAACTTCGTCCATTGAGCCATCATCATAAGTTACATTAACAATTGATGGAACAATGCCAGCCTTAGAAACATCTGGAGTAGTTGACCAACTGTATTGAGCACTTGTTGGCAAATCACTGGTATTAGAAATACCGTCTTTGGCTGATGGTTCGCTTCCAACAATAGTATTTACGTTTTGACCAAGTGGATTATATTCTTCAGCTTGGCTCTTAATATCTAATGGAATATTAGCAAAATCAACAGTACCATCTTGATAAGTTACCTTAGCCCATGCAGAACCATCCGTAACTTTTAACTTTCCAGTTGGGTTAGTTGGAGTAGGTTGATCGCCCATAGCCTCAGTCCAAGCAGCTGCATCAGTGGCAGGATTATACCAAGCAACAGTAGTGCCAGTTAAGGTAGCTGGTTGACCATTTTCATTAATATAACCACTAATACCATTTGCGGCAGTTAAATCATTTAAGGTTTGGTCAGTATAACCAGTGATAACTTGAGTTTGTGGTTGATACTTTTGTGCATCTGTTGGCTTAGCAACAGATGCAAGGTTTGTACCCATAGCAACACGTTGTGGAGTCCACCAGTTAAAGACATTCAAGAATCTGTTCAAGTATGGAGTTTCATACTTAACGCCTTTAGCAGGTTGACCTTGAGTTACAACACCATCTTGATATTGGAAAGTATTCAATCCAGCTTGGCTACCAGCAAAAGTAATATCACCGTTAGAGTGTAAGAACTTAATTTCACCCTTCTTGTTTTGACCGATTGAATTACCAGTTTGAGCAAATCCTGAAATAGAATTGTCACCCCAGTTGTTTTGGTTCTTTAATTGGTTAATGTACCAGTAATATGAAGGACCTGCGCTCTTATTAGCTTCATCCCATAAAGCTAACGGTAAAGCTCCGCCGTTACTTGAAATGTTAACGTGGTTGTTCATGTTTTCAAGGCGAAGCAAAGTACCAGTTTGAGAACCTGTACGTTGGAAGTTTACATAAGCTGGATTATTAATGTTAATATTGGCATAAGTTGAAGCAGCTGAACCACTAGTACTACCGTTACCCCACATGGTTACGATACCGATGTTAGGCGTATTAGTGAAGTCACCTTTGATTGAAGATGTTGCACCATCTTGCAAGTCCATCGTAGCGCCATCTGCTACATTTAAGCTAAATTCAGCACCAGTACCATTACCTGAACCAAATGAAATTAATGGTGAAGTAGATTGGTTATTAACACCAGTACGGACAATAGTTAACTTACCTTGGTTATCTAAAACATTTGAATTTGCATTAGAAACATTAGCAGCAAAACCAACACCTAATGAAATGGGAGCAAAGTGATAACCATTGTAATTACCTACGCCATTTATACCACTACCATCGTTACTTTGCTTAGTATTAATATTAACAACACCATTTTTACCAATGTTTAAGTTGCCAGCCCAAATAGCCATTGAGTGACCATCAGCCATTTTGGCATTTAAGTTACCATCCACTTGAACTGTACCAGTAATGGCTCTATTTACCAACATACCTTTAACATCTGTAGAATTACCATTCAAGGTTACGGTTGCACCTTGTTGGACGTCAATTGCTGGAGCAGTATCATTTGCTTCATCTTCAACTTTGGCACGTAAGATGTTGCCACCAGCATTTTGGTCGTTGTTAGTCTTAGCTGAACTTACATTAAAGGTAGTGTCAGAACCATCTACAAAAATAATATGTGAAGCTGAAACAGCACTTGAATAATTGTAAAGTTGGTTACCTTTAACATTTACGGCTTCACAAGTAATATTGTTATTACCTTTAAACGTTACCGTAGTGTATGGATTATCAGTGGTTTGTTGAGCCATAGTAGTGTTATAGAAGGCACCGTTTTTAATATCAGCAGTTACGTTTTCAAATGTAACCTTGTTGTTAGCTAAAAGATCAGTTCTTATGTCATCTCCACCCATGTAAATTGGGCTAAATGCACCGCCAAGAGTAGACCATGAATTATCGTAGCCATCGGCATTAATGGTCATATTCTTAAAGGTAATATCCCAAGGATTACTATCTTTTTGATTATTAGTAGTAAAGCTAAGATAATTAGCACCAAAGTTAATAGCATGACCTTGACCATTAATCACTAAGCCACCGGAAATGTTTTCGCCAGTTAAATTCATCTTACCGCTATTAACAACAGGATTTGGACGATTAATACCATTAACATTAGCGCCTTTGTTAGCAACAGTAATATCGCCAGTTAAGTTAATAGTACCGTTATTAGCATTATTTAAAGCATTAACTAGGCTTTGCCAATCGCTGGCTTCTGCAGTTTGAGTACCACGCAAATTTTGTTGTTGGGCTTCTTTAGATTCCGCTGCTAATTTAGCTAAAGCAACTTTAGCAGGATTATCTTTCTTGTTAGCAACTAAATTTGCTCCAACTTGCTTTGTTAGTACATCTTTATTTTCCTTTGATCTATTAACTGTAGATTTAGACTCTTGAGTAGGTAAAGTATCTAAAATATGTTCTTTTTCGGTTTTAGCTACTTTATTATCATTGGCAGCTTGTGCTAATTTCTCATTATTTACTTCTTGAACGTTAACATTTTTGCCTTCAACACCTGTGGTTAAGTCCTTAGAATTAACTGCTTGTGCTTTATGTGGCGTCATTTCGTTATCGGTATGACTATTGGTATCAGCTTTAACTGTTTGGTTTTGACTAAAGCCAGCCAAAAAGAAACCAATCAAAACAGAAGCAGCCCCGACTGTAAATTTACGAATCGAGTACCGATTCTTCCGTGGCTGCATTTTACGAAGTTTTTCTTGATAATTATTTTTTGATAACATATTCTTTACTCCTCTTATTGCATATACGATTTCATTCTACCCCCCTCCATTTTGAAATATCAAGCGTTATTAAAACTATACGTATTTACTTAATATATTGTATTGTCATTGTACTCTTATAAGGCGTTACAATGTTTTTATTTCTTTATTTACCATGCAAATATAAAAATAAAGTACTACTTTTCTAAATATAATGGCTCAAATTAATATATTGAGCATTTAATAAATTAAGCTATATCTAATAAAAAAGCCTCTTGGGTTAAAAATAACCTAAGAGACTTTTTACTAATCTAAACAGGATAGATGCTTTTTATCTAGATTAAATACTAATTATTCTTTTTTCTTTGTTTTGGATCGATCAAACCTAATAAACCAACTAAGCTAAGGCCTAAACCAGCAGTCAAGACAGTATCATTATCTGCTTGACCAGTTTGTGGCAATTGCTCGTCTTGAGCATGTGGCTTAACAGTATTATCACTGATTTCACCATTATTCGAAGCCAAAATTGGAGTCTGCGGTTGAGCTTGAGTTACTACATTATCGCCTTCATTATTTGGATTATCTGGCTCATCTTCGCCATGAGGAGCTGGAACATCTGGTTCTGGCTGTGGCTCAGGCTGAGGGGTTGGTTCATCTGGAGTCGGCTCTGGTTGTGGATGAGGTTGTGGAATTGGCGTTGGTTCCGGTTCAGGCGTTGGGGTCGGTGTTGGCTCTGGTTGCGGCTCAGGAATTGGCGTAGAAACTGGCGTGTATTGAACATTTACAATGCTATCTTTATCGCTAGCTACTACTGTCTTTTCACTAACCACACTTGGGCTAGGATCAGTATAGCCAGAAACGCTTGGTGAATCTACGCTCTTATATTTATTTGAACCAATTACTTGCCATGCCTTGTCGCCATCAGTTGTAGTTACTTGGTCTTTGCCATCAGTGCTATAGCCGAGTAACTTACCAGTTACTTTATCAACGATTGCAGTTCTGCCAAAGTGTACGCTTTGAACTACAGATGGAGCAATCTTAGTTCCTGATCCATTGACGTAATTGATCGTTCTCGTGATTTCTTTATTCAAGTCATCTTTAGAAACGCCGTCTGGCCACTTTGGACCATTTGGATCGTCTGGGTTAATTGGCGTGCTTGGCTTTGGGATATTTGGCTGATCTGGCGTGATCTTGGCATAACCATGCTTCATTACTACCTTGAAGACTTGCTCTTTACCATCATTAGTTTCAAATTTTACTCCTTCCTTAAAGCCATTAGAAACTAATTCATAGCCTTGAGACTCTAACTTCTTAATTTCTTCAGTTGTTGAATAGTCAATTGTTGTACCAACTTTTCCTGTTAAAGTACCAGAAGTTGCAATTATCTTATTATTTTCGTCTTGATCGATGTATTGAACAACGGCTTTTTGATCTTCATCATTCTTAGTGTAAGTTACAGTTGTGTCCTTAGTCGGAGCAGTTGGAGTGACTGTTGGCACGCTTGGAGTATAACCAGGAATATTTGGAACTGGTTCATTTGGAGTAACCTTTGCTGGATTATTTGGATCATTTTCATAAGGTGGATTTGGTACATTTGGAATCGGCTTACCGTCTGGAGTTACCGGGATGATTTTACCGACTTTTTCATAATGAACCGTAATTACCTTATCAGGATCATCTGGAGTGACTGTTGCACCCTTAGTGATTGTTTCACGTGTGACATATCCTTTAATCACTGGTGAATCAACGTTTTTGAAGGTATGACTAGTTTCCTTCCAGCTACCTTTTTTAATTACTTCATGAGTAATTGGATCAACTACATCAGGAGATTTAGTAAAGGTAGTAGTTTGCGTATTTGGAGCAACGAGTGGCTTGCCATCTGGGCCTACAAAGTTAACAATCTGTTTGCCCGTCACGGTCTTTCCGCCTTCATCAATTGCGCCATTAGGTGCATAAGTTACAGTAATGACAACATTTGGACTTTGGTGAGTAACTTGAGCACTTGCAACATCGCTGCCGTCGGCATCGCTACTTACAGAAACAACATGCATCCCTTTAATTGATGGAGAAACAACCTTAGCTAGCTCTTCATTTTCGGGCGTCCAAGTTGGACCATCAACTTGTCCAGTAACCTTACTATCAGAAACACTTACCCAATGCTTAGTTACTTCGTCATAGTAACCCGAAGCAGTAAACTTAGCACTTTGAACAACAGGTTCATGAATACTGCCATCTGGACCAACGTAATTAATTGTTCTTGTCACTTCGTGTTCCAAATCTTTTGCACTATAACCAGCACCTGGGTTATCTGGAGTTACATGGATAATGTTGTGAACAAATGTGATGCGGTAAGTGCCACCATTTTTAGGCATCGTTGTAATGTCGTAGTCATTGTGGTCAAGTTTGTAGCCCTTTGCTTCAATTTCTTTAATTGTCGAATCTGGATTGTAATCAAGCTGACTGCCTGGTTTTGCAGTAATTACATGCGGTGCAAAGCCTGGAATTTCAGTATTGTCAGTATTAACTTTTACAGTTTGGTCCTTTGCATCTGGCGTGTAAATTACTTTAGTTGGCTCGCCTGGATTTACTGGAGTTATTGTCGGTACAACTGGCTTATATCCTGGAACTTCCGGAACTGGCTCATTTGGCGTAATCTTAGTTGAGTCGTTGGGATCAAATGTGATTTTTGTTATTAAATAATTTTTTAAAAGAGCACAAAAAAAGCCACCCAGAGATAAACTCCGAGTGGCTGCATCACCTAACTAGCGTGGATTTATAAAATATATGGGGGAAATTATTAGCTAGGAATAATGCTTTTCTATACCTTAACCATGCTCAATATAACATGTACTTGAAAGAACAAGCAAATAAAACGTACTCAATTCACAAGTTTTGTTTTTGCTTTAAATTTTAGTTATTTTCTTCTTGATCTGTATTAGTTGTTTCATCTGCAACATTTGTTGCTTTTGCTTGAGCTTCTTGTTGGTTCTTATCAATAAACATACTCAACAATTGCATTGTCGCATTGGCTACAGTGATAATAGCCGCAGTTTCATTTTCATTAGTTGCTGAATTTGGATCAAAGTTATTAATCTTATCGCGCACTAATGCTTGGCGATGAGCAAGTTCTGCGGCATCAAGCTGGGTATCTGAAACATCTTGATTATACTTACTATTTTTATGGCGCAAACCAACAGTGAATATTTGAGTAAGCAAGTGGTTATTATTGAATTTTTGTTCTTGACCTTCGCCATCGAAATTGTTGAAGACCACTTCAAAGCCAGCTCTTTCAATAGCCTTCATTGGTACTTTTGTACTATAAAGGTTGTTGATTACTTCACCAGGTAAGCCATACAAAGGACCAGATGACGTAATTTGCTTACCATTATTATCTAAATCGATAAAGTTAATGATAGCCATTTGTTCATCAGAACGTCTTTCAATGCCCTTTTCATCAACATATTCGTCCATTCCCATTGTTTGAGCGGCTTGCTTAGTATCTGGCATACTTGGACTATTCACATCTTGGAATTGACCAAGCTTTACTGTGTTTAAATCAGCTGACGTATCAGGTTCGTTTACTTCAGGTTCTGGTTCGACTACTTTTTTATAAATTACAGGCATGTCTTTGCCAGGATCTTTAGGACTGATAACTTCTTGATCATGAGTGTAGCCATCAATATCAGGAACAATTTGGTTCTCAGCAACCTTAGTTGGATCATCTTTGTCGCTAGCAAATTGATATGGGCCCACATTCATGATTTCATCGCCGTTTTCATCAACTGGGATTAAGTGTCCGTTTGGCTCATATTGAGCAGTGATAGTAATATCTTTATCGCCAACTGCTGGTCCCGGGATAACTTTTTTATTAGTATGAGCACCAGGTAAAACTGGCAATTCAAAATCATCAAACTTATCTGCTTCTAATTGCCAATCAGTATCAAATTGACCATTTGGAATTTGTTTATTAGTAATGCGGTCAGCAGTTAAAGTGCGGAAACGATTGATAGTTTGTACATGATCACGCACCTTAGTTGGCGTTCCTTCAAACTTAACAGTAAAGTGAATTGGATGAACGTATTCTTCACTGTCAATCTTAGTTAAAGGATGATCTGGGTTAACCTTTCTTTCGCCATGCTTAAAGCTAATCAAGTAAACTTCAGTATCATCAGTGTATTTTGGCACTTGGCCATTACCGTTGAATTGGTTACGAACTAAAACGTATCCTTTGCCCTGTAAATCTTTAATTTCTTGACTAGGGTCGTAATCTACGATTTCGCCACTTTTACCAGTTAATTCTGCGGAAGTCGCAATACTCATTAAATCATTATCTAAATCTATAAAATTAATAACCGCTTTTTGACGGTTCTTTTTAAACCAAGCCATAATTTTTCCTATTCTTACTTTTAAATTTAATCTCTACACTAACTATTATAAGCTAATACTTAATATAATATTAGTCACGATTGTGTTTTTTAATTCCTGACAAACCGATCAAATCTAATGGATCGCCAATTGGTATCCCGTCGCTATCGACTTCTAAATTTTCGTCATTTTCTGGTTTTTCAGGATCTTTTTGCTCAGCAAGTAGTGACGAGTCGTCACTGTCTTGAGTTGTAGTGTTATTTTTTGCATCATTTTCAGACTCATCGATTGCTGCTTCATCTGCGTTATCGGCAGCACTTGCTAACGTAATAACTAGCTTTACGTTTTGACTATTATGCGCCACTTTCATAGCTGCCACTGCGCCATCTTCAGCCACATCGCGATCTGCTTCATTTTCTGTTTGCAACTTAACCACGCGATAGCCGCCTAAAGCTGCAATTGCTGGAAATTCTTGATCAGGCGACCAAGACAAGCCGCCTTTTTTAGAAGTATCAACTGAACCATCTAAATTAGTTGCTACTAACTTATGAGTCACCTCATCTAAGTAGCTGGCTCCATCAAAATAAGCATGCTGGACAACTGGTGCAAGTTCAACGCCATTGTCGGCAAAATATGTCACTGTCCGTGTTACATCGCGATACAAGCTCTCTTTATCATAGCCATAATTAGCAGCCGGATTATCGGCATTGACTGGACGCGTCGCATGGCGCATTACGATTTGATACCGCTGACTTATTTGATCTTGATCGTCGATACTATCAAACGTTTCATCATCGGGCAGGTCGCTTTTTACATAAAGATAGCCACGCTGTTTGAGTTGTTGGAGGACTTGATTAACTTCTTGAAAATTAATCGCAGTCTTGGGTAAGCCTTGTGCAGTAAAAGCTGTTGTCAGTCCGTCAGACTCAATTTGTTTAAAACTATTATCTTGATCCACAATCTTGAGGTGGGCGGTTTGTAATTGATGCTTTAACATTTCATCATTATTCATCAGCTAAAACCTAAACTTTCTTTCTAAAAATTATTTCTTAATTCGCGTATAAACCACAGGAATATCAATCTTATTATTTTCTGGACTAACAGTAGCAACTGCTGGACTCCAACCACTAATTTGCGGAACCTTTTGGCGTTTGGCTGCTTTAGTGGGATCGTTGGGATCCGCTTTAAAAGCAACTGGAGCAACTGCCTTAGTTGGGTCAAGCGGCTCAGGAATCAAATTGCCATATTGATCTACTGGCACAATCTTAGCCATTGGCGCATAAGCTGCCGTCATCCCAGCAGTATTAAGTTCTGTTTTAACTAAATAATAGCCGTCAATTGCTGGTAAAACTCCGCTGGCGTTGAGCTTAGTTTCTTGTCGAATAGATTTACCATTTTGATCAATGAAATGGCATTCCACTAAGTCTGACTTTGGCGAAACGGTTTTATGTTCTTGCTTTAATGTCATTTTCTTCTCTTTTTCAGGTGTTTGTTCTTGTTTTTTAGGATCAGAAATTAACTTAGTTTCAATTTTTTGCTTTTTCTTAGGATAAAAAGTAACTGGTTTTAAATTCTGTTGTTTTTGCTTTTTAACTTCGCTAACCTTTGGAACTGGCTTTACAACCGTAATTTCTTCAGCATTTGAAGTTTGCTTAGTTTTTTTGATTTCACTAGTCTTTTGCGCAACGGGTTTATAAACAACAGTCTTGATAACATCTTCGCTAGCTACCGCCATTTTAGGTACTAGCGTCGGATCTGCCACAAAGCCATTAACTTTCGGACTAACAACTTCTTGATAAGAAAGAGGCTGACTATGCCACGGCGTGGTAAACTTACCATCTTTAATCAAGCGGTGCGTTACTTTATCCATTGTTAAACTGCGCGTAAAGACTGCATTTTGAACATTTTCTTCCGGCGTATTGTCTCCTGCTCCTTGATAGCGAACCACAAGCGAAACCGCATGTTTAACCAAGCTTGCGCTAATATTCGACGGCAAGTTATTAGCCGTTACAGCAACTAATTTATGAGCGAAACTAGCAACAAAGCTGCTTTCTTTTTCACCATAAAAGCCAAAGATAAATTGCGCATGTAAATCACGCTTTTTTTCTTGGTTGACATCCAAAATGCCAGCTAGTTCATAACCCTTTTCTTGCAGACTAGTCAAAGTTCGATTCCATTCTTCAAATTCAATTGGCGCACCTTGGCTACCATAAGCTTCTAAGCGCAAAAGCTCTTTTTTATCTTGAGCATCTGCTAAAACTAGAGTGGCTTTTTGCGGCTTAGGAGGTAATTTTGTTTCTGGATTCATGATTACCTGTGGCATTACCATAAACTGCTTAGAAGGTTGCTTTTTAGCCTTGGGCTTAGTTTTAGGAGTTGAATGCTTCTTATGTTCAGTTTTTAGTTTTTGCTTAGCGCTTGCTTTGCTTTTTTTAGTCTTATTTTTTGTTTTCTTTTTATCTATCTTAGTATCTTCGCTTCCAGCTGAATTAGATGGATTAGCTTCACTTGTTTGACTAGCCATATTTAAACTAGAACCTTGATCAGAACTTTGTTGATTAGAGAAATTAGAATTATTAATATTATTTGAATAAGTTACAGAAGAATTAACTTGATAAGTAGTGTTTTGAACAGAATTAGATTGATTATTTGGATTACTTTGAACGGCCGCATGAGTAATATTACCCAGGTAATTTTTATTAGTATTAGCGCTAGAATTCGCATTTGAAACAGTCGGCTTATTATTTACTGCTGGACGGGATGGTTGCAAGTGATTCTGGTTAGCTGAGTTATTTGGAATAACTGGCTTTGCTGGATTAGGTTGTTGCGGTTTAATACTTTCAACATAAATAATTTTCGTATCTTCTTGCACATTAGCTGGCGGAAAAACCATCTTGGTTTCTAAATCGACATTTTCAGCCTGCTCTTTATCAGCTAATTTATAATCTTTAATGTCCGGAATTGGCGTGGCTATCGCCTTATTAGGATCTTCAGGATCGCGACGATATTGCGGAGTTGGTGCATTAGCAATCGGCTGCATATCTTGATTGACTGGGATAATCTTACCAAATTCAACAATTTCTTGATTAGACTTAATCTGACTGACTCGGCTGTTATCAGGTAAACTTGCTGCCTTAACCTGGTTCACTTGCTTTTCACTAACCATCCCTGCGAAAACCAAGCCTGCTGATACAGAAATCAAGTCCTTGCTAATCTTACGCAAAGCATAATGACTTTGTTTGTCTTGTTCATCTCTTTTCAACTTATTGGCCAATCCAACTCACCCATCCTTATATTAACTATACATATTGTTATTATAGTATAAGTTTAAGTAGACAAAAAGCCATGATCCGATGAGACCATGGCTTATTTTATTTATCATTATCTTTATCTGGATCAACTTTAGGAATAAAAATTACCGGTTTTACGGGAGTTTTTACTGTTGATTCAGATTTATGAGAAACTTGTGAAGCTTTGTTTTCAGTTTCTTTTTTATCATTGTTTGTTTTTTCTTTACTTTCAGTTGCTGGCTTGCTAGTAGCTTTTTGCTCAACCTTAGTTACTGGAACTGCTGGCTTTTTAGCTTCTTCTTTTTGGTTAGTAGCAATCACTTCGTTACCAGCAGGTTTATAAACAATTGGCGTTACCTGACTTGGACTTGATGGCGTAACCGTCGTCTGCGTTGGCACATAACCTGGAACTTCAGGAACCGGTTCATTGCTCATTACCTTAGTTGGATCATGTGGATCAGTTTGATAGCGTAGGTGCTTTGCACCAGGAATTGGTTGTCCATTAGGGTTAACTGGAACAATTTGACCATTAGCTGTATAAGTTACAACTTCTTTAACAGTTAAGTAATCAGGCGTTACAGTCTTGCCACCGACAATCTTGCGATCTGCATGGAAGCCATTAATTACTGGCGTAGCAACAGTACCGAATTGACGATTGAGCGCATTCCAGCCATTATCTTTTAAGATCTTACCAGTAACGCGGTCGATAATCATTGTTCGCGCAAATTCAACTTGTTGAACATTGTTAACAGGAGTATCATCGCCTGCTCCGCGATAAGTAACAATCTGCTTACCAATACGAACCAAATCATCGCGTCCAGTACCTACTGGCCATTTGGGACCATTTGGATAGTGCGGATTAATTGCTTCGCCAGGGTTTCCCGGATGATCAGGAGTCACATTCTGGTGACCATGGCGCAAGCCAATAGCATATGTCTGTGTACCATCATCATGTCCATCAATTGAACGTGCCACAGTATCTGCATTTAAACCGTTGTTAACAAAAACAAAACCACGGTTTTGCAATTCTTGCAATTCGTTGATCAAGTTCTTGTTATAAACCACATAAGTATCTTGACTTGGGTCCTTTGGACTGACGCTTTCAAATTTGGCAATGTAGCCGCTAATTTCAGGAACTGGTTCATTTTCTAAGACGCGAGTGGCATCTTTAGGATCAGTTTGATATTGCGGATGCGGTGCATTAGCTAATTCATTGCCGTTTTCATCAACCGGAATAATGCATCCGTTAGCCGTATAAGTTACAGTTTCTTCTAGATGATCAGATGTAACTAATCTACCAGGAACAACGCCTTTATTTGCATGGTAGTTTTCTAAAATTGGCGTTACAACTTGATCAAACTTTTTCTTGGAAGGGGTCCAATTAGTCTTTTCTAGAATTTCTTTAGAAACGCAATCAACAGTCAACGTGCGGCTTAACTTGATAATTTGGGTGTTATCATCTGGCGTACTGTCACCGGCACCAACATAATGAACAGTTGAGATCTTATCACGTTCATAGCTCGAAGATTCAATACCAGTCAATGGGTGGTGGCTATCAACCTTAGCCTGCATATGACCCATTGAAACGATATAAATCTGCTTATGTTCATCGCTATTATCAAAGAATTGTACTTCGCCATTGGGACTAAATCCATTATCCAAAAGCTTGTAGCCTTGATGCTCTAGATAGTTAATTACTCCAGTTGGCGAGTAGTCAATACGCGTATAAGGCTGTCCAGTTAGGCTACCAGAAGTTGAAATTTCTTTATTTTGTGCATCAACATCCACAAACTCTACTACTGCAGTCTGTTCATCTTGGGATGGATTATTGTTAACTTCATAAGTTACAACATAATTGCGGTCTGGATTATCAACGCTAACTTCGTCGCCTCCGACAAAGCTATCGCTTGGCACGTAACCTGGTACATCTGGCGTTCCAATCATTCTAAATGACGGCTTAGTCCAGCCATTATCTTTGATAATCTTCTTTTCTACAAGATCGAAAATTAAGCTACGGTTGAATACCACTGTAGATTTATTATCAATAGGCGTTCTTGTACCTGCTCCTTGATAATGAACGGTCTGAGTACCTACCTTTCTTAATTCGCTTGCAGGAAAATCGTCATTTGGATTATCTGCATCGATTGTTTGGTAAGTATGCTTAAAAGTTACGACAAAATTGTGTTCATTGCTTGCATTAACATCAAAATCATTATTAACGAGCCGGTAACCTTTTTGACGTAAAGTTTCGATGATTCTGTCGACATTTAAATCATCTAATTTTAATTCCTCTAAGTGAGCCAGGCTAGCGTTATCGTTATCAAGGTCGATAAAGTTTACAGTGAATGGTTGATTATTCCCTGTCTCTCTCAAGTTATTCACAGTTACCCCTTCTATTTTTAATTAAAGTTAGTCAGATTTATTATAGCATTCCAAACTTTTGTAGGGAACCTTACACTATCGATTTCTACTTATATTATTTACAAAAAAAGACATGGTCTTAAACCATGTCTTTTTTTGTAAGAGTTTTATTAGTTCTTACGACGTCTCTTAGCTGCGCCGATTAATCCAGTTAAACCGATTAATGCAATTGAAGCACCTGCGATTGCTGCAGCAGTGTCATCTTCGCTACCAGTCTGTGGTAATTCAGAAGCATGTGGTGCTGGAGCTGGTTCTTCATTTGTAGAAACCTTTTGAACTTGTGGAGCTACAGGTTCAGCATCAGGAACATCTTCGCCATGAGGAGCTGGGATGTCTGGTTCTTGTTCTGGAGCAGTTGGAACATCTTCACCATGTGGTGCTGGAATGTCTGGTTCTGCTGGAGTTTCAGGTTGGTCTGGAGTTGGTTCAGGTTGTGGTTGTGGCACTGGAGTTGGATCTACTGGAGTATTTGGAGTAATTACAGTGTAAGTAACAGTGTAGTTACGATCAATATTTCCATCAGTAGATTTAACAGTGTCGCCACCAACTTGGTTAACGCTTGCAGTGTAACCATCAATTTGAGGGGTAGTTACAGTTACGTAAGTGTTAGTTGCTGGAGTCCAGCCATTATCCTTCACAGTCTTACCAGTTACTTTGTCAATAGTAATGCTGTGGTCAAATACTACAGTAGTTACGTTATCTGCTGGAGTGTTTGAACCTGCACTTTGGTAGTGAACAGTTTGAGTACCAGTTCTTCTCAAGTGCTTAGCATCAGTATCATCGCCCCACTTAGGTCCGTTTGGATCGTTAGGGTTGATTGGTTGACCTGGGTTACCTGGCTTATCTGGAGTGATAGTAGTAGTACCGTGCTTCAAGTGAACTTCGAAGTTATTGCCTTCCTTAGCAAAGGTTTCATTGCCATCTTTGAAGTCGTTAGATACTAATTCATAGCCTTGGTTAATGTAATTAGTAATCTTATCAGCGGTAGTGTAGTTGATCTTGTCGCCAACTTTACCGTTGATTTCATCACTCTTAAGAATAGAACCAGTAGTGTCGTCGATGTAAGTTACCTTACCTGCAACTGCTTGAGCTTCAGGTACGTAAGGTACTGGAGTATCTTTACCTGGATCAGTTGGAGTTACAGTTGGTACGCTTGGCTTGTAGCCTGGGATTGATGGAACCGGTTCATCTGGCTTAACCTTAGTTGGATCAGTTGGATCAGTTGGATCAGTTGGGTAAGTTGGAGTTGGTGCATCTGGAATTGGTTTACCAGTTGGATCAACTGGGATAATCTTACCGTTCTTAGTGTAAGTTACAACGATTTGCTTGTTTAAGTCATCTGGAGTAACTGTAGAGCCACCAGCATTACGTCTGTCTGCGTGGTAGCCTTCAACAACTGGAGTATCCTTGTAACCAAATGTGTGGCTAGTTACGTTCCATTGTCCGCCGTCAACGATCTTACCAGTTACCTTATCAACTACCATCTTCTTAGTGAAGTCGAATTGTTGAACATCATCCTTAGGAGTGTTATTGCCTGCACCAGTGTAGTGGATAGTTTGGGTACCAGTTCTCTTGACACTATTTTCGTCAGTGCCTTCTGGCCACTTAGGACCATTTGGATCGTTAGGGTTGATTGGTTCGCCTGGCTTACCTGGGTTTTCAGGAGTTACAGGAACTAAACCATGTTTCAATACTACAGTAAATGTTTGAGTAGTATTGTCGTCGTTATCAAACTTAGCGTCTGCTGGGAAGCCATCATGTACAAGTACGTAACCCTTGTTAATAAGATCATCAATAGTTGACTTAGTTGAGTAGTTAATCTTCTCTTCTGCCTTACCAGTTAAGTTACCTGAACTAGTAATTACAGAGTTGTTGTTATCTGCGTCAACGTAGTTTACAACTGCATTTTGATCCTTAGCTGGAGTTACTGGGTTATATGGAACCGGAGTATCCTTGCCTGGGTCCTTTGGAGTAACAGTTGGAGTTGATGGAATCATTCCAGGAATTTCTGGAACTGGTTCATCTGGAACCACCTTAGTTGGGTCTGTTGGATCTGTTGGGTAAGTTGGTGTTGGTACGTTTGGAATTGGAGTCTTACCATCTGGACCAACTGGAATAATCTTACCGTTTTGAGTGTAGGTTACAGTTACAGTAATGTTATCTTGAGTTACTGCAGTAGCTGGAACTTCTCTCTTATCTGCGTGGTAGCCATCAACAACTGGAGTGTTTACTTGATCGTAAACTGTCTTTTCGCCCTTGGCAATTGACCAATCAGTATCGTATTGACCATTTTTGATAACCTTACCAGTTACAGTATCAACAGTTAAAGTACGAGTCCACTTAGAAGTTTGTACACTATCTGCTGGAGTCTTGTCTCCTGCACCTACGTAGTGAACAGTTTCTTTAACTTCCTTAGCGTATTGATCTGGATTTACACCATCGTGTGGATGGTCTGGATTTACTGGCGCTTGACCATGAACAAAGTCTACATAGAATGTTTGAGTCTTGCTGTCGTCATTGTCAAATACTGCACCTGCTGGGAAGCCATCGTTTTTAAGAACGTAACCTTGATCAGTTAATTTCTTGATAGTATCAGCAGTTGAGTAGTTGATTTCTGAACCAGCTTTACCACTTAAGTTTCCTGAGGTAGCTAATTGAGTGTTAGCACCATTTTGAACGTCACGGTAAATTACTTGTGCAACTTGATCCTTGGCTGGAGTTACTGGAGTGTATGGAACGGGAGTATCCTTGCCTGGGTCAGTTGGAGTAACTGTTGGAGTTGATGGGGTCATTCCAGGAATTTCTGGAACTGGTTCGTTTGGAACTACCTTAGTTGGGTCGGTTGGATCTGTTGGGTAAGTTGGAGTTGGTGCATCCGGAATTGGTTTATTATATGGATCAACTGGAATAATCTTACCGTTTTGAGCGTAAGTTACTGTGATGTGGATGTTCTTTGAATTATGTCCAATACCAGTAATTGCAGTTACGCTACCCTTACCATCGTTGTAGTTTTGACCATCGTCACTAGTTACACTTACAATGTGATAATCCTTGTTAAATGGACTAGTTACGCCACTAAATTTGGTACCATCTTGTGAAGTCCAAGTAATTGCCTTAGTTTGATCAGCTAATTCCTTACCATCAGCATCTGTCCACTTCTTAGTTACAGCATCGTAGTAACCAGTACCTGTGAAGTGAAGAGTATCAGTTACATCACTTGGCTTAGTTGGTAAGCCTTCGTAAGTTACTGTACGAGTTACATCCTTTTCCAAGTCCTTATCAGTTAAACCGTTACCTGGCTTATCTGGAGTTACTGGAATAATGTTGTGTTCTACATAGATAACAGTAGTATGTGGTCCGTCAGTAATTTCAGTAGGAATAGTAACGTCTGGGTTGATTACCTTGTAACCCTTGTTAGTAAGATCTTCAATGGTACCTGGCTTATCGTATTCGAACTTAGTACCTACGTTTTGTTCACCACTTTGCTTACCATAGTCTGGTAAATCAGTGTCAGTAGTTACATCGTGAACTGTTACAGTGATTGAACCCTTTTGAACTACTGGAGCGTCATCCTTAGTGTAAGTTACAGTTACTGTGTAGCTGCTGTCCTTGTGGTTCAAAGTCTTAGAATCGACATTCTTACCATCAGTAGTATCAGCACTTACATTAGTTACGTGGTAACCAGGAACAGTTGGTGAAACAACGTTGTTAACAGTTTGATCTGATGACCAAGTTAATGGAGTAATCCATTGACCAGTTACCTTGTCAAGAACACCACTTGCAGTGAAGTGAACTGTTTGTTCAACATTAGCTGGAGTTTGATCTGATGGAAGACCTGCGTATTGAATAGTACGAGTTACATCATGAGTCAAACTTGTCTTATCAGTATCGTCTGGATACTTAGGACCATTTGGATCGTTAGGGTTGATTGGTTCACCTGGCTTACCTGGTTCATTAGGATTTACAGGTTGGTGACCATGCTTCAATACTACAGTGTAAGTTTGGGTAGTGTTGTCGTCATTGTCGTAAGTTGCACCTGTTGGGAAGCCATCGTGTACAAGTTCGTAACCTTGGTTTTCAAGACTGGTGATAGTTGATTGAGTTGAATAGTCAATCTTAGCGCCGGCCTTACCAGTTAAGTTACCTGAACTAGTAATTACAGAGTTATTGTCATCTGCATCAACGTAGTTTACTACTGCATTTTGGTCCTTAGCTACAACATCTGGAACATAAGGAACCTTAACATCTTCACCTGGGTTACCTGGAACTGGGCTGACTGGATCACCTGGTTTACCAGATTCTGGGTGGAAGCCCGGAATATTTGGCTTTTCATCAGGGTTTCCTTTAGTTGGATCTGTTGGATCGTTAGGGAATTGTGGAGTTGGTACATTTGGAATTGGTTTGCCAGTTGGATCTACTGGAATAATATGACCCATCGGCTTGTAAGTGACAGTCTTTTCAATGTTGTCTTGAGTTACTGCAGTTGCAGGAATATTAGCTTGATCTGCGTAGTAGCCATCAACAACTGGAGTGTTTACTTGGTCGTAAACTGTCTTTTCGCCCTTGGCAATTGACCAATCAGTAGTGTAGCGACCATTTTCGATAACCTTACCAGTTACAGTATCAACAGTTAAAGTACGAGTCCACTTAGAAGTTTGTACGCTATCTGCTGGGGTCTTGTCTCCTGCACCTACATAGTGAACAGTTTCCTTAACTTCCTTAGTGTATTCACTTGGATCTACACCATCGTGTGGATGATCTGGGTTTACTGGTGCTTGACCATGGTGGAAGGTTACTTTAAAGATTTGTTCATTACCTTCAACGTTATCAAATACTGGGTTATTGCTGAAACCATCATCTGCAAGAACGTAACCTTGCTTTTCGTAGTTAGCAATTTCATTAGTAGTTGAGTAATCAATCTTATCGCCTGCTTGACCAGTTAACACAGGAGATTCAGACATTACCTTGTTGTTATCGTCTAAGTCAATATATTGAACCTTAGCCTTTTGTTCAACGTTCTTAGTGTAAACAACTGGAGTATCCTTAGTTGGATCTGGAGGAGTTACAGTGTTTTGACTTGGAGTGTAACCTGGAACATTTGGAGTTGGTTCATCTGGAGTTACCTTAGTTGGATCTGTTGGATCGTTCTTGTAGCTTGGAGTTGGTGCATCTGGAATTGGATTCTTAGATGGATCAACTGGAATAATCTTACCAACTTTCTTGTAAACCACAACGAAAGTTCTATTACGCTTTGCATCAGTTGCGTCGTAAGTAGTAGTGAATCCACCTGCAACAACCTTGTCATTGTCATCACGAGTGTAACCCTTAACTGCTACGTAACCTTCAACTATTGGAACATCCTCACTGTCAAAGTCATAACTTACATTAATCCACTTACCAGTAGCAACTTGTTTGCCAGTTTCTGCGTCGTAAGTATCGCCAGTGTACTTGAAAGTAAAGTTTTGGCTCTTAGATGGACTTAATTCATTACCATCTTCATCTTGGTATTTAACCACTTGTGAAGCTTTAACTTCTTGCTTATTTCTAATTTCAGTATCGTTCTTAGCGTAAACTACAATAGTTTCACTAGTTGGATCATCAACAGTTACAGTAGCACCGTTAACAGTCTTCTTATCAGCGTGGTAACCATCAATTTCTGGTGAAGTTACGTCATTGAATTTATGACTTTCAGGAGTCCAGCCCTTGTCTTCAATTTGCTTACCAGTTACGTTGTCGAATACTAAAGTGTGAGCAAATGTAGTGTTTTGTACATTATCATTAGCTGCTTTAGTACCGTCTGCGTATACGTAGTGAACAGTTTGAGTACCTTGCTTAGTTAAATTCTTAGCATCAGTGCCTTCTGGCCACTTAGGACCATTTGGATCGTTAGGGTTAATTGGTTCACCTGGCTTACCTGGCTTATCTGGAGTGATAGTAGTAGTGTTGTGAACAAAGTGAACTTCGTAATTACCACCTTTTTCAGGCATAGTTGTTACATTGAAGTTATCACTTACAAGCTTGTAACCCTTATTTTCAAGTTCAGTAATTGAAGGTTGAGTACTGTAGTTAAGTGCTTCGCCTGGCTTAGCAGAAATTGACTTGTCATATGAGCTTAAATCAGTTTCTTTTGTATCGTCAAAGTACTTAACAGTTACATTTTGGTTTTCAACATTCTTAGTGTAAACAACTGGAGTGTCCTTAGTTGGATCTGTTGGAGTTACGTTAGGAGTATCAGTGTGCCAACCTGGAATATCTGGAGTCTTTTCGTTTGGAGTTACCTTAGTTGGATCTGTTGGATCATTCTTGTAAGGAACATTAGGTACGGTTTCACCTGGCTTGTTTGGATCTGGAATTGGGTTGCCTTCTGGATCTTGAGGAACAATGTTTCCAACCTTCTTGTAAACAACCTTGAAGACTTTGTTGTTATCTTCTTTTGAACCAGTGTTAGTTGCGGTAAAGCCACCAGCAGTGTACTTACCATCATCAGTCTTAGTGTAACCAGAAACTGCTACGTACCCATCAATTACAGGAACTTCTTCAGCAGTAAAGTTGTGTGAAGTTTTATTCCATAAACCATGCTCAATAGTTTCGCCAGTTACCTTATCAACTGTGTCACCACTGTAGGTAAATTCAAAGTTTTTCTCCTTGTCAGCAAGTAAAGTATTACCTTGATCATCTACGTATTGAACAGTTTGAGAAGCTGGAACGTGTTGTTTGTTTTCAAGATCAGTTCCGTTCTTAGTGTAGGTTACAGTAACTGTAATGTCTTGACTATCCTTAGTTAAGCCAGTGATTGCAGCAACATTATTGCCATCTGCATGCTCTGAAACATTAGTTACGTGGTAGCCAACTTCTGATGGAGAAGTTACACCTTCAAATGAAGTCTTGTTGCTAGTCCAAGTGATTGATGGAGTTGCATTGTTATCAGTATCAATTACCCACTTACCATCTTCTTGCTTAGCATTTACTAATTGACCAGTAATCTTATCTACATAAGCAGTACCAGTAAATACAGCAGTTTGCTTAGCATTAGCTGGAACAGTACCAGTAAAAGTAGTGCCATCAGCATTTACATAGTTAACAGTTAAGTTAACTTTCTTAGTAAGTGCATCTGGTTGTGCTTCTTTTGGAGTGTTCTTTGGTACATCAGTAGGTGGAGTGTTCGGATCTACAGGTTGAACACCATGCTTCATGTGAACAGTGACTGTAATGTTCTTGTTAGCTTCAACCTTATCAGGAAGAGTACCTTCAGTACGAACATATACGTAACCTTGTTTTTCAAGATCAGAAATGCTCTTTTCAGGGTTGTAAGTTACAGGAGTATCAGCTGCTGTATCACCAGAGTTGAAACCAACGTTTGGAATGGTGCTGTCGCTAGTATCATCGTGGAAGATCACTGAAACAGTACCTTGGTCCTTAACGTAAGGAACTTTTACATCTTCGCCTGGGTTACCCGGATTTGGCGTTACTTTATCACCTGGCTTGCCAGTTTCTGGGTGGAAGCCCGGAACATTTGGCTTTTCACCAGGGTTTCCCTTAGTTGGATCAGTTGGATCATTAGGGAATTGTGGTTGTGGTGCATTTGGAATTGGTTTACCAGTAGTTGGATCAACTGGAACAATATGACCAAGCGGCTTGTAAATTACTTTCTTTTCAATATCATCTTGAGTTACCTTTGTTGCAGGAACATTAGCTTGATCTGCGTAGTAACCCTTAATAACTGGAGAATTTACTTGTGAGTATTCACTTGGTTGACCCTTAGCAATTGCCCACTCAGTAGTGTATTGACCGTTTGGAACCACTTCGTTAGTTACTGCATCAACAGTTACTGTACGAGTCCACTTAGAGTTTTGAACGTTATCATCAGCTGCCTTAGTGCCATTTGCGTATACATAATGAACAGTTTCTTTAACATTCTTTTCTACTTGGCTTGGATCTACGCCATGTTTATCTGGAGTATCTGGTCCAACTGGAATTTGACCATGCTTGAACACTACTGTATAAGTCTTGCCATTATTATCAGCAGTGAAGTTGTCGCCTGCATTGTAACCATCTGTTACTAATACATAGCCTTGATTTGTAAGAGTTTCAATTTCAGTCTTAGTTGAGTAATTAATTGCATCGCCAATCTTACCTGATGGGCTATCAGTGTGAAGGACCTTGTTATTTGCATCTTGATCAACGTAATTAACAGTGATCTTAGCATCTTGAGCTTTCTTGTAAACAACTACAGTTTCGTAGTTATCAGGTAAAATAGCACTAAGACCGTTTTGCTTATAGTTCTTAGATAACTCACCATTTTGTACAAGATCTTCTTTATACTGTAATTTTGCAGTTACAGATTTGCCATCTGAGCCAACAGTAATTCCTGGAACATTTGATGATTCAATTGAAGTAGTATACCCATCTTTAACTGGAGAAATAACCTGAGCATAAGGATTGGTAATAACATTACCTTGAGCATCAGTATAAATCCAACCAGAGTCTTGACTTACACCTTGAGCGTTCTTAATGTATTCAAGAGTTTCGTCAGCAGTGTGTGATAAAGCATAGTCTTGAATCTCTTTAATTTTATCTTGAGTAATATCAAGGGTTAGCTTACGAGTTAAGTTAAGATCTTGAGTTGCATCTGGGAATAATTGATTACCTTGCTCATCAACGTACTTAATAGTATTGGTATGTTTACCAACCACTTCCATTTGGGTCTTGTGTGGGAACCAGATTTGGTGACTAGCACGTTGAGTAGAAATACCGTAGTATGGAGCGTCTTTTCCAGTTAATGGACTTCCATCAAAGTTATGTACTTGATTAGCTTTAATATCACCAGTTAAGCCATTACCTTTAATTGAAAGGTCAGGATTTGCTTTATTATTCCACATATCCTTAGTCTGAAAACCACTCATCGGAATATTAACGCCGTTAACATTTAACCAAATTTGCTTAGAACCATCAGACTTAATTTTTTGGTATACAACATAGTCAGTACCATCAACACTAAATACACCCTTACTACCTGACATATAAATTAAGTTCGAAGTATACTGTGATGAAGTGGTATTGATCATGTCACCACCAGTTGCCATCCAACCAGTAGTGGCGCCACCTTTAGAGTAACGTTGTAAGTTAAGCATTAACGGGTCATGAATATCAATTCTAGAATTTGACGAACCTAGAGGGAATGAAATTAATTCAGCATAAAAGTTAGTGTTGTCATCACGAATATCGATAATAGCACCTGTCTTGGAAGTGAATGCTGCATTAGTATTAGAATTTTGTGAATCTAAAGAAACAACATCATCCCAAGGGTTATCACCACGACCCTCAAGAATTACACGGAAAGTCGCGTATTCGTCAACAGTAATATTACCGCCTTCGTTAACACCAATGTAGTTGTATCCATCATAACTACCTGAAGTACCAGTCTTACCTACAGAATGGAAGTAAGTGTTTGAGTGCTTAGAAATTTCAATATTTGAATTATTAGCCAAATCTAAAGCAACGCCACGGCCTTTATTTTCAAAGTGAACGTTTGAATTTTCACCGGAAACAAAGTTAGCATTATTACCTAAGATAATACCGTCTCGACCAGTAAAGTTAAACGTAGATGATTCGCCTAGTTGAACTAATGTAGGACCGTCATTTCTTGAACGAGCGCCGTATCCGCCAAAACGTTCTGAATCAGTTACAGCTGGACGAGTAGCACCGATAGAAATTGCTTGCCCTAAACCAGTGTTAAAGTTGACGTTTGATTGGTAACCACTGATAAAGTTACCACCATTTTTAGCAAATACACCAGCAACATGATAACGAGTAGCAGTAGTTGAAGCGTTAGTTAAGTTAACGTTTAAAGTAGCATTATCACCAACACGAACTGTACCACCATCTCTTAAGTTAATACCATCATTAATTTCAGTACTATTAATTGTTAATGAAGCACCGTTTTCAATATTTACGTTACTTGCGCTAATGTTAGAATTCTTAAAGTTGGTTCTAGCACCAGTATAGTTTTGTTCAGTATATTGATTTTGCGTTGGAACAGAAGAATTAGCACTGTTAACATTTGATACAACCTTACCAGAAATATTAACAGTACCGTCGCCCATTACTGAACCATTAACAGTAATGTTTTGAAGAGTTAAATTACCCGAGTTGTTAAGAGAACTATTTCCAAAGTTAAGTGAAGATTCTTCGTCGGCACCCACAATAGCGAAGTTTTTATTAATATTAAGGTCACTATTAACAGTGATGTTACCCTTAACATTTACACCTTGTGCGTTGCTATTAACTGCCTTTTTAAAGCCATCTTCGTCAGTTACAACCTGATAGTTATTTTTAGCTTTGGATGCGTCAGTGTTAGCATCTGCATTTGCTGTCTTAGCAGTTGCTTGAACTTTGCTTGCAGTAAGCATTCTAGCAGCTAAAATAGGATCTTTAGTATCCTTGTTTGCTTTAGCGTCAGCCTTAAAACTAGCCACCTTAAGAGTGGTAGTAGTTGCTGTCTTAGCAGCTTTAGTTTCTTGTTCTTTATTTGCATCAGTAATCTTGTTTTCTACTTGAGCATTTTTATTTTCAACATTTGTAGCTTCATTAGCTTTTTCTTCAGCTTTAGCAGTATCAGTAGCTTGCTTTACAGCGTCAGTTTTAACTTCTGCTGCAGGTTGTTGTGCTTTGTTTTCAGTAGTTGCTTGGTCACCAGCTACTTGCAATGTAGTAGCTTGCTTTGCAACTTCAACATGATCAACATCTTTGGCAGCAACGCTCTTATCCTCGCCAGATTGTTGTTCAGCATTATCTTTATTATTACCATCAACTGTAGCAGCCTTAGCTTGGCTAGTTTGGGTACCCAAGTAAAGTGAAGTACCTAGTAAAACGGAAGCAGCTCCGATTGTTAATTTTCTAATTCCAAAATGATTTTGACGTTGAGCAGATTGTTCAAATCTTTTTAAACGATTATTTTTTGAAACCATACTTAATTCTTTTTCCTTTCAAGTGTTTAACCAAAGTCTAAATACATATAAGAAGATTGTTTTACTTCCCTTAGCAATAATTAATATAACACTCGTTATTCAACATGTCTAGATGCTTTAAATAACATCAGCAGTTAGCAAGTTATCTATATGAGTTTAGTGAAAATGACGCAGCGTCAACTATTGCTAAAGCAATAGACTTATTTAATAACAGTTATTACAAGATAAGAAAAAAGCTTTGAAAAATTTCTCAAGAATTTTTTCAAAGCTTCATAAAAATAACAAAATGTTTTGTTATATCTATTCTTCGTCTATTGCTCCAGTGCTATCTTCATATACTTTTTCAACTTTTGCTGGATGATGAAAATGATAAATAACGAGTGGCAAAATTGTCACAATCAGGCATAATCCAATCATCGTTAACACATAAGCTCCCCGTAAATGCATCGGTGTACCTTGTGCTGGAAGAAAAGAAATAAAAAATGCAACTACTGTAATAATCAAAGCAACAATCGCAACAATGATACTAATAACAGGGCTTTTACTCATATAATAGCTACGTTCTAAGTTTTGATGCTTAATTTTTAATACAATATAAGAGATTAACATTAAAATATAAACCATCAAATATTGCGCAGTCGTTGCTGCTAATGAAACATTAAAAGCAAAATCCGCATTAGTTCCACTGGTGAAAGTAATTAATAGTGCGGAGATAGAAACAATAATCGTCTGTAAAACAATTAATCGCATTGGAACATCCCTCTTAGTCGACTTGGCAAAGAACTTCGGCATGTATCCTTCTTTGGCAGCTTCAAACATACCCTGACTTGGACCTGCCAACCAGTTACCAAGTTCGCCGATAATTCCGCAGGCAAGTAAGATTCCGATAATTTTTTGCAATAAATTGCCTGGAAGGCCAATTGAATCAAGTAAGTGACCAAAAGTATAAACAAAACCAGTTGAGTTTTCAATTTGGCTCTTAGGTACAGACATTCCAATTGCCATACTTCCTAACAAGTCAAAACAAATCGCGGTCGCAGCTAAAGCTATCATAACTTTAGAATATGATTTGGGCTTTTCCAAATATTTAACGTGCGGAGCTGACGCTTCTCCACCACAAAAAGCTAACATAAATGGCACAAATGCCACTAAAGTATTTCCATTTAAATGGTGCGGCAAGACTGTATTGAAATTAATGTGCAAATAGAGTTGCTTGCCTTGTGCAACATAAACTAAAAATGCAGCAATCAATAAAACAACCGGCAGAGCAATTCCTAATCCAAATAACCAAACAGCGATGCGTCCGATGCGCTTGACTCCAACCATTTCAACTAAGGTAATGGTCCAAATAATGATCATCATTAACAAAAATCTGATCCACGGCGTTGTGTTAAACCAAGGCGTATTCAGCGTAATTGATAAAGCTCCGATGATTACATACATCATCGTGTTCATCCCTACTGTAATGTGGATCCATTGATAAAACATTGCTGTCCAGCCAGTCTTATCGCCTAATGAACCTTTTACCCAGGTGAAAATACCACCTTTGTCCCAGCCATCAATTGAAGCCATTTCGCCAGCTATTTGCGTAATTGGTATAAACCATATAATACCAGCTAAAAGCAAATAAAAAAGAGCGGTCGGACCAGTTTTACCAAATGGTGCCAGCTCATTAACGGAAATAACCATTGAGCTGGTCATGGCAAACAGCTTTAGAGCGGTTAATTGATTATATTTCTTATCTTCTTGCATTAAAGAAGATTCTACATTTTCTTGTTGCATTACAAGGCTTTCCCCCATCTTTTCAATAAAAAGTATTATACCCTAATCTTCACATGAAAAAAGTCTAAATTTAAAATTGGTCTAATTTCTCGCAAAAAAAGATAGTCATTTAATCGTGACTATCTTTTCCTATATTATTTATTTTAAAAACTAGTTTTTATTCTTTGACTTAAAAATAGCAAACAATAATCCGCCTAAAAGTCCAAATACAGAACCTAATAACAGCATAAAGGTATTTTGCTTGTTAGAAGTTTGCGGCAATTTAGTATGGCGCATATTTGTATTAACTGGTGCATTATTTTCTTTTGCATATAACTTAGCATTCGAATTTCCATAAACTAAAGCTTTACCATCTAACTGACCATCAACTCGCTCGCTATTTAGCTTACTGGTTTCGTCTAAATCTTCGTGATTCTTATCAATTGAAGTATCAGGCTTTATGCTAGGCTTATTTGGAGCTAACGCAGGTTGATTTGAATTTTGATCAGAAGGAGTTGTCTGATTAGTACCACTTGGGTTGCTTGGAGTTGTTGCCGGATTTCCATTACCGCCATTGCCACCATTTTCTCCTTGGTCTGGCGATGAGTTAGCACTATAACTAATCACAATCACTTGATCTTGCGATAAAGTATCAGGCTTATTTGATTGCGTAGCTACTGCTGTGACTTGTGGCACAGTTTGGTTGATTAAGTCATAAGCCTTATCATCAACTATTGCCGTCGCAGTAAATCCCTTCTTTGCAACATTGACGCTATCAAAGACAATTGCACCATTATTTGACCACGGCGTATAAGTTGCTGTGCCAGTAGCAGTATTAGTAATCTTAGTGCGAATAAAGACCGCTTGCTGCTTAGCTAAGATCTTTACTTTACCATTTTGTGTGGTTTCAATGATTCTGGTAATTACTTTAGTTTCTACTTGACTAGTTTCGTGTGGTTTAGGCATCGGCTTAATTTGTTTAGGATAATAAATATTAAATACTTCATCGACTGTATCATCAGTTACTTGCACCAAAGCCAATCCAGTGGCTGCTTCAAATTTATTACCTTTAGTTAAAACCTCAGGTTGACCGAAACCTTCTTTAGTTAAGTTAGGATAAGTTACAGCGGACCAGAAATCGGCATCTTTATTAAAGATTCCAGCTTGCAGTGCATCGGTTGTATCAACTTTTACTTGACCATTTTGACGACTTGGAACATATTGACCGCTGGCATTAAAGCTACCAGTTGTGTTATAGCCAACAACTTTATTAGTTGCATCATCTAAGACTTGACAAATATATTTTGTCACGCTTTGCACTTGCTTAGGAGCTAAAGCAGTTAACGCCTTGCCTGTTTCTTTATCATAGTAGTTAATTATCCGCGTAACTTGCTGAGTAATCATCTTATAGCCAGTTTGCGCTTCAACTTCAATCTTCAAAGTTTGGCTTGGCTGGTTAGTGAAAGTATAGCTAGTTGGCAAACTCACTGCTTGATAGCCTTGCGGAATCTTAAAATCGCTACTAGTAAAGTTGATTTTTGTACCATCAGTCCCACTAAAGCTCTTTTGCCCAGGAGATGCTACTACTTGGTTATTATCAACATTAACGTATTCAATAGTTAAGGTAGCGTCTTGTGGCTGCGGTTGAGGTTGAGGCTGTTCAATATTTAAAGGGGTATCGACAATTTGAATATGGGCCCAATTTTGCTGATTTGGAATAAAAGGTGCAAATCCATCGACATACATCCCTGTCACTTCATAGCCAGTCTTACCGATGTCATTTACCAAGTTTTTATCCATCCCAGGCAGCACAATTCTGCCAATTACCGCTTGACCTGGAACGTTGCCAGCATTTACTGCAACTGATTTTACATTCTGCCAGCCACCGATTTTATTAATTTCATTTGCAGAAACAAACTCATTTAAATCAGGTCGACCATGCTCTAAATCTGTTAACTCATTACTGTAAGAAAAACTAAGTTTACCATTATATGCATTATTCAGAGCTTTAAAATAAGCGGGTCCTGTCATTGTAAAGTTAAATTGACTGTCATATTGACCTATTTGTGGCAAATTTGCAATCACTAAGCAATTTTGCAAAGTATGTGTAGCGGTATTCACAATCGACACATCAAAGTTCATCGCATTTGAGCCAAGAGCGTAAGAGCGCCCATTTTTATTTGGCAATAGATTTTCATTGCCTTGCCCAGCAGTTGCTACATAAGAGCCCGATGCTTGATTAATCTGCCACAAACCAGATCCTACATAATAAAGATTGTTAAGATTATTTTGTACCCACGCCGGATTAAATGCATCCGTCGTCGAATTTTGGCTAAAGTTTTTTGTTTGCCCATACTCAGAATTTAATAACTTTGTCGTATTGCTAATAACATACAAATCATATGGATATTCACCATTTGTGGCAATCGGCAAATTGTTCAACCCTACCTCATTACATGCACTAGACAAGGCGTTAAAGTTAAATTTGGTATTTGTATAATCAATTTTTACTACTTCACGATTTCCAACCAAAAAGACACTCACTTTAGGAATAGCTGTTTGATCATTATTAGAATTCAAATTAGTGACAATCTCGCCAGCTGGATTTACATTTGCAACGTTTACTTCAGGCAAAACATAGTAAAAAATTGGCTCATAAATATAAGGAGAATTTATAAAAGGATTGCCAGCAGAATAAATGCTTAAATATCCGGCATTATCGCTATCTGCTTCCATCCCTTCACCGTTTGTCGGATTTTGATAAGTAAACAAGCCAATAGCAGAAGTTTTTTGAGCAATTTCTTGAGTAGTTGATTGTGTTACTGATTTGCCATTGCCTGTAAAAGTAATTTTGGATGTTAAGCTATCCCCTATTTTTAAGTTGTCAGCCAACTTACCTAAGCAGATAAAGACTGCTGCATTCGTATTTTGCTTTGCATAAACAGTGTTACTTGGCAAAGCAGCTGTTTGACCACTTAAAGAAATATAATTTGGTTTAAAGACTGCGCTCATAATTGAACTATCAGTAGTTTGCACGCTTTGCCCTGCATTAATGCTTCCAACTATCGTCTTACCATTTGCTAAAGTTAAAACGTATTGGTATTGCATCGTTTGCGGCAAGGTAGCTCCTGCCGGTGTTTTAATTTGGTTAATCAAAAGTCCTGGCGCAAAGGTTAAGTTAATTATCCCATCAGTAATCGGAGCACTTGTTTCATTAGTAAAACCAAAGTAATTGAGCACTAATTCTTGATTAGTATTTACTAGTTGATTATTAAGATAGGCATTACCCGCATTAGCCACTAGCTGTCCTTGAACCGGCTTATTATCTTGATTATTTTTGCCTAAGATTGTTTCACTAAAGCTGGGAATATTCTCTTCTGCAGTTGTCTTTGTAACCGTGCCTTCATCATTTAATTTTTGCATTATTTGAATTGAACCAGTACTACCTAAAGTTTCATTATTTTGTGGCTGCTTTAATTCATATTGACCAACTAAAAAATAGCCTTGATTCTGATCATTATTTGACCACTGATCGCCACTGCCCTTAGGTGCGTTAATAACAATTGGCGTACCAATTCCACCAGGCTGAGTAATAGTCGTCTGATCATTACTATCTGCAAAATTATTAGCAGCTTTTGTTTCAGATTCAGACAAAATAAAATATTTTGGCACTGGAATTGTAATTGTCGTCCCATAATTTACGGCACTATTAACCAGATCAGCCGTATAATCATCACTATTATCTAATCCATCGCTTTCATTGACTTTAAACAAATAAGTTGTTGAGGTATTAGGAGCTACAGCACTAACTTGGCTATTTGGAACCAAACGACTTATACCAGGACTCCATTGTGGCATGATATTTGTAGTATATGTAACAGGCGTTTGGCTTTGATTATTAAAACTCCAGTTAATTTGCCAATTAGTTGTTCCAATATTTGTCATGGGAGTAGGTTGAGCTACAGCAGCATCATTTTTATTTAAGTCAATTTCGGTTTTAATAACTCCTGCATGCGTGAAATTATAATCAATCGTCGCCATTGTTTGATTATTTTTAGTACTAGTACTAGTTTGAATATTTCCAAAATTGTCCTGAATAGGGACTGCACTTACGCCAGCCCAAAAGTTAGAATCATAAGGAATATTGACTTGACCATGATCGCCCGCATGCACACTCCAATTAATAGTAATCTGCATTTGCGTTTCACTAGACGTCGAGCCAAAATTATTAGCATTTAAGTTTAAGCTAGGTTGCTCTGGAGCAATCTGATTATCTTGTACATTTTTTTGTTTATCAGCTGTATTATGCACTGCTGCAACTTTACTTTGACTAACAGCAGGTACTTGTGTTTGTTTTGATACTAAACTTGCTGCTTGCACATTTTGTGGATTTTGCATTAAGAAGAAAGCACCAATTGCCGCTGAAATTAGCGCACCTGAAGCAATTTTTCTAAAGCTAAATCGTTCACAAATCGGATTAATATTTTTATTTCTTTCATTAATGTTATTTCTAGATAAATATTTCATTGCCAAACTCCTTCCTTGTAAATATAAGTAGTTAAGCACTTACACCCTATTCACAATCAATTATAGTTACGACAAGATTTAAAGGATAATAATATGACTTATAGGAAGAAAAAGAAAAAATTACAGTAAATTTCGGCTTTTGTGTTTTGTTTAACAATCTCGAGTGTATAATAATAAACGGTAAAACTATTAATTTTACGGAGGTTTAATTTATGACAAAGATTTTTGCTTACGCTATTCGTAAAGACGAAGAACCATTCTTGAACGAATGGAAGGAAGCTCACAAGGACATCGATGTAGATTACACTGATCAACTTTTGACTCCTGAAACTGCTGCATTAGCTAAGGGTGCTGATGGTGTTGTTGTTTACCAACAATTAGACTACACCCCAGAAACTCTTCAAGCATTAGCAGACGCTGGCGTAACTAAGATGTCATTGCGTAACGTTGGTGTTGATAACATTGACATGGACAAGGCTAAAGAATTAGGCTTTGAAATCACTAACGTTCCTGTATACTCTCCTGACGCTATTGCTGAACATGCTGCAATCCAAGCTGCTCGTGTATTACGTCAAGATAAGCGTATGGACGAAAAGATGGCTAAACGTGATTTACGTTGGGCACCTACTATTGGTCGTGAAGTTCGTGATCAAGTTGTTGGTGTTGTAGGTACTGGTCACATTGGACAAGTATTTATGAGAATTATGGAAGGTTTCGGCGCAAAAGTTATTGCTTACGATATCTTCAAGAACCCAGAACTCGAAAAGAAGGGTTACTACGTTGACTCACTTGATGACTTATACAAGCAAGCTGATGTAATTTCACTTCACGTACCAGATGTTCCAGCTAACGTTCACATGATTAACGACGAATCAATCGCTAAGATGAAAGATGGCGTAGTTATCGTAAACTGCTCACGTGGTCCACTTGTTGATACTGATGCCGTAATCCGTGGTTTGGATTCAGGTAAGATCTTTGGTTTCGTAATGGATACTTACGAAGACGAAGTTGGTGTATTTAACGAAGACTGGGAAGGTAAAGAATTCCCAGACAAGCGTTTAGCTGACTTAATCGATCGTCCAAATGTTTTAGTAACTCCACATACTGCTTTCTACACTACTCACGCAGTACGTAACATGGTTGTTAAAGCATTCGACAACAACTTGAAGTTAATCAACGGCGAAAAGCCAGATTCTCCAGTTGCATTGGATAAGAACAAGTTTTAATTAGACCTATTAATTTAAGTCAAAATAAAAGCACGAGTTTTTAACGCTCGTGCTTTTTTCGTTTGGTTAATTTTTATGATATTTTTTGTACATTTTGTTATCAAGCCAAATACCAAGAACCATCAATAGTTCCCAAACAATAGTTATTGGCACTCGAATAGTAACTAAAAAAGTATAAGTATCCCAATCCGTAGAAAATGGGAAAAATAGAAATAATAATGGAAGAGCTAAGTAAAGAGCTATCAGTTGTTTGCGGTAAGGATTAGGTTTAGCGTATGCCACTTTCGCATTAATAATTTTAGAAATATTAATTGCAGCAAATCCCACCATAATAGCTGCTGCTATAAAAATACAGATGCTAGCCATAGTTGCTTCTTCCTCCCTATTTTTATGCGCTTTCCTAAGTATATTTTATCACACTAATTTATAGACAGAATCAGTACATACAGCTTATGCCTTGTGATTTATTCTAGTTCTTCAAATACTTGTCTTTTTAACACATATTCTCTAAAAAAAGGTAGCGTAAATGCAACTTCACCATAATTGGTTACTTTAATTACTTGATCATCTAATAAACGGCGTCGATAATTAGCTACAAAATTACTTGGACGATTGATACGCTGACGAATATCTTTAATTAAAACGCGATTTTTATCACTTTGAGCCATTGCATATAAAAACTTGCGATCTTGATTAGATAAACCATCGAATATCTTAGTATAGGCATTTTGGTCCAATTCTAATAAATATTCTGGCTTAATTTGTTCCAATAAATTAGCATCGATTATTTTCGTATGTTTGGCTTTTTTCCATGCTAGATAGCCTAATAATTGAAAGGCATATGAATATCCTTTAGTCATAACTGCCATTTCAATCAAAGTCCCATCTTCTACACTATAACTTGCCTCACTAAAGACATTGCGATAACTATATTCAATTTGAGTTAAATTTAACGAAGAAAGAGCAATTCTTTTTCCACGTAGTATAAAGGTCATCACATCTTAATTTTGAAGCTCAGAAACATTTTCTGGCAAGCCTGTAATCATTAAGGCCACTGGATAATCATCACGATTAAGCAATTGATAATATGAGGCAAAGTTTCTCAACTATTTAGTACTTTTGACTTCATCGATCGTAATCAAGACTTTTATTCCTTGATCTTTTAACCGAGAAAACATCTGCGTCAAGATTCCTTGATATGTCGACAAAGTATGCTCAATATTTGCAGAGAGTTGCAAGCCAAAAGCAGAAAATGTAATACCACGAATAGATTCAAAGACCTTTTGCAATTTTGAATCAGCTTCGATGTATAAATTATCAATTAATATTGCAAGCAAGTTAGATTCCATTGCAAGATTAACAACTAACCAATTATCTTTGCGTTCAACTTTGCGTCCAACTTCAGTTAAAAAAGTTGTCTTTCCTACACCCCGCATCCCATAAACAATAGAAATTTTATAAGGACTATTAGGATTGTCTAATTCTTCTACTACATTATCAATTAACTCCCCTCGATTTAAAAAGATCTTCGGAATTCTACCAAAACTTGGATTAAATGGATTATTCATATTTGCTCACCAGCTTTTATGTATCTTTGTGTATTTATATGTATCTAGCATTTTTGATTTACTTTGTATAATATTTTTTTAATATTAAAAGTATATTGATAATTTTATTTTCATTAAGTACTATTATAAGTATAATTTTTATTTTGGAGATAGTGCATGAAAATATACTTTAAACAAAAGAAAGCTTTATTTATTTTTGTATCATTATTAATCATAGTAAATTCTTTATTTTCAACTTTAGCTGGATTAGCAAGTGCCAACGCCTTAAGCGAAATAGCTAAGAAAAATGGTCACCAATTCTTTATCTGGATTGGAGTTATGGCGGGATCTTACGTACTTTATGCCGTTTTCAGATATCTAATAACTATTTTTAAAACTAAATTAAAACAAGAAATTGATCGTCTAATTAGAAAAAACATTTCTCATCGAATGGAAAAAACTGACTATGAAGGGTTCCATGAGCAAAAAGTTGCTACTTATACTTCTTGGATGACTAACGATATTAATACTATCAACAACTATGGCGTAGATGATTTTATGATGATTATTCAGCAAGTAAGTGAAATAGTATTTGGCGCTATAACTTTAGCTTATTTTCAAATTAGTCTAGTATTTACCGTGGCAATATTAACTGTAATCATGACAATTGTGCCTAATTTATTTTCTAAATGGCTCTCTAATCGATCATTAGAATTAACACATGCCAATGAAAGATTAGTAAACAAAATCAACGATATTTTAGAAGGATTCAATGTCTTATTTTTAGGTAATGCATTACGCTTAATTACTAAAAAAATTGATCAAGCATCCCTTGATGTACAAGATCATACAGTTGATTACGCAAAAGCTGCTGGTCTTACTCAAGCAGTTACAAATGGAATTGCATTTTTAAGTCAAGTAATTATTCTGGCACAGACCGGTTTTCTTATCTTACACAATTTAACTCCAGTAGGTACTGTTAGTGGTGCGCAATATTTTGCAGGAACTATTTTTGCCGAATTAAGCGGTATTAGCTTCAATTGGCAAGAATTCAAGACTGTAAAGCCTATTTTAAATAAATTCAACAAAATTAAAGTTCAATCTAACAATGAACCTGCCAAAAATCTTTCAAATTGTCAAAACAATTTAAAAGCTACCGACTTATCGTTTGAGTATCCTGGTAGCAATAAAAAAATTTTACAGAACTTAAATATTAATTTTGAAGCTGGCAAAAAATATATTATCGTCGGTGATTCAGCTGCTGGTAAAACCACTCTGTTCAATCTTCTTAGTGCACTATTACGAAAATATCAAGGAAAGATCTCATTAGAAGACATCGATTACAAATCGCTTTCTGATAAACAAATTCATGAAAAAATAGGCTACGTACAACAAATACCATATATCTTCGATGCATCTTTAAGATGGAATCTTACTTTAGGCGAGAATTATTCTGACGAAAAGTTAAGCCAAGTCATCAAACAAGCAGGATTAGATTCTCTAATTAAAGACCTTTCTAATGGTTTAGATGAAAAGCTAGACGTTAACAAATTATCTGGTGGACAAAAACAACGAATTTCGTTTGCACGCGAATTGTTAAGAGACCGGCCAATTTATTTGCTTGATGAATTTACTTCATCTCTAGATAAAAAATCTAGTGTAGAACTAGAGAAAGTAATGATGAATAAGCAAAATACTACTTCAATTATGATCACTCACCATTTACATGATGATATTGCAAACTTAGCCGATGAAATTGTACATATTTAATATTATTTTTTAAATTCACAAAAAAATATTTGTACTTTTCGGGTAATAAATAATGTAGCAAAATTTGATTGTTTTGCTTTTCAGCTTTGCTGTATTTTATTCTAAAAATAATGTACAATATTTATCTAAAGGAAGTGATGATCATGTTACAAATTCAACCTGTTTCAGAATTGAGAAATTATAATAAAGTACTTGAGAAAGTCACAAAGGATGATCCTGTATTTCTTACCAAAAATGGTTATGGCAAATTTGCACTCGTAGATATCGAAAAATACGACGAGTTTACCGCAGCGCTTGAACTAGTTAATAAACTTAAAAAAGCTGAAAAGTCAAAACACTATGATTTTGACAAAATCAAGGGAGATTTATTCAGCTAATGTTCTTATTAGAATTATCAGGTCCTTCAAAAGAATATTTTGAAAACCTAAAGAGATATCTGCTGGTCACTTTTGGTGAAAAAGTCACAAAAGAAGTTTTATCTAAAGAAGAAAAAAAGCTAGAAAATTTGCAGTCCTTTCCTTATATGGGAATCAAAGCCACGAAGCTTTCAAAAATACTTAATGGGTATTATGTTCTAATTGATAAAAACGAATATATCTTTTATCGTATAAATGAAAATAAAAAAGTAATTTATGTAGAACTTATTTTAAGTACCAAGGAAGATATCATCAAAAGAATTCAAAAGAATTCAAAAAAATTTTCATTAATTCAAGCGTATCCATTTGGATACGCTTTTTCTTACCTGAATAGTTCATATATGAGAAATATAAAATCCATATTAATCACAAAGGCTGCCCATACGAGCAGCCTTTTTAAAAATTTTAAATTCGAAAAAAATTTTTAACACTTTTCGTGTAATAAATAATGTGGGGTAAAAATTAATTCATTACAACCATTTCTCTTATTTTCAATCTTAATCTCAATCTATCTCATTAAATAAGATTAACCCCACAAATATCCACTTTCTACGGACGCTTAATCGCGTCCCTTTTTTGTATCGCGTTTTAATTTTAATTGCTTTAAATCTAAGGCCTTCTTTTTCAATGGCTTAATATCCAAAATATCGAGCAAGAATGTGAAGATTGGCACGCCAACGATCAATCCCCAAATACCCCAAAAGTGCTCGCCAACTAACAAAACAACGAATGTATAAAAAATTGGCAATTCTGTTTTGCTAGACATAAACTTCGGGTTAAGAATATAAGCCTCAATTGCGTGAATAATCATAATAATGATGAAAATATAAATTACATATTGTATGCCACCCACTGTATAAGCCACAATACTCAGCGGAATCAAAGAAATAATCACTCCAGCGACTGGGATCAAACTCAAAATAAAGACCATCAAGCCTAAAGCAATAATCTGCGGCATTTTCATTACGATCAAGCAAATCATCGTCAAAACTGTATTGCAAATCGCAATAAAGAACTGTGCTTCTAAAACGACACCGAAAGTATTCACGAATTTTTTACCAAAATAATGAATATCTTCAAATAACCATGTTAAATAGCCCGTTTTCAAAAATGATTGTGAAAACTCATGCATTTGTTTTAATTCAATCGTGTAAAAGAAGCTCAAAATTAATGACATGAAAAAGGCAACCGTTACAGAGCCAAAACCAGTCAATGCATGAATAGCAATTCCCATACCCTTTTTAACTTGCGTTGTAATTTCGCCTTTACTTACATATTGGTTAACATAGCTCATCACGCCATCCATATCGTTTGACTGATAGAACTTAACCACTGAATCAACAACCTTGATGCTTTGCTTGATTAGCACTGGCATGTAAATGGTAATGCCAAAATAAAGCAGTGCGACCAATAGCAGATATGTCACAGCAACGATGATTTGTGATGGGACTTTAGGGATGTGTTTTTTAACAAAATTGATTAAGTGAACTATTAAATAAGTAAAAATAAATGTTAATAAAATTGTGTTCATCATTGATCTGGCTTCATAAAGCACAAAGATCAATAACATTAATACGACAAAGCGTCGCAGTGGAATATTTTGTTTGAAATTTTGCCAAACTTTTTGCATACTTGTTCTCTTTCTTAGTAATTACGCATACTCTAAATTATACCCCACCAATTTGATAATTAAACTATATTCAATTCACTATATGTGACAACTTTTACCAAAGAGTGTTATACTAAGTTTATATATTAAATGAAAGCGTTTTATAAATGAAATTATGGTGGGGTGCCAACCTTTATTGGCTAATATTATTAACTTGGGGTAGTTTTAAATTAAGTAATTACAATTTTGATACCAGCGAACTCGGCGAAGACTTATCACGCGCATTAATTGCTGTCGCAGTAGTTGCAGCTGCATTAATGATTACAGAATTTCAATGGGCCTGGTATTACTGGCTGACAAATCACGATAAAAAAGGCTAAGCTTAATGATATGAACCCCAAATTTGGGACATATTATTAATTAGCTCTGTTTAAAACCATATTTCGATATTCTATCGGAGTATGGTTTTTTAGTAC
>NZ_CAKE01000006.1 GCF_000296835.1 Lactobacillus hominis DSM 23910 = CRBIP 24.179 | reverse complement strand
AGAGTTAGTACATTGAAAACTGAATATAAACTAGCAAAAACCGAGACAATCATTGAACAGATTGTGAAAGCGACCGAGAAGAGAGAGAAACTCAACTTGAAATAGGTCAAGTAGAAAAGGGCGCATGGTGAATGCCTAGGCACTAGAAGCCGACGAAGGACGTGACGAACCACGAAAGGCTTCGGGGAGCAGTAAGTAAGCAATGATCCGGAGATATCCGAATGGGGGAACCCAGTGCGTGAAGACGCACTATCATTTATTGTTAAGATAAATGAAGGAAGACGCAGTGAACTGAAACATCTAAGTAGCTGCAGGAAGAGAAAGAAAAATCGATTTCCCGAGTAGCGGCGAGCGAAACGGAAAGAGCCTAAACCAGATGGCTTGCCATTTGGGGTTGTAGGACTGCAAAAGTAGTACTGAAAGAGATAGCAGAATTATCTGGGAAGATAAGCCAGAGAAGGTGAGAGCCCTGTAAGCGAAATCTCAGACAGACGAAGCAGGATCCTGAGTAGGCCGGGACACGAGAAATCCCGGTTGAATCTGCGAGGACCATCTCGCAAGGCTAAATACTAACTAGTGACCGATAGTGAACCAGTACCGTGAGGGAAAGGTGAAAAGAACCCCGGAAGGGGAGTGAAAGAGAACCTGAAACCATGTGCCTACAAATAGTCAAAGCACATTAAAGTGTAATGGCGTGCCTTTTGTAGAATGAACCGGCGAGTTACGTTAAGGTGCAAGGTTAAGTCGGGAAACGACGGAGCCGTAGCGAAAGCGAGTCTGAAAAGGGCGAAAGAGTATTTTGACGTAGACCCGAAACCAAGTGACCTACCCATGGCCAGGTTGAAGGTGTGGTAAAACGCACTGGAGGACCGAACCCACGTAAGTTAAAAATTGCGGGGATGAGCTGTGGGTAGCGGTGAAATTCCAAACGAACTTGGAGATAGCTGGTTCTCTCCGAAATAGCTTTAGGGCTAGCCTCGTGTGAATGATAATGGAGGTAGAGCACTGTTTGGACTAGGGGCCCGTCAGGGGTTACTGAATCCAGATAAACTCCGAATGCCAGATATCAATGCACGGGAGTCAGACTGCGAGTGATAAGATCCGTAGTCGAAAGGGAAACAGCCCAGATCACCAGTTAAGGTCCCAAAATCTATGCTAAGTGGAAAAGGATGTGGAGTTGCGTAGACAACTAGGATGTTGGCTTAGAAGCAGCCACCATTTAAAGAGTGCGTAATAGCTCACTAGTCGAGTGACGCTGCGCCGAAAATTTACCGGGGCTAAGCATAGTACCGAAACTGTGGATGCATATTTAGGTATGCGTGGTAGGAGAGCGTTCTAAGAGCGGAGAAGTTAGATCGAGAGGACTAATGGAGCGCTTAGAAGTGAGAATGCCGGTATGAGTAGCGAAAGATAAGTGAGAATCTTATCCGCCGAAAGACTAAGGTTTCCTGGGGCAGGCTCGTCCGCCCAGGGTAAGTCGGGACCTAAGGTAAGGCCGAGAGGCGTAGCCGATGGATAACAGGTAGAGATTCCTGTACTGAAACCAATCGATATGAGCGAAGGAGGGACGCAGTAGGCTAGTGACGCATGCTGTTGGAAATGCATGTGCAAGCGTTAAGAGTAAAAGCGAGTCAAATGCTTGCTTTAGAAAGCTCAAGGCGTGATGCGGAGCGAAATCAAAGTAGCGAAGGTCATGATGTCACACTGCCGAGAAAAGCTTCTAGCCAGAGAGGTTTTACCCGTACCGCAAACCGACACAGGTAGTCGAGGAGAGAATCCTCAGGTGAGCGAGAGAACTCTCGTTAAGGAACTCGGCAAAATGACCCCGTAACTTCGGGAGAAGGGGTGCTGATAGTAAAATATCAGCCGCAGTGAAAAGGCCCAAACAACTGTTTATCAAAAACACAGGTATCTGCAAAATCGTAAGATGACGTATAGGTGCTGACACCTGCCCGGTGCTGGAAGGTTAAGAGGAGAGCTTAGCGTAAGCGAAGGTTTGAATTGAAGCCCCAGTAAACGGCGGCCGTAACTATAACGGTCCTAAGGTAGCGAAATTCCTTGTCGGGTAAGTTCCGACCTGCACGAAAGGTGTAATGATTTGGGCACTGTCTCAACGAGAGACTCGGTGAAATTATAATACCCGTGAAGATGCGGGTTACCCGCGACAGGACGGAAAGACCCCATGGAGCTTTACTGTAGCTTGATATTGAGTATTTGTTAAACATGTACAGGATAGGTAGGAGCCAGAGAAAGTAGGACGCTAGTCTTACTGGAGGCAATGTTGGGATACTACCCTTGTTTGATGGATCCTCTAACTCACAGAGCTGAGCGTTCTGGAGGACAGTGTCAGGTGGGCAGTTTGACTGGGGCGGTCGCCTCCTAAAGTGTAACGGAGGCGCCCAAAGGTTCCCTCAGAATGGTTGGAAATCATTCGCAGAGTGTAAAGGTATAAGGGAGCTTGACTGCGAGAGGCACACCTCGAGCAGGGACGAAAGTCGGGCTTAGTGATCTGGTGGTACTGCATGGAAAGGCCATCACTCAACGGACAAAAGCTACCCTGGGGATAACAGGCTTATCTCCCCCAAGAGTTCACATCGACGGGGAGGTTTGGCACCTCGATGTCGGCTCGTCGCATCCTGGGGCTGAAGTCGGTCCCAAGGGTTGGGCTGTTCGCCCATTAAAGCGGCACGCGAGCTGGGTTCAGAACGTCGTGAGACAGTTCGGTCCCTATCCGTCGTGGGCGTAGGAAATTTGAGAGGAGCTGTCCTTAGTACGAGAGGACCGGGATGGACATACCGCTGGTGTACCAGTTGTCGAGCCATCGGCACAGCTGGGTAGCTATGTATGGAAGGGATAAGCGCTGAAAGCATCTAAGTGCGAAGCCCCCCTCAAGATGAGATTTCCGATGCGAAAGCAGTAAGACACCTTAAAGACGATGAGGTAGATAGGCTAGGAGTGGAAGTACAGCGATGTATGGAGCGGACTAGTACTAATCAGTCGAGCACTTGACCAAAGCGAGAGGTTTTTGTTAGGAATATATTCAGTTTTGAGTGTAAAAGCTCAAAAAGAGTACGGTGGCGATAGCAAGAAGGATACACCTGTTCCCATGCCGAACACAGAAGTTAAGCTTCTTAACGCCGAGAGTAGTTGGTGGGAAACTGCCTGCTAGGGTAGGCAGTCGCCGTGCTCTTTTTTAATATTCCGGCTTAGCTCAGTTGGTAGAGCACCTGACTGTTAATCAGGTTGTCGTCAGTTCGAGTCTGACAGCCGGAGTAAG
>NZ_CAKE01000007.1 GCF_000296835.1 Lactobacillus hominis DSM 23910 = CRBIP 24.179 | reverse complement strand
TTGTAAATACCAATTTTGTCTTGTTTAGATAATTTAGCCATAAATAAAAACCTCGAAATTCTTGTCCGAATTTCGGGGTTCATATCATAATGATACGCCTTTTTAGTTAATTCTTATTCTTTTTCTCATCGCTTAAATGGTGCGTTTTAACTTCCGGATCTGCACGCATCATCTTATTAATCATTTTCTGTAAGAAATGAAGCAGCGGTTTATAGTGCTCACCTAAAAGTCCAATTGTTTCTACAAATAACTCTAAGGCAAATAATAGACCAACGATTAATGGCCAAATACCCCAAGCAGGTGCTGCAATAAAGAGTAATGACACAAATGAGAAAATCAGTGATAAGCCGTAAATTGCTAACACAGTTTGACGGTGACTTAATCCCATTTTCATCAATTGGTGGTGCAAGTGATGTTTATCAGCTTGTGAAATAGGCTTTTTATTTAGCTTACGACGAATCATTGCATAAATAGTATCAGTAATTGGTACACCCAAGATAATAATCGGTACTAATAAAGAAATAAAGGTTACGTTCTTTAATCCTTTTAATGACAATACCGAAATCATAAATCCAATATACAATGCACCCGTATCGCCTAAGAAAATTTTAGCGGGATGAAAGTTATATGGTAAAAAGCCTAGCAAACACGCAGCTAACATGATACACATAATTGGAACGTAATGCTGCCAAGTATGCAAGAAAAAGAAACCAACGATTCCCATTGTGGTTAAAGAAATCATTGAAACCCCGGTAGCTAGGCCATCAAGCCCATCAATTAGGTTGACTGCATTAGTTAAGGCTAAAATCCAAAAAACAGTAATTGGCAAACTCCACCATCCTAGCTGAATATCTCCTAGCCAAGGCAATGAAATTTCATTCATTTTAATACCGGCCAAGAAATAAATCACCAAGGACGCAATAAAAATACCTAACATTTTTTGGCGGGGCTTGAGTTCTAAAATATCATCAATCAATCCCGTTAAAATGATGACACTGGATGCTAATAATATTGAAAACAGTTCATGAGTTGGAAACTCATTTCTCAGTAAAACAAACTCGCCAATATTAAAAGCTACAAAGATGCCTAATCCCCCAATTGTAGGCATTGGCTTTTTATTAACTCGACGTGCGTTCGGGTTATCCACAGCACCCAAAACGAAAGCGAGCTTTCGAATAAATGGTGTAATAGCTGCAGAAATTATAACAAGTAAAAATATTTTAACTATATTTTGAAACATAAAAAGCTACTTTCTTAAACTTCTGATTTTAATTATACAAATTGCCCCTAGTGAAAACAACTCACAATGTTAAAGAAATAATAAAAAAGCCAAGTTGATACTTGGCTTTTTTATTATTTGGCAATTGCAACTGCCCGTTTTTCTCGAATAACTGTAACTTTAATATTACCAGGATATTCCATATCATCTTCAATTTGATTCTTAATATCTCTTGCTAAAATTACCGTACGGTCATCAGATATCTTATCTGGTTCAACCATTACTCTAATCTCGCGTCCAGCTTGAATTGCATAAGCTTGAGCAACTCCTTGGTGACTCTTAGCTATTGTTTCTAGCTGTTCAAGTCTTCTAATATAATTTTCAAGAGACTCGCTTCTTGCACCTGGACGAGCTGAAGATATAGTATCTGCAGCTACAACTAATTCCGCAATAAACGACAATTTTGGCACATCTCCATGATGCGCTGCAATAGCGTTAACAACCAAATCAGGTTCATGATATTTACGGGCTAATTCAACACCAATTTCTACGTGAGAACCCTCGATTTCATAATCGATGGATTTTCCTATATCGTGTAATAATCCCGCGCGTACCGCTATTTTTTCATCTAATCCAAGTTCAGCAGCCATTACTCCAGTTAGTTTTCCAACTTCGATTGAGTGAGCTAAAACGTTTTGACCATATGATGTTCTATATTTTAATCTACCTAAAATCTTAACAAGCTCTGGATGCATCTTATGAATACTCAATTCCATCAATGCATTTTCACCTGCCTCGTAGATGTCGTCATTAACCTCTTTACGAGCTCTATCTACCATTTCTTCAATGCGAGCGGGGTGAATACGTCCATCCTTAACTAAGCGTTCTAAAGCCCTCTTAGCTATCTCACGTCTAATTGGATCAAACCCACTTAATACAACCACGTCAGGTGTATCATCGATGATTAAATCAATTCCTGTTAATGCTTCAAAGGAACGAATATTTCGACCTTCACGACCAATGATTCTTCCCTTCATATCATCATTTGGTAAATTTACAACTGAAACAGTTTTTTCAGATACCGTATCAGCTGCACTACTTTGAATAGCTTCAACAATTACTTTACGTGCAAAATGATCAGCCTTAGCTTGCACTTCTTCATTGCTTTCTCTAATAAGCTGCGCACGTTCAGAAATTAACTGGTCTGACAAGTTATCTAAAACAATCTTTTTAGCTTGTTCAGGCTCTAACTTAGCAACTTCAAGCAACTTTTTCTCTCTTTGAGAAATAAGCTCATCCGCATGCTTTTGTTTTTCTTGAACTTGAACTTCTAACTGCTTAACTTGATTTTCCTTTTGTGTGATTTTTGCATCTTTTTGATCTAATAAATTATCCTTATGATCAATGGCGTCTTCACGCTGCAATAATCTATTTTCTTGCTTAGAAACCTCTTGTCTGCGCTGATTCAATTCATTATCGACTCTTTCACGATATTGATGAATTTCTTCTTGTGCTTCAAGAATCTTCTCTTTTTTAGCATCTTGAGCTTCTTTTTTGATGCTCTGAGCTTGCAGCTTTTGTTTTTCAACTTCAGCCTTAGCTGAGGCAAGCTTTTCATTTGCTTGAGCAAGAATATGATCTGCATCATGTTGTGCATTAGCAGCTTTCTTTTCCCACTTATGCTTACGCAATCCGTATCCAGCTGCACCACCAATTAGAATAGAAACAATAGCGATAGCTGCAGAAATTATAACTATACTTGTTGTATTTATCATTTTTACTATCGCCTTTTTTAATCAGAATTATTTCACACATATTAATAATAAAAGTAGCAGCCTTTAAAGTCAATCTAACAAAATAGACCTCGGCATTAAATACCAAGGTCTAAATTTATTTCTTCGCTATTTTTTGTCTGCCTCTTTTTTGGAGTTACTCACTTCGTCTTTGGCATCTTTACCTTTTTTTATAGCCTCTTTAACTTTCTCAGGATCTTCGCGATCTTGAATAGACTCTGAATCTATGCCGTAGGCTGCACGAACCTTTTCCATAACTTCATCAAAGACTTCTGGATGATCTTGCAAGTATTGCTTAGCATTCTCTCTACCTTGTCCGATGCGATCATCACCATATGAATACCATGAACCAGCTTTATTGATAATATCCTTATCAGCAGCCATATCAATTAATTCACCAGTTTGAGAAATTCCGTGACCATACATAATATCTACTTCTGCAACCTTAAATGGAGGAGCAACCTTGTTTTTAACAACTTTTAGTTTTACACGGTTACCAATTACGTCACTGCCTTGCTTAATTTGTTCAGCACGACGAACTTCTAATCTAATAGTTGAATAAAACTTTAATGCTCGACCACCAGGAGTAGTTTCTGGATTACCAAACATAACCCCAACTTTTTCACGAATTTGGTTAATGAATATTGCGATCGTCTTAGTTTTAGAAATAGTACCGGAAAGTTTACGTAATGCTTGGCTCATCAATCTTGCTTGCAAACCAACATGAGAATCTCCCATTTCACCTTCAATTTCTGCTCTAGGAACCAAAGCAGCAACTGAATCGACTACCACAATATCGATAGCTCCACTTGAAATCAAGGTATCTGCAATTTGCAAGCCTTCTTCACCAGTATTTGGTTGTGAAAGAATTAATGAATCAATATCAACGCCCAATGCTTCAGCATATGCTGGATCCATTGCGTTTTCGGCATCAATATAAGCTGCTGTTCCACCACGCTTTTGAACTTCAGCTACAGCGTGCAAGGCTACAGTAGTCTTACCAGAACTTTCAGGTCCATAAACTTCAACGATTCTGCCCCGTGGATAGCCACCTACGCCTAATGCAGCATCTAATGCTAATGATCCAGTTGGAACAGTTGAAATTTGCGTATCAACTTTTTCGCCCATACGCATAACTGCACCCTTACCAAAATTCTTTTCAATTTTCTTAAGTGCAGCATCTAATGCTGCTTTCTTTTCATCTTTAGCCAACTTGAGACCTCCTACATTATTCAATTATACTTATTAATTTCTATAAAAATCAAGAAATAAGCGAACAAATGTTTTAAGATAATATTTATTCTACACTCTTTATTACACTAAAACTAGTTTTTTTTATTTAAAAATATAAAAAATAAAAGAAGCCCTCGCTTCTTTTACTTAATTACATTGAACCTTTAAATACGCTACCACTTTGCTTGAAATAATCATAACCTGAGTAAATCGTAAAAATAAGTGCCAAGTACAATAAAATTGTTCCAATATAGTAAATATCGCCAATTAATAAGAAAATAATCGAAAGCATTTGGCAAGTCGTCTTGATCTTACCAGGCATTTTAGCAGCTAAAACTTGACCTTTATTTTCAGCTAAAATTAATCGTAAACCAGTTACTGCTAATTCACGACAAACAATAATAGCAATTACCCATGCTGGAGCCAATTTTAATTCAACTAAGAAAATAAATGCAGTCATAGTAAGCATTTTATCTGCTAAGGGATCTGCAAATTTACCAAAATTAGTAACTAAATTTCTAGCTCTGGCAATATGACCATCAAACCAATCAGTTGCTGAAGCCACCGCAAAAACAACAGCAGCGATAACTAATTTCCAATAAACGGTAGAGCCGGCAAATTCAACGTGAGCATTACCACCGAAGATAATAATTAGCATAAATACAGGGATTAAGAAAATCCGGAAACAGGTTAATTTATTAGGCAAATTCATTATTATCTACTTTGACCTCCGTTAGTTTGTCCTTGATTAGTTGCACCATTTTGCGTGTTTTGACTTGGTTGAGCTTGTTGCGTCGAGCTCTGAGTATTAGCTGATGAAGTTTGCGTGTTTTGAGTCTGATTTTGCGCTGGACGTTGAACATTTTGAGTTTGGCTTGTGCTATTTTGACTACTTTGAGTGTTAGCTTGGCTATTAGTGTTATTTGTATTAGCAGAATAAGTATTCGTTTGAGTATTATTTTGCACACTAGTTGTATTGTTATTTGTTTGTGCATTTTGCTTTACTGCGCCAAACACAAAACTAACAGTTAGAGGAGCATTTGGATTATTAGCATTATGTGCTGTCACTTTTTTACCAGCCAAAGTTAATTTAGTCGATGAAGAGTTACCAAAGTTAACTTGCACATTTTTGACATCTTTAGAAAGCGTCAATTTATGTTCACTATTTGCTTGTAAAGTACCAGACCATCTAACTTGTCCATCAACTGTTACTTGGGCCCAAGTTGAAACAGAACCGGTTGACAATCTCAAATCGCGATCAGTTGCCTTTTTAAAGTCTAAAACGCGATATCTATTTTCACCTAATTTTTCAATTCTTACTTTTGAAGTCTTAGTTTTATGAGTAACAGTCTTTTTCTTCGAAGAAGACTCTGAAGATGATGAAACAGTTACATTATCTGCTTGATTTGCAGCTTGTTGATTTGAGCCTGGAGCAAAGAAGTGGGCGTAAACTAAATAAATTACAAAAATTACTAAAAATACGCCGATTATAGCTGCTGCTTTTGGTAAATATGATTTCCAAAGTCCTTGTTTATTTCTAGTAGTTCTTCTAACCTCTTCAGTCTTATTATCAATTGAATTTTCGACATATTCTTCAGGTTTAGACTTAGGAACTTCTGAATGAAAATCATTTAACAACTCATTTCCATTCAACCCTACTACTTGTGCATATTGCTTAATGAATGCACGAACATAGAAATCGCCTGGTAATTGATCAAAATCATTGTTTTCCAAAGCAGTCAGATAACGTCTTTGAATCTTAGTTATTTTTTCTACATCTTCAATAGACATACCCTTTGCTTTTCTAGCGCTACGTAATTTATCTCCGATATCTGCCATAATAACCTCTCACTTTTTTGCATAATCAAATATGAGTATACCAAAATCCATGGTACTTAAACAAGCCAACCACCATCAATATAAATCGTTTGGCCTGTTAAATAATCTGCCTTTTCAGACAAAAGCGTCTTAACCCAATAAGCTACGTCACTACCTTGAGCTAATCTACCTGCTGGAATTTCACTTTTTACTTCATCAAGAGTATCTTGATCAAAAATATTGTTCATTGGCGTGTCAACTGCACCTGGAGCGAGTACATTCACTGTTAAATGACTTGATGCTACTTCTCTAGCATATCCCTTACTAAATGCACTTAAGCCACCTTTAGATGCACTATAAACTGATTCAAGTGCACTAGCTTGTTTACCATAAACAGAACCCAAAAATATTATGCGACTATGGTCATACTTTAGTAGCATATTTTCTAAAAAAGATACAATTTTAATTGGAACTACTAAATTGACTTGCATAATTTTATCAATGGTTGCAAAATCTTGATCTTTCAAAAAATTATAATCAGTAATTCCTTGAGCAAAAATTAATGCATTAACTGGAAAAATAGTCGCTAAAATATCTTTAATATCCTTCATTGAATCCAAAAAAGATAGTTTCAAAGTAAAGAAATCTTGTTTTGGAAACTTCTGACTAAACTTTTTTTGCAGTTTTTGAGCTGCCGATTCATTATGATCATAATGCAAATATAGCGACCAACCATCAGCAGCTAATTGCTTAGCAATTGCTTGACCAATACCACCTGTTGATCCAAAAATTAATGCTCGTTTCATAGATTCTCTCTTTTGCTTATTTATTTAAGGTTGCTGTAAATATATCACTTTTATGGATAATACGTTCAACAAATCGGTAAAATTCAGTAAAACTTAAAGTTTGCAAAAATTGAAAGACCTGGTCCATTGATTCATGATCTAAATTTAATTCCGCCTGTTCAATTGCAACACTATCAATTTCATTTAACTGACGCAAATATTTGGCTAAAAATAATTTCTTTTGCCTTTCAAACTCTTTTTCTGTTATATCCAAATTTTGGAAATTTTCTTGAATATCTCTTAACAAATCATCTGCTTGATTAGAAACTCCAGTGATAATAATAAAATTACCCTGTCTAGTATATGTCACATTAGTCGACAAAGGCGAATGTAAGATATCAGCTTTTTGTTCCTGTTCAAACCAACTGCTACTTGGACTAAAGCAAATTACTAGCATCATTTCAAGTAAAATTTCAGCTTCTAAATCAGACAAGCCAAATTCAGCAAAAGCAGACAAACGTAACCCAATACCTACTTGACCAATTGAAACATCGCCTTTTATTTCTTCATGCTTTATTTTACTTGGGATAGAAGTTTTACTTGTCTTTTTTAAGTTCTTTTTAGATTTAAAAAATTTTTGCTGCAATTTATTGATTTGAGTAAACATGCTTTTAATTTGATAATCGCTAAAATCGCCACATGCTACAAAAGATAAATTTTGAGCATAGTAGTGATTTTTATAGATATCAAGCAAAGTCTTACTATCCATCTTTTTAATTGAATCAAGAGTACCTGTTAAATCATGGGCTAAATTAGTCTTAGGAAACATTCTACTTAGCAAAGAATGATTTACTTTCCATTCTGGATCATCTTGATACATAGCAAGCTCTTGACTAATAATTTGTTTTTCTTTATCTACGTTTTCTTTAGTAAAATGCGTTGTACCCACTAATTCAAATAACAAATCCAGCACTTTTGACCAGTGATCAACAAAACTTGCATAAAACATAGTTTCATTATATGCAGTAAAAGCATTGCTTTCACATCCCAATTGGTCAAATCCTATCGAAATATCTCCTGACTCTTTAGCAAATAGCTTATGCTCTAAAAAGTGGGCTCCTCCAGCTAGCTTTTGGCTATCTGCACCACCAAAGTCCACAATAATTCCCATAAACTTCTTTTTAAAATAAGGCTTTTTTATTATTTGAGCTTGAAAGCCGGATTTATACTTCTTCTTAACTACTTCTATTTTTTTCATTTTAAACAGTAACTTTCATTTAAAAAGAGTGCCTGACTAAACTTCACCATATCAGTTAGCGTCACTTTATCAACCATTTTAATGCGTTCTTGTAAGCTCACGTTTTTGCCCTTTAAGGCATCAGATAAAAGCAAAAGCATTTGGCGATCTAAACTATCTTGGCCTACAACATAAATTTTCTTGGTCTTTTGTTTAGCCTTTTTAAAAAGCTGCTCGTCTACTTCATTTTGTGCAACTTTATTGATTTGATTCTCTATTTCAGCTTTAACTTGATCAAGTTTGGACTTTTCAATTCCGGTACTAATTAAAAATAATGAATTATTTAAATAATTGCTTGCATCGACGGCATAAGCTGCACCAAGTTTTTCACGAATATTAACAAATAATTTTGAAGATTCATCGCCTGCCAAATAATTACCAAATACTAAGCCAGAAAATTGGCGAATTTTTAGTGGCAATTCATAATCATAACCATAGCCCAATAATAATTGTGTCTGCTCACTATTTCTCATTTTCACTTCATCAATTGGAGCATAATGAGCCGGAATAGTAAGATTTTGCGTTTCAAATGGCATTGCACAGCCTGCCCAATTTAATTCTGGTTGAATTAAGTCAGTTAACAAATCTGGATCTTGCGCTAGGCCTAAACATACCGTTGGACAATTTGATAGATTATTAAAAAAGGCAGTAATATTGTCTACGCTACAATTTTCTAAAACATCAGGATCTCCAAAGGTACTTTCTTGCCATTGAGGTGTTTTACGATACCAATAATTAAAAAATTGTTCATAAGCATAATTTTCTGGAATATCAAAAAATTGGCTTTTTTCTGCTGTCAATCTTTCTTTAGCTGCATGCAGCAATTGCTCATTCAAAATAGGATTGTTGACAATCTCAAAATAAGTTCTCACAATCACGCGATAATTATAATCAGGATCTAAAATTTCTCGCGGTTCAACAAAGTTAGTCACATAAAACATTAATATCTGACTACCAAATACTTCTGGTATTACCGTTAAATGCATATCATAAAGCTCTTCTAGTGCTTTTGCCTGAACACTCACACCAGGATAATAAGTACTTGCCATATTTTGCATAGTCGCTAATAAATTAGCAAGAGCTAGATTTTTCTTATTTAAAGGCATACGTAAAAAACAGCCAAATGTGGCTGTTGTAAATTTTAAGTTGTGCTCAATTTGAATATTAGCCATTGTTATCTCCTTGTTTTTCTGGAGGAACCAATACTTGTCTTGGTTTAGAGCCTTCAGAAGGTCCTACAATTCCTTTTGCTTCCATTTCATCAACGATTCTCGCAGCTCTATTATAACCAATTCTAAAACGTCTTTGCAGCATTGAAACACTAGCTGATTGTTGCTTCCTAACCAAAGAAACAGCTTCATTATAAAACTCATCCTCTGGTTCATCGCTGGCTGAGTCAGTAGCAGTCGTATCTTTGGCTGAAGGAATCATATCTTCATTGTATTCAGCTTCTTGCTGGTCTTTTACCCATGAAACTATCTTTTCAACTTCATCAACTGAAATATAAGCACCTTGAATACGTTCAGGCTTAGCAGCTCCAATCGGTAAAAAGAGCATATCTCCACGACCCAGTAGTTTTTCAGCACCTACTTGATCTAAGATTGTTCTTGAATCGACACCGCTGGAGACTGCAAATGAAATTCTAGAAGGCACATTAGCCTTAATTAAACCAGTAATAACGTCTACACTAGGTCTTTGAGTTGCCAAAATCATATGAATTCCTGCCGCTCTAGCCATTTGCGCCAAACGAACAATTGCATCTTCTACATCATGGCCGGCCACCATCATCAGGTCGCTCAACTCGTCAACAATGACAACGACATATGGTAATTTTTCCATTACCGGTTTAGATTTATCAGCATTATTTTCAGCAACTTTTTGATTAAACTCGGTAATATTTCTTACACCAGAAGCAGCAAATAATTTATAGCGCCGCTCCATTTCTTTAACAGTCTTGCGCAAAGCGTTAGCTGCCAATTTAGCATCAGTAACTACTGGAATTAACAAATGAGGCACGCCATTATAAACAGAAAGCTCAACCATCTTCGGATCAATTAATACCAGCTTAACTTCTTGCGGATCTGATTTCATAAGAATCGAAGTAATAATTGTGTTGATTGCCACAGACTTTCCTGAACCAGTAGAACCGGCAATCAACAAGTGAGGCATCTTTCTTAAATCTGCTGAAATTGTGGTTCCAGTTACATCTTTACCCAATGGAACTGCAAGATCTTCATGCTTAGATTTATTATCTTGATGCAGCATTACATCCTTAAAAGAAACTGCCGAAGTTGTCTTATTTGGCACTTCAATACCAATTAAAGGCTTACCCGGAATTGGGGCTTCGATACGAATATCTTTAGCAGCTAAGGCTAAAGCCAAATCATCTGCCAAATTAACAATTCGGCTGACTTTAACGCCGACTGCTGGCTGGACTTCATAGCGAGTAACAGTTGGTCCTAAAACAGCTTTTTTAACATTTACTTTTACACCGAAACTGTTAAAAGTTGACTCTAAAACTTGCGTATTTTTCTGAATCAACTGCCTATCTTGACTTTGATCCACGGACTTAATTGGAGCTAATAAACTCATTGGAGGTTTTACATAATGCTCATTTTTAGTACTATTAGCAACTTTAGTATCAAAATCACCATGATCTACGCCAGAAAGCTCTTGACGAATCTTATTGTCATCTTCAGTAAATGAGTGTGATTTTGGCAAATCATCGCTTGTTTTAGAATGAGTAACTTCAACATTTGAGATCTGATTAGTTGATTCGGTAGTTAAACTATCGTCAGCAACAGGCGCACTTTCTTGAATTGGAATTGCACTATATTGCGCTTGGTCATCATCTTCAGTTGGCGTTGCATTTGAAAACTCTGTTTGATTATCAGGCTGCGTTTTAGCATTTGAAGCATTAAAGTCATCTGTATTAGGAAACGGATCTTCGTTACGACTTAAGGGATCAGTTAATTTTTCACGATTCGAAGCCACTTTTTGGGTGTGCTTTTCTACTAAATCTGTATATTTAGTCTTTAAAGCATCACCAGCATCTTTATTTTTCTCAATAAATAGCTGAGAAAACTTTTGAAATTTTTCGACTACATCTTTAAATTTAATGTTTACAATCATTGCTAAACCAATAATGATTGCAATAATTGCTAAAAAACGTGTTCCGATATTACTAAAAATTGGGAAGGTAATCTGATATAAACTAGTCCCAATAATTCCGCCACCGATAGCATTTGTATTTTGTCCGCGGCTAAATTCAGCACTGATCGTTGTCAAAAAGCTATCAATAAAGCCATGATTGATCATCATGTCAGAAAAATATGTGCTGCTTTGCCATAAAGCTAGCCCGCAATAGCTCAGAATCAAACCAGTCGTCTTTTTTATTCCTAAATGTGGAGGTTGATTATAAATAATCATTACTAAGCCAAAAATTCCGGTTAATAGAGAAGCTAAATAATGACTGTCTCCCACTATAAAGCGGAAACAATTAATCAATTGTCTACTAAAAATTCCAAAACGTAAGCAGGAAAAAATTGCCAGCAAAAGCAAAATAAGCCCTGTTATTACCCAGGACATATCTTGTTTTTGTTTTTTTGTAGTCTTTCTTTTTTTGCTTCGTTTTTTTCTTTTAGGCATTACAAGACCTTCCTAATCTTCGTCCTTACTTTGATCATCATTTTTCAACAATTCATCAAAATTAGACTTGAAGTTCAAGTTAACTGGTTGATCTAAAGTGATCTGAGTAACTTCATAAGTTAAAGTTTCAATTTCTTCAACTAAAGGACGTGACAATAATTGATAATCAGCAGAACTTAAATCTTTTCCTTCGCCGAAATATCCCATTAATTGCACAACTTGAGTAATAAGTCCAGAAACAGTAAACATCCCTGGTGCAGGTGCTACTTCAAAAGGTACGCCAATTTCAAAGTATCTGCCTTCTTTACTTTCTGGCATTTCATTGCCTTGATCATCATTTTGCACTACTTGGCGAATAGAAACATTAACTTCGCTTTTCACCTTTGGTTCTTCATTAATATCATAGTGAAAATTTCTAACAATGATTGGGGTCATTTTCTTAAAATCCATAATTATTCTTCTCCTAAATTTCTTTCGTAACGTCCCGGACGGTTATAGTTATCTTTTAATTTATCATTTTCATAATGATGGCTAGTTTCCATATTAGGAAAACCTTGCTGACGCAAAGCTTCTAACAAAACCATCGCAACTGAATTAGATAAATTGTAGCAGCGAATATTATCCGACATTGGAATACGTAAATTACGGTCATAATATTCTCTCATAAAGGTCTCTGGCAGACCAGTGGTTTCTTTACCAAAAACAAAGTAATAATTTTTATTAGGATCAGTATAATCCACCTGGGCATAATTTTTGGAAGAAAACTTAGAAATTAAATACATTTCATCATTTGGACCAAGCGTATCTAAAAATGCATTTAAATCATCATGCATTCTAATATCAACTTTATCCCAATAATCTAATCCAGCACGCTTCATTTTCTTATTATCAATTTGAAAACCTAATGGCTCAATCAAATCTAAAACCGTGTTAGTTCCTGCACATGTTCTAGCAATATTTCCAGTATTAGCTGGCATTAAAGGTTCAAATAATACTACATGGTTAGTCATAAAATAAACTCCTTGTAAAAAAACGTAGTACCCCTGAGGTCAAGTACCACGTTTATTTGTCTAATACAATTTTACTCTTTACTTAGCTTTTTATCATCATTATCAGGTTTATTTTCATCTTCTTCATACAAATCAGAAATAGTTCGATAATAATTGAATAATCTGGTAACAATAATTTTAATAATTGCATAAACTGGAATTGCAAAAATAACGCCCCACAATCCAGAAATTGCACTTGCACCAATCAAAAGCAAGATTGTTGTTACTGGATTCATATTCATCTTATTACCCATAACTAAAGGAGAAACTACACGGCCCTCAATAGTCTGTTCAATCGCAAATACTATTGCAACTTTGAAAAGCATAAATGGCGAATTCATAATGGCTAAAATTACTACCGGAATCATTGAGATAAAGGTTCCAAAATAAGGAATCAAGTTCAAAAATCCTGCTAAAACAGCTAAAGTCAAACCATAATTTAAGCCAATTACTGAATAACCGATAGCAAACATTACGCCCACCCAAAAGGCAACTGTAATCTGGCCCCTAATATATGCAGAAACAGCACCATTTATGTCGTGTAGCAAGCTAGAAAAACTTGGTTGCAATCTAGTTGGTGCAAATTTTGCTAAGTAAGGCGTCAACTTGTGTCCGTCTTTTAACATGAAAAACAAAACAAATGGTGCCGTAAGTAAGGTCATAAAGATCATAGTTACAACACTAACAGCTGAAGAAAGATTATTAATTGCCAAATTAATACTATCTTGACTGTTTTTGAAGATTTTAGACTGAGCATCAGCTACAGCATCATTAATATTGCCTCTTACGCTGCTTAAACGTGGATCGTGCAGCATATGATCAAATGAGCGTTGAGCATCGCGCCAATAATCAGGCCAATTCTTAATCAATGATTCTGTTTGTTTTTGAACAACTGGCACTAGTGAATTAATAATCCAGATAAGTAATCCTAAAACCAAAATAAACAAAACAATAATTGTCACTAAACGTGGCACTTTAAATTTTCGCTCTAAAAAATCAACCACTGGATTCATTAAGTAATATTGAATTGCTGCCACTAAAATTGGCGGCAAAATCGCATTAAAAAATGTCCAAAATGGATTTAAAACAAAGGAAATTTTATTAAAAACGAAAATTATCAAAAAGAAAAGTAAGAGGTTTAGCAAAACAATACTAAAACGATTATCTAAAAACCATCTTACAAAAATGTTGTCATGATAGCGGTTTAGTCTATTTTTCTTATTCTCCATTAGTTCAGCTCTTCTCCATGAATATATTCAATTTCATCATTTACTTTAAAATTAGGAATTGTTTCTTCATCAGATTTTTGCAGGTATATGGCATTTTTCATTAGCTGCTCTGGAACTTGATCAATAAAAACTAAAGTAACATGTCCCATTTCTTTCATATCGTCTGCAACTAACCTACCTGCACCCAGCGCCTTATACAAATGATCATTAATTTTAACTTGGTCGCCTTTTTCAAAAATGAAATTATCTAAAGAATTATCCTTATCAAATTCTTGAATAACTGAAACATTCATTAATTCGTCAGTGGCGTTGTTGCCAAACATAATGATAATATTTTCGCGTGGATCAATAGCTTGCTTGCCTACTTCTAAAATTTTTGCTTTCCATTTCATGATAAATTCTCCTTAAAGTAGATTTTATCATTAAAGACAGGCGAATACATGATCTTATGTAAATTATTTTAAGTAAGTATTTATGCTATACTTTAATCGATTAGAAATAGGGAGGTTCTTTTATGAAAATTTTATTTGGTGGCTATACTAGTCACGATTCTAAAGGCATTTATCAAGGCGAAATTGATTTAAATTCACAAACTCCTGAAGTCACAAATGTTCAAAATATTATTGAAATTCAGCGTCCAACATATTTCCAAGTAGATCAGGATAGAGACTTATTATTTTCTATTGATCAACCAGATTCAGAAAACGCTGGGATTGCTTCATTTCATAAAAATGCGGGCAAATACACTGAGGTAAGTACTTACCTTCACCCTGGCGCTGCACCTTGCTATGTAGGAATCAATACTAAAAAGCAATTACTTTACACCGCTAACTACCATTTAGGAACTGCTAACGTTTTTAGCTACGACGATCAAGGAAATATTAAATTTATAGCTAGCACAAAACATACTGGCAAAGGTCCGCGTCCCGAACAAGATTCAGCTCATATCCACTACTTTGACCAAACACCAGCTGGACATTTAGTTACTTGTGATTTAGGAACAGATAGTGTTGATTTTTACGATTTAAAAGATGATCAATTAGTTCACTTAGCCCAATATCAAATGGAAAAAGGCTTTGGAACACGTCACATTACCTTTTCTCCTGATGGTAAATTAATGTTTATTGTTGGTGAACTTTCAAGCCAAGTAAACGTAGCTAAACTTAATGAAGACACCTGGGAATTCGAAAGCATCGCTACTTATAAGACTATTCCTGAAGACTTTAAAGAACACAATGGTGCCGCAGCTATTTTAATTTCTAAAGACGGTAAATTTATCTACGTCACCAACCGTGGTAACGATTCAATTGCTGTCTTCAGAGTTTTAGCTGATGGACATCTAGATTTAGTTCAAAGAATTTCAGTATTTGGGTCTTTCCCTAGAGATTTCAACTGGGATCCCTCTCAAACTTATCTCGTTGCCGCAAATCAAAATACTAATAACGCTACTTTATACCGTAGAAATTCTAAAGATGGAACTTTAACTCCAATTCAAAAAAATATTTTAGTTCCTGAAGCAACTAGAGTCTTATTTACCGAGAAATAATTTTTATAATTTTTGAGTCATGAATAAACTTTCATGACTTTTATTTTTCAAAAAAGGCCTTTTGCAACTTACTTACAAAAGGTCTTATCTCTGCTTATTTTAAAATTTCATTTTCTAATTCTTGAGCATTATTAACCAAGATAGTTGCGCCAAACTTTTTCAAAAACTCACTATTTCTAAATCCCCAAGTTACCGCGATCTCGTCCATCTTGGCATTAGCCGCTGTTTGCAGATCAATTTCTGAATCACCGATATAAACGCAATCTTCAGGTTTAACATTTAATTCTTCAACGCATTTATTTACCATATCAGGATAAGGCTTACGACGAATCTGATCAGCTTGACCTAAGACAAAATCAAAATAACCATCAAAATGCTGCTGAACTAAAATTTGAACAGCTTCATTTGGTTTGTTAGAAACCACAGCTAGCTTAAGGCCTTTTTGATGCAGCTGCTTAGACATTTGTAAAATTCCAGCAAAGGGACCTGTTTTTATGTTTGAATGTTTTTCATAATATGGTTTAAATAAGCCCAATAAACGTTCAACTTCGTCATCAGTAACTTTGCTTGGTAAAACTTCTTGGTCAGTTCCAACAGCAACTAAACTTTCAACGCTTGCGCCATATTCATATGCCAACGCACGCTTTATTGCAACTTGCACGCCACTACCAAAAAAGTTATGAATATCGCTGACAGTATAATCATGACGATGGCCAGCTTGTTTCATAATATGATTTAAAGAATGGGTTAAATCTTGCGAAGTATCTAAGATTGTTCCATCCATATCAAAAATTGCAGCTTTATATACCATAATAATCCCTTTCCAATTCAAAACTAAGTTATAGTTTATCAAATAATCGAAAAGTTTTAAAAGTTAGTAGTGGATTTAGAATGATTCTAGCTTTGCAAAAAAATTTTTAAACAAGGAGTTTTCAACAATGACAAATCAAGCAACAAACAAATTATCACCAAAAAAACAACTCACTGAAAATCAGCAAAATTTATTAAACAAAATTATCAATTTTTGCAATGACAATCTAAACAAAGAATCTCCCAGCGTCTTTGCCATTTATGGCGATGCAGGAACTGGAAAAAGCGTAGTTTTATCTGCACTTTTTGATAAAATTCAATTATTAAGCAAGCAAAAAGATAGTAACTTGTACCAAACCAAAAATTACTTTTTAGTTAATCACCCTGAACTTCTAAAAGTTTATAAACAAATTGCAGGCGACTATCAAGAATTGCTAAAAAAGAATTACCAGCGTCCCACGTCTTTTATTAATACTCTTGATAAAACTAAGCAAAAAGCTGATATCGTCGTAATTGACGAAGCACATTTATTATTATCCAAGCCAGACCACTATAATAATTTTTATTATCAAAATCAGCTTCAAGAAATTATTAATCGCAGCAAAATTGTAATTTTAGTTTTCGATCCTCACCAAGTTTTAAAAATGAAGACTCTATGGACTAATGAAAGTTTAAAAGCAATAATTCAAAAATATAACTATCAGATTGTCCATCTGCATGAACAATTCAGAATGAAGGCCCCACTTGATTTAATTGATTGGTTTGATAGTTTCACTGATAAAATGCAATTAAAACCAATTCCTGCAGATTGCTGTCAAGATTATGATTTTCAAGTCTTCGAGGATGCAGAACAAATGCGTCAAAAAATTGTTGAAAAAAATAAGCAGTTTGGATTATCGCGGATTCTTTCAACTTCCGGATATCCATCTACTCTAGATGGCGGTAAGCATTATATTTGCGAAGGTGACTTCAAAATGCCATGGGACCAGTATAATTACACGGCTACGCCATGGGCGGAAATTTCTGAAACAATTGATGAAGTCGGATCTATTTATACTTGCCAAGGTTTTGACTTAAATTATGCAGGAATTATAATCGGACCGCCCATTTTCCAACGACCTAATTCATCAAGAATTGAAGTTGACTTAGATAAAATTACCGATATCGAAATGTTTAAGAAAAGACAGGACCTAACTGATCCCGTCAAAACTAAAAAATTGAAAGTTCAGATGGTCATGAATGCTTTAAATGTTTTATTTAAACGCGGAGTTCATGGGACATATCTATATGCTCACGATCCAATTTTAAGAAAGAATTTATTAAATTTATATCATCGAGTTTAACAAAAAGGCCTGTCGCACAAGCGACAGGTCTTTTTTCATCCGTCCAAATAAATTGTTACAAAAATTATCCTAAATTAAATTTGCTTCTTCAAGCAATTCTTCAAGCCACGTTCCCTTGATCTTCTTCATCCCTGCTTTAATGGCAAGTTTTTCTGGAAGAGCGACATCTTGATCTTCTAACTTCTTTTTATCTGACATATAATACATTGCTCTAAGCAATTGACGAATATCATATACAGAATCAAAGACTTCAGGTACTCCACGATCAACGTTCAATAAAGTGTAAACAGCTTCCATAGCAGTTCTTACTGAGTATTCCGTTGTAAAAACAGTATCACGTGTTGGACTTTCTGCGAAGTTTCCGATAAATGCCAAATTCTTTGATCCTTCTGGAACTACAGCCGGACGATCGCCGTCATGACGTGGCATAAAGTAGCTCGTAATATATGGCATATAAACTGGCACTGTGGTCATATATTTCGATGATGATAAACGCTCAATTTCACTGTCAGGTACACCCAAGTGATAAAGCAATTCTTCAGCAATTTCTTGACCGCTACATTCAGTTACCTTCTTGTGAACATAATTACCCTTAGTATCTGAATATAAAGCATAAATCCAAATAACCGTTTCATCAGGTTTTTGCGACTTAAAGTGAGGTTGTCTGTGAATTGTAAAACTCAAGCCCCAATTAGAGTCAGTAATTGTGATAATGCCACCAGTATTAACTTTGCCATCATATAAAGAGCGCTTAGTCAAACGTTCAAAATAAGGCGCTAAAGTTTTGTCTTTCAAAGTAGTTGTTGCAGAAACAAACCATGATCTCTCAGGCAAGTTTTCGCTAAATACTTCTGGATGACCAAAAGCTGGATCTTGCTTGGCTAAGTTTTCCCATAGTTTCCAAGAACTACCTTTTTCATGGGTAACTGGAGCTGGCGTATTTTGATCGCCATAAGTTGAACTTTCCGTGATTGAACCATTCGTGACAAAGACAATGTCGTTGCTAGTTAGGTTGATTTCACTAGCTTTACCATCTTTTTCAATCAAGATCTTCTTAGCAACCTTTTCATCATTAGTAGTATCAACGATTACGTTTTGAACATGAACACCATAATCAATGTGCACGCCATGATCTTTTAAGTACTTCAAAACTGGTTTAACCATTGACTCATATTGATTATACTTATTAAATTTCAACGCGGTAAAATCAGGCAAGCCATCAATGTGGTGGATAAATCTCATACAGTATCTGCGCATTTCAGCAAGTGAATGCCATTTTTCAAAGGCAAACATTGTTGACCAGTAAGTCCAAAAGTTAGTTTCAAAGAATTCTGGTGAGAACCATTCTTCAATCGTCTTACCTTGAATTTCGCTTTCTGGCGTCAAAATCAACTTAACAATTTCGCTAGCATGCTTGTCTAATTGATATTTTCCATCGCTTGGCAGACGATCGCCGCGGTTATGAATCAAACGACAATTCGATGAATTAGGATCATCTTTATCTAACCAATAATATTCGTCAAGATAAGAAGCTCCGGGAACTTCTAGACTTGGAATTGAGCGGTACATATCCCACAGACATTCAAAGTGATTCTCCATTTCACGACCGCCACGAACAACAAAGCCGGCATTTGGACGATCTGTTCCATCTAAAGAGCCACCAGCCACTGACAATTCTTCTAAAATATGGATCCTATCGCCTTTCATTTTGGCATCCCTAATTAGAAATACTGCCGCAGCTAAGCCAGCCAGACCACTACCGATAATATAAGCTGATTTTTTATCAACACCTGCTGGTTTGCGAGTATCTGCAAAAGCCTCATAATTACCATTTGAATAATACATTAAAGACTCCTCTTTTCTATATTAAGATAGAAATAAAACTCATACTTATTGTATGTAAACCGCTTTCAAATGTCAATTAATTACTATATAAATATTATTAAACAATTACTTATGAGTTATTTTTAAGCTGTTGCCATAGCTTTTGCATATCTTGAGGTTCAGAAATTTCTATTTTTATATTTTCCTGAGAAAATGGATCCTGATATTTCAACAAAAAACAATTTAATGCTTGCCTCTTAAAATCATCTTTTATGCCATACAAAGGATCACCAAATAAGGGATGACCAATTGCTTGCATGTGCACCCTAATTTGATGAGTCCTTCCAGTTAATAAGCGCAATTCTACTAAGCTGGCTCCCTTAACTTGGTCTAACACCTGATAATCTGTTACTGCTTTTTGACCATCTGCAACAATATATCGTTTAACTGTATTATCTTTTTTACCAATGGCTTTATCAATCTGGCCGCTTAACTCAGCGGCTGAAAAATTACCATGTACTATCGCATGATATTTTTTAACTAATTCATCCTTATCTAACCTGCTAAAGCGATCATGTGCTACTGCATTTTTTCCAACTAAAACTAAACCTGATGTATCTTTATCTAAGCGCGTAATTACATGCGGCTTAGTAGTTAGATGCTGCTTTTTAAAATAATGCAGCAAGCGGTTTACAATCGCAGTATCATCTTCATATCTTGAAGGAATCGACAATACGCCAGCAGGTTTATTTACAATCAAATAGTCTTTAGTTTCTTTGATAATATTTACAGGTAAATTTGTTGGTTTCAAAAATTCATTCTTTTTCTCATTACCTAAAATAAAAATTATTTCGTCGCCTTTTTTCAGCAAATATTTACTATAGCGTCTTTTATGATTGACTAGCATCATCCCGCCGTGATGACGACTATTGATTATTGCTCGATGCGAGAAACCGTTTTTTAATAAAAAACGCCCCAATTGCTGGGGTGTTTCATTTTCAAAAATCATTTTAAAATATTGCATTATACCTTCCGATCATGTCCAATAAAGGCATCTTCTACTCGATTCCAAAAATGAGTATGTTGATACTTATCAAATCTAATCACATGTTGTGAAATACGATATTCAATCTTTTTAATATGCTTATGGTTAAACTCATATCCATCATAAGTCACTACATAGTGATCGTCATTGCCCGTTTCTGGTCTGATAGTGATCCATTCATCAGGTGCAATTACAATTGGCGAAGACAGAGTTCTAAAGACGCGGTTATTAATTGAGGCAATTTCTGTCATTTGCAAAGCCTTTAAACGTGGATGAATTACTGCACCACCTAAAGACTTACTATAAGCCGTCGAACCTGTCGGAGTAGAAACACACAAGCCATCGCCTTTAAAGCTTTCAAAAAATTGATCGCGAATATAAACATCAGCTTTTAAAGTTTTAGAAACTTTTTTGATAGTGGCTTCGTTTAAAGCAAGCAGCTTCTTTTTTTCATCATTGCCTGTCGTAATCACTAATTCTAGGAGTGGATATGACGCACTGGATGGTTGTTTTTTGGTTAAACTATCAACTAACTTTCCAATTTCAAAATTACGCCAATCTGTGTAAAAACCTAAGTGACCGGTGTGAATGCCGATAAAACGAATTTGATCAATTAAGTTTTGGTATTTATGAAAAGCTGAAATTAAAGTACCGTCGCCGCCGACAGTCAAGACAACATCAGGATTTTCTGGATCGATTTCTATTTTGCGACTAGCTAATAATTTTTCTAAATTTCTAACTACCGCTTGCGTTTCTATGCATTCATTACTTACAATTGCGACTTTCATTACTGTTCTTTTCCTTTAGTTCTAGTAAAAATTTTTTGAGCTTCTTGTACTTCATCCTTAATTGCGGACATTTCTTCATCAAGCTTATAAGCAGCTTCAGCAGTTGATTTTAAGCGTTGAGAAATATCTTCAGGATACTCGCCCTTATATTTATAATTTAAAGTATGTTCAACAGTAGCCCAGAAATTCATTGCTAATGTTCTAATTTGAATCTCAGCAATAATTTTTTTCGGTCCTTCTGGCAAAAAGACTGAATATTCAATCACCATATGATAAGAACGATATCCTGATGGCTTAGCATTTTGAATATAGTCTCTTTCTTCTATGACTTGCATATCTTGACGCTGGTGAATCAAATCAACTACCCGATAAATATCGTCTACGAATTGACACATAATCCGAATGCCAGCAATATCTTGCATGTCAGTTTCAATGACATCTTGCGATATTACTCGACGTTTCATTTTTTCTTTAATCGAATCAACTGTCTTTACTCGGCCAACTACAAATTCTATCGGTGAATGCTCGCCTTTATTCAAAAAGCTCTGACGTAGTGAGCGAAATTTTATTTTTAGCTCAGAAACCGCTTCTTGATAGGGCCAAAGAAATAAATCCCAATCTTGCATCAGTAATATCCTTTCCGTTTCAAACAAAATTATTCTAACATATAGATAGAGGTCAAAAACAATTGGAGGGTAAATTATGACAAAAAATATAGAAATTGAATCCAAAACCTTAATTACGCAAGACACATATGAAAAAATGGTGGCTGCATTTGCTAAAAAATCAGAGTATATTCAACAAAACTTTTATTTCGATACCCCTAACCTAGATCTAGCAAATAACTATTCTAGTGTCCGTATTCGCGTTTACGTTGAACATGCGGAGCAGACTTTAAAGGCTAAAGAAAAAGATCCTAAACAAAATAAATACCATGAAGTAGTTGAAATCAACGATCTTTTACCGCTAGCTCAAGCTGAACAAATGGTGCATGCAGCTCAAGACAAAGAACACTTCACTTTTGGTGGCGATGTTGGTAATTATTTAAACAAGCATTTTGATAAAGAAATTGTTAATACTTTAGAATTAAGAACCTGGAGTAAAACTCGCCGCATTATGGCCGATGGTCCAGATAAGTGTGATTTGACATTAGATTTAACTGAATATGAAGATGGCTTTTGTGATTTTGAACTCGAAATTGAAAATGATGATCCCAGTTTAATCAAAAAAGTTTTAGGTGAATTGCAAAAGCAATTTAATTTTAAATCCACTCCAGAAAATACAAATCAAAACAAAGTTGAAAGAGCATTCACTCATTCTAAGTAAGCAAATTATTTAACAATTTTGATCGTATCTGATAAAGTATGTATGGATTTATCTTGGACTTACATGGGAGGAAATAAGATGTATGAGATCTTCTTCTTTGTGAATCCGATTGGCATTAACTGCTACGAAAGTGAACAAGCTATCATCAATGCAATCGATGATTCTAAGAAAAAAGTCGACTATCATTTTATTCCGATGGCAAATATGACTACAATCCGTAATGATATTAAGGCCCGTAAGTTACCAACTTGCGATCTTGATTTATTTAATCGAATTAGTCGTAATACCTTTAATGCAATTAAGAATTATCACACTGTCAAGCTAATGAAAGGGAATAAATTAGCTCGAAAGTTTCTCTTGAAATTGCAATCGGAAATTAATGATAATCATCGTCAATATTCCAAGCAGTTAATCGATCAGATTCTCAATGAATTAAACGTTAATAAAGAAAGTTTTGATAAAACAAGACAAATGAAATACACGCTTTTTTCGATGAACAAGGATTTGCAGCTAGCTAAACAATTCAAAGTTGAAACTACTCCAACCACCTTTATCTATAACTACGATGAAGTAGATAATAATTTTATAATTGAAGGCAAAGTCAATGAAGAAGAAGTTAGCGTAGCTTTAAACACTCCTGCTCGTGAGAAGAAGTACGGTACTAACAATCTACATTTAATTTAAAAAAAGACGCCAAATGGCGTCTTTATTTTTGCAGAAATTTGATAATTGCAGGCTCTTGTAAAGGATCGCGATAAGTAACAAATAATTCAACTGGTAAATCATCAATTGTTTTATTTGCTTTATATAAAAGCTGCGCAACCTGTAAGCCAAATTTTGTTCTTTCTTTGATCTGCTTTAATAAATATTTGTATTGTTTTTGATAGTCGCAAAATTGATTTTTGATTGCAAAAATAGGCTCAAATGCAAAAAAGTTACGAATACCATTCTCATCCAAGGTAAAATTTTTTTGCAAATATGCCACTTTGGACGTCATTGCTTCTAACTTTACATCATACTTTAACCTAATTTCTAAGTTTTGCGGATCAATTTCCAAATAATACCAGTGCCATTTTTTTGAATAACGAAAATAGATTTTCTGCGTTTTCTTTAGTTTTCCCTTTAAATAATGACGCTTTCCTACTAACCAAATGTCCTTAATTTTAATTTGCTCGTATAAATTATGTCGATGATTATATTCTTCATCGCTTAAAGGCGCACATTGGATTTCAAATGCTAGTTTGGAATTCACCAAAATATCTGCTCTTAATTGCTGATCAGCAAGCGGGATTTCAACTTGTGCTGGAAACCCGTTAGCTACTAATGCGCTACATAATAGATTCTTGCTTTGCTGATGCTCTTGTTTTTCCCCTTGACCAGTAATTAGATGAATATGTTTAAAAAATGGCATTTTTTGCTGCGAAATTACCAGCATCACCCTTTTATTACAAGACGGACAGCGATAAGTTTCTTCGTTTAATCTTTTCTGTCTTTGAAAAACTAAATTAGCTTCACTAACTGCCAATACTAAATTTTGCCTCAATAATGCTGCATACAATTTTGGCACCCACTATTTATTACACAAAAAAAGGCGAATTTTATTCGCCTTTTTATGCTTTTGCAAAATATCTTCTTAAATTACCTAATGCATCTTGAGTAATTAGCCTTTTAGCTTGGGGTTTTATCTTATCGAACTTTTTAAGTGGGCAAGATGCGCCAAATTCATTAGCAATTGCCCAAGCATCGCTAGGTTTCATTTCAATATAGTTATCATCTAAAAATGCTAAATCTAAATAATAGTGATGTCTATAAGTGTACAAACTTGATGCTAATCCTTGCACTTTCAAGCCATCGGCTACACCAACTACTGCGTCAATATTATTAATTTCATAAACGCGGTGGTTAGGATTGGCATTTTGTTCAGCAATTTCAGTTTTTCTAGCTGCTGGATCACGATCTCCAATGCCAGTTAAACCTTCTAAGAGCTGTTTCAACTGGTTATTAGCTGGATCATCCTCATCATCATTTTTATCGGTTACCTTAGTGATTAAGAGCTCTAGGCCGCTACTGCTTGGCATGACTTGGAAAGTTACAGGATCATCTTTTGCAAAAGTATGATCAGTATCCACTTCACTTAAAATTTGATAAAAGAAATTTTGGATTTGACTCTTATTGCCGAGTAAATCCAGCATAGTAATGCCTCTTTCCTTCAATTCAGCGGTATCCATATTAACTTGAATTGTATTTTTACTAATTCTATGTACTTGCACTCTACTCACCTCTAATAATTATCATTGACTCTATTGTAACCTATTTTTTCCAACAAATAAAAGCGATAGCCAATAAGCTACCGCTTTTAACGTAAATTTACAAATTAGAAGCTAATCATTGCTTGAGCTTCTTCAAGTTCTAAGCGTCTGACTCTTCTAGGTAAGAATCTTCTAATTTCATCTTCGTTGTAACCAACTTGAAGACGACGATCATCCATAATGATTGGACGACGCAAAAGACTTGGATTCTTTTCAATTAATTCAACCAACTTATCGATTGACAAGTCGTCTAAATTAATTTTTAAACTCTTAAAAGTGCGTGAGCGCGTAGAAATTATTTCTTCAGTGCCGTTTTCAGTCATTCGCAAAATTTGCATAATTTCTTCTTTTGATAACGGCTTAGCAAAAATATTTCTTTCCTTGAAAGGAATATCATGATCCTTTAACCAGGCCTTTGCTTTACGGCATGAGGTACAGCTAGGTGATGTATATAAATTTACCATTAATCTACACTCCTTTGTGTAGTAAAGACTACAATAAGCTATATATAATTTGAATTAAAAATATATAAATAGCTAAGTCATTCAATCTTTGAAATAACTTATAATAATATCAACTTATCAACCTTACATGTATACTGTAACACGAAAGCGTGAACAATATATGAAGATACGCTCTGCTTTTTTAAGACTTATTAAAAATAGGAATAAAAAAAGAAAAGTATATAAAAATATACTTTTCTCTCATAGTTATATTTTAGTAATTAATACCAAGTTTCTTCATAGTTTCTTCAACTAACTTTTCATTTTCTTCATAAGTTTCAGAAACGTAGCAAGCCTTGTTAGCTAATTCTTTAATATCTTCAGTATTAATTTGCTTCATCAAGCTTCTAATACGTAAGATTGAAGTTGCGCTCATTGAGTATTCATCAAGACCCATTGAAAGTAAAATTGGGAACATGATGTTATCACCGGCAGCTTCACCACACATACCACACCAAATGCCATTTTCATGAGCACCATCAATAGTGTGCTTAATCAAGCGCAATACTGATGGGTTGTATGGTTGATAAAGGTAAGAAACATTATCGTTACCACGGTCAGCAGCCATAGTATATTGGATCAAGTCATTGGTTCCGATTGAGAAGAAATCAACTTCTTTAGCGAATTGATCAGCAAGAACTGCTGCTGCAGGAACTTCGATCATCATACCAACTTGTAAGTTATCACCAACTTTAACGCCATCAGCAACAAGCTTATCTTTTTCTTCCTTCAAAATCTTCTTAGCTTCACGTAATTCATCTAAAGTACCAATCATTGGGAACATGATACCTAAACTACCGTAAGCAGAAGCACGAAGTAAAGCTCTCAATTGAGTTCTGAAGATATCTTTGTATTGCATTGACAAACGAATAGCACGAACACCTAAAAATGGGTTCATTTCTTCTGGTAAATCCCAGTAATCTAAGTGCTTGTCACCACCGATATCACAAGTTCTAATGATAACTTGCTTACCGTTCATACCTTCAATAACTTTCTTGTAAGCTTCGAATTGGTCTTCCTCACTTGGAAAATCAGATGAATCCATGTACAAGAATTCAGTTCTGTACAAACCAACTGCTTCAGCACCATTTTCAAGTACACCCTTCATATCGTCAGGAGTACCGATGTTGGCAGCAATAGTATAGTGCTTGCCATTAGCAGTAACTGATGGTTCATCCTTCAATTTCTTCCATTCAGCCTTTTGCTTAGCAAATGCTTCGCCTTTTTCAGTGTATTGCTTTACTTGATCTTCAGTTGGATCAATAATTGCGACACCGTCTAAACCGTCAGCAATAACCATTTGACCATTCTTAACATCTTTAGTAATGGTATTAGTACCAACTACGGCAGGAATTTCAAGTGAACGAGCCATAATTGCTGAGTGAGCAGTTCTACCACCAATATCAGTAATAAAGCCTTTTACGTACTTCTTATTTAATTGAGCAGTATCACTTGGAGTTAAGTCGTGAGCAATCACAACAACTTCATGATCAATGGATGCAGGATCAGGAAGAGAAACACCTAATAAGTGTGCCATGATACGCTTAGAAACGTCACGTACATCGGCTGCTCTTTCTTGCATGTATGCATTATCAGTCATGCCTTCAAAAATTGCGATAAATTTTTGAGCGGTTTCATCTAATGCAGCTTCTGCATTAATCTTCTGATTTTTAATTTCATTTTCGATTGCACCAGTAAACTCTGGGTCACTTAAGAATAAAAGGTGAGCATCGAAGACTTGAGCTTCATCCTCACCTAATGTTTCTTTAGCTTTATCGCGAACTTTTTCAAGTTCTGCAGTTGATTCACTAACTACCTTTTTAAAACGGGCAACTTCGCTATCAACGTCGCTTACTGAAGTTTTCGAAAACGAAAGGTCAGGTTCCACTAGCAAATAAGCTGGTGCAACGGCAATACCATCACTGGCTGCAATACCTTGTAAAGTTTTCGTCATTATTCAGCTAAGCCTTCCTTTTTCATAGTGTCTGCAATTGCATCGATAGCTTCTTTAGCATCGTCGCCGTCTGCAGTAATAGTTACATCAGCACCTTGGCCAACACCTAAAGACATAACGCCCATGATTGACTTCAAGTTAACTGACTTACCATTGTATTCCAAGTTAATATCTGAGTTAAACTTAGATGCAGTTTGAACTAACAAAGTAGCTGGACGTGCATGAATACCAGTTTCTGCAATAATATGAAATTCGCGTTTTTCCATTTTTAGGATCTCCTTTAAAATCAAAAATAATCGGGAGTTAAAACCCATTCGCTTACTAGATTATCATGTTTTTAAAGTGAAAACAACATGCATGTAATGGTTTTCATTAAAATAAATGACTAATTTTCATTTTTTACGGGTTTATAAACAATAGCTCCCCCTCTTTGTGCCACCCCCGTAATATCTTGTCTTTTTCCGTAATTTCTTAAAGCGGCTTGAAAAGCAAAAGCATTTTTTGCTTCAACTTTATATTCTTCCAATTTTCCTTCAGCTAATTGATTCAAAATTTCTTCGTATTTATTATCTTGCACCATTTTATTTTCCTTTTTACCTATATTTATGCAAAAATCTATACTCTCATATTTTAGCACGAAAAATTATTTTTTAATTTGCAATTTACTTGCATTAAGTAAGTAAAGCTAGTATGATAGATACAAATTAGCACTTGACTAGTATGAGTGCTAACAATACAATTTATATTGAATTGGATAATATTGATGAAAGGCGGCAAATAACAGTGTTATGTCAAAATTGTCATCAGCGGCCTGCCTCCATTCACTTATATACTAACGTAAATGGACAAAACCGTGAAATATCTTTATGTCAACAATGCTATCAACAACTAAAAAATGAACAAGGAACTAACAACAATATGAATAACGAATTTTTTGGAGATTTTGACGAATTATTTAATGCATTAAATAATCAAAATAAAAACCAAAACCCTAATAGTCAAGACCCAAGAATGCAAATGGGTGGCGGACGCATGGGGGGAGGCAATCGTCAATCTTTACTTGATCAATATGGTACAGACTTAACTGATTTAGCTAAAAAAGGCAAGATCGATCCCGTAATTGGTCGTGATAAAGAAATTGCCCGCGTAATCGAAATCTTAAATAGAAGAACTAAGAATAACCCAGTTTTAATTGGTGAAGCCGGTGTTGGTAAAACTGCTGTTGCTGAAGGCTTAGCACAACAAATTGTCGACGGCTCCGTTCCAGCAAAATTGCAAAACAAAAAGATCATCTCTTTAAATATGGTTTCTTTAGTGCAAGGTACCGGAATTCGTGGTCAATTTGAACAAAGAATGCAGCAATTAATTAAAGAACTAGAAAAAGATCCTAATATCATTCTCTTCATCGATGAAATTCATGAAATCGTCGGTGCTGGCAATGCTGAAGGTGGTATGGACGCTGGAAACATCATTAAACCAGCGTTAGCTCGTGGAGAATTACAATTAATTGGTGCAACTACTATTAAGGAATACCGCAATATTGAAAAAGATTCTGCTTTAGCTAGACGTTTTCAACCAGTTGAAGTAAAAGAGCCTTCCATTCAAGAAACTATTCAAATTTTACAAGGTATTAAAAAGCGCTACGAAGCGTACCACCACGTTACCTATACTGATGATGCTATCGAAAGCGCAGTTAAGCTTTCTTCACGATATATCCAAGATCGCTTCTTGCCAGATAAGGCAATCGACTTGCTTGATGAAGCTGGCTCACGTATGAACTTAACCATTCCTTACGTTGACAGCGAAAAGCTAAAAGAACGCGTCGAGGCTGCAGAAAAATTAAAGCAAGATGCCCTTCAAAATGAAGACTATGAAAAAGCAGCTTACTACCGCGACCAAATAGAAAAATACGATAAGCTTAAAGATCAAAAAGTAGATCCTGACAAGACGCCAAAGATTACTTCTAAGATCATGGACAAGATTGTAGAAGAAAAAACTAATATCCCTGTCGGCGATCTTCAAAAACAGGAAGAAACTCAATTAAAGAATCTATCTAGCGATCTTAAAGATAATGTCATTGGTCAAACTAAGGCTGTTGAAACTGTAGCTCGCGCTATTAGAAGAAACCGCGTTGGATTTAACAAATCTGGTCGTCCAATTGGCTCATTCCTCTTTGTCGGTCCAACTGGTGTTGGTAAGACTGAACTTGCAAAGCAACTAGCTAAGCAAATCTTTGGTACCGAAGATGCAATGATTCGCTTTGATATGAGTGAATACATGGAACAATACTCAGTTTCAAAATTAATTGGTTCAGCTCCTGGTTACGTTGGCTACGAAGAAGCTGGTCAATTAACTGAGAGAGTTCGTCACAACCCATACAGCTTAATTTTGTTTGACGAAATTGAAAAAGCTCACCCAGATGTTTTACACCTCTTCTTACAAATTCTTGACGATGGTCGTTTAACTGACTCTCAAGGACGCACAGTATCATTTAAGGATACAATCATTATCATGACTTCTAACGCTGGACAAGGCATCAAAGAAACAAGCGTTGGATTTGCAGCTGAAAATAGTCACGAAGAACAGTTCAAGAAAGTTATGGGTCAATACTTTAAGCCTGAATTTTTGAACCGTCTTGACGATATTGTTGAATTTAATTCACTTGAAAAAGCAGACTTACTCAAGATCGTTGATTTAATGCTTGCTAATACTAACGAAATGGTTCAAGACCAGGACCTTCATATCGAAGTTACTGATAAAGCTAAAGATTTATTAGTTGATAAAGGATATGATCCTTCAATGGGCGCTCGTCCATTGCGTAGAACAATCCAAGAAGAAATCGAAGATAATGTAGCTGACTACAAACTTGATCATCCAGAAGCTAAAGACTTATTAGCTGACGCAATCGACGACAAGATTCAAATTAGCGAAAAATAATCATTTCAACTAGAAAAAGTCTCACCAAATCAAAAGTGAGACTTTTTTCTTTTATTTATTGTTTTTTAAGTTAGGAAAAAAGGGGTATACTAAAATGGAAAAGAAGATTTAATAAAGGGCGTGAACTATATGCATTTGATTGATGTCACAAATACTTACCGGGACTTGGTTGAAAGACAGCTTGCATCAACTAACAGTCAGTACGTTAAAGTTTATTCATTGGGAGACACAAGCGTCGTTTACAGTGAAACTTCCGACAAAATTGAAATTGTCATGGAAAATCACAAACGAGCAATTAAGCAAGATGAAGTTGAATTTGTAATTAAACGCTTAATTCATGAAGATACAATCTACGATATTACAGTAGATAAGAGTCGTAAAATCATTTCTATCACTTGCAATAAATAGCGATATTAAAAAAGGGCTGAGATTTTGATATGAACCCCGAAATTCGGACAAGAATTTCGAGGTTTTTATTTATGGCTAAATTATCTAAACAAGACAAAATTGGTATTTACAATAATT
>NZ_CAKE01000008.1 GCF_000296835.1 Lactobacillus hominis DSM 23910 = CRBIP 24.179 | reverse complement strand
CAGTACTAAAAAACCATACTCCGATAGAATATCGAAATATGGTTTTAAACAGAGCTAATTAATAATATGTCCCAAATTTGGGGTTCATATCACAATGATCATTCCTTTTCAGCTAGCGACTACAATAGTGTAGGATATTTACCTGAAGAGCGCAGTTTAATGCCTAAGTTGACTGTTTTACAACAGGTAACATTTTTAGCCAGTCTTAAAGGGATGGATAAAAAAGCAGTTAAAGAGAAATTACAGGTTTGGATGAAGAAGTTAGCTGTTAAAGGCACGCTCAATGACAAAATTAAGAATTTATCTAAAGGTAACCAGCAAAAAATTCAATTGATTGCTACTTTGATTCATGATCCAGATCTAATCATCTTGGATGAACCTTTTAGTGGTTTAGATCCTGTTAATGTGGATTTGATGAAACAAGTTATTTTAGAACAGAAAAAGCGCGGTGCAACTATTATATTTTCTGATCATGATATGTCAAATGTTGAAGAGCTTTGCGATAGCATAGTAATGATCAATAATGGTAAGATCGTTTTGAATGGTTTAGTTAATGATGTGCGAAACAGCTTTGGACTGACTCGCTTATTTATTAGAAGTCAGTTAGATTTAACGCAAGTACAGCAACTTCCAGGCGTTGAAAAAGCAATTTTACAAAATAATGGGATGTACAAAATTTGGCTCGAAAAGCCAGAATTTGGAAAAGAGATATTTAACGAATTATCTCAAGGGCAATACTTACGTACTTTTGATCAAGAACCTCCAACATTAAACGAAATTTTTAAGATAAAGGCAGGAGAAAATAATGAATAAAACGTGGCTAGTAGCTAAAGAAACCTATCGACGTGAAGTCAAAAACTGGTCATTTTTATTAATGATTTTTGCTCCATTTGTATTTATCTTAATAAGTTTTTTCGTTGGGATGTCATCATCGGCCAATTTTGATGATCAACCCGTAGGAATTGTTAGTTCTAATCAAACCATTACGCAAAGTTTGAAGAAAAACGATGATTTAAAGTTATATAAAACGCAAGTTAAAGCTAAAAAAGCCTATCAAGAAAAGAAGCTGAGTGGATATTTAGTAATTAAGCAGACAGATACTCAAATTAATGCGACTTATTATGGAAAAAAGAAATTAAGTTCAAGCATCAAAGATAAAGTATTGCCATTATTACAAATTGAACAACAAAAAATTAATCTATCAGTGGCCAAATTAACATCACAGCAATTGCATGCTTTATCAAAACAGCCACAATTGCGAGAAAAAGTTAACGATCGAGATTTAAATCTTAGCAATCAAGAAGATATTAAGAAGACTAGTTTCTTGTTCTTAATTATTATTTTGTACTTCTTAGTTCTAACTTATAGCCAAATTATGGCCCAAGATGTTGCTAGCGAAAAAGGTACCAAGATTATGGAAATGATTTTTTCTAGCATGCCAGGTGGAAATTATTTTGATGGAAAAGTGATAGGAATCTTAATGGAAATTGTTACTCAATTGGTGATTTATGGGGCAATGTTTTTAGGATTTTATTATTTAGCGCCACACATTTCTGGAGTGCAGGATATCTTTGGACAGTTAAAGCCAATTATAGATCAAGTTCTAGGCCAGATCGTTTCTTGGGGATTATTGTTTACTGTCTTAGGATTAATTATCTACGTGATTTATGCAGCCTTTTGTGGAGCACTTGTTGTGAGAGCAGAAGATGCTGGCAAAGCTGTTCAGCCATTAACGTATTTAACTTTAATTGGTTTGTTTGGCGCAATGAGCTTAGCTAATAAACCAGACAGTGTGATTACAGTTATCTTTTCATATGTACCATTTTTATCTTCATTTATGATGCCTTTGCGACTGATTAATGGAAAAGCAACGACTTTTGAAGCAATTTTATCGGCAACAATTTTAGTATTCTTTATCGGATTTTCAATATGGTGGATTCGCAAGATTTACCCAAGTTTAATTTTACAAACTGATGATAATGGTGTTTGGAAGAATATGAAACGTGCTTTTCAAGGAATAAAAGAATAATTTTATAGCAAGCAAAAAGGATTCAATCGTGAATCCTTTTTTCATATTTATTATTGATAAATTTTACCTTCTTGTTTTTCGTGTTTCTTTTCTTCCAGTGCTCGTTCGCTAGCCGCTTTCTTTGGCAAAATCCAGTTTAAAAGCATACCCATAATAGTCGATAAAGCTACAGAAGTAAGCTGGAAAGATCCAAGCTGCAAGTAAGCTCCACCAATTCCGACAACCAAGATAACTGAAGCAATCAGCATGTTGCGTTTTTCGCCGAAATCGATCTTATCATCGACTAAGATTTTAAGACCGTTAGAAGCAATTGTTCCAAATAGTAAGAATGAAATTCCGCCGATAACTGGCATTGGAATTGACTCAATGAGTGCTGCAATTTTTCCAATGAAACTAAAGATGATTGCAAATACTGCAGCTCCAGCTAATACCCAAACTGAATGTACTTTAGTCATGGCTAAAACTCCAATGTTTTCACCATAAGAAGTGGTTGGTGGGCCTCCGATAAAGCCGGCAATAATTGTGGAAAGGCCGTCGCCCATCATAGTGCGATGCAAGCCAGGATTTTTAAAGAAGTTACGCTTCGTGAGCGAATTAAGTACCATGATATGGCCCATGTGTTCGGTCATCGTTACAAAAGCAATTGGCGCCATGGTTAAAATGGCGGCAGGATAAAACTTTAATTTATAGCTGATCCCAGGCAATTCTAAAGCAGGTAGCGAGAACCAAGCTGCCTTTTGTACGCCTGAAAAATCTACAATTCCCACAAAGCAAGATAAAATATAGCCACAGACAATTCCCAGCATAATTGAAACTAAGCTGGTGAAGCCTTTAAAATACATTTGGAAAAAGAGTGTCATGACTAAAGTAAAGATAGCTACGCCAAAGTAAGTCAAATTGTACTTAGCACTCTTCATCATGGCGTCGTTTGCGGCAGTTGTAGCAAGCGATAGTCCAATTACGATTATTATTGGACCTACTACAATTGGCGGCAAAACTTTATTTACCCAGCCAGAACCTATTTTACCAATAATTAAGGCAACTACTACATAAACAAGACCAGCTGCTACTGCACCTTGAGCAATTGCGGGATATCCATCCATGCGCATTAAAGCTTGCATAGTTGCGACAAAGGCAAAACTTGATCCTAAATATGCTGGAATTTTGAAATGAGTCAAAAGCATATGGACCAGTGTACCTACTCCTGAAGAAAGTAAGGCAATACTGGGATTAATTCCAACTAAGATTGGTACTAAAACTGTTGAACCAAACATAGCAAACATGTGCTGAAGTGACAATAAGACACCTTGACCTAGACCTGGTTTTTCATAGACGTCTAGAATTGCGTCGTCATTGTGGAAAGCTTGTTTATTCATGAAAAACTCCTATTTAGAAACAATTGCAATTGAATCGGTATCATCGACTTCAGTGAGTGCAACTTTAACTTCTTCATTCATTGCGGTAGGGATGTTTTTACCAATAAAATCAGGACGAATTGGCAATTCGCGATGACCACGATCTACTAAAACTGCGAGATTAATTTTTGCAGGACGTCCTTGATCTATTAAAGCATCAAGAGCAGCTCTAATTGTACGACCAGTAAATAAGACATCGTCGACTAGAATTACTTTTTTATTAGTGATATCAAAATCTAATTGTTGATCATGAATCATGGTGTCTTTTTCTGATTTTGATAGGTCATCGCGATAATGTGAAATATCTAGTGCGCCAACCGGGATGTCGACGGCTTCTAGATTTTTAAGGTTTTTAGCAATTCTTTGCGCCAAATAAAGTCCACGTGTTTTAATACCTACTAGTACCAAATTATCAGTTCCTTTATTGCGTTCAACAATTTCATATGTCATACGCATCAAAGCTCGTTTAATACCAACACTGTCAATAATTTGTTTTTCCATAATCTATCCTTTCTGCATGATGACCAAAAAAAGACCATCTCAAACTCTAAAGTTAAGTCCAAGATGGTCTTTGCGAAATAAGGCGGTAGTTGAGAAAACTACTCACAAAACGCAGATTTCCTTCCTAGCCTCACGGGACTAACTTTAAAGGTCATCACTAATATTTGTTTTTATTTAACTATTTTTTTACATTTCTGTCAATTGTTTAATTTCTAAAAATCAAACTTCCAAGTAGTCGACCGCATGAAATCATCGCCTGGAATTAAGATACTGGCATTTAGATTGCTGTCAGGTGCTGGTGGATTTTGTGCTTCTAAAGTCACACCGTCATATTGACCAAGATTTTTAGCAATTCCTGTATGGTTAAAATGATTAGCAGTATAAACGACAATGCTAGGCGCATCCGTTGTCATAGTCATTGTGCGGTTAGTTTTGCTAGAAAAAATCTTTGCACAATTTTTATCGGTATTTAAAATAAAGGGATGGTTAAGTCCATGTTCATTTTTGATTTCTTTACAGCTTGAATCTAATATCTTACCAAGATGAGTAGGTTTTCTTAAATCAAAAATGGTATTTGAGACTGCTTTCATCCCCATATAAGGCAGGCTTTCGTCATCAAGTGGTAAGTAATAGTCGGCATCAATTTGTATTTGCAGGTTTTTAATATCGGAATTGGGTCCATCTAATCTAAAGTAAACATGATTAGTAGGGGTAAAAACAGTTACTTTATCGCTATTTGCAAAAATATTGTAGTCAAGGCAGTTATCGTTGTCTAAAGTATAGCTAACTTCAATTTTTAGATTGCCAGGATAGCCATTATGTCCGTCAAAATCAACTAAAGTAAATTTAACTTGGGCAAATTCTGCATCTTGATTGAGGTTAACTTGAGCATTCCAGACCATCGTATCAATACCAGTCCCGCCATGGATATGGTTATTACCATCGTTAATTGGCAACTGGAGCGTTTTACTGCCTAAGTTAACTTTACCTTTTCTGATTCTACCAACTACACGCCCAACAGTGCCACCAAGAAAGTTTCGCTGTTTAGAATAATCTTCTGGTTTGCTCAATGACATGATCACGTTTTCCGCTAGTCCGTTTTCAGTTGGTAATAAGACTTGTTCTAAAGTTGCCCCATAATTAAGCAGTTTTACGATCATGCCATTATCATTTTCTAAAATATATTCGCAGTAATCTTGTCCTTGATAATAAGCATAATGACGGGTAGTTATTTTCATAAATTATCTCCCAATTTTATAAAATTAATATCAGTTATGTACTTAATTATAGTAGACATTAATTAGTAAAAAACACGCAAACTTTTTAGCTTACGTGTTTCTTCATTATTTTTCTTCAAGAAATTGATTACCTGCTAGTTGACGATAGAAGTTAGCTTTTGTTTAACGGTAATAAGGTGTCAGCCAAAATAGCTCCATTGCTGCCAAGATCAATAAAACAATTCCAATAGGAAGGTTAGCAGGAGCTACGTTAAGAACTAGGCAAAAGATAATTCCAAATACAAAAAGTAAGATATTTATAATTGCCCAGCCTAAAAAGCTGATATCTAACCAAAATAATTGCCATTTATGTCCGAGCATGAGTTTTCGGCTTTGCGTAATTGCTTCAGTGGCTTTCATATCATGTTTAGAAGTAAGCATATCTTTCATAATATATGGTGTCATGGCATAAGAATAGCCTTTAATGATGTCGGGGATAATAAGGAGAATTGTCCATAAGCCTGTAAATAAACCAGTTAAAAAACTAGTTTTTAATGTTTTTAGATAGCGACCATGTTCAAAAGCAGCAAAGCTGGCTTTAAAAACATTGGGCTTATCTTGGGTATTATCACGAAAAGCTAAAATACTATAGGTTACGCCCCAAGAAATTATCGTAGTAATAAATGTCGTTATTAAAAATGTAGTTATTGAATAGATAGTTTTTTCGCTTAGGTTTAGATTTTGTAATGTCTTATTCGGCACAATTATTTCTTTATTGATACCATTAATTAAAGAAATAATTAAACTAGAAATAATATAGAGACAAATTGCCCACGACCAATTACCTTTGAGTTGAGATTTTGCATCCCTTTTTAATTGTTTTCTGTTCATTAAACTCTTCCTCCGCAGTCAATTCTCTTACTTAATTAGATAAATGGCAAGCCATGAAAAAACTGCGATATTCAAAGTTCGCAGTTTTTATTAATTATTTTATTTTTGCTAAGAGACTAATTCTTTTTCTTAGATTTGATAAAGAGCAAACTACCAATTAAGACACTAATTATTCCGACTAAAATAGCAGCTACATCTTCGCTTAAACCAGTTTGTGGTAGTTTTTTGGTTGAATTAGTTTCATTTTTTGCTTCTTTAGTAGTAGAAGCGATGTTTGATTTTGAGCCAGTATTTTTGACTGCAACCTTCACGACTTTAGCAATCTTTGTGCCTTGTTTAGTCTCTTTTTCAGGTTTACGGTTGTTTGAGTTCATATCGTCATTATTTTCAGTAGGAAGAGGCCTTGGTGCTATATTATCGTTATCGCTTGAGTTGTTATCAGGTTCAGGAGCTGGCTCAGGCTTGGGTTGGGGAATAGGATTTGGCTCTGGAGTAGGTTCAGGAGTCGGCTCTGGGGTTGGAGTAGGTTCAACATTAGTATTTGTGACAGTAACTTTCGCAGCCTTCGTAACAATATGATCCGGATTAATTACGTAAGAATAAGTAATAGTGTAATCGCCAGGATCTAGTTTTACAGAATTAGTATTTGCTAAAGTTTTTGAGTCATAAACTACTTTTCCGTTAGAATCAGTTAAAACATAGCTGTATCCGTTATTTTCTAATAAGTTAACAGTTTTAACGGGCTTCATTGTGCTTTGATCAGTATAAACGCTTTGAGCGGAAATCAAGTTATCGTTGGGTTGCCAATTTTCTTGATTAGTTAAATTGATATTCTTAGTCGTAAAAATAGGCTGTACTTCAAGATAGAAGTTGTCACTGGCGCTTTGATTTGCTTGACCTTCAATTATAGTATTATTATTTGAATATGTTGAATAGATATAGTTAGGCCAGATATTTTGACCATTTGGCAAAATATTTACGCTATAGCCCAAGTTCTTAATTTGGTCAAATGGCTCTTGCAAAGAAATGAGATAGCTTCCGTCACTATAAAGTGTAGATGAAGTTTCACCATTGATATTTTTGTAAGAGATTGAGCTTTTAGATAATGGCTTTAATGCATTTTGAACATCTGAAGGAACCGGAGAATAAACATTTTGTCCTTGCGAATTAGTTGATAAGGTGCGTGCATTCCAGCCAGTTGTACCACTAGTAAATTTGTCAACGTCTTTCATAACTCTCGTTGCAGGGATTTCATAATAAGCATAGGCAGCTGGTGTATTAGTTGATAATAAATTATTATTTTGATCCCAATAATATAATGTTTGACCCACATTAATTTGTCTTAAACTTGGTTTACCTAAAATTGAATCATCTTGCCCAGCTAGCAAATCAGTTAGATCATTTTTGATCTGATCGAGGTTAGTAATTTTTAGTTGGGCATTAATTTGAGCAGTTTGGGATGGATTGAGGTTTCCTGTAAGCATTATTGCAATAACTTTATCCCAGCTAAAGTTTGCGTCTTGTTTTCTAAGATCGGCTTCTGAAAGATATTGACCAGGGTTAACACTATAGTCGATTTGAACATTATTGCCCCAATTAGTAGTTACAGGGCCAGTTAAAACTGCATTAATTTGGTGTTTATTTGCTTTTTGTCCAAAAGTAGGAAGCGTCATTACAATTTCAGATTTACGAGTTTCTTTTTGCGAGTTAGTTACTGAACTTTGAACGTTTACTTGTGCATTAGTTTTATTAATGTCTACTAAGTGAGGTTCCACAATCCCATTTGTTTTGAGGTCAACACTGCTATTAAGTGATTGGTCAGTAGCAGTTTGACTATTAGTTTGGTTAGCAGGCTTAGCTTCTTGCTTTTTAGTCTCTGAAGTATTATTTATAGAGTTTTGCGAGTTCTGTTTTACTTGAGAAACATCTTCGACTTTTTGAATTGAAGAGTTTTGTACTTGTTGGGCATGTACTGCAGTAGTGTTAGCTGCACTATAAATACCAAAAGCAACTAAAGCAGAAACTACGCCTAAAGTCGTCTTTCTTAGCGAAAAGCGTGCCACTTTACTGTTTGTAACATTTTGAAACTTATTTCTCATTTTTATCATCCTTCATATAATAATTCGCTTTAAGTAACTACTGTTATTATAGCACTGCATCTTATTAAGGAGATAGTGTTTAGCTTATTATTTAAGCCAAATTGTCTTAAAAATAAGTTAGTGTTTTCTTTGTATTTATCTAAATTTGGCGCTATGGTGTGATTGAAGAGAGAAGGATGATATAAATGATTGATCTAGAAAAGTTAAGAGATAGTAATTTTTCTTTAACTAAAAATGGACATGTTGCTTCTTATATTCCAGCCTTAGCTAGAGTATCGGCTGACCAATTAGGCATAGCTGTTTATGATTTGAAAAATAATAAATTATATAAAACTGAGCAAAGCGACATTCGCTTTGCTATTGAAAGTATTTCAAAAGTAATTACTTTACTTTATGCGATTAAGCAACGCGGATTTGATGAAGTTAATAATCGAGTTAGCACCAGGCAAACTGGCTTTGCCTTTAATTCAATTCTGAATTTAGAAATTGAGCATGAAAATAAACCACTTAATCCTTTTGTTAATGCGGGAGCAATTATGACTACTTCGCTAATTAAACCGCAAGATGAGCTAACGCCATTTGAACAAATATTAGCTTTTGCTCAAGAAATTTGTCATGATCCAGATTTAAGTTTAGATGAAGAAATCTTTTATTCAGAAGATGAAACAGGAGATATTGATCGCTCTTTAGCATATTACTTAAAAGCTCATAAGATGATTCAAGATAATGTAACTGATAGTTTGCGGACGTATTTTAAACAGTGTTCAATGAAAGTTACAGCAGTTAGTCTAGCAAATTTAGGTGCAGTACTTGCTAATGACGGAGTAAAGCCGTGGGATAATGAAAGAATTATTTCTAGTCGCGCTGCTACGTTTACTAAGTCATTGATGATGACGACCGGCCTTTATAATGAATCTGGCGTTTATTCAGCAAGAATTGGTGTTCCGACAAAAAGTGGAGTGGGAGGCGGCTTAATGTCGGCAGTTCCGAATAAATATGGTATTGGTATTTTTAGCCCTTCTTTGGATAAAGATGGTAATAGCGTTGCTGGATTAGGTTTATTAACAGATCTCAGTGATGCATTAAAATTAGATATTTTTAAGTAAATTTATTTGTATTTATTGTGCTAATTAAAAGTTTAGTAAGACACAAAAAAGCCCTGCAAAAGTTGAATTGCTTTTGTAGGGCTTTTAGCTTTACTAGAGATGATTATTAGTTTTGGAGGCGATCAGTATTAATTGAAAAGCTCAGACGAGAATGAGTTAATTCAGTTTTTACTAATTTACCAATAGTATCCATAGAAAGTGCTAGCATTGCTGCAGCGTTTTTTTCATTTGCTTCAGTTAAGTAATGGGTAAGCTTTTGATCTGTGAGCTTTGAAGCTTGATCATCAGTTTTATGAACTAATTCGTTGCCTAATTGATCAGCAGCTGGCAAGTAGCCATCTAAACCAATCAAAAGACTCTTTAATTCATCATAGTCTGGTTGAATTAAAGCTGCAACAGTTCTAGTTTGCCAGTAAGCTTGATTAATATCATATTTATCAGTCGTCCCCGTATATGCAAGCGCTGTGCCATTTGCATTAGCATAAAACGGAACATATGGGTTAAAGGCTGTTGGGGCAAAGTTAAACCAAGTAATTGCGGCATAATCTTTAGGGACGTTATTTCTTATTTCTAAGATGTGAGATTCGGCACAACGTGCCATGGAAATAGGACGGAACTTGGTTTTTTCAGGAGTATCACCAAGGGGATCGTAAATCGTTTCATTATAGTGGGAACTTAGAATATAAGCGACATCTTCATGCTTTAATTTTCTGCCTGGGGTGAAAGCAAAATCTAAAGCATCACTGGTAGGGCTTGCTGCATGGTGACCTAAATAATTTTGACCAAACCAAACGCGAGGAGTGTTGTAACAATGATCACGAGCATTGTGCGTGCCAAATATATGGCGGAAGTTAAATCCTGAAACATCTGGATTTAAGTCGTATTTATTAACAAATTCTCTTAATCCATCTGCCCACATAAAGTGGCTAGGATCATCAAAGTCAATTTCTTGTTCAGACACTTGGTTGGCAATTACGGCTGCTTTATTGTCTGGTAGACGCGTTGCCGCCCACCAGTGGCCGGTTGGAATTTCCATGTACCAAATTTCATCTTTATCGCTAAAGATGATACCGTTGCCTTCATGTGAACCGTATTGAGCAATTAACTTGCCTAATCTTTCTACGCCTTCACGTGCGCTATGGATGAATGGTAAAACAATACTTAATAATGCATCTTCGCCAATGCCATCATCTACTAATGGATCTAAAGCTAGCACTTGGGGATTACCGTAAATGCTTTCGGTTGCACTCATAGCAACATTAGCGCTATTAATTCCACATTCGCCGAATTGACCATGTTTTTTATAGTTTACGAAAGGTGCCATTTGGTATCTTAAAGCATCAGTAGGTAAGGGGATATCTACGCCACTGACATAGGAGTGAAAAGTTTGTTTTTCACTTTTAGCGGGTACCATAATGAACTTTACTGGCACATTGCAAACCTCTGCATCGCAATTACGTGCAATTAAAGTTGAGCCATTGATTGTGGCTTTTTTGCCAACAATAACAGTTGTACATGCCATAATTAATCAGCCCTTTCTTTAAATTGGGTTAAATGCGTTGTAGTAAGGAAGTTCGATAGGTTCTTTATCATAAGCGCTAAGTTGCTGATCACTTAAGTATTTCTTGTTAATCACAATTTCGTAAGTGTAAGCGTTCATCCATTTTTCGCCCATCATGAAGTAGCCCAAGTGACCAACTTTGTTGCCCCATGAGTTTTGAATCTTCCAGTTGATTGGCTTGTTATCGTGTAATTCAACGCCGCAGATTAACATTGCGTGAGTTGGAAGACTTTCACCGTATTCAAAGCGTTCTGCTTTGTCTTTGCCTAAGCTAAAGCCAAATGAGCGTTTCCAGTCATAAAGACCAAGTTCAAGTGAACCAGTTGGTCTGTTGTATTCCTGCAATACATCGCAGCCGAACCAAACAGGGGTGCCGTCTTTCAATTGTTCAAGCATTAACTTGTTCATTTCATCCATTGAAACGTTAAGGTAACGGTTTTCAATACCATCAACCATATTCTTTGAAAGCTGAATAGTATAAACTTGGTTGTATTTGTAACCTAAGCCAGGAATGTTCATTAATTCGACATAGTCGTTTAAGTTAATGTCAACAAACTTCTTGAAGAACTCAAGTGGAGTTACTTCGCCAATGGTGTGGTATTGGTTATTTTCATCACGGTATGAGAAGTTAAATTTCTCAGGAGGAGTACCAAATGAAATAGCTAAAATCTTATAGTTTTCTGAGTTCATGCGACGTAGCTCGCTAGCTAGTTTTTCGTCGCTAGCATCGCTGTTTACCAAATTACGCAGTTTCATAGCATCTTTTTGCAATTTTCTGTTAAAGGCAAAGTTTAATTCAGTTGTGTTTGCACTAACTGCAGTTTCGCCCATTACAGAAGCAGGAACAACGCCATACTTTTCCATCAAGCTAACAAGTAAGCTCCAATCACCACCATCTTGTTGTGGGGTGTGCATTAACCAGTTAACTTTTCTGTCAGAAAGAGGTTGGTCTGCTGTATCAATTACATTGTGGTAGAAGTAGTTAGCTCTTTCTAACTTGTCGTAAAAGAACATGTAATCAGTTGAAAGCTCGAAATTCTTCATGTGGTGCTCTTTTTCGACGTGGTGACGAATGAAATTCATAGCTGAAAACATCCAGCAACGGCCAGAGTGTTTTTGATTCATTACATCGTCGCTGTCAACATCGATAGAGAATACGAAGGGGTGACTTTCGATCACGCTCTTATTAGTAATGGATTTCTTAATACCGTTTTCCATTACTGCATTTTGAGTGTTACGATATTTATCATTTTCAAGAAAATCTGATCTCATTTTTTTGAGATCTTCAGGATCTAAATCTTGTAACATGTTTTGTATCTCTTTTCTTCTAAAAATTACTTGTCTGTGCTGGTTGCTGCATCAGTAGCTTTAACTTCAGCACTAGGCATTTGTTCATCCGGTGTATAAGGACGTTTAATTGGCATACCCATTGGATTTTGGTGTTCACACATTACTGTAGTTGGGATGTTTGATAAAGCCTTACCAGGTTTCTTTAAACCTTCAACTTCCCAAGTGAAAGGAGAGAATTTGTTGGTTGGATCAACCCAGTTAGAGTGCTTTTTTGAAAGTTGATACATAACGAAACATATCCCTAAAATAACCGCAACTAAGACTAAAATTACAGAAACATAAACTACAGGAGAACCAACTTCTGCTTTAACTTGTGCAGGTGGCCAAATGGCTAGCACAATTCCGAATATGGAAGATAATATACCGATACCACCGACAAGCCAGGCTCCAAACATTCCGCCAGGAACTTTGAATGCACGTGGCCGATTTGGCTGATCATAACGTAGACGTAAGAAAGTAGTAAACATTAATACGTAATAGAATAAATATAAAACGGTGATGGTTTGGGTAAGTAAAATTACAAATCCCTCAACATTTGGAATCAATTTTACTAAATAAGCAATAATAGTTGTTCCTGTAATTTGCGTGTACATCAAGTGAGCAGGCATGTTATTCTTATTCTTTTGTTGGAACCATTTTGGTAAGAATCCACTACCACCGGCTTGGCCTAACATAAATGAAGGACCAGACATATTAGTAACGACCATTGCAACAGTGTTGCAAAGTAATGCCCAAACTAAGACCATGTATAACCATGGCATCCCAATAGTAGAACCAAGTACTCTGAATACTGAGAATAAAGTATAAAGCACATTGATTTGCTTTTCTGGAATGATCATCGCAATGATTACAGTACCAATTACGAAGATTAAGAATGCTAAGATAACTGAAATGAACATTGCTTTAGCAAAGTCTTTTTCTGGGTGCCGCAACTGCTTAATGTGGGCAGCATTCATATCAATACCAGTGTATGAGAAGAATACCCCAGCCGCTAGTGCTAGCGTACTCATGCCGTTCCACTTCGGGATTAAACCTTTAAAAGTCATTGGAATAACTGGTTGATGACCTTGCGCAACCCAAACAATAGCTAAAATGATCATAATGGCTAACGGAATTAAGCTTCCGATAATAACACCGTATTTGGCGATATTAGAGAAGGCTTTAATACCTTTGGTTGCTAAGAATGTCAATAACCAGTAAAACAATACCCATCCAGTCATAATTAAAACTTCATGTTGTGGATTTTGGGCAAACTTTACAGCGGCATCATAGTTTGGAGTATAAAACAGGATTGTCGCAGTAAAACTTGGCATCGCAATACCGAAGTTCAACATTGTTTGGAACCATAAAATTAACAAACAAGTAAGTCCCCAGCCTTTACCTAAGCCTTCGCCTACCCATCTGAAAATACCTCCACGTTCACTCCAGCCGGATGCTAATTCGGCGGCAACAAGTGCTGTAGGAATGAAGAACAAAATCGCACCTAGTGCGAAGTAAGTTACTGAAGCCAGTCCGTAAAATGATTGTTGAACATCATTTGCTAAACCAGCTACCATGGAGACGTTCATCATGGTCAAAGCTAAGACTGAGATATAGACCTTTTTTTGTTGGGTCTTATTATTAACCATAAAAACATCAACTCCTTAAACAGATAAAGTTTTTCTAATAAGATGTTGGACAGTTATTATGTTTTTCATGTTAATTAAAGAGTTATAAATTATGGATCAAATACAAATTTTTAATAATTGGCGCTCTCTAAATAATTAGATTTTGGAAAGTAATCCAGTATATATTTTGTACATCTCTAACAGAAAATATAAATTTACAAGTTCGTCATCAATTAGAAAATTTATACAATTATGAACAGATATATGTAATTACTAAAATTAGCTAGCTATTAATCTATTCACTGTGAGATTAGATCATTTTAGGTAATAAAAGCAAATAAAATGTTCTAATATATTAAATTTGTTTGATTGAGTGTAATTACTTGTTAAAAATAAATTCAGGATCTATCCTGAACTTGAAAGTGTCTGCATTAATAGGTTTGAAATTTTATCTTATTATAGAAAAAATAATTTAATCCTAATTATATTAGTTATTTACTTAATAGTAATTCGATTTTTTAATAGTAATTCGATTTCTTTTATTTGCTTTTAAAATTTTTGATGATTATTCTTGAGTTGAAAGCTAAAAATATATTAATATAGCTAGATTAAAAGGTGGTAAGAAATATGGGAAAGACAACTTCTCCCAAAAAGCTGACGTTTATGTCCATCTACTTTTTAGGGATTAACGGAATTATTGGTTCAGGTGCCTTCTTGCTTCCACAAGCGATGTACAAAGACATGAACCTTTTAAGTGTAGTAGTTTTGCTATCAGCTGCCTTAACAGTTAGTTTAATTGCTTTATGCTATGCAGATTTAGCAAGTAGATTTACTGGATCGGGTGCTGCATGGCTATATTCATATAATGCATTTGGTAGATTTGCAGGTTATGAATTAGGTGTGTTTACTTGGTTTTTAGGATGTTGTACTTATGCAGCAGAAATAGTTGCATTTTTAACAACTTTAAAGAGTTTTGTGCCTGCATATAAACAAACATCAATTTATTTTGCGACAGGAATTGGATTAATCATTCTATTTTCAATTATTAACTTCTTTGGTCGTTCGCTAGTAAAGTTGATTGATAATACATCTTCATTTGCCAAGCTTGCCACCATTATTATCTTTATCGTAGTTGGCATGTTCTTTATGCATAAAGCAAACTTCCAGCCAGTAATGCCAGCAGCTGCTGCAAAAGGAGTTGGACCATTTTTTCACCATTTCGGTGCAGCCTTTAGCGTTGTGTTTTATTTATTTAGTGGTTTCTCATTTATTCCAATTGCGGCTTCACAAATGAAAAATCCCGCTAAAAATATTCCGCGGGCTTTAATTGCCGTAATGGTTAGTGTAAGTATTCTTTATACTTTAATGCTTTTAATTGCCATCGGTATTTTAGGCGAGAAGATGTCCTTATACACCATCCCAGTTGCCAATGCCTTTAAAGCTGCAGTCGGAGAATGGGGATATATCTTAATTATTGTCGGAGTTTTATTAAGTATTTTTGGTGTGGCATTTACTTGTTCATTCAACACGCCAGCTTTAATTGCTTCCTTATCTCTTGAACACCAATTATTACCAGCTTGGGTTGGTAAGAAAAATAAGTTTGATGCTCCATGGGTCGGAATTTTATTAACAGCTGCTGTAACGCTATTATTAATTACCCAATCATATCTATTCTTAGTAGGTTGCATTGTTTTAGCATCATTTGTTCAATATGTTCCATCGATCTTTGCAGTTATTAAATTTAAGCACACTAACGAATATCCAAACCACGGTTTCAAATTGCCTGGTGGCGATACCATCCCAGTATTGGCTTTGTTAGTAGCTTGCTATTTAATCTTTAACTTTACTTGGGAAACTATCTTGTTAGCTATTGTCGTTGCCGCTGCAACTGCAGTTTTGTACTTCTTCATTGGCAAGAAGCGTTTGGCTAAAATGGGCGGTATTCCAACATCTGTTAGAGAGCAAAGGAACCACCAGAAGATAAATACCAGTACTTCAAATAAGAACTAATAATTATTAATTTATTGCATTAAAAAAGATCATTCATGGCGAATGATCTTTTTGCTTTGTTTAACTAATTTAAGTTTCGGCTCTATAATAAATCCTGTTGATGGATATCTATGATATTCTATCGACAGGATTTTTTTATTGCATAAAGAAAGAGGCCATAAGCCTCACTGCATTAAATCTTCTGATTCCACTCTAAAGAATAAAGGTGATTGCTTATGTCCTCTAACAATGATTGTATTAAATTTCATCTCAATATTGAAGACCCTAATATTGTTTTTTCTGATTATTTTAAAAAATATATTAACGGCAAATATCATAGCGTTTATCAAGCCGAGCTTATTCAGCCTGCTTGTCCTTACTGCCATTCCAATAATCTTAAGCATAATGGTCACTATACTTCTAACGTGCGTTTTATTACTGCTGATGCTAGTCATTCAGTTACTATTAGACTTAAAAAGCAGCGTGTTCTTTGCAATGACTGCCTTAAAAGATCTATGGCTCAGTCTAACCTTGTTAATAAATATTGCCACATTTCTAATGCATCTAAACGTAAGATCTTAGCTGCTCTTACAGAAGATCGCTCTATGACCAGTAT
>NZ_CAKE01000009.1 GCF_000296835.1 Lactobacillus hominis DSM 23910 = CRBIP 24.179 | reverse complement strand
TCTTTTCGTCAAAGCCGGCTTCTGAAACTTTTTTGTTTAACTTGTCAACTAATTCTTGATTAGGATGAACCTGTCCATTTGGAAGTTTATCATAATCTAAAAAGTCGCTAACATTGAAAAAGTTGTAGCCGATCAAATTGCCATCTGCGTCTTCAACACGGGTAACCTTGTCTTTTTCAACAAATTTACTACGACCATTATCTGGTCCGGTAATTACGATTAAAGTATCTGGATAACTTGCTTTATTGGTAGAAACAATCATTTCTAGTAAATATTCCTTTCTTAGACTATTTGAGAGAGTTAAGGAAGTTTTCTACTTCTTCTTTAGTCTTTCTGTCCTTATTTACTAGTCTACCAATTTCTTTGCCATCTTGGTAGACAACAAAGCTAGGAATTCCAAAGATATTTAATTCTTTTGCGACATCAATTGATCCATCGCGGTCGATTTTATAAAATTTAGCATCAGAAAAATCTTTTTCAATTTCTGGTAAAAATGGATCTAAGAAGCGGCAATCAGGGCACCAAGCAGCAGAAAATAATAATACCACTCTGCCATCTTTTGTAATTTCTTTTAATTTAATTGGAGTTAATTCTTTAATTGCTTCCATCTTTATCGTCCTTTCTTACTTTTTATAAGTACATTTATATTTTACTTTGATTTTTCATAAAAAGCTACTATTTTTACTCTTTAACTTAAAGATTTCTCTATACGCATTTTTCTGTCCTATAATAAAGTTAAGATACCAAGTGCAAAGAAGGTCGTTACTATGCAAGAATCAGACGATAAAGCTTTATTAAGAGCAGGCTTTAATTTACATAATGTTTTCAACAATATGATTAAAAATATTCAAACCGATACTTCGCATTGGCTAGAAATCGTTGAAGCAAACGTTGATCAAATTTCCGATCTTATTTCAAGCTATCATAAGATTGCAGCTCAAATTAAGCAGCAAACTCTAGAAAATAGCGGCTTGCCTTCATATTTAGAAAATGCCAATTTAGATATGCTTAACTTGATGGATAGTTTCAACCAAGAAATTCTGGATTTTGACGACTTCGTGGATTTGCCAGATCATGAAAAAGCATTTACTAAATTTGTGCTCACTGTCAATAGCTCCAATGAAATGCTCTTACGCTTAAAATATGCCAATTAAAAAAGTCAGGATTTAATCCTTAATGATCAAATCCTGACTTTATTTTTTTACTTAAATGACGCATGCAAGCAGTAAATTGGATTGCCTTTAGCGGCAAATTTATGCTCATATTCGGTTTCAACATTATTTTGTGCAATTTCAGATTTGTTATGGTGCAAATCTAAACTTAAAAAATCAAATTTCATGCCATAATTATTCATGCTTACCAAGCTATACTCAAATAAGCCTTGGTTATCAGTCTTAAATTCAAGATGACCGTCATCTTTTAAAACTGTCTGATATTCGCGTAAAAAGCTCTTGTAAGTTAATCTTCTTTTTTCGTGACGTGTTTTAGGCCATGGATCAGAGAAGTTTAAATAAATAATATCAGCGCTATTTTCTGGCAAAAACATGGCAATATTAGCCGCATCAGCGCACATTAATTGCAAGTTATCAATGCCTTCTTCTAGCTTAGTTCTTAGAATCATACCTGCTGCTGTAGTCTGTAATTCAATGCCAATAAAATTCATTTCAGGATGATTCTTAGCTAAAGTAGTAATAAATTGTCCCTTACCTGAACCAATTTCGATTGCTAAAGGTTTAGAAAAATCATCAAAACGACTTTTCCAGTCGATTTTTTTCTCAGGATCAGGCTGATTTAATATTGCTTCGGGATGTTCTTGAACAAGTTTTTGTGCCCAAGGTTTGTTTCTTAATCTCATATCTTTCCTCAAAATTAATATCTAATTTTTTTAAATAAACTTTCAATTCGTACTGGTAAATAAGCATACAGCAAGATAAAGGTAAAAATCAATAACCCTATTGCTGCAAAAAGCGCGTAAATTTTTTCTGGAGAAAATACAACTAATCCTACTGAAATCAAAAGCCACTCAATTAGCATCCCTTTTTGCAAAACGCGGGCTAAATCTTTATTGCGCGTTTTTTGTTCAATTGGCATCACGTGATACATCATATTGTGCTCATACACAGTGCCCAAGGGAATCAATTGATACAGAGTCAAAAATATTACTAAAGCGCCTAGTCCTGTTGCCCATTTATAATCTTGCAAAGTCCACGAAAGTAAAATCGAAAAAAGCGACATTCTAATTAATAAGTTGTTATATTCAGGATCGCGCAATAATGATCTTTGATATAAAAAGGTATTTGGTGTTTGCTTTTTGTGGCTTAACAAGAAATCTAGATATTTACGACGTGAAATCTTAACCTTTTTATCTGGCACATCAGTAAACATACTATAAAAGTTGGCTAATAAATCTTGGCGTTTTTCTTCATAATCAACTGCCTTATACCAGTTAAAACCAGCTCCTTGCGGTAAATAGGAAACTGAAACCCAACAAGCAACCATAATTGCGTCATATAATAGAGAATTCGTGCTAATGGTTATGGTTAGTAAAACAAAATTAATTAACACAAAGAGCCAGAAATTATAGTAATTTCTTTTATTAAAATAAAAACTCTTAACAATCAACTTAAATTGGGTAATTTTACTTGCTAAAAGTCCAACAACGATCCAAATTAAAGTTGCAAAAGATATACCAGCTCGCGTTGTTGCAAACGGAAATAACAAGCCTGAAACCAGCAAAATTAAGATCATCGGCAAAATCATCGAATGCGAATATAAAGGTCTGAAATACTCCTTCATATTTTTATCTTGATTAAACAAAAAATGTTCGTCAGCTCGCTGAAGCAAACTAGTAAAATTACCAAAGCTTAAAGTAATTGTCCAAATCAAAGCTAAAAGTGGACTATAAAACCATAAATTGCTAGGCCATTTTTTAATATTTTGCGCATACCAAAACATTAATGCACCAAATAAAAAGATCAATGCCAAGATAAAGAAATCATTGAACACCAAAGTTAAGTAGTGCATCTGCTTTTTAAAATTGGCTTCGAGCCTCTTTTTAACAATATTATTCATGATGCAATTGCTCCTGATTTAAAATCTGGTATAAACGGTCAATTGAATCACTATCACTTAAGCCATAGTGCTTTCTAATTTGCTCTAAACTACCTTCAACTTCAATAGTTCCATTATTTAATACAGCAAACTTTTGCACAGCTTCTTGGGCTTGAGCTAAAACGTGAGTAGTCATTAAGACCATCTTTTTTTGACTAACTGCTTGCTTAATTAAATCGATAAAGTTGGCTACAGCCAGTGGATCAAGCCCAGTAAATGGCTCATCAATTACTAATAAATCGCTATCAGCTAAAAAGCTCGTTACGATCATTACTTTTTGTTTCATCCCTTTAGAAAAGTTTATTGGCAACCAGTCCAATTTATTATCTAAACGAAACATCTTGCATAATTCATGAGCACGCACCCAAGCTTTTTCTTTATCTAAACCATAAGTAAGCATTACTAATTCAATATGTTCTTTTAAGGTAAGTTCAGGATACAAAATTGGAGTTTCGGGAATATAAGCTACCATTTGTTTAAACTTGGTAGGATTTTGCATCAATTGCACGCCATTAAGACTGATAGTACCCTTTTGCATTCTAATTAATCCTAATAGGTGCTTGATAGTAGTCGATTTTCCAGCTCCGTTTAAGCCAATAAGTCCTAGGGCCTGGCCTGGTTCAATTGTAAGATTGACATCTTTAATTACAGTGGTTCCAGCATAACCACCGCTTAAGTGTTCGATTTTTAATGCCATGATTTTTCTCCTTACTGAAAAAACTTCCTTTATATGATAGCATGAACATAAGTTAAACTAAAAATAGGAGAAAATTATTATGGATGAATTAAAGCAAGATTGTCTGTTTTGTAAAATTATCAGAGGCGAAGTTCCTTCTTACACAGTTTTTGAAAATGACGATGTTAAGGCATTTTTAGATATCTCACAAGTAACTAAGGGCCACACTTTAGTTGTTCCTAAAAAACACTTAGTTAATTTTTTTGATTATAGCCAAGAAGACGCTGCAAGATTTTTACAATATATTCCTGTAATTAGCCAAGCAATTAAAAAGTCAGATCCTAAAATTAAGGGTCTAAATGTCGAAGTAAATAACGGCGAAGTTGCTGGTCAAGTTGTTATGCACTCACACATCCACCTAATTCCACGTTACAGCGAAAACGACGACATGGTTATCCCTCACGTTAACCACGCAGATGAATACGACGAAGAACGTTATAATTCAGTTGCAAACGCTATCAAAAATAATTTCTAAAACAATCTTTTTGCCTCTATTTGCGGTACAATAAAGATGTTAATTAGTTTAAACATTTTATTTTATATAGATAGAGGTAATATATATGCCAGGATTTTTAATAGGAATTGTTTCAGGTGCTATTGTTGGTGGATTAGCTTCTTATGCTAAAAACCCTCTTAGTGGTCAACCATTGAGAAAAGACGTCAAAGAAACTGTTGATAACTTCACGGATTCATGCCATCGTGTAAAAACTATCTACAATGAATTAGAAGATAAAAATAAAAAAGATGACAAAAAAGAATCAAAGGCTAAAGTCTTCGTTGATGCCTTCACCGCTGCTTCATTTAAAGCATTAGACCACAAGAAGTTCTTTGCTGCAATCAAAGATAAGATGGACGGTAAAGATCCAAGCAAAGATCTTGAAGAAGCTGAAGGCGAAAAAGTTGAACCAACTAAAGTTGAAAGCAACGTAGATTCAGCTTCTGGCGCTTCACAAGAAGAACATCACGAAAGCTCTGAACCAAAAGAAAGTTCAAGTCAAACTGATTCATCATCTGGTGCTTCAGAACACGAAGAACACAAGGAATAATTACAAATGAAATTTTTTACTATCGGATTAGGTATTGGAAGTTTGGTTGGTGCAGCAATATCATTTTTACCAAATGCTGAAAATACCGGTAAAGTTAAAGATGATGTTAAAGCTTGGGTTAACGATACTGCTAGCGACGTTAACACTTTAGCCACTAGTTCAAACAGTGCTAGTCAAAGTGCAGCACTGTTGCAAGCAGAGCTTCCCCAAGCGCAAAAGACTTTAAACTCTTTAAAAACTGAGCTAAGTAACTTTCAAACTAGCATTAAACCTAATCTAGAAGCAATAAAATCAGAAATCAATCAAACAATGACAACTATCAACAAAGTTAAGAAACTTTAAAAACTTTATTGAAAAAAATAAAAGTCTCTGAGTCTTTTTGGGCAAAGAGGCTTTTTTATGTTATATTTGAACCTGTAAATAATCATCAAAGGATATGGAGATTTTTCAATATGATAAAAAACTGGAAAAAGATTGCAACTGCTGTTGCTTTTGCAGGTATTGCTTTAAGTGCAACTGCTTGTTCAGCAGGTAATAAGACCGTTGTTAACTATAAAGGCGGTAAAATTACCCAACAACAATACTATGACAAGATGAAGAAATCACAAGCTGGCCAATCACTCTTAGCTAACATGATCGTTAACGATGCTTTAGAAGAGCAATACGGCAAGTACGTAACTAACAAAGAAGTTAACAAAGAATACAACTCTACTAAGAAGCAATACGGTTCTTCTTTTGAAGCCATTTTGCAACAACAAGGCTTAACTACTTCAACTTACAAAGAAAGCATTAAGACTAACTTATTAATGCAACAAGCCTTGCGTCATATCAAGAAGATTACTCCAGCTCAAGAAAAGAAAGCTTGGAAGAATTACCAACCTAAAGTTACTGTACAACACATTTTAGTTGCTAAAGAAAGCACTGCTAACGAAGTTATTTCTCAATTAAAGAAAGGCGAAAGCTTTAAGACTTTAGCTAAGAAGTACTCAACTGATACTGCAACTAAGAATGATGCAGGTAAATTACCAGCATTTGACTCAACTGATACTACTTTAGATTCAACTTTCAAGACTGCTGCATTTAAGCTTAAGACTGGCGAATACACTACTACCCCAGTTAAGACTCAATTTGGTTACCACGTTATTAAGATGATTAAACATCCTGCTAAAGGTAGTTTCAAAGACCACAAGAAGGCAATTGATAACCAAATTTACGCTAAGATGGCTCAAGACCAAAGTGTAATGCAAAGCGTTTTGGCAACTGTCTTGAAGCGTGCTGATGTGTCAATTAAGGATAACGATTTGAAGGACGTTTTAACTAAGTACGTAACTTCTTCATCAGCCGCAAATAACTAATTCATACTGATAAGACACATAAAAAACTCTGAAGTTCATGGCTTCAGAGTTTTTCTTTTACTCTAATTTTTCACTTTGATCTAATGCGTCATCTTTTAAAGGACGATAAAAGCGTCGATTATCTTGCGAAGCAATAAATTCAGTAAAATGTCCTGGCTTAGTATGCTGCAAAGCATTAGTAATTGCATAAACAGTTGCATCTAAGTCATCGATTTTATGAAGCAATTCTGCTTCAAGTAAAGCTGGCCTTTTAGCTGCACCATATTCAGGCAAACCATGGTGTGACAATACCATGTGCCTTAAAAGCATGACATCTTCGCTATGCGGATTAATATTTAGTTCTTTAGCAGCTAAAACAATCTGTTCATCAATTAAAACTAGGTGGCCAATTAAATTTCCTTCTGTCGTGTATTTAGTAGCTACTACGCCCGATAATTCAATCACCTTTCCCATATCGTGAACAATGCATCCCGCATATAAAAGCGAGCGGTCGACTTGCGGATAAGTATTGCAAATACCTTCAGCATCTCTAAGCATACTTACTGTGTGAAATGCTAAGCCATTTTTTACGGCATGGTGGTTAATCTTACCTGCAGGATAAATGAAGAACTTATCATGCCATTTTTTGAGCAAGTAGCGTACGATTCGATTCCATGTTGGATTTAAAATCTCAAATACCCTTTTATTGATTTCTTCTTCTAAGTATTTTTGTTTCACTGGGGCAGTTTTAACAAATTGGCTTAAATCATAGCCCTCATTTTCACCAACAGTTCTTAAAGAAAAAATCTTAATTTGCGGTCGATCTTGATATTCTTCACGCTTACCGTTTAACTCAACGATTGATCCAGCACTAAAATTTTGGGCATCTTGTGGCGTGGCATCCCAATAAATGCCTCTAATTTCACCACTACTATCAGTAAAATTCAAAATTAAGTAGTGCTTGCCATTTTTGCTTGTCTTTAAAACTGATTCCTTTAACATGACGACAATGTTCATTTCTTCGCCGTCATTATATTCCAAAAGTTTCTTAAACATCATCTCACCTCGCTTGATAAGTTGATAACACTAGAATTTAGATCGTTAGCTAGTTCTTTTCGATTAGTGAAAATCAACACTTGCATTTTAGCTGACAATTTTTCTATCAACTTCACTATATACTCAGTTCGCTGATTGTCAAAGTTTACAAATGCGTCATCAATTAAAATTGGTAAAGAAATCTCATCAGCAATTTGTTCAACAAATGCTAATTTTAAAGCAAAATACAACTGCTCGCTAGTTCCACGAGACAGGTATTGAACTTCTTTTTTCTTACCTTGATCATCAACAACTACTAACTTTTTATCTAGCTTCAAATCAACATATCGTCCGCCAGTTAACAATTTAAAGTACTCTTTTGCACTGACTAGCATCTTAGGAAAACGTTCATTAGATGCTAAATCTAAACTTCTACCAATCCAATTAGAAACAGCTAAGTCAGACAGATAATCTAACATTTCATCTTGAAGCTGCGATTGCAGCGTAGCCAATTCTTGCTTTTTATTGAATAATTCATTGGAATCAGCTAAATTATCTTGTTTAACTCTAATTTCAGCAAGTTTGGCCTGTAAATCGCTAATTTCATTTTGATATGATATAGCTTGCTTTTGTAAGTCTGCCAGCTTTTGATCAATGGAATTATTTTCACTTTCAAGATTTTTGATTTTATCCAGATCATCGCCTAGATTATTGCGAATAGTATCAAGCTGAAGCTTCAATTTTGCCTGAATATTTGATTGTTTTCTTAACTCATCAAACTCTGCTTGATCTTGCACATTAGCTTTGCTAAAAGTTAAAAGCAAATTTTGCTTTTGCAATTTCAATTGTGTCTTCAAATGATCGATTTCTTGATTCAATTGTTCAAACTTAGATTTTATTTGAGTTTGATTAGTTAATTCTTGGGTTAAATCTCGTAAGCTGGAAATAACCGTTTCTTGATTTGATACATTTACTTGCAGTAGGTGAGCAAGTTGCACTTCAAATTCTTTAATTTGAGAATTTAAATTTTCAAGATCCGCTTCATTTTGCAAGACTGTTTTTTGCTTTGCTTGAATTTGGTAAAGTAAGTTTAAAGTTGAATCTAAATCAAAAGTATCAGAATTTAAGCTATATTTTTGCTCAAAAGCTACTTTCTGGTCTACTTCTGCTCCCTTATCTTTACTTTCTCTATTAGTCCAAATTGATAGACCTATTCCAATTAACATTAAAACTAGCCAAACAAAGTTATGCATTGCAAATGCTAAAATTAAACCAACTATTGCAATTATCCAACCAGCCCAATTTGGAATTGCAGCCTTTTGCGTATTATTTGTGTTTTGCGATTTTAAGGTTTGTAATTCATTTCTTAAATTAGATACTTGCTCTGGTGTTAAATTTTCTATCTTAGAAATATCCGGATTAATCGTTTGAATCTGAGCAATTTCATCATTTAGCTGCTGAATATTTCTTTTTAACTGACTAACTTCATTTTGCCACTGCAAAAATTCAGCCTTTTGATCAACAAGAGCTTGCATCTTTTTAACTTGTTCTTGCAATAGAAGCTGTTTTTGCAATTGATCGACGTACTGCATTTTTGAATCAAGCGAAGCCTGCAAATTTTTTATTTCTAGACTTAAAGATTGAGCTTGATCATAAAGTTCTGGCGAAAAAGCAATATTTTTTTGCTGCTTTTGCAATTCTTGATACTCATCAAAATTTTTTATTTTTTGTTTCATCAAAAGCAATTTTTGATTTTCTTTATTAATATCGACTAATTGCGCTTGTTTTTGCTTTTGCTCGCTTTCTAATTTTTTGATCTGCAATAATAAAGCTTGATAAGATTCAAATTCATTGCTAATGTCGCTTACTTCGCTTTTTTTATCAGTTAATTCATTTATCAATTGATTGATGATCGGCTTGCGACCTGTTTTTTTAAATAAATCAGCTGCATGACTGGCATAGTCTTTTCTTAAAGCCAAAAGCTTATTTGATTGAGCTGCTCCTAAAAAGTAAATTCTTTCCATCAGTTCATTTTGATTAAGGCTATTTACTTGGGTCAACATATCCTGGTTAAAAATAAAAGAATCTGTATAAAAGTCGCCATCAATATTTTTTATCTTGTCAAAAAAGACGTTTTCTGGAACTTCTTGGCCATCCAAATAAACCTTTAAACTGCCTTTTTTAGAATCTCCACTAGCATAAGTTCTTTGTAAGATAAATTCATGCTCGCCATCTTGAAAATGCAACCTACCACCCATTGGACTCGCTTTACTCAATGGAAAGTAATCCTCAAAAAAGGCAGATTTATTATTTTTCAAGTGAAAGCCAAACATGATCTGCTTGATAAAAGCAACTGTTGTACTTTTTCCAGCTTCATTTTCTCCAAAAAAGACGTCCAAATCTGGCTTTAAATCATAATTTTTTTCACTTATCTTACCGAAGTGAATAATTTCAATTTTAGTCAGTTTCATCTTCAATATCCCTTAAATCATGTCCTAATTTTACTGTTGCCATTTTCTCAACTTCTTTAAAAAATGACGGATCATCTATTATTTTCTGCGCGTATTCGCTCTTTTTCGCTAAGCTTTTTGCAAGCTGCAGAAGATAGTCATGGCTTAATACTTCTTGTTTAGCTTGATTAAAGTAATCCTGATCATTATTGCTTAAAGAAATATCTACTTTATCAGTTAAATAAATTTTTACTAGACTAGAATCAAAATCCAGCTGCTTTGAAATTTCAAGCCAAGCATCACTATCTAGTAAAAATTCCCTATCTTCATCAGATAAGTATTGGGCTCCATTAATTGTTAAGCCAAATAAAGTAGTTTGATGATTATTTTGAGCCAAAATCTGCACAACTTTTTCGATTAATTGCGTGCGACTAAGTGGTGCGTTTAATTTTAATTCTGCTCGCTGCCAGATAATGTCGCTAGTTGGGACAAAATTAATGCTAGTTGCCTTAGTATTTTCATCTACCTGCCCTAACAAAAAACCTTTTTCACCACTTTCATTGATATGACGACCTTGAATGTTACCACTATATGCTATTAGCGGATTTTGACTTAAAGTTTGACGTAGGTGAATATGACCTAAAGCAAAATAATCATAATTTAGATTTTGTAATTCGCTTAACTTAAAAGGAGCATAATTATCTTGATTTTTATTAGCTGCTTGGCCTGCATGCATTAAGCCGATTGTATAGTTACTACTTTTAGTAGGAAATTTAAGTGCCATATCTTCGTGAATATGATTTTGCTGGTAAGAAAAGCCAACAACATCATATTTAAAACCAGTTTTTGTTTGCAAACTGACTTTTTCAATTTCTTGATTTTGACCTAATAATTTAAAATATGGCGATTGGGGCAAAATCAGATCTTGGATTTTCATATAATCATGGTTTCCTAAAATCATGACAACTTGAATTTTATTATCTATTAGTCGATCTAATTGCTCTTTAAAGAATAATTGACTATGTGGACTAGGATGGATTGAATCAAAATTATCGCCAGCTAGCAAAACTAAATCAACTTGATTATCAATGGCATAATCTACAATTTTAGTGAATGAATTTTCAGTTGCTTTTTTTATTTGATTAAATTGGTTAGATGGCAAAAAAGATAGCCCTAAAAAGGGGCTATCTAAATGCGTATCCGCTAAGTGAATAAATTTCATAATTAATTTTTATTTTCCAAATCTTTGTATAAATCACTTAATGGTTTAGTAAAGGTATTTTGAACATCGTTAATCAATTGAAATACTGCTTGTTCTTTACTAATCATATCTTTCAAATCATCGTTGTTTGAAACTTTAGTATTGATTTCAGCATATTCTTTTTTTATATCATCTGATAAAGGTTGACCTGCTTGTTGAGCAGCCATGACCTTCTTTTGAAGTGCGTCCATTTCGCCGTATAATTTTAAGCTTTCTGGATTATTCTTCAAAGATTCTAAAGATTTCTTCAATGCTTCAAATTGAGGAGTCTTTTGTAAGTCTTCTGCTACTTGATTAGCGCTATCATAAACATTTACCATAAATTTGTTCTCCTTTAATTGTTAGTGACCAAATAAGCCTTTGAGACTATTATACCATTCGTTGACCTTTTGCCCGGCATCATTTAGCCCTTTTTGGACCTGATTGCCAATATTTCCTAGCCAATCTGAATCTGATCCGGTATCTTTGGCAATAACTTGTGGACTTTTAACTTTAAACTTAGTTTGCGGACTATATGGCAGCATATTTTCCATTTCTGATTTATACAAACGAGTAATTCCTGTTTCAGAAATACCTTGCATATAATGCTGCTGATCAGTTCTATCAAAACCAACCCAGGTTGAAACCACAATATCTGGCGTATACCCGACAATCCATTGGTCCTTAGTGCCAAAACCATATGAATTTGGCACTTCGGTTGAACCAGTTTTTCCTGCTACTTGAAAGCCATGTGGCTGAGCACTCGCACCAGTACCATTAGTAAAGACGCCCAAAAGCATTGATGTCATTTCTTTGGCCGTATTATTAGAAATAATTCGGTGATTGCCCGGGTTATTATTTTGTGCGAGCACTTTGCCACTAGCATCAGTTATTTTGGTAATAAAGTAGGCTTGATTTGGCAAATTACCATTGTTGGCAAATGCACTATATGCCCTAGCCATTTGCAATGGCGAAACTCCGCTGGATAGGCCGCCCAAAGCGAGCGCCAAATTGCGGTCGCTCTTATTGACATGAATTCCAAAGTTTTCAACTGATTGAACGCCTTTATTAACACCAATTTTATCTAAAAGCCAAACCGCTGGCACATTTTTACTTTCGGCTAAAGCCTGATACATTGGAATTTTATTTGAGTACTGGTTATCAACATTATGCGGTTCGTAATCATTTTTGCCGAATTTTTGTAGCTTATTAGAAAGTTCTGAGTCATAATGATAGCCGTTTTGAAGCGCTGGCGAATATACCGCTAGTGGCTTCATGGTTGAACCCGGTTGACGCTTCATCTGCGTTGCACGATTGTAGCCTCTAAATACATGCTGACCGCGTCCACCAACTATCGCTCTTACTGCCCCAGTTTTTGGATCCATAGCAATGCTGGCGCCTTGAGCTTTAGTGCCATCTGCTGCATTTGGCGGAAAATTATAGCTATTGTTGAAGCTTTCCTGCATTGCTGATTGATAGCTTGGATCTAAGGTAGTATATATTTTTAATCCCTTATTCATTACGTCTTCTTCGCTTAAGCCGTAACGATTAATTGCTTCATCAACAACTGCATCAAAAAAATAGGGATAGCGATAGCCATCATCTTGCATAAAGGTATCACGCAAAACTAGTGAAGACGACTGTGCCTCTTTTTCTTGCTGCTCAGTAATCTTATGATTGTTTGCCATTAAGCCAAGCACCACATTACGACGCTGAATTGCATTTTGCATATGATCGATTGGATTATAGCCACTCGGATTTTTTAACATACCCGCAATCGTCGCAGCTTCTGATAAGTTAACATCGCTAGCATCTTTACCAAAATATTTCTTAGATGCATCTTGCACGCCCCAAACACCATTACCAAAATAGGCATTATTTAAATACATCGTCAAAATATCTTTTTTGGAATAAGTGTGATTAATTTCAATGGCAAAAAACAGCTCTTCAATTTTACGAGAAAATGTTTGCTGCTGAGTAAGCAGGGCATTTTTAGCTAATTGCTGAGTTAAAGTTGACCCTCCTCCAACAATGCCATGGTGCAAAATTCCTTGAACTGCTGCACGAGCCATTCCTTTTACACTAAAACCAGGATTTTTATAAAAAGTTCTATCTTCGGTTGAAATCACTGCATTTTGAATATCGGGCGAAATTTTATCCAATTCCACAAAAGTCCCTTTTTGCGAATAAAGGGACCCTGCTTTTTGATTTTTATCGTCAAATATCGTAGTTGTTGTTGATAAAGAAGCTTTTAAATTGGAAATGTTGGATGTTTTAACTTTAACTGTATAATAAGTACAGACACTTAAAAAGCAAATCAAGACAAGCAAAATTAACCATCGCCAGATCTGGAAGCGATGATTAAAATTCTTGATTCTCATGTGTATTTTGTGCCAAAATTCATTTTTTTGCGAATGCATGAAGGCAAACTTCCTTTTCCTTAACTAAACTTACTTAATATTAAAATTTTAGCATACATTTAGCTTTAAAAAGTGCTTGATAACTTAAGATTTCACTAAACAATATGATGAATAAAAACTATACTTTCAATTTAACTTACCCATTTTCAAAAAACATTACTGTTGACCAATTAATGCGCCAGCTATTAATTCCACGCAAATGGCGCCATTATCTAAGAATTGAAAAAAACATTCTAATTAATGGCAAATATTTACCACTTAATTTCAAAATAAAACAAGATGATCAAATAAAAATAATTCTTGATCATGTCGAAAGCCTGCAGCACCCTTATAAGCCTAGTGGACATTTGCCAGATATTGTTTATGAAGATGACAATGTATTGATTATTAATAAGCCTAGCGGACAAAAAACGCATCCCAATTTATTTGAAACAGATACTGCACTAAATGATGCAGCCTACTATCTAGGTTATTCACCCTACATCGTTCATCGTCTCGATATGCTAACTAGCGGTTTATTATTAATAACTAAAAATCCTGCAGTTGTTCCTATTTTAAATAGTCAATTAACAACGAAAACTTTTCATCGAGATTATTATGCAAAAGTTAGTACTAACAGTAAAATTCCAGATCAAGGAATCATTGACCTAGCTATTGCTCATGATCCAGATGATCAAAGAAAAAGGATGGTTAGTCCTAGTGGGCTTACGGCAATTACGCATTACCAAGTAATTGAAAAAAATACAGATTACAAGCTATTAAAAGTTACTCTAGAAACTGGGCGAACTCATCAAATCAGAGTTCATTTAGCTGCTATTGGCGCACCAATCATTGGCGATCCTCTTTATAATCCTAATTTTCAAGAAGGACAAAACTTGCAATTAACAGCTTTTCATATGTCTTTTATCGAGCCTTTTGGCTTTGAAAGAAAAAATATTTATTTGAATACAAAAAAAAGCGGACTCAATTAAGAGTCCGCTTTTAAAATATCAATCTTATTCTTCGTTTAATGAAGCTTCATCAAACTTAACTGAAGATTCTTTTGAGTCGATTGGTGCAGTACCCATCCATGAAATCATTTCCTTCATAGAATCAGTAATTGCGTCAGTACCAGCTCTCAAAAGCTTACGTGGGTCGTAACCCTTGTTACCCTTGTCTAAGTCCATCTTGTCTTCGATGTACTTACGAGTAGCAGCTTGGAATGCTAATTGGAATTCAGTGTTGATGTTGATCTTAGCAATACCTAATTGAATTGCCTTTTCGATTTGGTCTTGAGGAATACCAGAACCACCGTGAAGAACAAGTGGTTCACCTGGTACAGCATCAGCAATTTCCTTCAAACGGTCGAAGTTCAAGCCTTTCCAGCCTTCTGGGTAAACACCGTGGATGTTACCAATACCACAAGCAAGCTTATCAACACCAGCAGCAACGAAAGTCTTAGCATCTTCAACAGAAGCTAATTCACCACCATCGGCACCTTGGTTTTCACCAATCTTACCAATTTCAGCTTCAACAGAGATACCTCTTTCGTGAGCTAACTTAACGATTTCCTTAGTCTTTGCCAAGTTTTCGTCAGTTGGTAAGTTGTGACCATCAAACATAACTGAGGAGTAGCCAAGTGCAATACATTCCTTAGCTGATTCGTAGTCACCATGGTCCAAGTTCAAGATAACTGGAACATCGATGTCCATGTTATCCATTTCGTTAAGAACTAAGTCCTTAACAGTCTTGTAACCACCCATGTACTTAGCAGCACCAGTAGAAACTTGAATCAATAAAGGAGTTCTAGTTTCCTTAGCACCTCTTAAAAGTGCACGAGTCCATTCAAGGTTGTTAGTGTTGTAAGCACCAACAGCGTAGTGATTTTCACGAGCAGCTTTGAAAATGTCATTACCATTTACTAAATAAGCCATTAAAAAATACCTCCTAAATTTTTAACACATCATTATTTTAACTCAATAGTGCAAAAGTTAACATACTTATGCCTAAATAAAAGCGATTTCATTTAATAATTTTTACAAATTACATTTCTTCAGGCGCATTCACACCTAATAAACGCAATGCTTCAGTTAAGACAATTGATGTTGCTTCAACTAAAGCTAATCTACTTGCAATTTGATCATCTTGATCAAGAATTCTAACATTTGCATAATACTTGTTAAACTTCTTAGCTAAGTTTAGAGAATATTTAGCAATAATTGATGGTTCAAATTTATCGCTTGCACGTGCAATAATTCTTGGGAAATCTGCTAAATCTTTTGCAACTGCAAATGCCCATTCATCATCTAAATTAAAACCATCTTGAGCTGGCTTTACGCCCATTTTGGCGGCTTTACGCAATACACTTTGTGCCCGAGCATTAGTGTATTGAACATAAGGACCAGTATCGCCTTCAAAACGCACAACTTCTTCTAGGTCAAAGTCAAAATTGTCTAAACGATCATTCTTCAAATCGTGGAAGACAACGGCACCAACACCAACATCATGAGCGACTTGATCTTGGTCAGCTAAATCCGGGTTCTTTTCTTGAATTTGCTTCTTAGCAAGTGAAACAGCATCTTTTAATACCTGATCAAGGAAAACTACGTTGCCTTTTCTAGTAGATAATTTCTTACCACCTTGAGTAATCAAGCCAAACGGGATATGGTGAATTTCATCTGACCAATCATAGCCCATCTTCTTCAAAACAGTCTTCAGTTCAACGAAGTGTTGTGCTTGTTCGTTACCTACTACGTAGAGCATCTTAACGAAGTTATATTCCTTCATTCTCCATTCGGCAGCAGCCAAATCACGCGTTAAATAAATTGAGGTACCGTCTGACTTAACAATAATGGCAGGATTTTCATCTTTACCCATGTCAACAACTTGTGCACCACGTGATTCATGCAGCAAGCCTTTATCTTTTAATTCATCAATAACTGGTTGCATCTTATCGTTGAAGAAAGCTTCACCGTTATAAGAATCAAAAGTTACGCCAAGTTCTTTATAAATGCGCTTAAAGTCTTCAAGCGAAACTTCGCGGAACCACTTCCATAATTTAACTGCTTCTGGATCACCATCTTCAAGCTTCTTAAACCATTCGCGGCCTTCATTATCAAGTTCTGGGTTAGTTTCAGCTTCTTTGTGGAAGCGAACGTAGTAATGGAAAAGATTCATAATTGGATCTTTTTTAACGTCTTCTTCATTACCCCAATGCTTATAAGCAGCAATCAACTTACCAAATTGTGTACCGTAGTCGCCAAGGTAGTTAATCTTAATTGGAGTATAACCAACTTTTTGCATAGTTTTAGCAATTGAGTTACCAATTACAGTTGAACGCAAGTGCCCCATTGACATTGGCTTAGCAATGTTAGGAGAAGACATATCGATTGGCACATTGCCTTCACCCAATTTTTGATCACCGTAATGATTTTGCTTAGTTAAAACATCTGCTAAAGTTGCAGAAATCAATTTTTCATGATCAATTGCAAAGTTAACGTAAGGACCAACTGATTTAATACTTGAAAAATCATCGCTACTAATGTTAGCTGCAATATCAGTTGCAATTTGTGCAGGATTCTTGCGCAAAACTTTAGCCAAAGTAAATGCTGGAAATGCATAATCTCCCATCTTTTCATTTTTAGGACGTTCAATTAACGCATTGATTTTTTCTTTAGGTAAATCAACTTGACTGGCAATTAATTCAACGACTTCATTTTTAAAATCCATTTTTTCTCCTTTTCACAAAAAAAGCCTCTTCCTACAATGTAGAAAGAGACGAGTGTATCACCCGCGGTACCACTCTAGTTGATACTAAGTATCCGCTCATTATTTTAATTAACCTAACAGATTAAACACGCCTTCATAAAGAATTCTATCTATCTTCCACCAACATAGACTCGCTAAAAAAATATCTTTACTACTACTTTTAATCCTTTCGTCACTAGATTATAACAGCTTATAGGTGCTGAGCCAACATTAAAATTAATATTTTTTTATTACAACTTTTGTCCCATAAGGAACATTGTTCATTAACCATTTAGAATCTGGAATGCTTAAACGTACGCAGCCGTGCGAAGCTGCAGTTTTTCCAAGCTTATTAGCTTCTTTAACGTTAATGGACTTATCTTTTTTTGTTGGTACAGAATGGAAAAGATAAATTCCATGCTTATGCCAGCTGACATAATTTAAAGCTCCTTCACCAAGCTTTTGATTAAAAAATGCTTGGCCCTTTTCGGCTTCAATATGATAAGTACCTACAGGAGTATCAGATTTACCTGATTTATTAAACCGACCCGCTGTAGAAAGCATCGTATAAATTGGCTTATTGCCACTCATAATGTAGGTCCGATTGCCTTTTAGCGATACTCGAATCCAGAGATCTTTAACAGTGGCCAAATTAGGTTGAGTTTTTTTCTCGCTTTTCTTTTTCCAAGTGCCTTCTTTTTCAATATCTGAAGGGTCTTTATATAAAAGAAATTTCTTCTCTTTCTTTTTTGGTACTTTTTTTGAACTTTTTACCTTAACTGTTTTAGTAGGTTCAAAAATATTTAAAGAGCGCGAATTATATTGAAAGACGGCGAATCCACATAAAAATATAGCAATCACGACTATTATTCCCAATAACTTTACATTTTTATGCATTGATTCATCCTCTTTCTGTATTAATGCTTTACTTTGTTAAAAAAATAAGACTAAAAGCCCTATTTTTCTCTGATGTATGAACTATCAATCCATTGGCTTCCCCCAAGATTGTACCATTTATGGCCGCGCGAATCAGTAGCAATCTTAAAAGCCTTCCAATTTGTATTTCTAGCTAAATATTTTCCTGTAATATGTTTAGTTTCATCAAAATTGCTCCAAACAGCCACTTTACCGCGACCATTGTATGTAATTGAAACAACTTTGTTAATTGGTGTAACACCCTTACCAACAGTTACGCTTGAATTATTCTTTGACGCTGAAATAGTAGGCGCTGAGTTATTAGACAAAGTTACATATTGCCCATCAATCCATTGGTTGCCACCAAGATTGTACCAAGTACGACCATTATAGGTAGCTTGTTTAAATACTTTCCAGTGAGTATTTTTAGCTAAATATTTTACAACATGCTTATTTGCGCCATAATCGTTCCAAATAGCTACTTTTCCTGGACCATCATAAGTTATTTTAGCAATATCATTGATACTCTTGATATTACTATTTTCTACTGGTTTATTTACAACTGGACTCAATTCGTCATATCTTTGTTTAATCAAATCAAAGAACTGCGCCATTGAGTAATTGTTTTTTGCAAAATAATCATCTGGATCAGTGTGTGTAGTATCTCCTAAATAGCGAGAAACGTCATGGTGCGACCAGATTGTACCAGTTTGAGCGCTAGTTGCTAAACTTGGCTTTAAATTATATTTATGGAGTAAAGTTGCTACATAAGTGGCATCATTTTGAAGACTTTGAGCAAAATCTTCAAAATTATTTTCTTCACATAATTCTACTTGAATAAAACGTTGGTTAGCATAATATCCAGCTCCCCAGACTGTTTTATCAGTTGGTGCAATTTGAACTACTTGCTTATGATCAACGAAGGCATGGACATAGGTTTGACGCTTTTGCCATTCTTTGTTATAAATATCTGCCCATTGCTGCGCAGAAATATTTGGCTTTGCCGTCTCGTGAATTACAATTCCTTCTGGCTTACCATTACGATAATCGCCAGCGCGAGTAAAGGTGCTCTTAGCTGTTTCATCGGTCACCCCTGAATAAGGCAATTTATTGTTATTAATATAAGCATTAACGCTACTTTGATTCACATTCGTAGTTCGCGCATCTTGAACTGTTGCTGCATGAACTTTTTGCTGGTTGTTGCTTATAATTAATAAACTAGCAAGAACTGTAGCAGATAATAAGGTTATTTTTTTCATTACATTATTTCCTCTCTATATACATTGAATAGTATAAATCATGAGCGAGTTTGCCAACATTAAATTTTATTATCAGTTAAAAATCTGACTAAAAAAGTTTGCTGATTTTATATTCTCATTAACTGTTGCAGGCAAAGTCAGTGCATTATTTTTATTTAAAGCTGGAATTGAAGTATCAATTAGAGTGCCAACCTTCTCGCCCTTATTTACTGGAGCTGTAATAAAGTTTTGGTTAAACTGCATTTGCAATTTTTGATTATTTCTAAGCCATACCCCATTATCTTCTTGTAAAACTGGGGTTACCTTTTTAGGTCTGCCTGATTTTACAGAAACTGTATTTGTCCCGTTAAGTTTTTGACCTTTTTTAAAGATATATAGCTGGTAGTTATTAAAAATAAAAGTTAATAATTTTTTAGTTTCATCAAATCTTGACGGATCGCTACTATCAACATGCTTTGCGCCCATCACTACAGTCACAATTCGTCTACCATTTTTCACCATAGTTCCGGCAAAACAAGCTCCAGCCGCATCAGTCGTTCCTGTTTTTAATCCGTCAACAGGAAACTGAGCGTCATATTGAGACAATCCCGGCAACATCCAGTTCCAATTTTGCATCTGAAAATTAGAATTTTCGTCTTTAAAATCTAATTTAGCAATCTTAGTTGTTTCAATTACTTGTGGATAATCTTTTAATAAATGCTGAATAACAATGCCCATATCATTTGCGGACAATTCATTTTCAGCCATTTTATTATCAGTAAATTTTTGCGAGCCTAGTGAGTAATTCGGCAATCCATCGGGAGTATAAATTTGTGCGTCATTTATTCCCCAACTCTTTAGCAACTCACGCATTTGGATTACAAACTTTTGCTGGTTGCCGCTTACTGCCTTAGCGAGCATCATTGCTGCATCATTAGCTGATTGAATAAGCGTAGCTTGATAAAGCTGTCTAATAGTATAACTGTGGTTTAACTTAATAGCTACATTGGCAAAATCTTGATTATTTGCCACACTAACAATATCTTTATCCGGTGTTACTTCTTGATCCCAGCTAATTTTGCCATCTTTAATAGCTTGCAAGGTAAGATAAATAGTAATTAATTTGGACATCGATGCAACAGGATATTTTTTTGTCGCATTTTTAGCATAAAAAATCTGTCCATTTTTCAAATCAAATGCTACTGCCGATTTTACTTTTAAATCTAAACTATTTTCTTGATAAGAAGTTGCAGGCGCAGGTAATTTTACAGGATTAGTATTTTTTTGACTGCATCCCACACAAAACAAAATAATAAAAGTGATTGGTAATAATAACCATTTATTAATTTTCTTCATTTTGACTCTCATACTTTTTCATTAATAAGGGTAAACTTGCACTTAACTGAGTTGGCTTAACAATATAATTATCTTTAAAAATTCGATCCCCTGCTAAAGAATGCAAATACACAGCCGCTTGTAGCGTTTCGATACCAGCACCAAATTGCCCTATAAAGCCGCCAACAATTCCAGCCAAAGTATCTCCCATGCCACCAATCGCCATACCAGGATTACCAATTGGATTTTCAAAAATATTGCCTTCCTGATCATAAATCTTAGTATGGCTAGATTTTAAAATCAAATAAGCATTCTTTTCAGGGAATAAATTATCTAACGCTTCTTGATTAGCCGCATCGCTTTGATATTGAATTCTAATTTGACTTAGTCTTTGCCATTCCACTTGATGTGGAGTTAAAACTATTTTTTTAGCTTGGTGAAGCAATAAATTCTTATCTTGTGCAATTAAATCTAGTGCGCTTGCATCCAAAACAACCACTTGATCAGATGTTACATACTTTTTGAGCAATTCAAGTATATGCTTAGCCAACTTATCATTTCCTAGGCCCATCCCACAAACAATAACATCCATTTGTGGAATCATTTGCTTTAAGCCATTTTCATCATGCCAGTCTAAAAACATAATTTCTGGATCGCGGGCATGTAAAGCAGCCGAATTGATAGAATGAGTAGCAACACAAATTAAACCAGCACCACTATTGAGAGCTCCTTCAGCTGCCATGATAACAGCTCCACCATAATTGGCACTACCACCGATAATTAATAATCTTCCATAATTCCCCTTGTGGCTCTTGCTTTTTCTTTTTTTTATTACTTTACTTAAAATCGATTGATCAATAATTTCCATGTTTGCTCCATATTTATAATAGATATCATTTTAATTTTACCAATTATTTAGTATAATTATCTATGTTCTTTAATATTTAAGCCCTGATGGCGGAATTGGCAGACGCGTAGCGTTCAGGTCGCTATTTTCTTTTGAAAGTGCAGGTTCGACTCCTGTTCAGGGCATAACACTTTGCCGATTTATCAACAGTTCAAGCCAATATATTGGCGAAAAGTTGGCGAAACATCAAAAAAGCACTCGTTTTTTATTAAAACGGGTGCTTTTATTCATATCAAATTACTAGCCGTTGTTAAAAATAGGCAAACAAACTTTTTTAGTTAAGTTATATTCTTCTATATCATAATTATTTATATCTTTGTCTATTTCATCATACTCCGACTTATATATTTTTTTCAACTTATCTAAATACATCTTAAAAGCATCTTCTTTCGAAGATGCAACAGCATCAAAGCCAATGTATGTTTCATAGTCTGAATAATTTACATTTTTTAAAAAATAAAAAAAGCCACTCCAGGGCAAACGCTCCAGAATGGCTTTTAAATTGTATTTAGTTGTTTACCAAAGAATTACTCTACACTTGTCGCCATCAACGTATTTACCATCTTTTTCGCTACCAACGATTAAGTACTTGCCTTTGCGTCCGAAAACGTTCCAGGTTGAACCTTTAGGTAGGTGTTTAATTCCTGCTGACGGTTTTAACTCGTTTTGAGTGTAGACATTCTCTTCTACTACCTTGCAGGTAACTCTAGCACTAGCATTAACAGCAAGTGGATTGATCTTAGTCGACCCGTCCGCTTGCGAGAAAAATTGACCAGTACCAGCACAAACCGCACCTTTAGACGCATTAAAGATCTTATAAGTTTCTCCGCATTTTCTAACGTCCTTTGAAGCCTCTAGGACTAAATTAGCATTGTTGTATAGCTTAGCACCATTAGGCTTAGTGATTTTAAAACGCCCTAGTTCGTTATATTTAACTTCTGGGTGCCATTCGCCATTAGTTTGTGCATTACTTGCTACTGAGCTTGAGGAGTTATTAGAAGTGCTGATAACCGCAATATTCCCGTCTACGTCCATTCCTCGCCATTTATCAGTAAATTGCCAGATTGCTACCCCGTCCATTGATGGAAAGTACCCGAAATTAGGACTTGAAACCGCAACGCCATTACCATTTGGATATGCTGCAACCCATAGAGAATTAGGATACTTGCTAATGATTTGACTAGTGAACACTGCGTTCTTTAATAAGTAAGCTCCAGAGTAAAGCATGGGCTTATACCCTGCACGGCTGATAACGTCCATACTTGCAAGAATTGCACTGGTGTTAGCTTGCGCACTACCTCCAGTATAGTTGCCCGAGCCTTCTTCCCAGTCAGTAGCAATGTAAGAACCTGCGGGTAGTCCCCACGCCTTAGCAGTTGCTACAGCGTATTGAGCCTCAAGTACTGCAGAGTTAGCATTGTTGCCAAACGTTGCATAGAAGTAACCATTAGCCTCAATGCCATTAGCTTTTGCGCTAGCAATCTGTCCTGAACCATTAGGGTTCTTGTAGTTAGTCGCTTGCGTAAGCTTGATAAAAGCAAACTTAGCACCATTAACAGCATAACTTCCTAGATTAGTTGATTGAAAGCTTGATACATCAACGCCATACGTGTTTTTTTGCATTATCTAGCACCACCTTTTTAATCGTTTCTTTCTGAACTGGCTTTTTAAAAGTTGAAAAGATCCACTCATTATAAGTACTATATTTTTTCATTATTGTTGACCTCTAAATCATCAAGAACCGCATTGTTGTCTTCAACTGGCTTGATTGGGACAACTTCAACTGGGTCTGTGACTTTAGGAATAATAATTGGTGCTGGGGCTGGCTTGGGTTCTGACTTAGGAAGATCAGAGTTCAAGTAAGCATCTTGTACAGCGCCTTGTGCCATTGACTTATCAACGCCTTGATTGGTTAGACTCTTAACCGCATCATCAAACTTAACAGATCCAGCCTTGTCGCTATATCTTGATTGATCTGCGACTGCCCACTTAGCAAGTTCGCCAACATGCTTAAACTTATTCGCTACTTCAGGATCGTTCTTTTTACTATATTCGTAGTAGCTGGCAATTTTGCCAGCTACATACATCACAACCATAGCTACCCATGGTAACCAGTCGCTAATTGTTTTGAGCATTTAAACCACCTCTTGCAGTTTCGGAATTATTTTCCTTTTTTCCGTCAACAAAAAAAGATAGCCATTCAGCTACCTTGCCTTGAATGTCACTAGGAACATCCTCAATTGTCATGACGTTAGATTGAACTAACACCACATAATCAATCACTCTAATACTTGGCTTCTTCATATTACTTACCTCGATTTCTTAGTCTTTGAATTTTCTGCTTAAGTTCTTCAATCTGATTTTCTAAGGTACTTATCTTTTCACGCAATTTTGCATTTTCCTTATAGAGGTCGTCGAACCCCTCTTCTGCTGCTAGCCACCTTTTGCGATACATTTCAGCATCGTCATTGCTTTCGTCGTGCTTTTCCTTTTTTTCATCATGCGTAAATTTCCGCATGGAAAAGTAAATAGTGGCCAGCCCTGTGATAGCGCTGATAAGAAGTGCGAGCTTTTGGATAAAGTCGAGCCATTCTTGCACTTCTACCACCTACTTTCGACGTTTTACTGTCTTTGTATAAATTGCTAGCTTTAAAACATCTGACATCTCATACAGGAAACCTACTACATAAACGAATTGCCCATAGTCACGGTGCAATAAAAAAAGCCCTGAAGATAGGACTGTGATTACTGTTAAAAACACCATGGTACAGGTTAACAAGATCGCATTAGCAAGTTGGCTTTTACCTCCAGCTAGCACAAAACTGATTAAGCCAACACCCACTGCAATGGCGTAAGCGTCGACCCAGTCATTATTAAAAAAGTCTGACCATTCAGGTGGCCACAAAAAGAAGTGGTCGTTAATTAATAAAATTAGCCCGAATAGAGCCATTAATACCCCCAATTTAAAATGGATTGGATTAAGCTTAAGATTGTGCCACAGGGCTTTGATTTCTCGCTTCACGATATTCCACCCCCGTAATTCTCTTATAGCCTTCTTTTGATAAGATACCCAGTGCAACATAGCCTTTTAGAGTGTTTTTAGCGGTAGTTTCATCGCCAAACCAGCCCCAGTCGTATTGCTGCTTATATTGATTTTCTAGCTCTTGTTGGATAGTAGTGAAATCGAAAAACATTATTTATTACCTTCTTCCTTAGTATCTGCTGGCTTGGTTTCAGTAGGAGCACCAAGCTTGTCATTGATATTCTTCAGCATTTGTTGCATCTGGAGCATGCCAGCGCTGAATTGTCCCATCATCTTGGCACTATTCATTTGTTGAGCTTGTACTTGCTCCATCATTTGACTAGCTTGTTCAGTTTGCTCAACTGCTTGTTCATGACTTTCTTGTAATTTTTCAACCGCATCTGAAATCTTGGCTAATTGTCCGTCTTGACCAGTTAAGGTGTCTTCAACCCAAAAATTAACTTCATCTGACCAAACAGGGTTAGTTAATTTTTCTGGTGGTTTTTCAGCGTGAGTATGCCATGGAATGGTGTCATATGGTACTGGCGTTGTAATTACATGGAAACGATCACTTCTTGTAGTGCCATGTGGATCACTTTGGTAATATACATACCATTTTGTCCCCTTAATTTCTGTCGTTTCTGGTTGAACTTGTTTTTCTTCTGCCATTTTTAAAATTCCTTTCTGCATAATAAAAGCCCTAGCGGAACGCCCGCTAAGGCTTGTTTTTTATTCGTAAAATGCGAACCCATGAGTAGGTTCTGAGGTTTGTTTAACTATATTCATGTCGCTAGCTTTTGCTATTGGCATTGTTGTGGCACCTGAATATGTGTAATCAAACAATAGATAATACAATTCCCCATTAGCTTGGATTGTCGAAATAACAGCATAATTTACACCATACTTTAAGAAGTCATTCCATATAACACTTGGACCAAGCATATATATTCCCTTGGCGTGGCTATCAGTTGTATCAGCTCCCCACCTATACATTTGAACAGTCGAATTTTTGGGTGTGACAATCCAATTAGACTTGCTACGTTCAAAACGTGTGCCGTCTATGTGGAGTGAGGTAACTTCTTTGCCTTGCGCTTTTAGCATGCTACCGCCTCCCCAGTTAGGAAGTGGCTGAATGCTTTATGTATCAAGTAATAAAGAAGGTTAATTACCCCCCTACAACTTTCCAGTTCTTAGATGTTATGTGTAACCAAAACAGATAATTTTTAGATGGGTCAAAGCCACCGTACCTATCCAGCACTTTAATAATAGCTAATCCATTAAAGTACCACATAACTTTCATTCGTCCAGCATAGTAATAGGCCATAGTACTGGTATTGTCCCCAACGTCACTACCGTCTATCGTATGAAGTTCAACAAGATCTTGATTTTGCGAACCTAAATAATGCGCAAACGAGTAATCTTTTGACCAAACAAACTCGATGACCTTATTAACAATGTCGTGAACTTGCGAAAACTTAGTGCCGTCAATGTGTAATTGTGTTACTTCCTTGCCTTGTACTTTCATCTAAGCCACCTTCCTTTGAAGTTGACTAAATGACGTAAGCTCAAGCAGGTAAAGGGTTCTAGCTCCCCCCCCAGTTATGATCGACTTGAACTGATTTTCATTGAGATAAAAAGTTCTCTTATTAATGTAACCCTCGCCAGTAAAATCGTTGTAGTGAAAATCTCCAGTTACTACATACCAGCGGTTACCCTCATTATCTGTGAATGACGCATCAACTAATAAATCACTTCGAGGGCTTGGTCCCATATCTTCTCCCTGAATATAAGCATAATTGTGCAGCTCGGCTGATTGATTAGGCTTAAATGTTTTCCCAGCCAGATTTTTTGTAAATTTATCTCCAGCAATGTGTAGGGTTTCAACCTCTTTGCCATTAACCTGCATTTACGCCACCTTCTTTTTGAAAAAGCGACGTAAAAGCTCGCCAAAAGTGGAATAGAAGGCGGTTTTTACCCCCCCACGATCTCTAGAACGTTCTTGGTTTCAATCCAGTAAACCCAGCGACCTATGCCATTACCGTAAGGAGTTTCAACAATCACCGGATAAAATATACTTCCGTGTTTGTTATCAAACGGTTCAGCCTCAAATAAGTCATAGTACGCTTGATTATAGTTTGCTGTGTTAGAACCACCAGAATTAGTATCAGGCTCATAGTAAAGCGTCGCTGGATTTTTCAGCTTGGCTTTTATATTTGAAATTCTTGAAAACTTGACCCCCGCAATGTGCAGAGATCTAATATTTTTCATCTCCATAAATTACCCCCTATGGAATACATACCCAGCCCGGGTGTTGCTTACTTGCCGCTAGTGACTCAGCCTCCGTATTGAATACGTGAAAGCCTAACTCATTTAATCTGGAGTTAATAGCATTGATCTGGTTTTGATGGTCTTTAATTTGCTGCTGGGTTGCAACGTCAGGTCTGCCCCAAACATTGCTCCAATCAACAGAACCAGTGTAGTGACCATCTGACCTAATCGCTGCTTTTTCCGCACTATTCCATCTAAAGGAAACATGATTAGAGTTGTCATCGCCTAAATCAATCGCTAAATCTAGATTATCGTTACCGTTCTGATCACCATAGATCCTTGCGCTATCAGTTCCACCAGACCAAGTTAAACCACCAAGATTACCAGATCGGTCATTGATACCCCCACCGTTCCAATTAATTGTTGAATATAAGTTCATGCTTCCGCCCGCTAAAGGCAAAGAGCTATAAGCCCTATTTTTAACATTGTTTAACGCTGTAGCTGTTTCTTGTAACGCGGCATCATCGTCTAAATCAATGGCCATTGTGCCACTGTCGGAGACTTCATTAGAAGTGTAATTTTTAGTGAACCATTCAAAGTTACCGCTAGACGAATTGAAGTGAATGTTACCGTTGTACAAAGAATACCGGTATTTAGGCTTATTAGTAATATCGCTCCAGCTAGGCTGCTTAATGTTTACCCAATTAGTCCACGTCCCAGTTGGTCCAATTCCTCTTATGTATTGGGTATTGTAGCCATCTGGTGTTGCTATTTGTCGGACTCTTGTAGTATCTGGAGTTTTGACAACATCTAAGAAACCCCAACCAGCAAAAGGAAGTTGCGAATTACCTGTATAAAAGTAATGTCCCGACGTCTTCATGTCGTTAGGGTTTGTCTGAGTTACAATTGCATCTCGTACTTGTTGCAAGGTTTGAACAGTGGTTGAATTTTGCTTAATTCTTTCTGCAATTGTTTGAAATGCTGATTTATCAATATAAACAGGCTGCGTTACTGATTTAGTAGTTTGGGTAGCTTGTTGGCTATCCACGTTGTAACCAGTAACAACATTGACGTTAATTGGAACGTTGCCCGAATTGTCCGGGTCAACTCCAGCAACCTTTTTAACCTTACCAGCAGCATCAATTTTCTTGTCGATTTCAGTATCTGAGTAAGTGGAATTATTAACCAGAGATTGCCAAGCACTCCACGATTTACCTCCGCCACTAGCCATGCGGTAGTAGATTTGAACAGAGCCAGTTGGATAACAGATTTGGAAAAGATCATCTTGAATTTTCGACACCTTGTATAGTGCATATCTATCAGTAGGCGGTTTATTAGCAACCGCATTCCATTGAGCGTCATTAAAGTTTGCTCTAAAACTCCACAAGCCCTCTTCAGTAAGGTTATTGAGTTCAGTAAGACTAGCCGGCACATCTTTATGATATGCACTTTGTACGTCCGCTTTTTTAGCATATTGGTCAATGTTGAGGGCTTGAAGGTCAGATTTATCAGCCTTACTGTCTAACTTGGTATCTACTTCAGTCTTAGTATAAACATCTGACTTGTTTGCCTTAGTATCGAGCTTATTGTCTACTTCGGTCTTGTTATAAACGCTATCCTTATCAGCTTTGCCGTCTAGTATCTTTTGATGATCTTTAGTAAGTTCATCTAGCAGCTCTTTGATTTCAGTGCGTGAGTAAGTCTGATTCTTAGTATAAACATCGTCAGCACTAACAGTTACTGTGACATTGTCCTTACGACCAATTACCACGTACATCATCAAGTTAAACTTGAAAAGCACGTCATTAGTAAAGTCTGGTATTTGTTCTGGTTCGTCTGCCACAGATAAGGCATATAAGAACTCAGTGGCATCTTCAGCATCTTCCATAGCATACAACCCAACAGCGTTGACTTTATAGCCGTGCTTTAAGTCTTTGTTATCAAAGTTCATCTTGACGCCTATAACTGCGTCTGGCGTCTTGATTGTATTTTCGATATTGCTAAGTCCTGAATATTGCATAATGCTTGGCAATTCTGTCATGTTTTGCAAGTCTGCAATACTGAACTGGCGCAAGTCTTCAGTGGAAGATGCGCCCCGTGTCAAGTGAAACCGTGCTTTACCTTGATTAGCTCTTTTAACCAAGTCAAGACCAGCATTGGTTAACACTGTTTTTCTATATTTTGACATTTTGTCCCCTTTCTAGTTATAGACTTGGCTTAAGTCTGCGCCTACCGTTAACTCAGCTCTTGAAGTCATACCAATACCAATAAACCAGTCATCTGTTAACTCTACGTTATTAAGAGCAATCTTAACTTCGTAGAGCATATTAGCTGGAATAGATACATTTAGCAGGTACTTCATATAATCAAGCTGACTAGCGCTAATTTCTGCAGATTTAGCAGAGATAATAACAGTTCTTTGGTGATAATCTACGGACACCTCAGCTGGAATGCTCGAAATCTTAAATAGGTTCTGTAGATACCGCACAGTTATAGGTTGTGGAGGTAATCCGTACATTAAAACCTTGTTTCTTCGAGTTTCTAAAGTGTCGTTAGCTCCTGGCTTTATGCCTAACTGATCTTCAAAGATTGAGATACCTTTTTCGTCCGCTTGCGTGACAAACTCATTCAGTAAGCTCCGAGTATGGTTATCTTCTATCTCACTCAAAGTCTTGCTTTGTGCTTTCAGTAGCTCAACCATTTCATAAACGCCATCGTAGTAGTCAGGCATATACCTAAGAAGTTCGTACTTGTCGCTATTGCTCATTGATTGTCACATCCCCTAACACTGGCAATTGTGACGTCTGATTATTAAATGCAAGCGTCACATCATTGCTACCACCGTTTAACTGTGGTAATTGTGCATTAATCACACCTTCAACAAGCATCACTTGTGATAAGATCTTAGAACGATAGATAACCATGGAGTAGCCCCGACCAGTTTTGGAGTCGGTCTTATTCCATTGACCTCTTAACATTTCAAAGTAGCCTTCAATGGCGCCTTTAATATTTGCTCTAACCACGTTAGGAGCCTTATTATCATCAAGCTTAACGGTTATCGCAATATCAATTTTTAAGCGATCTGGAGCTACTACAGTAACCCTGTGGTCAATTGGAGCCAGCCCATAACCTTGAGCTTCTTTGTCTTCTGGGTCAATCTTATCTTTAACTTGCTTAACAAGCGTGGAGCTTGCAGGCATCAATTTATTATCAAGAATGACCAGTTTGACAGTTCCAGCACCGTCCCACGTTGGATAGACCTGACCTGCTCCAACTTCACTAATCTTGCTTAGCATATCTAAGTAATCAGCAATGTTGCCACCGTAAGCAATCCAGCTAGAGGAACTTAACAAACGATTACGCAAGTGGTCATCTGTTTCAGTATCTCTCGCTGGTGCAGTAATTTCGATGATCTCAGCCCACGATAATGCATCGTTTGGAGTAACTGGAATTACTTGACCTATATAAGCATTAGCGCTAGAACCAGCAACTTCAGCTTGCAATTGAACCGTGTAATCATTGTTGATTGAAACAACGGTATAAAAAATAGGCGAGTCGCCAATACTGGCAAACCTATCGCCCACTTTTACATTTTTTAACGGTTCCTGATTGTCATCTAAAACTTTTGCTTTCGCCTCGGTATGAGTAGCTGGATATCTTTCAGTTCCATGTTCTGCTGCACGGTAATCTAAGAACTCCCCTTCTGCTGTCTTGATATAAGTTTCTTTGATGATATTAGCCATGCTTAAGGATTGCTGACCAATAACCATAGCTGCAGGTGCTAAAGCATCATAGATAATTGAGCCTTCACGCTTATCTATATTCTCTGGGACAGCGTCCAGCATTTTATTTAAAAAATATTGGTAGTCCCTTGATTGGAACTCTTCCACCAATTCATTAGGACTCATTTTTTAACTTCCACCTCGCTTTCTATAGGAATATCGCCATAACTGGTTAAACAAGTACCAGTCACGCTTAATGTTGTTGAGTCAGTTTGTTTAATGCTATTTATCTTAACCGAGATAACTCGGTCATCTGCTAATAGCGCCTCTTTGGTCATTCTCTCAACTTCTACCTTGGCATAGTCGAACCCTTTACCAAGTAGTTCGTTGAGGTCATTGCCGTACTGATCGCTATAGATAGGATAAACAAACCGTTCTGTCTTTAAGATTTTATCAACGGCTTGTACCATAGCTTGCAAGCCGTCAAATTTATTTCTAATCCTGCCGTGTGCTACCTGAAAGGTCAGTGTAGGATTAGTGTCTTCATTATCCATTTAACCCACCTTTCTAAAAGCCATAGCCATCTTTATCTTTACGTTCAAAAAGATAAAATTGCTGTCCGCCATCTGCACGAATTAAAGTTACCTTGTCATCTACCTTAAGTTCGTTATCAATTTCGAAATAATATTCTTGTTTAGGAAAGTCTATTTCTTCATCAACATCTGGGCGCATACCAGACTTATCGCCAACTTGGTCAGCGTGTGACTTAACTTTAATCTTAGCTTTACCAGCAAGCTTAATTTTGCCGATATGCTTACCTAAGATAATGAAATTGTCATCAATAACTATCTGGTTAGATAGCTGAACTTTTAAAGGCTTGGTAGAAACGACAACGCCATAGACAACGTCTGAATAATCGCTATCGCTACCGCCCCTAGAGGTCATTAACTTGTAGAGCCGTTCTCCTGCCATTTATTACCCACCTTCATTTCTAAACTGCAAGTGTAATCAACACCAAAATTATGTGTAGCTTTTAAGATTGGACAATTTTTCCAAGTAAGACCCAAGTCTTTGATATAGACATTAGCACCAGAGCCAGGAACCAAAGAAGGTTCACCAATACAATCAACTGTTAAGGTCTTTTCAATCTGATTTAATTCCTTAAGCTTATCCTTAGCTTGCTGAACCATCTGGGCAAAGTTTGCCTTTTCTTTTGCATTTTCAACTTTGATCATCTGTCCCCATTGCTTAATAGTGTTCCCTCTTACAGTGGCCACAGTGAAACTAGTTGTTTTAGGGTCATCACCAGTTGTTGAACTGGCGGTAGCCGTTTTAGTCTGCGACTTCTTTTGGTCCTTATGGACTACTTGCACAACATTAGCAGCATTATCGATGCTTTCAGTATAGGTATAATCTGTCATGGTTGTACGACTATCGATTACTAATTCTTGTTTATTAAAAAATGGAGCCTTTCGAAGCTCCACAATTTTATAGTTAGTTGATAGTACATAACGTTGACCAGTTGCGGTATATGTCTTATCGATAGCACTTTTGATCATATCAAAACCTGTCTTACCATCACACACTTCTGCTGGCACTCTGTAAGACGGTCTATTGACAATTCTAAAAGGGACTCCATCACGTCTGCACACTTCAGTTACCCGGTCGGCTAAAGTGTGTGATTGAAAAACTATAGATCCTTCACTTTTAAGGTATCTCATAAAGTCATAGGCGGTAACACTAACCGTATTGTCACCCTTATACTCACTTTTAAAGACAAAGCCCCAAAAGATATTAGTGTTATCCCAAGCAAAATCAACAATTGCACCTTGTGCCGGAACAATCGGAGTTCCTGCCTTAACCAGATCAAATGTGAGTTGACCAGCACTAAAGTTTAGATCTGTCTGCCATTTTAGGTTTTTGACAATGTCTTTAGCCTCGTGGCCGTCTTGTCTGACATGATCCAGAATTCTGAATTTAGTAATCAAGCTAATCTCACCTCTGACTGTTTAACCCATCCCCTAGCACCACCATTAACCAGTGAAACATGAACTGGATAGCGATGACCAGGAGCTAGATAGGTGATTTTGCGTCTGGCATTACGTTCATATTGTCCTGCGCCACGTCCATTACTATTTAAATGCAATTGTCCATTAACAATGACAATTGAACCAACACCCATTTTTTTAGGTGGTGCAGGTCTTTTTATTGCTGGTTTTGATGGTGAGTTAATCTTTTCATACTTAGCCTCACGGTACTCTTTAAAATCCAAAGTATAAGCGTATTCCTCTGTATAAGCTTTTTTTAAGCCATACTCAAAAGAAGATATAGACATAGTCAAACTAATCTTTGTGCCACCTATTACAAGTTGAACGTGATGTCGTTTTTCTTGAATGCCTTTAAGCCAGTCAATGTACTCTTGGGGGGTTCTAAAGTCATCCGAGCTTACATATCGTTCACGTTTTTCCGTGAATACACTAGCTATACTGATGCTAGATAGCTTGATATAGCCTAGCTGACTTATCTCACCCAAGTTTATGACTGTTTGTGATTTATCATCACTTTCAAGCTTTAGAGACACCTCAGACGGATTAACTGGTAGCTCCACTGTTTGGTTATTTGAGTAGTCGGTAATATATATACCGAAGCCATTTAAGGCCATAATATCAACCTCCTATAGCCTTAATTACAAGGCTCTATCTTTCTGCTCCATGATCTTGTTTTCTAGAGCTTCTAACATCTTGTCAGCATCGTAATCTTCACTACCAGTTGACTGAACAACGATAGCACCAGAATCAATGTTAACGTGAGTTTGGTTTTGAGTTTGGTTGGTTGTAGTTGTTTGGCCAAAAGTAGTAGTACCTGGAGTTAATGCGCCAGAGCCCACAACGTTGTTGCTGCCAACAACTCCATTGCCTGCAATTGCGGCTTGACCAAAAATACCAATGTTGGCACTTGAGCCATTTAAATCACTGATTGCGCCAGCAACATTGCCTATAGCAGATAAGGCACGGTTAAAGCCACCTACAAGTTCATCACCTGGATTAGATCCGCTTAAAGTTAATGGATCAATAGTTGGATTAACGCTATCTACTGCGTCAGAAATACCCATTGCTACACCAAGGGCTGAGTCGCCTACGTCCCCAGCACTATGGTTCAATCCAATAATCAAACCTTCATCAACCCAGCGACCGTACTTCTTCATTAATCTTGAAGGTGATCCAATGTGTAAGAAGCCTTTGATACTACCGACAATTTTACTACCAACATTTTTAGCAGCATTAACTGCGGCACCAACCATAGACTTGATACCATTAATTAAGCCTTTGATCAGGTCGGCACCGGCAGACATCATGTGACTGGCAAAGTTCTTTACAGCATTGACAGCATTATTCACACCATTTTTGACGGCGTTGATAACTCCTTGCATAGCACTAACGATAGCTTGCA